>CAZLVK010000146.1:0-1002 GCA_964563025.1 uncultured Bacteroidaceae bacterium | reverse complement strand
AAGTTTATAAAAATATGTTTATTTTTTTCATTTAGTATCTAGTTTTGGTATCTAGGAAAATAATAATAAATCCATATTAATATAATTTTTAGTTATTACATATTAAAATTAAAACACTCATTTTCTTCAACTATTTCATAACCCAATTTCTCGTATGTTTTTTTTCTTTTCAGAAACATATTACGAGTTTTTGAAAAATTATCATCTATATAATCATAAATCAATATTTCTTTTTTATTACTATCTTGCCTATGTAATCTTCCAGCATATTGTGTTACTCTAGTTTGACCAGAAATAGGCATTGTTAAAAATAATACATCAAGTTTTGAATCATCAAAACCTTCACCAATATATGAACCAGTCGCTACTATAATTTTATTATCTTTATTTTCATTTATTTGATTACTTAATTCCATATAGCTTTTAAGAACTTTTTTGCCAATTCCACCATAATATTTAAAAACATTATTTGTATATTTTGATAATTTGTCATAAATATAATTCATTAATTCTAATCTTTCTGTTAAAACTAATATATTTTTTCCATTATCATATTCCTTTTTAATATCTTTAATAATATTTTCACTTCGTATAATATCTTTTGCTATCAAATCATTAATTTCATTTAATTCATAATTATCAATATTTTGATTTGTAAAATTTAAATGACTTTTCTTCGCAATTACTTTCATAGGAATATTTAATTCCTTATTAAATTTTAAACTATCAACTTTATACCTAATATCACCACACTGCATTTTTATAATTGGAGTATGTCCATTTTCCCTTTCTGGTGTTGCAGATATTCCATAAACATATTTAGCATTTCCTGTGTTAATTGCTTGTTCAAAAGTATATGCTGCCGTATGATGACATTCATCAATTATAATCATTCCATAGTTTTTGGTAATATCTAAAACGTTTCCATTATTCCATAATGATTTTAGTTTGAGTTCCGGTAAAAATTGTTGATAACTAAAAAAAGATGAAGAATTTATGATT
>CAZLVK010000145.1:0-1006 GCA_964563025.1 uncultured Bacteroidaceae bacterium | reverse complement strand
GGCCGCAGCCTCGGCGCGCGGAGGCCCGCAACTCACTTTACGTTCGCGAACGGTCTCCGCAAGCCGCGGCCCGAATACCGACACTTTTTTTATTCGTTAGACCGAAAACGATCGGAATCTCTACTGAGAATCTTTCGTTTACGATACCATTCCTCGCTTGACGGTTCGGTGGAGTGACGGGTTATTTTTCATAAAACAGGCGTTACGCCTGCGACTCTTTAGAGTCGCGCGGGCCGCAGCCTCTGCCCCGCGGAGGCCCGCAACTCACTTTACGTTCGCGAGCGGTCTCCGCAGGTTGCGGCCCGAATGCCGACACTTTTTTGTTCGTTAGAACGGAAAACGGTCGGAATCTCTACCGACAATCTTCCGTCGTATCGAGAACAACCTCGACCGTGTATTTTATCAATCCTAACAGCCTTAAAAGGTCTGTCGGATTTACGAACGTGCCCGTCATGCCCGAATTCGAACGCAGCACGATCGAATGCGAACTGTTAGGAATGCGATCTATCTCCTCAGCAGCCCCCGAAACTCCGTATCGACATTGATCACCACGGTCGTATTTCGATTCGGAGTAATACAGTCGAAACGACGTTTCGTCGATGTATTCTACTTCGTCGACAATTACGTCGACGGCATAGTTTACCGATTCGACCGATCCGTCGAGGTTGAAATCGATCATGTCGTGGGTTACGAGCCTGATTATCAAATCGCCCTCGACCAGATCCGCGTCGTGGTGTATCTTCAGGCATTCGATTATCGCGGCTACGGTATCGTTATGTAATTTGTCGAAAATTTGTTGCGGCGTGTGATTTCCGACATCATCTAAGCAAGGCATTATCATTTTGAAAACGGTGTAAGATTGTGAATGATATGCCCGCATAAAAAACGGGCGCAGGTGCAGCCCCACAGATCGGCCCGTTACAGCCTTATGATGGTAACTGCCCTTACGCCCAAGTCAGCCCCTACAATTAAGTAGGGGCGAAACAAGGGTTTCAGACAAAATTTA
>CAZLVK010000144.1:0-1007 GCA_964563025.1 uncultured Bacteroidaceae bacterium | reverse complement strand
TTATTTAAATGAAAATATTAATAATAAAAATATGTATTGCTTTTTCATTAAATATAGTAATCTTGTGCAAATTCCAGAAAATATATTAAAAAAGATTAATTTCTATCTTCCAGGAGAATCATGGTAAAAAATATAAATTAATACAAACTTGCAAGAATGTAGTTATTTATAAAAAGTTTTAATACTTTTTGTAAACAAGATAAGCTGTGTAACACTTTGTAACATAGTATTACACAGCTATTGTTTTAACTGGGATACCCAGATTAAATTAGTAGTGACACATTAAAATATATGAGGATACTCGTAATAGACCAGTCGAGACTGGATTATTCTATTGCAACTCTAGATATTATTCACCTGAATTATGTAGATGGATTAGTCCTGATAATATTGAGTATTTAGAGCCTGATAGTATTAATGGGTTAAATTTATATACGTATGGCAGCTTTAATCTAGTGAATTACAGACCAAAGCACGTTTATTTTGGTGGTCCAGTAATTAGTTCCTCTTTCTCTAATATTTCAAATGGTAAAATTTACTCACTAGGTAATATTTCATCAAGTTCTATTGGTTCAAGTAAAGTTAATTGGGAAAATAGTAGGCTCCAAATACCGATTTGGATTTCATCTTTAATATCAGGTTCAGATTTTGGTGCTTCAATTGCTCCTGCTTTACGTACAATATATCAATATATTCGTTATCCAGGGGTAAAAGATTTAAACAAATTATACGGCTTAGATTTTGTACCTGGAAAATTAAATACTGTATGTAAAGTAATTGGTTATGGACTTTTAAGTATTAATATAGGATTATCAGCATTTTCCAATTTTACAAATGGTAATTTAACTAAAAAACGACAATGGATTGGTTTTGGAATTGATACTATTTATACACTTGGAACATTTGGGATTGGTTATGGAATTGGTGCATTAGTATCATTTATTCCCGGTGTAGGAGTATTTATTGCTCCATTTATATCTGCCGGGGTTACGTGGCTTATTGATTGG
>CAZLVK010000143.1:0-1029 GCA_964563025.1 uncultured Bacteroidaceae bacterium | reverse complement strand
TTAACGATGGAGATGAAATCCATATTGATATTCCAAACAGAGAATTAACTTTGAATGTTTCACAAGCTGAACTTGATGAAAGAAGAAAAACATTTGTTCCGCTTCCTACAAAAGTAAAAAAAGGCTATTTAAAACGTTATTCAACTGTTGTTTCATCTTCTGATAAAGGTGCAATTACAAGTATTTAATCAAAATCAAGCAATAAAAAAGAGAGCCGCTTGGCTCTCTTTTTATTATAACTTTTTGAACTATTTTTCTTCGTTCCAAGAATACATTTTTCTTAGTTCTTTACCAACTTGTTCTAATTGGTGTTCTGCTTTAACTTTTCTTGTTGCTAAGAAATGAGCTCTGCCTGCTGCTTTATTTTCTGTAATCCATTTACCTGCAAATGTACCGTCTTGGATTTCTGAAAGAACTTTTTTCATTTCTTTCTTTGTTTCTTCTGTGATAATACGTTTACCGATTTCGTAATCACCAAATTCTGCTGTATCAGAGATTGAATATCTCATTTTTGCAAAACCGCCTTGGTAAATTAAGTCAACGATTAATTTCATTTCGTGGATACATTCAAAGTAAGCGTTTTGTGGGTCATAACCTGCTTCAACAAGAGTTTCAAAACCTGCTTGCATTAAAGCTGTAACACCACCACAAAGAACTGCTTGTTCACCAAATAAGTCAGTTTCTGTTTCTTGTCTAAAAGTCGTTTCAAGAACGCCAGCTCTTGCACCACCAATACCTGCTGCATATGCTAAAGCTGTTTCCATTGCTTTGCCTGTTGCGTTTTGATGAACTGCTGCTAAACAAGGAACACCTTTACCAGCAACATATTCGCTTCTTACTGTATGTCCTGGACCTTTTGGCGCAATCATTACAACGTCAACATCTGCTGGTGGAACAATTTGATTAAAGTGAATGTTGAAACCGTGAGCAAATGCTAATGTTTTACCAGCTGTTAAGTTTGGTGCAATTTGATGTTTGTAAATATCAGCTTGTTTTTCATCAGGTAATAAAATCATAATCATGTCAGCT
>CAZLVK010000142.1:0-1031 GCA_964563025.1 uncultured Bacteroidaceae bacterium | reverse complement strand
GCCAAGTCCGTAGGCATTTTACATAAGGAGCTTTTAGAGATTGTTTCTGCGCTGAAAGAGGAAAGCATGCATCTGAATGAAGCCTCCGAATATCTGCATGAAAAGACGAGCGCAGCCTCCGAGCATATGGCACAGGTGGATAAGGCGGTTGAGGAGATCGCAGAGGGCGCAGGAAGCCAGGCAGAGGAAACCCAGAATGCAACAGAGAATATTATCCGTATGGGTAATATGATCGAGGAAAATACAGAGGATATCGCGCAACTGACAGAGAATACCAAGTCGATCAAGCAGCGTGGCGAGAGTGCGATCGTGGCACTTAAGGAGCTGCGTCAGACGAACGAGAAGACAAAATCATCCATCGATGTGATCTATGAGCAGACACATACAACGAACGAATCGGCACAGAAGATCAAGGAAGCAACGGCTCTGATCACGGATATTGCCGAGGAAACGAACCTCCTGTCCTTAAATGCTTCCATTGAGGCAGCAAGAGCCGGAGAGCAGGGCAGAGGCTTTGCAGTAGTCGCATCACAGATCCAGAAGCTTGCCGAGCAGTCGAATGAGTCCGCAAGACAGATCGAGGCGATCATTGTGTCTCTTTTAGAGGATTCGGATAAATCCGTTGTCACGATGAATGAAGTCAAGGCAGTGATGGATCAGCAGAGTGAGAACGTGGAGAACACGAATGCTGAGGTGACACAGGTTCTCGAAGAGGTAGAAAGTGCCATTCAGTCGATTGAAGGGATTTCGGATAAAACAGAGGAGATCAATGAGGCGAGAAACAGTGTTGTAGATATCGTGCAGAATCTGTCTGCGATCGCAGAAGAAAATGCGGCAAGCTCCGAAGAAACCTCGGCTTCCGTTTCCGAGGTGGGAAGCATCATTACCGATATCGCAGAGCGTGCGGGACGGCTGCGTGATATTTCCAACAGACTGGATGAGGTTATGAAGATCTTTAAGCTGGGTGATTAATCTATTTTTTGAAAATGCTGGTAATCCTTGCAGGAATTCCAGTCACCGCCCCAGGTGAA
>CAZLVK010000141.1:0-1043 GCA_964563025.1 uncultured Bacteroidaceae bacterium | reverse complement strand
TGAGGGAGGCGACAAATGGTCTATTTCCAGCAATCGCTGTTTGGGAAAATGTCATTTATGCATTGGAGTACATAAGGCACATTATGAACAGAAAGTAATTATGTACAGCACTTCCTTGAAAAGCAGCGAAACAGGGCCAAGCTCCCTGTTTCACTGTGCATAATATCTTGAGATTTTTTATCCAAGTGAGGACAGCCACTCAATCAACTCAGCATCTTGTTCCCAATGGGATGCTTTTGGAAGATCAAGGTGGGCAGTCGCTTTTTCCAAAGCAGCTCGCTTGGCTTCATTGTCTGCTCTGGCGTAGACCTCGGTGGTAGAAATGTCGGCGTGTCCCAGATAGTCTTTAATAAAAACTGGATTAACATTTGCCTGTACCATGTGCATGGCCTTTGTGTGGCGAAAAACATGTGGAGAGATGTTGGTGGGCATTCCCGTATTGGTTTCCCGCGCCATATCCGCATATTTTTGGACAATGTACGTAATTCCGGATCGGGTCAATTTGTGCCTGCTTCCATTCCAAAACAAAGGCATGTCCGGGTTATGCCGCACATCAATACGGTTTTCAGCAAGGTAACTGCGTAACAAATCGGCAGTCTGTTTCATGAGGGGCACGGTACGGATTTTCCCACCCTTTCCATGCAGAGTGATCACCGCTGGGAAATCCAATCGCACATCACGCATACAAATATCCACAAGCTCACTCACACGGGCTGCGGTATCATACAAAACTGTTAGAAGAACAAGGTCTCTCCGCCCTTTATGCGTAGAGGTATCTGGCATAGACAATAGACGCTTCAGATTTTCTGGTGTTAAGTACTGTGCCGGTGGGGTGGGAGATACCATGCTCGGAATTTGGAGAATCAAAATGCACTGCTCCATATACGCTGGTTCTTCGGTCATAACATAATCAAAAAAAGCATGGATAGCACAAAGACGCTGGTTATAGGTAGATGGAGAGGAACCTCTGGAATTGGTCAGCCACAGGAGAAAGTCCTCTATGCACTTTTTATCCAGCTTAGCCAGATTCAGCTTTGCAATAT
>CAZLVK010000140.1:0-1063 GCA_964563025.1 uncultured Bacteroidaceae bacterium | reverse complement strand
TAGCAAAAGCCGCATTTGAGAAATAAACCATTCATACTGTTCTTCGTTCATCTGGATAACCAGTTTCTTCAGTTCTTCTTTCGCTCCCATAGTTTCCCCTCCACATGAATAATTCAGAGTGTTATAGTGTCCATCTGGATGGACACTACCGCCATATGGCGGTACGAATTTTTAATTGCCTCGAATTCGAAGCATTTAGAATTATTGCAATTTATTTCAATTTATTTTTAATAATCTCCCCTAATATTCGCCTTTCACTTTTGTGCATTTTTTCCGATTGATTTCGACTTGACAATTGCATATAATAAGGGTGTGGAGAAATCCACGATGATGAAGTCTTAGAGCGAGACTTCCGCGGGAAAAAGAAAGCTCAATTGATGATTTGTTCGTAGAGCGCGAACAGCATAATCAAAAGAAAGCTCAATCGATGACCACACCCTCTGTTTTTTGACGGAGGGTGTTCTTTTTTAGGAGAGAAAGAACATGAAACTCATTACACTGTCCCCTTACTTTTATAGCAAATACGGCAACTGTCCAGAAATACTAACCAAACCAACACGGCCTTATGTCTGCTTGGCAGTAAGGATTGACGGTGTGCCCTTTGCAATTCCGTTTCGTCACCATATACCGCACAAGTGGGCGTTCATCACTTACGGAGAGGCAGGGCTGGATTACTCTAAGGCGGTTGTGATCTCCGATAAAAGGTTTATCGGGGAAGGAACGCCAGAGATCGAGCAACAGGAATTTGAGGCACTAAAGGGCAAGGATGCCTTGATAACGAACGGAATGCGGAAATACTATAAGGCGTACAAAAAGGCCGTACAGTACCCAAACAACCGCCACTACAACGCAATCAGATCATGCAGTTCTCTACAATACTTTCACAAAGAATTGCACATTCGTTAGGATTTGCCCTGTGGCTCGTGCCACTGAACCACAGGGCGTGCCGCCGGTATGATGGAAGCCATCATGTCCCTTGCCGGGTGCACCTTTACCATAGCCGAAAACACGGTGATACTCAATACGCAAATATGGTTTTCGTGAACCAGATATGATTTTGAGC
>CAZLVK010000139.1:0-1066 GCA_964563025.1 uncultured Bacteroidaceae bacterium | reverse complement strand
CGTTAAAGAAAGAATATAAAATAGCCAATGATGAACTAACTTTGAGTAGCGAACCACTTGCCGAAGATAAAAAGTGGGGAAAGTAGGTGTAGGCAGAGCCTGGCTAATGAATAGTGAAAAGGAAATAGTGAAGAGTGAAGAGGTACGGAAGCAGTTGGCTTGGATTAAAGTAGATACACTCCGCAGAGCAAGGCAGAGCCTGGCTAGTGAAGAGGTAATAGTGAATAGTGAAGAAGTGTACAAGAAGATAATCACTTAGATACGCTCCGCTCGTTGTCTAAAGCCAACTCGGTCGGTATGACAAGTCCAGCAGTAGTAGTGAGATACTTCGGGGCTAAAGCCCACTCAGTATGACAGAGCACGACAGTGGTCGTGCTAATGAAGAGTGAAGAATGAATAATGAATAATTGTACAAGAGGTCGACCACTTAGATACGCACCGCTCGTGCTATTGCACTCGGTCGCTATGACAAGTCCAGCCATGGCGGTGAGATTTTTCGGTCGACATGGTCTCCCTCAAAATGACATAAGGGGTGGTGAGTTCTCTCAGTGTGACATAAGGGGTAGAGGTAGTACTTTTCCCACCTGTCATCCTGAAGCGGTAGCGAAGGATCTCGAACGTGCAGAGTGTTTTGTTTGTCATATCGTATTCGACCGCAAGGGAGAATCGCCGTCTGCCTCTTCAGTACATAACACAGTGTACACTCTATGACGGCACGGAAAATCTGTAACTTACTATTCCGAAAAGTGTGCAACCGAATAAAATGAGGGAACGGAGTATATCTATATAGATTATCTTCTAATCATTCCATGACAATGAGATACTTCCGCTTTGCGTTCAGTATGACAAAGAGGGGCTCTCGGTATGACACACCATCCTTACCCTTGGAAAATAAAAAATATTGAGGAAGCGGAGGGGCTTCCTTTTTTGTTTTCCAATAAAAAAGGTGTTAGACTTCGTGTCCAACACCTTTAATTTTTATTCTTCTATTTTAATAATTCTTTTCTTTAGTAGCCAAGGGATTTGGAATTGTGCTCCACATAGTGCCCCAATCATTACAGGGATA
>CAZLVK010000138.1:0-1075 GCA_964563025.1 uncultured Bacteroidaceae bacterium | reverse complement strand
AGCAGGTGGGGGAGTACACCGAACAGGCATTTAAAATGTACGGCGGCGAGCCGACGGAGGTGGTGCTGGAATTCCATCGGGGGCTGATCGGCGCGGTTTATGACCGCTTCGGCGAGGACACCCAAATGATGTCCGTGGGGCATAACTGTATCGCTACCGTGCGGGTGCGTATCAGCCCCGTGTTCTGGGGCTGGCTGTTCCAGTTTGCGGGAGAGATGGCTATTTTATCGCCACCTCAAGCGGTTCAGGAATACAAAAATCGCGCCGCTAAAGCACTCCAATAGATTTTTTGGCCGCAAGAGTCGCGAAAAATTGACTCTTGCGGCTTTTCGCGCGGAATTTTCTCGACCTGCAAAATATTCTGTCGTAAAATAGGCGTAGAAAGAAAAACACAGGAGGGAACTTCAATGGTTGCACACGTGGTCGAGGAATTTCAGGTTTTACGGGATTATCGGGTAATGATCTTGGATCGGGACGTTCGCACGGAGGGGCAGATCCGTTGCCGCATTGACGGCCAAAGTTACACGCCGATCCGTCTGGGCGGGACGACGGTGCCCATTCCGTCCAATTACATCGCGGTCAGATCCAGAAGATCCTTCAAAGGCTCGTCGGTGGAAGTGGTGTGATCCGCACCGAGCTTGGGCAGGATTTTACTGCCGAGACCTTGACACAAATGGAAAATGCAGTATAATGTAGTTGACGTTTCGGAACGAAAATTTTGAAACAGCGATCAAAGGATACGCTCCGAAAGGTCAAATCTAAAAACGGGAGGATAAAACAATGCTCATCATTGTTTCCGCTCCATGCAAGGCCGAATAAGGCGGGCAGCGTGGAGCAGATGACGCCTTCGGCTTTGCTGTTCATCAGATATGATATAATATTAATGAATGGAGTAAAGCCAAAATGAAAAAATTTTTATCCGATTTAAATGAAATGCACAGTTATTTGCTGCTGTGGTTCACCCAAATGATCTCGGGCCTTGGCAGCGCCATGACCGGCTATGCGCTCGTGATCTGGTCATACACGCAGGAGGGAAGCGCCTTGCGCACGGCGCTGCTGATGGTCTGCTCGTATG
>CAZLVK010000137.1:0-1081 GCA_964563025.1 uncultured Bacteroidaceae bacterium | reverse complement strand
ATCCCTTCATGAGGAGAAGAAGGATAGAGTAAAATACTCCTTAATTGGAAATAGCGTCAAGGTATTACTCTATATCATAGAACTTCTGTGTTTCTTGACCGTCCTATATATTTGTTCTGCAGATGTAATAAACCAAAGTATCACGATCGGCGAATTTACATTATACACCACCAACTTTGCCTTGCTGTTTGCGATGCTTCAGGAAATCTCGGATTCCATGCGGGAGATATTACATTCGAGTGATGAATACGATTTGTTCGTGAAATTTACTGATTCGACATCCGAAGGCGAGCGAACCGGAGAGGAATTCAAAAATGGTTCTACAGGAATCGATATTGAGTTTGTAGATGTGTCTTTTTCATACGGTGGAGAGAGGGTTTTGAACAAGGTGTCGTTTACATGGCATCAAGGTGAGCGAATTGCATTAATCGGACGTAACGGAAGTGGAAAATCGACATTGATCAAACTTATATGCGGACTCTATTTGCCGGATGAAGGAGAAATATTGATCAATGGCAGAAATGCTTCCGAATATTCACAAGAATCGCTTTATAGATTGTTTGGCGTTGTTTATCAGGATTTTTGCCATTATGCGTTTAGCTTGCGTGAAAATGTAGCAGCACAAGATTTGAACAGAGTTCACAATGATTCTGATATAAAAAATGCCCTAAAACGGAGTAACCTTTCCTTTGACGATCGGGAGTTAAAACGCGGTCTGGACACACCGGTAGGACGGGTATTTGATGAAGACGGAATTGAATTGTCCGGAGGGCAATGGCAAAAAATAGCAGTTGCAAGAAACTGGTTTTCTTCGAGACCGATCCTTATATTTGATGAAGCGGCGTCAGCAATGGATTCAAAGTCGGAGAATCAACTTCTTCGGGAAATTATGGATAACTCCCACGAGTGGTGTAGCGTCATGATAATCTCACACCGCTTGGGTGTCGGCAAAATTGCAGATAGAATATTACTTTTAGAGCAAGGCAGTATCGTCGAAAACGGAACACACGAAGAATTAATGCACTTAGATGGAAAGTATGCCGAACTCTATAAGACCCAAGCCAGACTTTATGGAAAGGAG
>CAZLVK010000136.1:0-1109 GCA_964563025.1 uncultured Bacteroidaceae bacterium | reverse complement strand
TCCACCGGCGCCGTCAACGCCAGTTGCGCATATACGAATGCGGCCGGCTTTAACGCAACGGCGTCTGGCGATACGTCGACCAACGTTGCGGCCGGGGGAACCGGCTCGGTTTCGATGACGATCACCCCTGCCAAGAACGATACAATTTCTGAGAATAATACTACCATCGGCACGATCACCATCACGTTGACGAAAGGAGGATAGCCGTGGAAAAATCGTCAAAAAGTTCGCAAAACGACAAAAATAAGCGCAATTCCACCACGATCATCCTTTTGGTCGTGCTGATCCTGCTGCTGGCCGTCGTGGCGGTGCTGGTTCTGCGCCTGCTGGCCGATCGGGAGCGAGAGCCGACGGTCATCGAGCCGGACTACTCCCTCGTTGACCCCGACGACAACGCCGACACCATCCCCGGCGACGACGGCACCGCGCCCTCCGTCAACAACGGCGGCGGCTCCATGGAGCTGGTCTTCGGCGACCAGATCGTCGTTGACCTTGCCACGGGCAAGGTGACGCTGAATTACCGCAACCCCAAGGAGTCCACCCACGCCATCGTGGTGCAGGTCATCATCGAGCGGGGCGAGGAGCAGTATCTGGTGGCCGAGTCCGGCGGCATCGAGCGGGGCTACGCCATCTCCGAGCTGAGCCTCAACGCCGATACCGCGAAGATCCTCGCGCCGGGCGTGTACGAGGGCGTTATGCGCCTGTTCGCCTACGACCCCGAGACCGGCGAGCGCGCGCTGGTGGATATGAATATCCCCGTGGATATCACCGTGCAGTAACGGAACGCGGCCGCAGGCCGCAAAGGCCTTCCCCTTTGGGGAAGGTGGCCGAGCGAAAGCGAGGTCGGAAGAGGGGCATTTGAAAAATGCCATCGCCGAAAGGCGATAAATCGCCAACCTCACCCGCCCCCTGCGGGGGCACCCTCCCCAAAGGGGAGGGCAAGGGCGCGAACGGAAACGAGGACGCTTCCCTACAAGGGCGCGTTTTGCGGACCGTCGGGGACGCCGGTCCCTACAATGGGCGCGTTTTGCGGTAGGGGCGTGTATTACACGCCCGCGGGCGGACAGAGGCGTCCGCCCCTACGAGGTTACAAAAACTACGCAAGATCC
>CAZLVK010000135.1:0-1112 GCA_964563025.1 uncultured Bacteroidaceae bacterium | reverse complement strand
GTAACTTTTTCTCCTGTATTTAATTTTTTCCAAATCCTTTTATTTTCTGTACTTTCTTTTGTATCTATACTATATAATCCTGCAAATTCAAAGTATTTAAAATTAAAAACGTCCCTTTTTCTTATAAATACATATCTAATGTCTGGCTCTGTCATTTTCTTGTCTTCAATATGTTTTAGTCTTTCTTCTACTATTTTTTCTCCGTCTTCTATCATAGTATTTTTCCAGCCATTAAAATTAAATAGTCTTGGAGTCCATAATCCTACTATTGAATTTGGAAATCTAAAACATCTCTTCTGTGTTAGTAGTTTATTTGAAGTATGTATATCTTTTATGTATTTCCTAAAACAGTTATATATAACATATCTTTTTTCAAATTTTTCCCCTATGGTTAGATAGTTCTGTTCTTCTATTTCTTTATATTTATAGTTATTTTCTTTACTCCATTTATCTTTTAAACATTCATAAAAATCCTGTATAATATCATTTTCATTCTTGTATTTTTCTAAAACATTTAATATTACATTTCCATTTATACGTCTAAATGCTAATGATTTTTCATTAAAAGTAATATTTCCTGTTTTCATATATACAGGAATAATATTTGAATCTAAAAACTTATTTGTATCTAGTTCTAATAAACTTAATGCTTCTTCATCTTCATTTTCTAAAATACTTCTCATTGTGTTTGTATATCTTTCTAATTGGTGATTAGTTGTTCCATTAATTTTATCTTCGATTATAACTACAAATTCATTATTTATAGTTATAACAATATCCATTTTTTTAAACTGTCTAACAATTTTTAGATTTGTTATTTTGTCTATATTTATTTTATTTTCTAAATCCTTTTTACTTTTTTCTATATTTTGTTTTATATTTAAAATTTCTTCATTCTTTTGATTATATAATTTATTTAATTTTTCACATTCTTTTTTAAATATTTCTTTGCTTTCTGCTATACTCGTATTTTCATCTTCTTCATAACTAAATAAATTATATTCGTCTAATATCTCTCCTTCATTGCAATTAGGATATAAACTTTCATTATTTACGTCTGGAAACAATACTAAGTTTAACATATCTTTTCCAAGATTATATAATTTGTCATC
>CAZLVK010000134.1:0-1118 GCA_964563025.1 uncultured Bacteroidaceae bacterium | reverse complement strand
GATGCAACAATAATGCCATAATGTATGAATAAGAGTCCAAACTCGGGTTATATCACACTTGTTTTATTTTAACAAATAATTTAACTAACAATTTATTTTTTTCAAATATCTAGCATTTTTTATAAAAAATGTGGTATAATAGATATGCTTATGCGTCTGTGGCTTAATGGATAAAGTATCAGGTTCCGATCCTGCTGATGGGGGTTCGATTCCCTCCAGGCGCACCATAAAAAAAGCATAGGTTTGATACGATAAGTGTCAGACCTTTTTTTCTTTACATAAAGGAGCAAATTTCCTATTTGTAATGCAAGTAGTTACCCTATAGAAGTGCTAATAAGTGTTTTCACAAGGCTTTTTTTGTTTTCTACATAGCACTACGAAATAAAAGTATTATCAACGAAACGATAGGTTAGCAACAGCGAGTTGCTTGTTAATACTAAACACTCGTGGTAAAATATAATCATAACTAACGAAGGTGGTGATTTTATGGAAACAAAGGATATAATCTACGAATTAAGAACGAAAAAAGGGCTCTCACAAGAGAAACTTGCAGAAAAGGTGTTTGTGACTCGTCAAGCGATTTCTCGATGGGAGACAGGCGAAACAATACCAAACATAGATACACTCAAGCTGCTCTCAAAATTGTTTGACGTATCGATCAACACGCTTCTTGGCTCTCCAAGAAAGTTGACCTGTCAGTGCTGTGGAATGCCTCTTGATGACTGCACTATAAGCCGTGAAACCGATGACAATTTCAATGAGCAATACTGTAAATGGTGCTATGCTGATGGCGAATATACACTAGACATTTGGAAGAGATATGGTGAAATAGGAGGAAAAGAAAAACTCGAAGAATTCAAGAAACAGTTGATTCACGAATTAAACACGCTTTTTCACATCGAGGGATTGCCCAAGGTTGAGAATCTGAACGTGCTGTCGGGTGAATTTATCAATATGGAGTATACTCTCCCTAACGGCAAACGAGTGAAATTCCTTGACGATAAGCAGACTTATCTCGGCAGTCAGCTCGAAAGTGAATTCGGTGGCAGATGCTTTGGAATTGCTGCTAATATGGACTTTCTTCTAGTATGTACATATGAAGAAAACGGGGAAAATCC
>CAZLVK010000133.1:0-1128 GCA_964563025.1 uncultured Bacteroidaceae bacterium | reverse complement strand
TTAACACACAAGTGTCACATGTACTCAGTGCTATTCATGCAAGCCCTGATTATGCAAAAGGAACTATAAGAATATCGTTGAGCAAAGAAAATACTTTAACTGAAATTGATTGTATTGCCAAAGCAATAAAAAAGATTTTGACAAACGAATGAATAACAGCACAGGTGCATAATAATTATGATTAAATACAACGAATTTAAACGAATATTTGATGCATCACCTGCTAATGCAGGCTTTTATATCAATTTTGATGGCGTTGTCAAAGAGTACATCATACTCAAATATTCGGATTGTATTCAGTTTAGTAGATGTGGATTGTATGATTCTACAGTCGAGTTTTTTACGGATCTTGAATCATTAATGGATGCAGATCAAGTTGACGGTATTAATCTTCGACGAGATTGGGGCAAAATTCAACAGATTTATCCAGAAGGATATGACGGCACATTCGAAATGTATTGCGAATGCAATGGCATTGAGTATCGAGGCGAATTAAAAAATTATTAATCATGAATAAATCCATTCACAAACAGATTTATCATTAAGTAAAACTAATCTATTAAAAGTGCGTAAGGGATAAGCCTTGCGACCGCACAGCAATCTGCCTAAAGGCAAGGTGCTAATGCTTGAACTATAAAAGCAATAAAATAAACCAGCAATCCTGTCGTGACGATAGGATTGCTTTTTTGCTCTATTATGAAAATGTATTCTCCAAAAGCATGAAAAAACGTGCAAGATTAAACAATTCCTCAGCAAAACAAAGAGGGGAATTTCCTTATATCTGCAAATAGTTCTATCGAAATGCTAAAACAGAGGGACTGGCAGTAGACGGAGTAAAGCAATAGATAAAAATATATAATTACTCTATTTAAAGTATTGAGGAAGATGATATGTCGGAAAAATTGGAGGAATGTACTATTGTGATTGGACAAAAATTGCGTTGTGTATTTTATAGTAATACCAATTTATAAACATTATACATACATAAAGAGCGATAAACATGGCGCACCATAATGCCGCGAGCATTAGTCTATTGCTCTCTGACGTTTCACACCTTCACAATTTTGCGATACAATATTAGCATAGATTTAATGCCGTGGGCATAAGGAGGTGGAGTGATGGAAAATG
>CAZLVK010000132.1:0-1137 GCA_964563025.1 uncultured Bacteroidaceae bacterium | reverse complement strand
AAACAAATACAAAAAATTTAGCGAAATTGTGTACGAACGAAAGTTCGGTTAGCGAGTGCGAAGCTGATGACAGCGAAGCGAAATCAGTGACAGCAACGAGCGAAAACAATTTCAAGACAGCAAAAGTTTCGTAGGGTTAAACCCAAAGAAATAAAATATACTAACAAACAATAGTGGAAGGAATGAAAGTTCCGCTACTACCACGAAAGGAGAAAGAACATGGCAAAGAAAGTTGTAGGAAAAATTAAACTACAAATTCAAGCAGGTAAAGCTAATCCATCACCACCAGTTGGTCCAGCTTTAGGTCAACACGGTGTTAACATCATGGATTTCTGCAAACAGTTCAATGCTAGAACTGAAGCTCAAGCTGGTTACATTATTCCAGTTGTTATTGATGTTTATGAAGATAGATCATTCTCATTTGTAACAAAATCACCACCAGCTGCTGTATTAATTAAAAAAGCAATCAATCTACCAAAAGGTAGTGCAACACCAAACAAAACAAAAGTTGGTCAAATTACAGTTGCTCAACTAGAAGAAATTGCAAAAACAAAAATGGAAGACCTTAACGCAACAACATTAGAAGCTGCTGTTGAAATGATTAAAGGTTCTTGCAGAGCAATGGGTGTTACAGTAGTTGAAGGTTAGTCCTTAAACTAAATTGGTTACTATTAATGTGGAAGGAATGAAAGTTCCGCAATTACCACAAAAGGAGAAAGAAATGTCAAAATTAACAAAAAAACAAAAGAAAATAGCAGAAATGATGGAAGGTTTTAACCAACCATGTGCTAATGCTGTTGATGCTATAGCTAAGTTACAAGAAGTAGCAAAAGAAACAAGCAAATTCAACGAAACAGTTGAATGTCATATGGCTTTAGGTATTGATGTAAAACACGCTGACCAACAAGTACGTTCTACAACAGTATTACCAGCTGGTCTTGGTAAAACTGTTAGAGTTTGTGTAATTGCTAAAGGTGTTAAAGCTACAGAAGCAAAAGAAGCTGGCGCTGATGAAGCTGGAGCAGAAGAAGTAATTGATAAAATTGCTGGCGGTTGGTTCGAATTCGATACTTTAATTGCAACTCCTGATTGTATGGGTATGTTAGGTAAATTAGGTCGTGTTTTAGGACCTAAAGG
>CAZLVK010000131.1:0-1139 GCA_964563025.1 uncultured Bacteroidaceae bacterium | reverse complement strand
TTTAGGGAGATTAAATAAAATGGCTAAGAAAATTATATTTGATGAAGAAGCACGCAAAGGTCTTTTAAAAGGTATCGATGCAGTTGCTGACGCAGTTAAAGTTACACTTGGACCAAAAGGTCGTAACGTTATATTAGAAAAGAAATTTGGCGCACCTCAAATCATCAATGATGGTGTAACAATTGCAAAAGAAATTGAATTAGAAGATCCACTAGAAAATTCTGGAGCTCAATTATTAAAAGAAGTATCATCAAAAACAAACGATGTTGCAGGTGATGGTACAACTACAGCTTCAGTTTTAGCACAAGCTATTGTTAGAGAAGGTGTTAGAAACTTAACAGCTGGCGCTAACCCAATGTGTATTAAAAGAGGTATGGATAAAGCAGTTGCTATCGCATTAGATACAATTAAAGATATGGCTCAATCTGTAGACTCACAAGAAAAATTAGCACAAGTTGCTTCTATTTCAGCTGGTAACAACGAAGAAGTTGGTAAATTAGTTGCTGAAGCAATGGAAAAAGTTGGTCACGATGGTGTTATCACTGTTGAAGAATCTAAATCAACAGGTACAAACTTAAAAGTTGTAGAAGGTATGCAATTTGATAAAGGTTACATTTCTCCATACTTCGTAACTGACCCAGAAAGAATGGAAGCAGTTTTAGAAGATGCATACGTTCTTTGTGTTAACAAAAAAATCAACTTAATTGCAGACTTAGTTCCAGTTTTAGAACAAGTTGCTCGTGATGGACGTTCATTATTAATCATTGCAGAAGATATCGAAGGTGAAGCATTAGCTACTTTAGTTGTAAACACAATGAGAAAAGTTTTAAGAGCAGTTGCAGTTAAAGCTCCTGGTTTTGGTGATAGAAGAAAAGCTATGTTAGAAGATATTGCAATTTTAACAGGCGGTCAATTATTCACTGAAGAACTTGGTATTAAACTTGAAAATGTAACAGTTCAAATGCTAGGTCAAGCAAAACGTGTAACAGTTACAAAAGACGATACTACAATCGTTGTTGGTGACGAAACAAAACGTCAAATTGAAGATAGAGTTAAATTAATTAAACGTCAAATTGAAACTTCAGACAGCGAATATGACAAAGAAAAACTTCAAGAAAGATTAGCAAAACTTTCAGGCG
>CAZLVK010000130.1:0-1140 GCA_964563025.1 uncultured Bacteroidaceae bacterium | reverse complement strand
TTGCACCCAAATCAAAAATAGTTTGAATAATATCTTCAGCAATATTTACATTTTCAGTATAGATATCATCAACCAAAATAACATCTCTGCCATAAACTTCTTTTTTATTGATTTCACAAGTATCTTTTGTTATCCCTTTGTATGGCATATCGCCAGTGTTGTGTTCAAGTCGCCAATTATGTGTTGTTTTAGTGTCTTTAATTCTTTTTATACACTCACAACCATTTACTAATCCAAGATTATTAACAACACTAGAAATTGCCTTTCTAAACATAATCTGACAATTTGAATATGTCTTTTCTGCTTTTGAGCGTGGGGCAACACATATAACAGGATTATACAAACTCTCATTCCCTATAATAACTTTCAAATCTTTTTCGGCTCTTTCTGCAACTTCTGTAAAATCTTGCACTAAATCCATTTCACTATGTGCCTTAGTCATATTTTTTAATCGATTTATAAAATCTGGATTGCCCTTTTGTTGATATCCAAGATAATCACAGTTGCAATAACCTATAACATCTCTATCCAAATATGAATTTTGCTTTACTTTGAATTTTTTCATTTATTTCACCTCCTTATTTTTATAATGCAAAAAGGTTAACCACACATTTGCGATTAACCTTTAACTGACCAACCTTAAAAAGGTTAGTTTATAGTTTGTTTTTATTTTAAATAATTGCAAGCCCTATGGGTTATTTGCTAGTTAAAAACATTGTATCATCAAATATATTGACATTTCAATATTGTGTGACATTTTTTTAATTATTTTTTAGAAAACTTATTATCTAATAGCGAGAATATATTAAAAAATATATACATGCACATCGCTTTTGACACTGTAAATATCCAAAATGATACTGTAAATGTTCAAAGTGATACTGTATTTTCACTTGTAAAGCAATAATATTCCCCCTAATGAAATCGCAAACAAACTTGTAAAAGTTCCATAATCGGACAAAAATGGGTGTTTTATGGTTCTATAATCGGACATAATGAGTAAATTTTGGTTCTATAATCGGACAAAATCAATAAAAATCGGTTGTAAAAACGGATTTTTAAATGATGTAATGGGTAGAAATTTAGTAAAAATTACATCTCAAAATCTCGTTCTCGTTTTCTTTTTCTTGCTTCCCTTTG
>CAZLVK010000129.1:0-1166 GCA_964563025.1 uncultured Bacteroidaceae bacterium | reverse complement strand
ATTTATTTAACAAGTTTGTTGAATTATTATATGTTATATTCTCTATCATATTACTATTCCTCTACCCTATCTGCCATAATTAAATCCATTTCTTTATTATATTTTTCAACAGCCGTTGCATCTATATCAGGTTCAGTTTTTTTAATGTTTTCTATTATATCATTTGTTGAAATTTCAACATCTTCATTCTCAGATAAACATATTTCTTCGCTAATTACAGAATTACTATATAAATTTCCTGTTTTTTCTTCTTTTTGTTGCAACATTTCTGCAATCATTTTATAATCTTCATCTGTTACAGAACTTCCTAATCTTTCACTTAAATAATATTTTAATACAGCCTGTTTATTTTCTAAATTTGGTGGGTCAACTGATACAACATAGGGGAATATACTATTTTCACCGGTAATAGGAATTTGAATATTTAACGGGTGGTTTGTTGCCGCAAAAACAATACAGTGGTGTTTATCATAACAATCTTTTATAAAGTCTGTTAATTCGTCTATGATTGTGGAATTTTTATCCGCAACTCTGTCAATTTCATCGATAAAGATTACAGAAAATTTCCCTGTTTCTGTATATAATTCTTTTGTTTCATTGATTTTTTTTACCAATCTTTCATAAAATTTAGAACAAATTTCATCCGAATTTTTCGCAACCATTTTTAAAAGAATTAAATTTGCCCCGGTTTCTTGTGCAAAAGCTTTTGAAAAAGTTGTTTTGCCGTTGCCTTTTGGTCCGAAGAATAAAACAGCGTTTGGTACATTTGCCTCCTTGTCTTGCTTCGCTTTTTCAATTTCTGAAATAAAATATTTATATAAAATATTTTTTTCATCTTCATAACCTGCAAGTTTGCTAAAACCTTTATTGCTCATATATTTTGCTTTTAAATCTTGAATTGCTTCACTTTCTTTCATACTTTTTATTTGAGTATTTGAATCCAACTGTGCAAGCTGTTCTTTTAAAGTATCAACCGTTTGAGTAACCTTGCTCAAATGGCTATCTAAACCTTTTAAACCTGTTTCTTTTTCTTTTAGAATTTCAGCTTTTGCATCTCTTTCCTCAAGCATAGCTTGATACATTGCACGACTTTGAAAGAAACGCTCCGAAATTTCATCTTTTTTTGCTTTCATTTCTTTTGAATAATCATAAAACTTTTTAGAGGT
>CAZLVK010000128.1:0-1169 GCA_964563025.1 uncultured Bacteroidaceae bacterium | reverse complement strand
GTTGTCCGTTCGTAACTCTGCGACTGATATTTTAATTTATTTGCGAATAATAACAGTGATTAAAATAAATAAAACAAAATATTCAACAAGGTACTACGTTTCTAATTCACTAAATTCAACTTAAAAGTGCTAAACGACGCACTTTCTGATGTTGTTTCATTAAGTGAATAAACGAAACTCCGTAATTGTTTCACATTTTGTTTTATTTATTTTCAGCGAGATTGTTTTTTATTTTTCTTCAAAAAGCGTTTGCCAAAATCTGCCACAAAATTTCTTTTCCTATCTATATTTTTTTTAAATCTCAAAAAATTTAAAACACCCCTCTACTGCGGGAGAGGGGTGGGGGTGAGGGTTTGCCGAAAAATAAGGACTTTGGAAATAAGCAAATAATAATTGAGATTGAGAATAAATAAAACAAAATATTCAACAAGATACTACGTTTCTAATTCACTAAATTCAACCTGAAAGTGCTAAACGACGCACTTTTTGCCGTCGTTTCATTAAGTGAATAAACGAAACTCCGTAATTGTTTCTTATTTTGTTTTATTTATTTTCCTTTTTTCTCTTTTTCAAAACCTAAATTTTCTTTAAGTTCCTTCGCCAGCAGGAGAAGGAACTTCAAATAAAATTAAGTTTTGTAGTGAGCAATTTTTTGCACCGGAATTATTTATATTCAATTGAATTAATTTTCTGTTTTAAATAATTTTATTATCCACAAAAATTAAAAAATACCCTTCTACTGTGGGAGAAGGGTTGGGGGTGAGGGTTTACAAAGTAAAAAACCAAAAATCAATGTAAACATTCAGCCCGTTGCGGATAGAATACCGACAACATATCATTTTCCGTGTTTTATTTCCGTTTTTATGTCGCAAGGTATAAAAATAAATAAACTCAAAATATGTTAAAATAAATATTAATGAAGAATATAAATCAAATAGCACGAATATTAAGACGAAATCAAACTCGTGAAGAAGAAAAATTATGGAATTTACTCAGAAATCATCAATTATGCGGTGTAAAGGCTTCCTTAATCGTATCACCGCTTGTTAATGCCTGATAAGTATATAAACCTTCTTTGATAATTGCCGAATTATCTCCGATTCCCAACATATCGCTTATAAATCCGCCTACGATTTTTTGCATTGGAAAATAAAACGTATTTGCTATAC
>CAZLVK010000127.1:0-1172 GCA_964563025.1 uncultured Bacteroidaceae bacterium | reverse complement strand
GGCTCTAATCTGCCGCTTGTGTTCCTCATAGGCGGCTTTTTCCGCTTCTGCCTGACTTGGGAACTCCGTCCACTCGCCATCAATGGGGATGGACACACGGCTACCGCCCTGTGTGGGCGGTTCGGGTTCTTCTGTGCGGAGGGTCTGAATGACCACATCGAAAGGCAGATGATTTTCTTCCGCTGGGTAAACGGCTACTGTTTCGGTGGTATAAGCAGGCTTGGGGTCGGTACGGCTGAGAATGTCCGCATTGCGTTCATCCAGAGAAAGCAGGTGCGTCAGCCGTTCCTTGCTCTCGGCTCGGAAGATGGGATACAGGAGTGTGGGGTCACGGAGCTGCACATCAAATCTGCCAACCTCGGTGATCTCAAAAGCGGTATCGTCCAGATAGACCGTATCGCCAACTTGGAACGGCTCAACGGCAACAGGCTTTTCTTCCTGCACCGGCTCAGACACAGCTTCCACATCTGCCATAACTCGCTGAATGAACGGGTCTGCGTTCAGCTTGTCGGGGTCAACCACTTCGCCATTTACAATGCCACGCTGGGCAAGGTTTTCACGGATGGTAACAGGGTCAATATCCTCAAAGGTTTCCTTTTCCTGCTCGTTAAAGAAGTTGTCGGCTTGAATAAGCTGGGCAATACGCCGCTGCACCTTCGTCCAGGACATTTCATGGTCGATGTCCGTATTGGTCACGGTGATGTGCAAAGGCTTAGTGCTGTCCGTGCCGTATTCGGCTGCCAGCCATGCGGCGGTGTTACGCTCACGGGCATGGTCTGCCATATAGCGGACAACAGCTCGCTTGCTGTCCATATTGCCGTTCCAACGCTGTAACGCATCGTCAATGTCGGCTTGCGTAATGTCACGGTGGACGATGGCAGGGGCTTCAATGGACGGCTCTGTAACGCTTACAGGCTCGGTTTCGACCTCTTGGGGCAGTTCCTTGTCCGCATCCAAAACACCCAGAGAATAGGCTGTATGCTCGTTAATCACGCTGTTTACGGCGGCAATGGTCACGCTATTGGTGGCACGGAGCTTCTCCACATACTGCTCTAAAGCATGGGCAGGGATACCGCACATTTCCACCCGTCCTGCACCGGCAATGGGTCTTGTGGTCAGGTGGAGATCAAGGAGCTTTGCGGCGGTTTTGGCATCCTCGCCGTACATTTCAA
>CAZLVK010000126.1:0-1178 GCA_964563025.1 uncultured Bacteroidaceae bacterium | reverse complement strand
CGCGAGCTGGGTTCAGAACGTCGTGAGACAGTTCGGTCTCTATCTGTTGCGGGCGTAGGAAAATTGCGGGGTCCTGACTTTAGTACGAGAGGACCGAGTTGGACGAACCTCCGGTGTATCGGTTATGCTGCCAAGTGTACCGCCGAGTAGCCGCGTTCGGTTTGGATAAGCGCTGAAAGCATCTAAGCGCGAAGCCATCCCCAAGATAAGTTTTCCCTTGAGGGTCGTAGGAGACTACTACGTTGATAGGCTGCAGATGTAAAGACAGTAATGTCAAAGTCGAGCAGTACTAATTACCCGAACGTCTTTCTTATGAAAAGTTTATCTCATCTTCTTATGCGTGTCAAGTCTTACCGGGTGCGACGGGTCAGCTGCGAGAGATGCAGCATCGCACGCGTTTCGATATACGAAACGATGAGTTCTTTTAGGTGGTTATAGCAGTGAGGTTCCACCTCTTCCCATTCCGAACAGAGAAGTTAAGCTCACTTACGCCGATGGTACTGCCTTTTTTGGTGGGAGAGTAGGTAGCCGCCTCTTCAAGCCGAATCCCTAACGGGGTTCGGCTTTTTTGTGCGTATGTGCATATGCAATTTTCCTACCCTGATTATAATATATTCGGGCGGCAGACTGCGGGGGAACGCGGTGTGAGCGTTCGCGAACGATAGCGGGCCTCCGCGGGGCGAGGCTGCGGTCCGCGCAGTCCTGCGGACTGCATTTTTCGGTTTTTGGCGTGCTGTTCGCCGACGGCGGCAGGAGTGCTTTAGCAGTCCGCCGCGTGGTGGCGGCGGCGAACTGCGCGGCTCAAAGAGCCGCAATACTTAAATTATTATTCGGGCTTCCGTGAGGCAGAGGCTGCGGCCCGCGCAGTCCTGCGGACTGCATTTTTCGGTTTTTGGCGTGCTGTTCGCTGACGGCGGCGTGAATGCGATAGCAGTCCGCCGCGTGGTGGCGGCGGCGAACTGCGCGGCTCAAAGAGCCGCAGGTGGACGATCTTGGGTAAAATTTATCTTCGGCGGCTGCGGGGGGCGCGTTTTGCACGAGCCGCCGAAGATAACGCCGCAAGGCGGCGAAGTTTCTCACTGTCAGGCAAGAATCGACATCGTTGACAGTGTGTATTCGGGGCGAGGCTGCGGCCCGCACAGTCCTACGGACTGCAACACTCACGTCATACCACGCCA
>CAZLVK010000125.1:0-1181 GCA_964563025.1 uncultured Bacteroidaceae bacterium | reverse complement strand
GGAGAAAACAATGGCAAAAATAAATTGTAAAAGCTGTGGATGTCCAAATGAAGTAGAACAAGGAACATCAATAGTAATATGTGAAGCATGTGGAACAGAACAAACAGTTCCATCTCTTGATAATGAAAGAAAAACAATGTTGTTTAATAGAGCTAATGCCTCAAGATTAAAATGTGATTTTGAAAAAGCATTAGCTAACTATGAAACAATATTAATAGATTATCCAAATGATGCCGAAGCACATTGGGGAATATGTTTATGTAGATATGGAATAGAATATGTGGATGATCCAAAAACAAAAACAAAAATACCCACATGTCATAGAACATTATATAATTCAATATTTGATGATATAGATTATAAAGAAGCAATAAACAATTGTGATGTTATTGCCAAAAGAAAATATCAAGAAGAAGCAGAATATATAGATAGAATACAAAAGAATATATTATCAATATCACAAAAAGAACAACCATATGATATATTTATATGTTATAAAGAAACAGATGAAATAGGACATAGAACAAGAGATTCATATGTAGCAGAAGATATATATAATGAATTAATAAACAAAGGATATAAAGTATTCTTTTCAAGAATAACTTTAGAAACAAAATTAGGATTAGAATATGAACCAATAATATTTGCGGCATTACAATCATCAAAAGTAATGTTAGTAATAGGATCAAAAAAAGAATACTTTGAAGCAGTATGGGTAAAGAATGAATGGAGTAGATATTTATCCTTTATGACAGAAAATAAAGGAAATAAATATATGATACCATGTTATAGAGATATGGAAGCATATGATATGCCAGATGAATTCTTATCATTACAATCACAAAACCTAGATAGATTAGGAGCAAAACAAGATTTAATAAGAGCAATAGATAAAATATTTAATCGAGAAGAAAAGAAAATAGAAACACCAACACAAACAGTAGTAAATGGAGTAAATATAAATGCCTTATTAAAAAGAGTAGAAATATTAATATCAGATAATGATTATCCAAAAGCAAATGAATTATTAGATGAAATATTAAATAATGATCCAGAGAATGCCAAAGCATATATATTATTATTAGTAATAGAATTAAAACTAAATAAAGAAAGTGATTTAATAAATCAAGATAATGAATTAACACAATATAGAAATTATAATAGAGCATTATCCTTTGCAA
>CAZLVK010000124.1:0-1182 GCA_964563025.1 uncultured Bacteroidaceae bacterium | reverse complement strand
AAGAAATCGAAGAAAAAGAAAAAGAATTTAGTGATACAATGTTTTCTTCATATGGCTTAAAGAGCGAAGAAGAAATCAAAGATTACTATCGATTAGTATTAGCCAAAGAAGCATATGCTTTTGATAAGTTAGAAGAAGAAATTGAAGAAAAAGATAATAAAGCCGAAGAAAATGATGATAAGTATTATCCAGATAGTAAATATACAACATATTACAATTCAAATTACCAACAAGAATTCTGGGCAATAGTAGTACCATATACAACAGAAACACAAGCAAAGAATGCTTTAGCGCAACTTGGAATAATTATTCATGAAAAAGATACAAGTGTAAGTGATGATTATGCATGTTGGAAATGGATAGCAAAAGATAGCGAAGGAAACTATTTAGTTGATAGTGAAACAAACAAATATGTTGAAGGCGAAACATTAACTGCTAAAGAAGTAGTAAAAGCAATGATAGATTTGTATAATACAGTATATGCATATAAAGCAAGTGGCAAATTAGTATTAAATGAAGGAAAGCAATATACAATAGATGAATTTGGCAACTTTGTATTTAATACAACATTTAGTGAAGAAGATGAAGAATTAAATGCTTTGCATTATACATATGAAGAGTTATCAGATTATCAATCAAGTATATTAAATTCAATGAAAAATACATGGATAGCATATAATGCCAATAGTGAAGTAAATGCAAGTAACAAATGGTATACACCAACACCACAAAGTTATAATTCAGGAGCATTATATTGTTTCTGTTTAAAAGTTGCTGAAGTAAGTCCAAAAGATTTAGAAGATGTAAAAGATGAAATATTAGTAGCATTAAAAGAAGCAACATTAACATCAACATATATTGAAACAAAGATGGCAGAACTACGTAAAGAATATAATTTTACTATTTATGATACAGATTTAGAAACAAATTATATATCAGGTATGTCAAGTTATAAAGTAGAACACAAAGCAACAAAAGTAGAAAAGAAAGATGTAATCGCATCAATTGAAGGAACAGAATACAAAGTAGAAGATTTCTTCAAATTAATGGAAGAACAATATGGTGTTTCATTAATAATGTCAAAACTTAATTATGAACGTTTTATGACTAATACTGACTATAATAAATATTATGATTATAAAAATGAAACATTAGATGAAAAGAAAAAATGGAACGATAGAG
>CAZLVK010000123.1:0-1185 GCA_964563025.1 uncultured Bacteroidaceae bacterium | reverse complement strand
TGGACGATCTGGAGCGTATGAGCAACGGATTGGCATACGGAAAATTTGTCACCAACGAGGAACGGGCGATAATGGGCGAGCTGTCGGTCATGGACAGCATTCGCTCCGCAGATCTCCGTGACAAGGTGATGAAGTCGCTGATGGAAAAGCAATCGTGACATGATCCTGCCCGGCTCAATCGGAACGCATCATTCAAAAAGTCCCTTTTGTCTTTCGACAAAAGGGACTTTTTTGTTGGCGGAGAGAGTGGGATTCGAACCCACGGATGCTTGCGCATCGCCGGTTTTCAAGACCGGAGCCTTCAACCACTCGACCATCTCTCCAGATGCCCCCGCCGAGGCGGGGGCTTTTTTATTTTATCACAGGGCTGCCCGCCGGTCAAGGACCGAAAGGCTCAAAGATGCACCTTGCCGGTGATGGCCTGCACCTCCACCCGCCAAACGGCCACGCCGGGATATTGCTCGGCATAGGCCGCCGCACCGGGGTTTTCCGGGGCGTATTTTTTACAGATGGCCAGCAGCGCCCGGCGTTTTTCCACCGGGTCGGTGACCTCCCGGGCGGTGCCGAAGGCCACGGCGCTCTCATACGCCACGGTAAACTCCTCCGGCCGGGTGCGCTGGGCACACACGGCGGTGACGCACACGGCGGGGTTTTTCCGCAGGCTGTCCACCTTATAGCCCTGGGCGGCGCAGTGGAACACCAGCCCCTCCCCTTCCCGGGCGAAGGACAGCGTCACGCCGTAGGGCGCGCCGTCAGCCCCCTGCATGGACAGGGTCATATACTGCGCATTTTCCAAAATTTCCCATGCCTGTTCCCGAGTGACAGCCCGGTCAGACCGTCTCATAGGGCGCATCTCAGTGCTCCTTTTTCAGCACTTCCAGACCGCCCAGATACTTTTGCAGCACCTCGGGGATCTTCACCGAGCCGTCGGCCAGCTGGTTCTGCTCCACCAGAGCGGGCAGGATGCGGCTGGTGGCCAGGCCGGAGCCGTTGAGGGTGTGGACAAACTCCGGCTTGCCGGTGGCCTCCCGCTTGAAGCGGATGTTGCCCCGGCGGGCCTGATAATCCCGGGCGTTGGACACAGAGGACACCTCTTTGTAGCCGTTCATCGAGGGGATCTGGATCTCGATATCGTATGTGCGGGCCATGGACGCGGAGCAATCCTCGGCGGCCAGCTTGACGGTG
>CAZLVK010000122.1:0-1193 GCA_964563025.1 uncultured Bacteroidaceae bacterium | reverse complement strand
TTGGAAGAAATCAAAGAAGAAAACTATCCCAACAAGCGTAGGTTCAACGCAGCTTATACATTAGCTAATGAGTTCCTCTGTTACGCAGACAAAGACGTTGAGCGTAAAGACAAGGCTTGCTGCCGGTTTATTATCGACAATGCCGACAAGATAACAGCGGCGAATTATTTGTCCTACGAAGGTGGCTTTCTCTATGCACAAGCTATAAAGAACAATTTCCAACTTCCTGTGTCGCTCCCCGATGAGGACGAATACAGAGAATACGAATTACCGGAAACACTCTGCAAAATTGCAAAGCGTAATGTCGCTTTATCATTTGAGGTTTGGGAGTGGACATTGAACACTTTTTTGCCTTATGCACAGTACGCAGATGGCTCTATTACCGAATTGACAAGCGATGTAATTAACGACCTTTACAGCTTTCCGGAAAAATACAGAACCGAGCTTGCTCGATATATGAATCAGCATCCAGACTTTATGGAAAAGGTTTTGAACCCAAAGGCAGAAATGTCCGGCGACCTCGATGCTCTTATTGCAGCCGCTTTGCAAGACGGACTTACGGATATGGCATTATCGCTTTTCAAACGTGGACTGGCTCAAGCAGGCGACGATTGGAAGAAAATCAACGGATTGACCGATGGTACAATCTCGTGGTGCAAGAACTATGATGAGTTGGAATCCGCCGAATACTTTAAGTTGAATATGCTCCCTCTTGTCAAGGTAATTAACATCGGTATGGTGCAGGATGAAATTGATGAATGGGAAAAAGGTCTTGATGAGTATATAAGTCAAGTTGAAGATGATTGCGAACAATACGCTTACACACGAAAAAACGCTTGGCGAAAGACCATCCCCGATGGCTCAAAATATGGTTTAGACCCTTGCTATTATGATTCCGAGCAGGAGTATTTAGAAGCTCTTGAAGAAGAAAAACACGGTTGGCGTAAATGGTACAAGGACGATGATACACTTGGTCTGAATGTAAATGATTTCGAGACACAAGAGGAGTATCGAAAAGCCTATGATGCTCGCCGTGAAGAAAAGCGGCAGAGAGAACGTGAACAACGAGAACAGGGACGCAAGCAGCTCCAACAGCAGAGAGAGCAGGAACGCCGTGAGCGACTTGAAAAGGAACAACGCATTGAAGCTGAAAAGACTCGTGTAGATAATAAGATTTACACATTTTGCGGTGT
>CAZLVK010000121.1:0-1196 GCA_964563025.1 uncultured Bacteroidaceae bacterium | reverse complement strand
TATAAATAGAAAAAGTAAGTGTCCGGTTAGGAAATAAAAAAAGACACATAGAATTACCTATGGTACAATGTAAGTGCGAACTAAACATTGGAGGTAAAAAATATGTGTCTTTTAAATTATAACAAAGAAAATAAAAAATATAAACACCTAACATATGCAGAAAGAACAATGATTGAAAGATGGTACAATAAAGAACATTTAAGTAAAAAGGAAATAGGGAAAAGATTAGATAAAAGTGAAAGAACAATAAGAAGAGAAATAAAAAGAGGTTTAACAGTTAATTTAAATACATATTTAGAAGAAATAGAAGTATATAGTGCAGATATAGCACATGATGAATATTTATTAAATTTAGAAGCAAAAGGTCAAGAATTAAAAATAGGATCA
This sequence comes from uncultured Bacteroidaceae bacterium, assembly GCA_964563025.1. GTDB lineage: Bacteria > Bacillota > Clostridia > Christensenellales > CAG-917 > RGIG4097. The sequence goes on along the minus strand of CAZLVK010000121.1, from coordinate 809 downwards.
AATATAGAATTAGTAAAAAAAATAGAAACAATGATCAAAGAAGAAAAAAAGTCACCAGAAGTGATAGCTTTTGAATTGTGCGAAAAAGGTTTGATAGAAATTTCAGCAAGAACAATAAGAAATTATATTTACGACGGGAATGTATTTGATTTAAAAGCAGAAGATATGATATACAATAAAAAACGTAAATCAAAGAATAAAGACAAAAGAATAGCAAAACATACTCCACCAGAAAGAAGTATTGAAAATAGACCAAAAGAAGCAAATGATAGAAGTGAATATGGTCATTGGGAAGGAGATTTAATAATAGGAAAAAGAAAAAAGGGATGTGTGTTATTAACATTTACAGAAAGAATGACACGTGAAGAAATAATAATGAAAATAAAAGGAAAAAATAATGAATATGTGGTAAAAGCAATAAATGGACTTGAGAAAAAATATGGGGAAAGATTCTATACTAAATTTAAAACAATTACGTTTGATAATGGCATTGAATTTATGGATTATGAAGGTATGGAAAAATCATGTTTAAGAAAAGGAATAAGAACAAAAATATATTATGCACATCCATACTGTTCAGGAGAAAGAGGGAGTAATGAAAATAATAATAGAATGATAAGGAGATGGATTCCAAAAGGAACATTAATAGATGACATATCAAGCAAATATATTAAACAAATAGAAGATTGGTTAAATAATTACCCAAGAGCAATGTTTGATTATAAGAGCTCAAATATGTTATTATTAACTATATAAAATACTTACATTTAGGTAATGAAATGTGCGGACACTTAATATTTCCATTTATA
>CAZLVK010000120.1:0-1199 GCA_964563025.1 uncultured Bacteroidaceae bacterium | reverse complement strand
TGTTTTGCTACCTCACCCGTTTTCTTTTATTGTATCACGCAACTATGAACATGGTGTGACGAGCCAAACACTTTGTCAACAGCACCAGAATGAGACTTTTCACTTTCAGCAAAATTGTTACGGATGAGGCAAGTACCCAAATCAGGAACTTACAATAACCGTAACGCAGTTGAAAAACATCAAAATGATGTTCTTCACAATCAATTACACCGAAGGGAGATGAACCACAGGAGTCTGCGTTATAGCTTTTTCGCCATCGTGCCGGATGGCATTATCGAAATCCCACAAGGGAGCAACCTATCATGGCTGACGCTATTTTATGCCCTACCGAAAGAACTGGTGGAGAAATATCCGCCTGCCCTATCTTTGCCACGAAATATTTATGATCTGTTGGACGACCCCGACAGCATGGAAATTGTCAAAAGCGATATGTTCCTGCAACTTGTGTGGGACTGCTATGCGTGGTCTGCGTGGCAATTCTTCCAAGTGCCTAGCAAGGATGGCACATATAAGGACATCCCCGGCGATTGGAAGAACTATTCCGGTGATTTCCCACTATGGCGGCTGTCCTATGAAATCCTTAAACATTTCCGCAAAAAGTTTGAAACAGAGATGGATTGGAGTTTTCAACGGCTGTTTCTCATGGGAAACAGTCAAAAATTGCCGTGGCTCACATATCAGCAGTTTGGCAATCTGATTGGCAATCTTACCGATATGATCGTTGCCGAGGAAAACTGGCAGCCCATGATCGACGAGTTCTGGAACAACCGCAATCCCGATGATTACAGCGGTTCCAGTGTCCATAAACGGGATTTCAACCGTTCATGGTATCATGACCGCAACCACCGTCATTTGTCCATCGAAGAAATTGCAGAAAACGGTGCTATGATCGATGGCGAAATCTTATTTGACATTCCAAATCCGGCAGCAGAGTTTGAAACCAAGGTGTTGCAGAAAATCGGCATTGAGCAGTTTGAAGGTAAGCTGACGGAGCAGGACAAACAAATCCTGCGAATGCGAATGGAGGGCGTTCCCCTCAAAGACATTGCCGCTGCGGTGGGGTTCAAAACGCCCAGTGCAGTCAGCAAACACATTGAAAAAATCGCCGGTGCCTATGAAGACTATGTATCCGGCGAGTATGGCAATTTTCTAGAAAAGCACACAAAATAATATTGGTTCAAGATGGCAGTCACGATTTT
>CAZLVK010000119.1:0-1203 GCA_964563025.1 uncultured Bacteroidaceae bacterium | reverse complement strand
CCCCGGCAGGGGGCTTTTCCTCCGGGGGCATTGCGGAACGGCGGGAATTGTGGTAGAATGAGGAAAATCCCACCGATCAGGGAGGACGACCCTTATGAAAATCCGAAAGATCATCAAATGGACCTGGTTCCCCGTGCTGGTGTTCATCGCGCTGCTCTGGTACCGCACGCCGGTGACCTTTTTGAAGGGGGTGGAGCCCGACGAGGTGGCCCGGCTCACCATTTTCGACGGCAACACCGGCGAGGAGCTGACCGTCACCGATCAGACGCAGATCGCCACCATTGTGGAGAATATCCGGTCGGTGAAGGTGCGCCGGGGCGGCATCGCCTTTTTGAACATGGGCTATCGCTTCCGCATGACCTTCTGGGACGAGGACGGGCAGCAGCTGGCAAAGTTCACCGTCAATTCCGACAGCCTCATCCGGGACACCGTCTTCTTCTATAAGACCGAAGAGGGGGGCCTGTGCTTCGACTACATCCACGGGCTGCTGGACGCCGCCTTTGACTACAGCTGGTATTGACGGCTGCGGGGCGCGGCACCGGAAAAGGCCGCGAAACTGAGAAAATGAGAAAAAACTGAGAGAAATGAGCGTAGGGAACATGGAAGAACATCTGATCCATCTGCACCGCCCCGGGCGGGTGGGACTGCGCACGGTGAAGACCGTGCTTTCGGCCACGCTGGTGGCCATCGTCTATGGGCTGATCAATGACTATACGCCCCTGTCGGTCAACCCCTGCTTCGCCTGCATCGGCGCGGTGTTCGGCATGGGCAATGTGTGGAAGGGTGGACTGCAAAGCGGCGGCAACCGCTTTGTGGGGACGCTCATCGGCGGCCTGGTGGTCATCCCGGTGTACTGGCTGAGCCATCTTTCCGGGTGGCCGGTGCCCCAGTGGATCTGGGTGGCGGTGGGCCTGTTCGTGGTGCTGGAGGCCCACCAGATCTTCGGTGCCAACGGGGCCATCCAGCCGGGGGCGGTGGTGTTTTTTGTGGTGCTGGACACGGTGGTGCCCGAGCGGTATATCAGCTATACCGTGGCCCGTATCATCGATACCGGCATCGGCGTGGCGGTGTCGCTGGCCATCAATCGCATCTGGCCCAGCCCGCTGGAGCCCGAACACAGGGTGCAGGTGCTGGAAGCCCAGATCGACCGGCTGGAGGACGAGCTGGAGGTCCTGCGGGAGGAGATCGAGGAGGAATAATGGA
>CAZLVK010000118.1:0-1212 GCA_964563025.1 uncultured Bacteroidaceae bacterium | reverse complement strand
ATTTTTATTCATTTAGTTTTTAGCATTTTATTATTAATAAATCGTTTATTATTCACTTTCCTTCATGATATACTTTAGCTAACGAAGGAGTTGATCAATATGAATATAAAGGATATGCGTATTGTATTTATGGGGACGCCCGAAATTGCTAAGCAATTATTAGAAGCATTAATTATCAATGATTATCATATCATTGCTGTCATTGCACAACCAGATCGTCCTCAGGGAAGAAAGAAAACATTAAGTCCTGTTCCCACAAAACAAGTTGCTTTAGAGCATAATATTCCTTGTTATCAACCTACGAAAATACGTCTTGATTATCATTTTTTGTATGATTTAAAGCCGGATTTAATTATTACTCTTGCGTATGGACAAATTGTTCCGCAAGAGGTTTTAGATATCCCTTTATATGGATGTCTTAATTTTCATGGGTCCTTACTTCCTAAATATCGTGGTGCTGCTCCGATCCAATATGCATTAATTAATAATGAAAAAGTAACAGGAATGACCTTAATGGAAATGACTTCAAAAATGGATGCAGGGAGAATGTATGCCAAAGAAGAAATTGCTATTGAAGAGAATGATAATGCGACCACTTTATTTCAAAAGATGGGAAAACTCGCTACCGAATTGGCGTTATATTATTTACCGCTATATGGAGAGCAAAAACTGGTTGGCGAATATCAAAATGAAGAAGAAGTCACTTTTGCGCCTTCAATCAAAAAAGAGCAAGAAAAACTTGATTTATCATTATCCGTGCATGAAGTTTTAGGATGGATTAGAGGCTTAAGTGATGAGCCAGGGGGCTATGTTATTGCTGATGATCGTAAGTGGAAAATATTAAAAGCTCATTATTATGATGATCATCGAGGAGAAATCGGCACATTAAAAGTTATTGATAAAAAGATTCTTTTAATACAAGCTAGTGATGGACGTTTTGCGGTTGATATCATCCAAAAGGAAGGTAAGCCGCGAATGGATATTCGTTCCTTTTTAAATGGCGTTACTAATATTGAAGACATAAAAGTAAAATAGGCTTTATGAGCCTAAAATTAGGCATTAATTGATTTTTACATAAAATGGGCTAAAATGGCCTATTTTTTCTTTTCTAAACATAATATATAGTGTCAAAAGAAATTGACAATCCCTCCTTTACTAAAAAAGTCCATTATTGATTAATGGATTTTTTTCTAGATGAAAGACGTTTAATAA
>CAZLVK010000117.1:0-1224 GCA_964563025.1 uncultured Bacteroidaceae bacterium | reverse complement strand
AATATCATCACTGTGATTTAGGCAATATCAAATCATGTCGCAAATGATGGTTCAACTACGACCACACATCAAAAATTGCGACACTGCGCCTTATGCATCTTTTAGGATACTCAAAAATCGAAATAATGCATATTTTAGGATGGTCAAAATCTTAAAATGTGCATATTTTTTGATAGTGGCTGAGTTATATATTATTTTGCCCTCAGTAAAAATTCACTTTATTCACTGAATATTCACTCCATTCACTCAGCAAGAGTGAATTTTATCATTCCGCAAACTCCTAAATATTATTCCGAAGTCTATTGAAATTATGCCGAAAATGTGGTATACTTATACTGATAAATTGTAATGATCAAAATCTCAACCGAACGAGGTATCAATAATGGCTATGACGACAAAGCAAGCCGCCGAAAAATGGGGCATCTCCGACAGGCGCGTCCGCACGCTCTGTGTAAATGGGCAGATCGACGGCGCATGGCGTGAGGGCAAGCTCTGGTTCGTTCCCGATAACGCATCCAAGCCCGCCGACGGACGAATCCGTGGGAAAGAGACCCTTCTCGCTCAAATTGAAAGAAAGAAAAAGGAACTCGACGGGTGCAGACCGCTCACCGAAGGCGAGGTGGCACGGCTGAACGAGGACTTCATGATCGAATATACCTACAATTCCAACGCAATTGAGGGCAACACACTCACCCTGCGTGAGACGGATATGGTGCTGAAAGGCTTGACCATTGACCAAAAACCGCTGAAGGATCACATGGAAGCGGTCGGTCATAAGGACGCATTCTATTTCATCTGCGACCTTGTCAAGGAGCGTACGCCCCTATCCAAATCGGTGATCAAGCAGATCCATTCCCTCGTCCTTGCGGACAAGCCGCTTGACCGCGGCGTGTACCGCAGAGTGCCCGTCCGCATCATGGGGGCAAGGCAGGAACCCGTACAGCCCTATCTCATCGAGCCGAAAATGCACGACCTTATACAGCAGTACGCAAACGATGAGCGTAACATCGTGGAAAAGCTCGCCGACCTGCATATCGCATTTGAGTCCATCCACCCCTTTATCGACGGCAACGGCAGAACCGGACGCCTCATCGTCAACCTTGAGCTGATGAAAGCCGGATATCCGCCCATCGACATCAAATTCACCGACAGAATGAGATATTATGACGCCTTCGACCACAGAAGCGAAATGGTGAAACTCTTTGCAGAGTACCTCAATAAGCG
>CAZLVK010000116.1:0-1231 GCA_964563025.1 uncultured Bacteroidaceae bacterium | reverse complement strand
CTTGCAAGTTCTTCTTCCTCTTTAATTTTTTCTTGTTCAACTACTTCTTGAACTTTTTCTTCTTCGACCTTTTTATCGTAAACTTGGTCAACTTTTCTGATTTCTGGTCTGATTGGCCAGCCTCTTAGAATATAATCAACAGCTTCTGCTGTATTTTTATATACAGCAAGAGTATTTCTATCAATAATTTCAATTACAATATCAAAAGTTGGTTGCTTTTCTCTTTCAAGAACTGTTTTTTGACAACCTCTTCTTTTAGCTTCATCGTCGCCTAATGTTACTGAACTTACACCACCAACTAAATCAGAAAGAATAGGGTTTTTGATTAAGTTATCAAGTGTATTACCGTGAGCAGTTGCAATTAACATAACACCACGTTCCGCAATTGTTCTTGCTGCTTGTGCTTCTTCTTCTGTACCAATTTCGTCAACAACAATAACCTCTGGAGTATGGTTTTCAACCGCTTCAATCATAATATCTTTTTGGTATATAGGTTGTGTTACTTGCATTCTTCTTGCTCTACCGATGGCAGGGTGCGGAGTATCACCATCACCAGCAATTTCGTTTGATGTATCAACTACAACAACCCTTTTTCCAAGTTCATCTGCAACAAGTCTTGAAATTTCTCTTAATTTTGTTGTTTTACCAACCCCAGGACGACCTAAGAACAATATACTTTTATTTTGTAATACAAAATCTTTTATACAAGCAATAGTACCAGTTACAACACGACCAATTCTGCAAGTTAAACCAACAACCTTACCTTGTCTGTTCCTTATTGCACTGATTCTGTGCAACGTTCCAGGAATACCTGAGCGATTGTCGCTAGTAAAGGGCTGAATTCGAGATGTTATATATTCAATATCCTCATCAACTATATAACTATCGCCCAAATAATGTGTTTTACCGTCTGAATGACGAACTTCTCCTACTCTTCCTAAATCAAGTACCAACTCAATGGCATCATCTAAATTGTACGGCTTTAATGCTTCGACAATCTTCGGCGGAAGAATTTCAATTAACCTCTTTAGGTCATTGTGAAATTGAATCTTATCCATTATGTCCCTTTCGCTATTTCTACGCGCTCAGGTGATTTTCTTGAAATTGTTTTTAACAATTTCGCTTCTTGGATTTTACTTTCGGCTAAACCATTGAACTTCGCTCTCAAATTACTTTGTAATTTTGTCGCTCCGTCGGGTTTTACGCCTTCTCGGGTTCGCTCACTTCGTTC
>CAZLVK010000115.1:0-1244 GCA_964563025.1 uncultured Bacteroidaceae bacterium | reverse complement strand
TTAAAGTCAATCACGTCTTTACGCTTTCTAACAACCCAACGACCTTTCGTAAAATCGGGTATCGCTTGCGGCATGCCGCCTTGCGCTATCGATATCTCCGACAAACAAGATACGCTCATCCAACTTGCCATATCGTATACGTCTATTGGCATTTCTTCTCCGTTTTTTATGCAATCTACAAACACCTGCATCATAAAATGGTCTATTCCGCCGTGCCCTATTTTCTTCACTTCTTCCGGTATATTCAGCCAGTAATCGGGAAGATATTTTTCGTGATATTCGTTTGCATTGTTAAGTCTTTCGCTCGTATGTCCCTCTCCCGGTCGCCCCGGCGTACTGTTGTTATACCCTACTTCCGGTTCTCCGTCTAAAAATATCGAATTAGGCGACTGTTCGTACATACCTTTCGTCCCTCTTACGGTAAATTCCCTCGAATAATATCGCGGAAGCGTCGTGTCCAACCTTAACAAAATAGTTTCTCCGTTTGCACACGTTATTATCGTATTTACTATATCGCCTTGCTTTACCTCTACGTCTATTACACGCTCGTCTAGTTCGTCTTTATGTTCCTTAAAATATCTCTTTAATCCCATTGATTTTGACGCAACCGACACCAACGAAACCATTCTGTTCCCTCTGTTTATATCCAAAACTTTTGCGATAGGCCCTAATTCGTGCGTAGGATAATTTTCACAATTCTTCTTTATATATTCGTCCAGTCGATAGTTCCTGTTTTTCCACGCATCGGCAAGCAATCTCCTCAAATCGTGCCCGTATGCGCCTGAACAATGTACTATATCTCCGAAATATCCGTCTCTCGCCATTGCCGTAACCACTAACTCGTCTTTTGAAAAACAACAGTTTTCCAAAATCATCACGGGCGTTTTTGTCCTTTCGTAAGCGTCTACTAAATCCCAGAGTTCTTTTACGGTATTTGCTCCGCCCACTTCTATTCCCGCTATCTTTCCGTGTTCCATACATGCTATCGCTACTTCGGTATGTACTTGCCACGAAGTTGCCACGTATACGGCTTCCACTCTTTCGTCATTTAACAAATCTAGATAATTTTCATACCCCGTTGCGTCTACTCCGTTCTTTTCTTTTATCAGCTTTTGCGCATTTTCTATTCTATCAGCATAAACGTCCGATACGGCTATTACTTCCACGTCTTTCATATCGACGATTACGTCTCGCAACATCCCGTACCCTCTGTCGCCTAAACCTATTATCCCGAATCTTACTTT
>CAZLVK010000114.1:0-1253 GCA_964563025.1 uncultured Bacteroidaceae bacterium | reverse complement strand
TCTATGGGCAATCCGAGGACGGCACGATCTGGTGCGACCACGGCCCGTGCTATTTAGAACTGGAATATTGCGAGAGCGAGCTTTGCGGACCGCGGCGCTTTTTGATCGCCCTGAGCAATTACATGAAGGGAGAGCTTTCGCTGGAGCTGCTTCTTCGCTCCTACGACATTTACAAGAATGAGCAGCGTGCGGATGAAGAGCGGTTCTATCTGAACAGCTCCTTCAGCGGTATATTAGGAAAAACTGGACTTTCCGCAAATGCAGAAACACATGGCTGAGTGATTTACCTGTTGGTTTTAGAAAGCGAGGGTGATTTCGCATGCTACATCTCACCGGTTTTGGAGATGAGGCAGCGGTAGCGGAAAGGGGATCTTATATTATGATGCCAATGAAAATCGAAATTTTAGAAAACAAAGGAAGCTATGATGTGGTAATTCTCGGCATTGGGGATATTGGAAAGAAAGCAATTTGCAAATATCCATTCCCCGCTTACGGAGAAAATCATTGGGCAATTCAAACGCTGACTCTTTGCAACGACGATGCGTTCCGGCACCAAAGAAAACCGGGCGTTACAAAATTGCCGGACGACCTTCCAAGTTATTTAGAAGAGTGTGGGCAGAAAATCTTAGAGGTCGTCAGTGACGCTGAAATTCTATTTATATTTGCGGATATTAGCAAAGATTCCGACTATGAGAACGCATTTCGATTTGCAAAGCTCCATAAAAGTAATCGAAATGAACGAAAAATTTCTATTTTGGTCAATTACGGTAGCGAGGATGCTTTTTCTGATGTACCATTGCTCACGGTGTTTAATGCAATCATATCCACTCGCGATGCCGCCCAAATGTATCGCCCCGCTGAAATGCTTTTAACGGATATGTATACGCAGTGGATCGGTATGGATGTTAACGATGTGTTTTCAATATTGAAACATACGCCCTCGTTTGAGTTTCAAGAATTGCACGGTAAAAACCATGCTGAAATGCTTAGGCTGACTAAACAGTTGAGCAAAAAACTCGAAACCGCAAATTGCGATAATACAAGAACTAACTGTATCATGTATGTATCTCTTCCTGAAACCACAGGTTTGGATACGGTGGTCGAAATTACTGATGCGTTCAAACAATATCATGACATGAGTGTGTTGTTCCAAATTGGATATAACCGCTGCTCTGATGACCACACGATCACAGTATCCCTCCTCTATGGAACAGCAAGAGAGGAATCTTAAATAAGAATATTTGAATCAGACA
>CAZLVK010000113.1:0-1257 GCA_964563025.1 uncultured Bacteroidaceae bacterium | reverse complement strand
TATCCGGTTGCTAGCCTTTTGGTACTTTTCTGCAATGAGAAAAGTACATGTTATTAAAAGTAATTAGAGTTTAATATTAATATTTTTAAAGCTTAAGCCTCTCGGAACTCACCTGCATAGCAGGTGGTTTATTTTCATTTCATTACAATAAAAAAAGACAACAGATTAATGTTGTCTTTTTCATCTAAATAATGTTTTTATTACTGATCAGATTTTTCAACTTTATTAATTACTTTGTTTGCAACAAAAAGACCAACAACACCTAATGCTAATGCACAAAATGCAGCCGCACCTGTTTTAGTGTTTCTTGTTAATCTATCAACTACTGAAGCGTAATCTTGCCTTGCTTTTTTATTAATTTGTTGGAAAGTATCTGACCATTCTGATCGGTCTAAAGTATGAATCCTATCGATATTTTCTGCAATTCTTTTTCCTATATAATCATCAAGTGAAACAACACTATTATTAATATAAGCTTTTGCTGTTTTTTCACCGAGTTTAGAACCGGCTACTACACCAATACCTGCACCGATACCTGCACCGGCTGTCATTCCTATTACTTTTTTACCGTTAATTGCATTCATTTTACAACCTTACCTCATTAATTTTAACACTTTTAATCGTACAAAAACGAAACAAAAAAAAATTTGCCAGTATTTCAAAATTAGAATGTTTTTTATTATACATTTATTTTATAAAAGACCATATAACAAGGCTTTTTGAGATTTACAAAATGTTACAAGTTAAAAGTGAAAGAAGTTTTACTTTTAATATGTTTGTATTACCATGTAACTGAATTGTGAATCCGATAGGTTAGATTACGAAACAGTAATGACAACTTAGTCTTTTTAACAAGATGGGAAAGCAGTTCATAGGTTACAAGAAAAAAGGAGAAAGACCGATGCCAGTAGCATCTATGATTGAATTACTTGACGCAGGTGTACACTTTGGACACCAAACACAAAGATGGAACCCAAAAATGAAACCATATATTTATGGTGCAAGAAACGGTATCTATGTATTAGACTTAAGAAAAACTTCTGAAAAATTAGATGAAGCATACAATGTAGTTAGAGATACAGCTGCTAAAGGTAAAAACGTTGTATTCGTTGGTACTAAAAAACAAGCTGTTGATGTTGTTGCAGAAGAAGCTACAAGAGCTGGTGCATACTACGTAAACAGAAGATGGTTAGGTGGTATGTTAACTAACTTTGAAACTATCAGAGGCAGAGTTAACAAATTAAGAGAAATCGAAGA
>CAZLVK010000112.1:0-1257 GCA_964563025.1 uncultured Bacteroidaceae bacterium | reverse complement strand
TACAGCATCTCTATGAACCTAATGCAATTATTCCTACTCAATTGCAAAAAAGAGGACGATTGGAAAGGCGGCAACAAAAATGCCTTATGCAGAAAATAACTGGACTGAGAATTTACGGAACAGATTGTTTTTTACAGTAAACGAACCTATATTTCAGATATAATTTATTAATGACTAATTTCGACGAATACATACGCCAAGGCGAGCTGCAGAAGCGGGAAAAAGGTTACGCATGGCAAACCGCAATCGGGTTGCAGGCCGTCGATGGCTTGAAGCCTTCCGATTACCTTATCGAAACCGCGCGTAAAGATATTGAGGGCGAGATCACAATCGACGAAGCCGAACAGCTTATTCGTAGCTATTATCAATCGAAAGAGGCGCATACGCCCGAAGATGCGGAAGTGCATGAAGCGGATATGGCATCGACCAACATCCGCCGGCTTCTTACCGAGAAAACTTTTGCATTTACATTAGTCGGACTGACATCGATTCATCGTCGGATTTTCGACGGGATATTCAAGTTTGCGGGACAAATCCGCGATTACAACATCACGAAAAAGGAATGGGTGCTGCGCGGCGATACGGTGCTGTATGTTTCCGCGCCCGATCTCCGCAAGGCGATCGAATACGACTTGGAACAAGAACGCCAGTTCGACTATTCCAAAGTAGATCAAAACGGGCTCGTGAAACACATCGCCAAATTCGTATCGGGATTATGGCAAATCCATCCGTTCGGCGAGGGAAATACCCGAACGACTGCCGTATTCACGATTCTCTATCTGCGTTCTATGGGTTTTGACGTAACAAACGACCTGTTCGCCAATCATTCGTGGTATTTCCGTAATGCGCTGGTACGTGCCAACTACCAGAATGTACAGAAAGGCATCATGCGCAACTCCGAATTTTTGGAACGGTTCTTTCGTAATCTTCTGTTGGGTGAAACGAATGAATTGCGGAATCGGTATATGGTGGTTGATGCTCCGGAAGAGCTGACGGCAGAACAGGCGCTGCAAATCGACCGTACAAGTACCGAACAACCCGCCGTACAAGTAACCGAACAAGTTCGCGCTTTGTTGTCGGCTTTGTCAAACGAACGGTTATCGTTGAAAGTATTGATGAAGCAAGTCGGTCTGAAACATCGTCCGACATTTATAGAAAACTACATAAATCCTGCGATCGAATCTGGTATTGTCAAAGTGTTGTATCCCGACAAGCCCAATCACCCGAGACAAAAATACCTGCTTACGGCAAAGGGGC
>CAZLVK010000111.1:0-1262 GCA_964563025.1 uncultured Bacteroidaceae bacterium | reverse complement strand
TATAACAAATTAAATTAAAAAGAAATTGTATGAAATGTGCAAAAGGAGTACATTTACGTACTCCCAATTTAGTCAATACTATCTATTAATATCTTTAGAATATTAATTTTGAAATAAAATCTAAAAGAAATCCTATTCCATATCCAACTACAAAATATAAAATTTTCCCAATCCAATGTCCTTCTTTTCCCCTTGGTGAACCTAACATCATTAGTATGACACCTACTATTGGAAAAGTAATAAAGTATTTAAACATTATATTTAAGATGGTAGTATCATAAAATGATACCAAAATAGAGTTAAGCATAGACAGTACCTGTTTAATAATATTAAGAGTTTCCTTGATTCCAAGAAAACTACTTAATATTACAAATGTAAAAATTAACTCTATTAATTCACTAGTAACCCTTTTACTCATTACTTACTTCTATTCCTTAAAGCACTAGCAGCTACAGACTTTGTTCTAGATGAAGTAGCTTTACTTCTTAGTTGACTACTCGCTTTACTAGCAACCCTTTTAGAAGTTCTAATTTTGTTTGCCATAAGTATTTCCTCCTTTCATTATTTACTCTTGAAAATACTGTAAAGCATTACTAAACTTCTAAAATTGCATTGTTTTTAATCATTAAAAATGATATGATTATTTTAGGAGTTATTTACTTCTAATATTCTCAATGTGGTTTGAGAGAGTACAGTTTGTTGCGAGCAAACTTTTTTTTTGTACCCTCACAATGAAATAATAGCATATAATTAAATAAATTTCAAGTATTTTAGTTTACATTTCTACTTTTTTGTGATAAAATATTAACTGTAAAGAGGTAGGGATAATATGGATGGAATTGGAAAGAATTTAAAAAGGATTAGATTATTAAAAAATCTATCACTTAAAGAAGCAGGTAATCTTCTTAATATGACTGCTACTGCTATTTCAAAATACGAAAAAGGAGAAATATTACCTGATTCAAAAAAATTAATTGATTTTGCTAATGCATACAATGTTAAATCTATTGAATTATTAAAAGTTTATAATGTTCCAAAAATGAAATTTACTTCATTTAGAAAGAAAAAAAGATTAACCGGTCAAAATCTAGAACTTTTAGAAGAATTAATTCAAGATGAAGTTGCTAAATATCTAGAGATTATAGAAATGAATAATATAGATACTGATAATATAAAATTAAAGAAATATTCATGTAACAATTTAGAGGATGCTGAAAAAGCAGCAAATGATTTTAGAAATTATATAAAAATATCTAATAAAC
>CAZLVK010000110.1:0-1264 GCA_964563025.1 uncultured Bacteroidaceae bacterium | reverse complement strand
CTTCAAGCCTGGAATTATATCCTGCGGCGCGGTTGTGGGATTTTTGCTTATCTATAACCTCCTGTTCCGCTCAGAGGATACAATTGTTGAATACACACATGCAAGTGACGCTTTCTTTAGCTTTGCACAAAATCTGCTGCATTTCGCAATCACTATCCTCTGCCTTGTTTGCCTTATTATTGTCGTTCGACAGCGGCACACAAAGGATTTTATTCCAAAGCTGTATATCTTCACGGCGGTTTCGGTGTATATGGTTTTCGGAATAATGGCTTATAATCTTACCGCAACCGTACCCGACATCAACATATTGGTTGATATATACTCTTTTGACGAAGATATCCCCGACTATGTGGACACATCGGAGCGCATCTCCTCCAACGAGGACGGCAAAAATGTCAACCTTATATGGGGCGTTGACAGCACCCTGCACTTCAACAGCCTGCTAAACCCTGGGCATGAACAGTTTCTGAGAAGCGTGGATATCTTCTCCGCAAAGAATTTCAGTTTGCCGATATTTTCCCGCTACAGCGAGGTTTGCGACCTCTGCTCGGTTAAATATTATTTCCTCTGCATTCCCATAATGCCCGATAATATCGAATATCTCGGCGATTTTGGCGAGTGGCAGGTTTATGAAAACCAAAACTATATCCCCATGGGCTTTGTGTTTGACGAGGTTATTTCCGCGGAGCAGTTCAGCGCGCTTGATATGGATATTGCCGACAAGCACCGCCTGCTGCTGAAATATCTTGTGGTGGAAAACCCCAACGACTTCGCAGATATTCTCCCGCAGGGCGATGATTTCGCACCGATTTCCGATGAGGAATACGCCGAGCTTATTGAGCAGCGCCGCAGCGTGTGCTGCACAAACCTTGTCAAGACAACAAACGGACTTACCGCCGATATCAGCCTTGACAAGGAGAACATCGTTTTCTTTTCGGCTTCCTATAATGACGGCTGGAAAGCGTATGTTGACGGCGAGGAAACGGAGGTTATCTGCGTTGACAACGGACTTATAGGCGTAAGAACAAGCGAGGGACAGCACAGTATAAAGCTTTCGTATTCTGTCAAAGGCTTGAAAGAGGGCTGTATAGTTTCCTGTGTGGGTATTGCGGCGTATGCAGCATATATGGCGATAGCTTGCCGCGAAAAGCGCAAGGCTAAACGCGCTTGATTTTCACAGCGCTATACACGCGAAAAATTGTTTTGTCAAAAAAATCCCCAAAAGCTATTGACAGAATAGACAACGTGTGTTATAATTAACAGG
>CAZLVK010000109.1:0-1264 GCA_964563025.1 uncultured Bacteroidaceae bacterium | reverse complement strand
ATTGACAATACTGCCCGTTCGTGCGATAGATATTCGTGATTACGAAAGAGATGCAACGGAAACCATCAAACGCATTGTCAAAAAAGAACTCGGTGAAAAAATATCGGAGCTTTCTCTGCCGCTCGGGTACAGAAAGATAAAGGTCAATACCGTTTTCTCGCTCGACGGTTTTGAAGTATGCTTGACAGGTAAAACAGGAAAACAACTTTTGTTCCGCTCGCTCGAAACTCCCTTTTACGGCAAAAGCACGATCGAATACATAAAAAAGATTGAAAACTTTTCCAAAAAACGAGAAATCAACAAAAACTATCAACCCGACAAGGAAAACGACGGCATATCCAGGAACGAAAATCTTGCGTTGTTCGATGAGCTGGTGGCAAAAATATCGGGAAAGCATTTTTCAAAAATGCCGGGAGCAAAGCTCGCCATCGTAAGTCCTGCCGGCAGACAGCAATTCGAGTTATGCGACACTACAAAACAGATCAATATCCTCGAAAATCTGATCTTATACTTGAAGACAAACAGACCCGGAAGTTGTTCTATCGAAAATAAAAAAGTCGGAATAATATTACTTTCCGCAAATATCCGAAATTGGGACTACCGCGATATCCGCATTATCGACCGTTCGGCATCGGGGCTTTTCGAAAAGAGATCGCAAAACCTTGCAGATCTGTTGACGAAGGGGAAGTCATGAGTTGGCGCACTGTCGTTGTGACAAACAGGTGCAAACTCGACCTGTCAATGGGCTACATGGTGATAAGAGGCGAGGAAACAAGACGGATATTTATCGACGAGATCGCAGTTTTGATGATCGAAAATCCCGCCGTTTCGATGACGGGATGCCTGCTTGAAGAACTTGTCAAAAATAAGGTCAGAATTATTTTCTGCGACTCAAAAAGATCGCCCTACGGTGAGCTTCAGCCATATATCGGCTCGCACGACTCATCAAAAAAGATCAGACGACAAATGGCATGGACTGACGGCAGGCGCGGCCTTATTTGGACGCAGATAGTCTCGGAAAAGATATGCAATCAGGCAAAGGTGCTTCTTGAAAACGGTTTTGAGCGGGAGTCAGCAATGCTCACGGGCTATGTGCGTGAGATCGAATTTGCCGATGAGAGCAACAGAGAGGGTCACGCCGCCAAGGTCTATTTCAACGCTCTTTTCGGTAAGGATTTTTCGAGAGGGAAGGAATGTCCGACAAACGCTGCTCTGAATTACGGCTACGGGCTTCTGCTCTCGGCGTTTAACCGCGAGGTCACCC
>CAZLVK010000108.1:1216-1287 GCA_964563025.1 uncultured Bacteroidaceae bacterium | reverse complement strand
ATTAGTATTTGGTTTTTTAGTATTTGGTATATTATTATTTAATTGTGGCGAATTTACCGTGACGGTGTTTT
>CAZLVK010000108.1:0-1116 GCA_964563025.1 uncultured Bacteroidaceae bacterium | reverse complement strand
CGGTGACGGTGTTTTCGGTGACGGTGTTTTCGGTGACGGTGTTTTCGGTGACGGTGTTTTCGGTGACGGTATTTTCGGTATCGGTGTTTTCGGTATCGGGAACTTCCACAAAACAAAATTGCTTTGTGGAAAATTTGCCGTTTTCTGTACTTTGAGGTTTTATGTGGAGATATCCGAATTTTTCTAGTTCGTGTAAATATTTCAGTGCGCTTGTTTTATTTATTCCCAGCACTGCGGCAATTCCGTTCACCGAAAAATCCCAACTGTCGGGAAGCGACAGCACCGCGCCCATCAGCGCTCTCGCCGCAAGGCTAAGCCGATTATCGGTAAATATGCCGTTGGAAATACAGGTGTATTTCGTTTTATGTAAATCTCTTTTTATCTGCATGGTTTTTCTTCCTTTCGCTTTTGATATCTTTATTCTAAAGCGAAATCCACTGCATTTTGGTGAAATTGAGGGGGAAAGCCTTCCCCTTGAGGGGAAGGTGGCACGGCGAAGCCGTGACGGATGAGGTGTCCGAACGACCGCGAAGCGGTCGCTCTGCGCGCTGCAATTCAAATTTCTTGATTGAATTAAATTTGTGCAGACACCTCATCAGTCTGCACTTCGTGCAGACAGCTTCCCCCCACTGGGGGAAGCTGGCAGCGCGTTAGCGCTGACTGATGAGGGTGGTACAAATTTAATCTAATTTACATTAAATTTTAGCATTAAGTTTAGCCCTCATCCGTCTTAACGACCGCTAAGCGGTCGTTAATCCACCTTCCCCCAGTAGGGGGAAGGCTTTTTATGCGCGGAATTCAAGCCGTGCAGTTTTTTGCAGTCATATAGGAAATATACTGTGCTTGGCGGGGAAAGGCTTCCCCAAAAGCCTTCCCCTTGAGGGGAAGGTGGCGCGAAGCGCCGGATGAGGTGTTGCAACAGTTCAAACCTAATCAATAATTTAATTGTAGATTGAATTAAATTTGTGCAGACACCTCATCAGTCACGGCTTCGCCGTGCCAGCTTCCCCTCAAAGGGCGTACCGAACAAGTTCGGCACTCCGCCTTTGGCGGGAAGCCAGAACAGAAAGGAGAACAACTATGGCAAATACGACCGAATATGCAAAGGTATTTCAG
>CAZLVK010000107.1:0-1291 GCA_964563025.1 uncultured Bacteroidaceae bacterium | reverse complement strand
TTCGATTGAATTTCAGAAACTGTGCTGTGAGCTTTATCACATATATCTTTTGATTTTTCGGCAAGTTGTTCACGTGTTTCTTCACCAGATTGAGGTGCTAATAAAAGACCAATTAAACCACCTACAACACCGCCAACAACAAAGCCAGCTATAAATTTGCCTACTGACATTTTTTATCTCCTTTTTTTCTAAAAATATTAAATCCGCTAATTAAACCACTAATAAAGCCACCTTTTGATTTAACGTTTGTCAATGCAACACAAGAAGCACCTAACAAAGTTGTTAATATTTTTTTGATTAAATCAAATTGCTTATTTGTTGCAAGAGAAACATTGCTAATTGTAGTTAAAACATTATTTAGCGATTTTAAAGCAGGTTTAAGTTCATCTGTTGTTAAGTCCAATAGTTGTTTTACGCTTGTTAGCGTATGAGTTGCCTCTTGAATTAATTTAATAACAAATACAGTAAGAACAACTAGAACTACAATTAAAACTATAACAAATACAGCTATTACGCATTCCAATGTGGGTGTCATTTAAATCTCCTAGTTTACTTCGTAATCTTCCATAGATTCTTTTTCTTTAGCCTTAGCCATTTGCTTAGCTTTAATTGATTCATTTATTTTATTGTATTGTTGCTCTAATCGATACCTCATAACATCTATAGAAGTCAACGCCTGTTTTTTAGCTTCTTGAATTTCTGGGGTATATTTTTGAGCAATATCAGAAATTGCATTTTCAACATCTTTACGTGTTTCTTCGCCAGATTTTGGCGCATACAAGCAAGCAGCAATAACACCGCCTACAACACCAAGAAGTAACCCGACTCCAAAACTGATTGAGCTGTCCTCTTTTGACATTTCGTCCTCCATTCACTTTATGAAATAAATTGTAACATTTTTTTTACAAACTTGCAATTATACTCTTATTATAGAATACCCGTTATTCAAAATTTAGAAACTCTATAAATTGAAAATATTTTTTGTTTGCGGTAGATTATAAACGTCATGTAAACAAGAGGAGGCTAGTAATGGCAGAAAGAAAATTAGTTGGAACAAATGAAATGTTCAAAAAAGCATTAGCTGGCGGTTATGCTATCGGTGCTTACAACGTAAACAACATGGAAATTTTACAAGGTATCGCAGAAGCTGCTGAAGAAACTCAATCACCTATCATTCTTCAAGTTTCAGCTGGTGCTAGAAAATATGCTAACCAAACATATTTAATTAAATTAGTTGAAGCTGCATTAGCTACAACTACAGTACCTATCGCTCTTCACTTAGACCACGGTG
>CAZLVK010000106.1:0-1297 GCA_964563025.1 uncultured Bacteroidaceae bacterium | reverse complement strand
CCGAGTTGGGCTATCGACGCTGATGTTTGTCGGATACATGCCGTGCATATAGCCGCTGCGACGATGACGTCCACAATCATCCCTAAAACACACCACAAGACGTAAGTGGTATAATTCGGTTCGGTGGCGGTTTCGAGAACGGCAACAATGCCCCCTGAAAATATAGCCATTGCGATAAGTATATTAAACACACACAAGCCTGCGCAAAGGAGTTTAATACCCATTACATTCTCGTTGTGTTCATTCATAATTTCATTGATTTTGTTTTCGATTTCTTTGAGTTCCATAGTCATGATGATAACAAAAACGGCATAACGTTGTCAATAGGGATAGCACGGTAAAATACAATAAAAAAACAGCGACGTTTCCGCCGCCGTTCTTGTTTTTATTTCGCATTCAGGACGATACCGTTCACTCTTTGTGCGCATTCGTAAGCACATTCAAGACTGCTAAATCTTTGTTCCGCCCACACACCATAGGCTTTGTATACCACTTTATATTTAATGTTCATATTCTCACCTCACTTCAATTCAGTTTCGATAATTCGGATTGAAAATCCATTGTCAACAAATCCTTCTTCTTCTATCCAACTAAAACAAGTATCTTTGTCGGTTTCGATAATTCCGTTGTTGTCGCAATCAAAACCATTTTTAAGTTCGGTTTTAGTGGTCTCAAATGCCGTTCTTGCCTTTTCCAAGGTGCTAAATGCGTTCGTTGTGACGAATACATTTGCGTCATCAATGTCAGTTGTTTGTACAAGATAAATCTTCATAGTTCATTCTCCTTTGTATTCGAGGATTTATATCCCCTTGACATGATATATATTATCATATTATCAAATCGTTGTCAACCATATAAACAAAAATATTTTAGATTTTTTCAAAAGTTTTTTTGGAGTTCTATTCGGGTCAGTTCAACTGTTAAGGATTTCCGAATAGTTCAATATAAGCACGGTAACAGATATATAAAAAAACGGCAACGTTTCGTTACCGTTCTGTTATAAGATTATTGATATATTGCATAAACAATTCTAAAAATCGTTCTTCTCTATCTTCTAAATATCCTTGTGCAAACGCTAATGCTTGATTTAGTTTAACTCCGACTTCATAGTTAATGATGTCTTTAATTTCTTCGGCAATGTGGTCTACATCGTTGCTCGTCATTTCAATGGTGTCCTCGTCAATGTTTGTTGTCGCATTTGATGCAATTTTGATTTTGATTTCGGCAATCAATCGGTCATCATTCTTATGCAATTTATCCAACTGCACATACAATGTACCATTATCATAATCATCAA
>CAZLVK010000105.1:0-1320 GCA_964563025.1 uncultured Bacteroidaceae bacterium | reverse complement strand
TACAAAATTTGATAAGATTAATCTAGGAGGATGATGTTATGAGAGTTAATGAGAAAATCAAAAGAATCACACCAGACACTTTGATATGCGGAATAGATATTGGAAAAACAAAGTGTTGTGCAAGATTCTGTGATTATAGAGGAATGGAGGTGTATCATAAAGTTTGGTTTGATAGAACAGATAATCTTGATGCTATTGGATGTCAAATAACAGCTGCTATGTACAAAGACAATAAAAATGATGTAATAATAGCTTTTGAGCCAACTGGACATTATTGGTTAAATATAGATAAATATTTTAAAGATTGTGGTCAAGAAACTGTATTGATGCCAACATATACAGTAAAACAAGCAAAAGAACAATATGATCAAAATCCAACTAAGAGTGATCCGAAAGATGCCTTGTTAATTGCTAGATTAACAAGTGAAGGAAAATATGTAAAACCAATAGAAAGAAATGAAATATATCAAGATATATATTCTGGATATCAAATATATGATGATATACAAATCGAAATAAATCGAATAAAGAATAAAATACATGTATGGAATGATAAATATTTTCCAGAATTGGAACATGTATATAAAATAGATTCTGTAGGGGTAAAACCAATCTATAAAAGTCAGTTAATACCGAGTGAAATAAATGATATGGAACTTGAAGAATTTATTGAATTAATGACTAAAAATAATGGATATGCAAAGAAAAGTAATATAATAAATTTAAAAAAGTTGTGTGAGAAAAGTAATGCAATAAATATAGATAATTTTAGTAAATACGAAATAAAAAAATTATATGAAAGATATGAAGAACTAGTTAAAGAGTTAGAAGAAGTAAAAAGTAAATTAATAGAATTGGCAAGTCAAATCGACTATGTAGAAAAACTAGTAGAAATATCAGGAGTTAATTATATAAGTGTTATAGGAATTATTGCAGAAACAGGAGATTTAAGAAATTATGAACATGCAAAACAAGTGATAAAGATGAGTGGATTGAGTCTTAAAGAGAATTCAAGTGGCAAAAAAAAAGGAAAGAAACATATTTCTAAAAGAGGCCGTTCTAAATTAAGACGCAACTTAAAACAAATCGGAATCAGCCTAGTTAAAAATAATAATTTCTTTCTGCAATTGCATAACTATTATACCACACAAAGAGATAATAAGTTAAGTAAATTAATATCAATAAATGCAATAATAAGAAAATTTACATATATAATGATGTCAATAATAAAGACAGGAGAATCATTTAGTGTAGAAAAAGCAATAAAAGAAAGTTGTATATTAAATTAGTAATATCATTAAATCTAGTTTGGTGAATTAA
>CAZLVK010000104.1:0-1321 GCA_964563025.1 uncultured Bacteroidaceae bacterium | reverse complement strand
TTGAAGCATTAAAATCAGTTGATTAAAGTAAAAAAATATGAGGAGGTGTTAGATACGGTAAAAGCAGTATCTTGCTTTTTAGGAATAATGTTTGTTCTAGTTGGGATTTATAAAATTGTAAATTATATTAGAAATAAGGAAAAATACAATTTTTATAATTATGATATGGCTTATGGAATAATAGCGATTATTTTAGGTATGATAACAATTTATTATAGTAAACAAATTGAAAGTATATTTAGAATTTTAATAGGATTATATGGAACATCCTAATTTTGAGAAAAAAGGAATTTATGAGTATAGTTCAGAAGAAGAGGCAATAAAAACAATAGTAGATTATTATATAAAGTTAAGAGGTGGAAAAGATAGTCCTACAAAAGAATTTTTTGAAGTGCCAGTTGGTATTAGTTTTAAAGAATTTAATAAATATATAAATCATATTTAAACGAAGCATTTGATATTATTGAAGATGATAATAGATTTATTTTATAGGAGGAGCTTATGAATATAAAATTGGAATATTCAATAACTGAAGATGAGTTTTTGGAAATGGTTGAATCTGTTGGTTGGAAAACATACACAAAAGAACAAGTTAAAAAAGCTCTTAAAAATACAATGTATATGGTTAAAGCAACAGTAAATGGACAACTTGCTGGAATTGGAAGAGTTGTTGGAGATTATAGTATAGTTTGCATGTTATCTGATATTTGTGTAAAACCTGAATTTCAAGGACAAGGTATTGGACTTAGAATCATTTCTGAACTTAAAAAATTAATTGAAGAGAATGTATCGGATGGAGAAAAAATGCAGATAGAACTTATACCTACTGCTGGTAATGAAGCTTTTTATGAAAAGGCTGGTTTTAAATATAATCCAGATAAAATTACTGGAATGTATTTATGGATAAAAAAATAAAAGCAATTGACATAGGAAATAAAAGAATATGCATATATAACATTTGTTAAAAAAGAAAAAGTAACATTAAACGAGGAGAATATTGATTATAAGTGGTGTGATATAAAAGAATTTATAGAAAAATTCAATGGTATGGAGATAAGAATGAACTATATGATGTTTTAGAGAAAGCTTTAGATAAAAAACTATATTTCAAAATTGAAAAAATATTAAGAAATTATATGGAGGTACTTTAAAATATGGATGGTAAAACTATGAGCTTTAAATCAATAATAAACAATTTGGCAAAGAAGAATAATGTTGCAGCACAATCAGTTCTTCAAACATATATGTTAGAAAGATTACTAGAAATCTAAATATAAAGATAATTTTATTTTAAAAGGTGGAATGTTAATTTCTGCAATGT
>CAZLVK010000103.1:0-1322 GCA_964563025.1 uncultured Bacteroidaceae bacterium | reverse complement strand
TACTACTCAGCCATAATGGTTAAAAAAATTAACAAAAATAATAAAATTTTATACTCCCATCTTTGACACTTTTTTGAAAAAATATCATTTAAACTTAGGTGAAACCTAGTTTTTTTAATTTTTACACTTGCGTACTCGTTCCGTACTTTGTATAATATTATTATACAAAGGTGTGATATTATAATGAGATTAAAAACTGTTACAACTAAAAGTAATAATAATTATTCTATTATTGGTGATTATACTAATCTTAAAGGTAAGAGGTCTACCTACATTTATGAAAACTTAGGAAATGATAAAAGTTTGCAAGAAAGATTCGGAACTGATAATACAATGGACAAAGTTGCCGATTACATAAAATCACTTAATCAAATGGTTAAAGAAGGAAAAGAACTTCCTGTCAATTTGGTTTTAGACCCAAATAGACAAATTGAAAAAGACGTTGATCGTAGGTTCTTTTCTGGACATTTATTTTTAAAAAAAGTTTATTATGAACTAGGAATGAATAAAATTTTTGATAATATCAAAAATAAATATAATTTTACATTTGATATCAATTCTGTTGTTGAATGTTTAGTCTTCGCTCGTATTATATGGCCATCATCTAAATTATCTACATATCAACAATCTAAAAAGTTTATTGGTAATTATAATTTTGACATTCAGCATGTTTATAGAACACTAACCTATTTAGCAAAAGAAATTGATAATATACAAAAAGACTTATTTAATTATAGCAATAAAGTCATTAATAGAAATTATAAAGTTATTTATTACGATTGTACAAATTATTTCTTTTATACTGAAGAAGATGATTTTAAAAAATATGGAATTAGTAAACAACACCAACCATTACCATTGGTTCAAATGGGCTTATTTATGGATGCTGACGGATATCCTTTTGCCATGAATATTAATCCAGGAAATACATCTGAATCAAAAACAATGATACCAAGCGAAAATAAATTTTTAAATAATTATAACATAGAGGGTAAAAATATTATTGTTTGTACTGATGCTGGAATGTGTAGTGATGAAATAAAAAATTTTAACATTAAAGAAGGTCGTGGTTTTGTAATAACTCAATCTATAAAGAAACTAAGTAATGAGTTGCAAGACTATGCTTTAGACAAAACTGGATGGCGCATTTTAGGAAATCTTGAAGATATTTATGACTTATCAAATGTAGATGAAAATTTTAAAAAACAACATTACAACACTATATTTTACAAAGAAATAGAATGTGAAACTAAATCAGTAAAACAAGCATTAATAATTACATTTTCTTTTAAATATCAAGAATATCAACACAAGTTAAAACA
>CAZLVK010000102.1:0-1324 GCA_964563025.1 uncultured Bacteroidaceae bacterium | reverse complement strand
AATAAAAAAACAATTTGTTTTCATAAATTGCTAGAGTAGATAAAATTTATAT
The DNA here is from genome assembly GCA_964563025.1 of uncultured Bacteroidaceae bacterium. GTDB lineage: Bacteria > Bacillota > Clostridia > Christensenellales > CAG-917 > RGIG4097. The sequence goes on along the minus strand of CAZLVK010000102.1, from coordinate 1,272 downwards.
ACTTTTCGTTACATAACTTAACAAAACAATCAAATCCTGCATTAAAGAAGCAAGTGCAACATACTAACTTTAAAGTTTATGTTCCACAAAAATAATTAAAAACAAAAGAAAGCGGAAGTGAAAATCACTTCCGCTTTTATGTAATGAATATATTAACTAAGCTGCATATTCTTCTTCATAGTATTTGTCAATTTGTTCTTCGGTTAATTCATCTTCCGTAACATCGTTTGCTTCTGCTGCTCTTGCAAGGAATTCACCGTCTTGTTTTACGTTTTCGGCTTCTTGTTCCTGTTCTGCTTCGATAGCTTCTTTTTCGGCTTCGGCTTCATTCATTGTTTCGGTTTTTGAAGTTTCTCTGAAATTTTCCATTGTATCTTTTGATACATCCAATCCTGACCAAGCGTTATCCAATTTCTGAGATAATCTTTCGTATTCTGCGTTGTATGCTTCCCAAAATTCTTCGTGAACGCTTAAATCTTGCGAAGCACTTGCCATTGCCTTATATCCTGACGTAACTCCTGCCGAACCTGCCGTTGCTGCTTCAACTTGTTCGCCAGCACTGACTCCGAAGGTTTCGCTGAGGTAATCAATGTCATCCAATGTGTTGTAACCGCTGATTGATTGACCGTTAACGTTTACGTTGAAAGTACCCAATAATGTTTGGTCGGCAACACCGTCGTTATCGTGGTCACCGTTACTTACGGCACTGTGGCTTCCGCCTTGTTGATAAGAAGATAAATCGATTGAGAAATCTTCGCCGAATTCTTCTTTGATATCAACTATTTCTTGCGTACCGTCGGCATTTGTTTTAACCGCTTTAATATTTCCTGCCGCCAATTCATCAGCCGATACCGTATTGTCACCGTCGGTGTTCAATGCTACCATTTCCGACCATTGACCTTCCGCACCGAGAAAATCACTTGTAGAGTCAAAATTACCGTCATCAACTATGAAATCGTATTGTACCTGTTGACCGTTTTCATCTTCCATTGTAAATCCGATAGGGTCACAATTTGCTAATATCCCCATGATTTCAGAAAGGTTTTCAATTTCGTTATTTAAGCTCATTGTATCATTTATTAATACATCCAATTCATCCAATTTTGAATCCATTTTGTCTAAGGAAGCCGTTGCATCAATAATATTTGCAATTGAGTCTGATATGTTCGGAATGTTGCCTAATGCGTTTGCCATATTGGTTTTTAATTCGTCACGGCTCATTCCGTCACCGTTTTTGTTTGCTTCGATATATTTTTGTAATTCTGCGTCAAC
>CAZLVK010000101.1:0-1325 GCA_964563025.1 uncultured Bacteroidaceae bacterium | reverse complement strand
ATATAAGTACGTACATAAGTACGTACTTAATTTTTTTATACTTTCCGCCCCTTTAATGTACGTATATACGTACATATTCTCCTACGTTTTACCCTTATATACGTACTTATATATGTAGTTAATACGTACTTATTGTCCTAAAATCGCTGCCTTCGGCAAGCGAGGCCTGCGCCCCTTACCGCTGGCCTTCGGCCATCGGCAATTCCTTGCTCGCTCCTTGGCCTTCGGCCCAAGAGCTCTATTATTGCTGGGGTTTTTGGGCCTTTATATGTACATATATATGTACGTATATATGTACGTTAGACCCTTAATATGTACATATATATGTACACATATACGTTCTTAAATAATAACTTATATATGTACATATATACGTACGTAAGCCTCTACCTGTAAGTATCAAAACTGAAAGACCCCTCTACTTTTTTCGGAAAATTTTGAGCTACGAATTTTCCGTACTGAAATTTTTTGGAAAATTTTTTTAGAAAATATATTGACGTAGTGGGCGCCGAGTCGAAAAATTTCTCCAAAATTCTGTCTACGTTGAAGGCGCCGAGTCGAAAAATTTCTCCAAAATTCTGTCTACGTTGAAGGCGCCGCTCCGAAAAATTTCTGCAAAATATCGCAGTCGCGCTGAATACATATATAAAAATGTATACGAAAACTCCCAAAACCTATTAGCTTTGGGAGCATTTATATATCTATTAAGTTGTCTTACGTTGTAGGCGCCGAGTCGACAAAACCAGTCATGCAATAAAATTTCGGGTTCGCGCCGACTACGTATTTAATCCTCAAAACGCTTACCCCATGCTTCATCATCAATAAGTGTATGCCACATATCTGCGGCGCTAGCCTTGTCATAAATACAATCCCAGAACCAGCCAGTAACACTATCTATATCTCGATATTTCCGAAGGAAAACTTCTATCATTTCTTCCCAAGGAAAATACTCAATAGTCACCCCAAGATTCTCCAACTTTCCAAGCCACTCTTCCTCTTGCTGTGCACACTTAACAATAGAAACAAAATCACTATACCCAAGCTCCACAGGATAAACAACTTCTTTAGTACCCATTTTACCTCCAATTCTTTCGGCTTCCTGCGCCAAGATCGAATCAAAAAATTCCCCAACCAACCTCTGCGCTCTATTCTTCAAATCCATAAACTCCATACTATCGCCGTAGCCCGCTTCCTCTACTGCGCACATATAGTCCAGCAAAAATACGCTTACGGCGCCAATTGCGTCTTCAAGATGTTTAATGCGGTCTTTCATTTAATCCTCCAAAATCTTCCCAAACCAATCATCAGCAGTGGCGTCGCCCCAA
>CAZLVK010000100.1:0-1337 GCA_964563025.1 uncultured Bacteroidaceae bacterium | reverse complement strand
TTTGCTCGCAAAGACTATATAACAAATAATGTAACTAATTACTTGACATGTACAGTAATGACATAAAGATAATCATTAAAATTTAAACTAGTAACAAAAAAGACATCTCCAATTATGAAGATGTCTTTTGTTTTTGATTTAACTTATTATTCAGCCTTTGCACTTTCAAAGACGATTTTTTCATCTTTAAGTTTAAGTATAATCTTATCGCCTGATGTATATTGACCTGAAAGAATTTCTTCTGCCAAACCGTCTTCAATACGTTTTTGGATTAATCTTCTTAATGGTCTTGCACCGTAGGCTTCAGAATATCCAGCATCGCCTAAGTAATCTTTAACTTCATCAGTTACTTCAATTGTTAGATTTTGTGATTTTAGACGTTTGAATAAGTCATTTAACATTAAATCTACAATTTGTCTGATTTCTGGTTTAGATAAGTGTGCAAATACAATAATATCGTCTATTCTGTTTAAGAACTCTGGACGGAATGATTTTTTCATTTCTTCCATTACTGTATCTTTTAGTTTTTCATACTTATCTTTTTGTTCGTCTTCAGCAACAGAGAAGCCCAACTTGCTTGTTGTAGTAATCATACTAGCACCAACGTTACTTGTCATAATGATGATAGTATTTTTAAAGTTGATGTGTCTTCCCTTAGAATCTGTTAAACGACCATCATCTAAGATTTGTAGCATGATGTTGAATACATCTGGGTGCGCTTTTTCAATTTCGTCAAAAAGAATAACGCTATAAGGTTTCTTTCTGATTAATTCTGTTAAGTGTCCGCCATCATCGTAACCAACGTATCCTGGAGGTGAACCAATTAATTTTGCCGTTGAATGTTTTTCCATAAATTCAGACATATCAACACGAATCATATTGTCTTCACTACCAAATACTGCTTCTGCTAACGCTTTAGCTAATTCAGTTTTACCTACCCCAGTTGGACCTGAGAAAATAAAGCTACCAATTGGTCTGTTTGGTGATTTTAAACCAACCCTAGCACGTCTAATTGCTTTTGATAATGCAACAACTGCTTGGTCTTGACCAATAACTCTAGCATGAAGAGTTTCTTCAAGTTTAAGAAGTCTTTCGCTTTCACCCTCTGTAATTTTTGTTGTAGGGATACCAGTCATCATACTAACAACTTGTGCAACTTGTTCTGCTGTTACAGTTGGTTTGTTTTCTTCGTTATCTTCTCTCCATTTTTGAGACATTTCACGGATTTTTTCTTTTAAATCTGCTTCATCATCTCTTAGGTTTGAAGCTGTTTCAAATTCTTGATTTCTGATTGCTTCTTCTTTTTGTTTAATAACAGCTTTTAGTTGTTTTTCAAG
>CAZLVK010000099.1:0-1337 GCA_964563025.1 uncultured Bacteroidaceae bacterium | reverse complement strand
CCGCCGTTGAAATACACGGCGGCACATTTATTAAGAAAAGGAGATTTTTATTATGGCTTACACAAACAGCCCTCTCACAAGTGTAACACTTCTCAGCCCTAACCATTCAGGACAGAGAACACACGCTATCGACACAATTACTATCCATTGCGTTGTAGGTCAATGCACGGCAAAGAGAATCGGTGAGATTTTCCAGCCTACCTCAAGACAGGCTTCCTCTAATTACGGAATCGGATATGACGGTGAAATCGGTCTGTATGTTGAGGAGAAAAATCGTTCTTGGTGTTCTTCCTCCAACGCTAACGATCAAAGAGCTATCACTATTGAGGTTGCAAGTGATACCTCAGAGCCTTACGCCGTTACCTCAGCCGCTTACTCGGCACTGATTAAATTAGTAGCCGATATTTGTAAGCGTAACGGGATTAAAAAGCTCGTTTGGTCCACAAATAAAACGGATAGGGTTAATCACAGAAACGGCTGTAATATGACCGTACATCGTGATTATGCTAACAAATCCTGCCCCGGTACATATCTCTACAACAAACACGGAGAAATTGCCGCCGAAGTAAATAAGCTGCTCGGTGCTGTCGAAACAAAGACAGATACAACCGTTTCCGCTACGATTAAGGCAGGGGATGTTGTTTCTATCAAATCTGATGCAACCTATTATAGCGGTAAAGCAATTCCGACTTGGGTAAAAAACAAAAAGTGGATCGTTAAATCCGTCAGCGGAGATAGAGCCGTCATTGATAAAAGTCAGGACGGTAAAAACGCTATCTGCAGTCCTGTGAATGTAAAGTATTTAACGGTTGAAAAGACAACAACCGCAGCCGAAACATTCAAGAGCTATCGGGTTAAAATCACTACCTCTGTTCTGAACATCCGCAAAGGCCCCGGCACAAATTACGGAACTAACGGAGCTATTAAAGATATGGGCGTATATACCATTGTTGCGGAATCCGCCGGAACGGGCGCTACAAAATGGGGTAAGCTCAAAAGCGGTGCAGGCTGGATCAGCCTTGACTTCACAAAGAAATTATAATTATAGAAAGAGGTATTACTTATGAAAACTTTTGTTTCTGAATTTATTTCCAACTACGGTATGGAGATTTTGTATGCGGTAATTACCGCTATCGCCGGGTATATTGGTATTGTTGTAAAAAACCTCTATCAGAAGTATGTTAATGACAATACCAAAAAGGCAGTTGTTAAAACCTGTGTGCAGGCGGTAGAGCAAATTTACACGGACTTGCACGGGCAGGATAAGTATAACAAGGTTGTTGAATCCGCTTCCGCTATGTTGACCGAAAAAGGCATTACTATTACCGATATTGAAC
>CAZLVK010000098.1:0-1374 GCA_964563025.1 uncultured Bacteroidaceae bacterium | reverse complement strand
CAGTTCTCCTTTCACCAATTCATTAGACTCTTCTGCGCTTCGGCGGTCTGCAGCCATTGTGCGGAACCGGAGTTACATCCTTAATGCTGGTAACCTCGATACCACATGCCTGAAGGGCACGAATTGCTGCTTCTCTACCGGAACCCGGTCCCTTAACCATAACGTCAACAGACTTTAATCCGTGCGGGATTGCTGCCTTTGCTGCCGTCTCTGCTGCCATCTGAGCTGCATAAGGAGTAGACTTTCTGGAACCTCTGAATCCCAATCCACCGGCACTTGCCCAGGAAAGAGCATTGCCTTCTGCATCCGTAAGTGTAACGATTGTATTGTTAAAAGATGACTGAATGTGTGCCTGTCCACGATCTACGTTCTTCTTGACACGCTTTTTCGTCACTTTCTTAGCTGCTAACTTCTTAGCCATGACAAATCCTCCTTATATTATTTCTTCTTATTCGCAACAGTTCTCTTCGGACCTTTTCTGGTTCTGGCATTGTTCTTTGTGTTCTGACCACGAACCGGAAGACCCTTTCTGTGACGAATTCCTCTGTAACAACCGATTTCCTGCAGTCTCTTGATATTTAAAGCGATTTCACGTCTCAAATCACCCTCTACCATATAATCTGCATCAATAACATCACGAATTCTCGCTACTTCCTCATCGGTCAAATCCTTCACACGAGTGTCCGGATTTACATTTGCCTTGGCAAGAATCTTGTTGGAACTTACTCTGCCAATACCATAAACATAGGTAAGGCCGATTTCTACACGTTTCTCTCTTGGTAAATCTACACCACTGATACGAGCCATGTGCGTATTACACCTCCGTTAAATAGTTTAAAATAGTTTTTCCGGCGGAAAACCGCCCTTTGCCCTTTCAGGCAGCCCACTTCTTAAAAAGTGGGATTTGACTGCAATGCAGTCACCAGCCGCTTTAAATTGTGACGGCAACGGCGTTTCCCGTGCCGAAAGAGAACGTGATAATGACACGAACCCTAAAACGTAACATCAAAGTCCGGAGCCCTTTCACACCAAAAGGATTCCGCAAGCCAACACGCAACCGCGTGTATCGTATTGATGCACATCCACAATATCACAATGCACCCTCTGCAAACCCTTCTGTGGTTTTACAGGGGCTTGTAACACAAAAAGCAAGAACTGTTCCTCTATCTACCATGCGGTATTTATTGAAACGACCTGCTTTTTAGGGAAGCTCCCTACAAAGCAAAGGTCTTAGCCCTGTCTTTGTTTGTGCTTCGGGTTCTCACAGATGACTCTGATTGCGCCCTTTCTCTTGATGATTTTGCACTTTTCGCAAATCGGTTTTACGGAAGATCTTACCTTCACTTCATTTCACTCCTTTCGAAAAAAGTCCGT
>CAZLVK010000097.1:0-1390 GCA_964563025.1 uncultured Bacteroidaceae bacterium | reverse complement strand
TGTTTAGCTTTTTTATTAGTAGTTATAATCTTATATCTAAACACATCAAAATCAGAATAACCAAATCCAATTCTCTTAATAGTTTTACAGAAGTTGTTTTTACCTTCAATAAAACCATTAGATAATCTTTTATGAGTAATAGGATCTAAGATAAAAGAATTAACGATTTCATTTATCCAAGATTTATAAGTTAGTGTAACATGTTTAAATTCTAGTAAATCAAATTCAGAATTGTTAACTTTATCACACCAGTCTAATATTTTTTGTTTAGCCTCTTCAAAAGAAGAATATCTGGCTATTTTGTAAAGTTCCTGAAGTAAATGATAAGCTTCTTCAAGTTCTGAATCATTATTAATACAATATTCAATAGCAGATTGAATGTTCATTAGATCTAGTTGATTCTTTTGTATTGGTTGATAAAAGAACCAATCTTCTTTAGAATGAGTATTAGCAATTAATAATTTAGAATATCTTTTTAAAGCATTAGCATAAATAAGTTTATCTTTTTCTTTAGTTTTTAAACATGTTTTCATAATACGAATTCTAATTTTATTAAAAGCTTCGGTAGATAATTTAATCCAATGGAATCTATCGGCAATATGAATACTTTTCCAAAAGAGATTCTTACAGATAGTTCTATAAGACTCAAATAGGTCTGTAACGACATATTCGACCGAAAAACGCTCATTTTCGGGAATTGTATTAAAATAGTGATAAATATAGTCTTGTAGTCTAGAAGGCAAAATATCGATAATTTCACCTGATTCAGGATCACCAATAATTAAAGCATATTTACCAGCAATAGTAGAAGCTTTAAATTCATCAATACAAATAATTCTAGATAGAGTACCTCTGTAATTATGAAGTTCCTTTTTAAACTCGTTAGATATAGTAGTTTGAGAAACATTTGATTTATTAGCTATATCTTTAAATGATTGTTTAGTAGTAGTTTCTTTGATAATAGATTCTTTTAATTGATTAGAGATGGTACAACCATTAGACACGATGGAAGTAGGTTGATTAAAAGTTTTCCCACAATAATCACAAATAAATCTATTTTGTTTAAAAAAGTAAATAGATGCATTTCCGTGTATTGGACAAGCTTTAATAGTTCTATTATAGTAACTTTTAATTTTAATAGAAGTACCACCACACTGAGGGCAAGATGTATCAGGTAATTTGGCTTGTTTGAGATAAATAGCGTAGGTATTATTGTTAAATTCAATTTTATCTAGGATAATGTTTTTGTCTTGTATATTTAGTAAATTTATGATATAATTTTTTTGTTCCATGGAACCTCCTTTATATAGTATGTATTGGCAAAATTATTATATAATAGGAAGTAAAAAAAATAAATGGTTTTGTATTTTATAATACAATTCCTTTTTTT
>CAZLVK010000096.1:0-1399 GCA_964563025.1 uncultured Bacteroidaceae bacterium | reverse complement strand
AGGAACTGACGCGAAATAAAATTCCAAAATTAGGGCCTCGGTGCGATGGTGTAGTTCCATTCTCCGTGCCACTCGTCCCTTGTGATATTGATCGATTCATACTCCCAATCCGGGACGATCTTCCCCTTCTCGTACTCCCACTCATCGAGGATGCATCTCACCTTCAGGCCCGAGCTGTTCGTCGTCGAACCGATCAGGTCCACTATGATCTGCAGCGAATCGAGCGGTATCCCCCTCCAGTTGCGGCTGATGAACGAGAACAGCCGGTGCTCGATCTTGTTCCATTTCGAGGTGCCCGGCGGGAAATGGCAGACATGGACCGTGAGGCCGGAGATATCTGCGAAATGCTGGAGCTCCGCCTTCCACAGCCTGACCTTCGTGCCGTTGCTGCCTCCGCCATCGGCTGTGATCATGAGCTCCTTCGCTTCCGGGAACCTCTTCTGGCCCATCAGGTACCACCAGCTGCAGATGGTGCTCACGGCGAATTCCGCAGTGTCGGCGCTGACGCCGACGCTGACGAACCCCTCGTTGTTCACCAGGTCGTAGGCGCCGTACGGCACGGCCTTCCCTTTCTCCGCATCCTCGAAGTCGTGGTCCTTGACCCGGCGGGGGTTCCCCACCTTCCTGTATTCCGAGCCGTTGTTCTTGTAGTTCCCGACGAGCTCCTTCTTCTTGGTATCGACCGATATCACAGGAAGGCCCGCTTCTATGAAGCGGGCGGCCTTCGCAGCGATGAATTTGAACTGCGCATCCCTGTCAGGGCCGGGATTCCCCGATTCGATGTACTTGAAGTTCTGCTGGAGGCTGTACCCGTCGTTTTTCAGCAATCTGCCTACGACATCATGACTGGCATTGTGCCCCATTGCCTTCAGATCATCGCTGAGCGCATACGTGCTCTTGGTGGTCCACTTGAGGACCGTCATAGGGATGCCAAGTGTATCGTTGTCGATCAGCTTCTCCAGATCATCGATGACCGTGGGGTCGTCCACTTCCGTCTTATGACGACCTGCACCTGTCTTGCGGGTGCTCCCGGTCTCGCCCGCCTTCGGGCGGGCGGTCGGATCAGGGCGGTACTGCTCCTCCTCTCCCAGCTCCTTCAATTCCTTCTTCGCTTTGGAGATGGTGTGTTCGGACAAGCCTGTGAGCTCCGACAGCTCCCTGGCGCTGCCGTATCCGAGGCATTCGGAATACGCAGCTATGAACAGCCGCCTCTCCCTCTCGTCGAGAAAGGGCATCATACGGCCAACGAACTTCTTGTCGGACTCGTCCAAGCTGACTCCCGTGTGCATGGATATCACACAGGATATACATGGCTTAACTTTTGAACTTTATTTTACGTCAGTTCCTTACCACGTTTACTCGAGACTCTTCCCCGTACTGTGCAATCTTCTGTCCGTCC
>CAZLVK010000095.1:0-1399 GCA_964563025.1 uncultured Bacteroidaceae bacterium | reverse complement strand
TCGAGGTAAGTGCTGCAAAGACAGCAGACAGCAAAGCAAATACCAGCCACATCTCCAATTCCCTCCAAAGTTTTTTCTACAAATCTGTCCTGCCGATACCGGGCAGGAGCTGCAAAGCAGCAACGCCATTTATGTATCCGTCAGGGACAAACCATCCCCTGTCCCTGACATCATCATACTGCAACCTCTGGTAAAATACAAGGTGGTTTCCCGGCAATTTTCACAGGCACGGCTATTTAACCCGCCTCCACATAGTACTGTGCCTGCGCCGCAAACAGCTCCGCATAAATACCGTCCGTTTTCTCTACCAGCTCGTCATGCGTGCCGTATTCCTTGATGGTGTTCTCCGCAAATACAGCAATGTGGTCGCAGAACTTACAGCTGGACAAACGGTGAGAAATGTAAATTGCAGTCTTTCCGCCTACTAACGTATCAAAACGGCGGTAAATGTCATACTCTGCCACCGGGTCTAAGGCTGCCGTCGGCTCGTCTAAAATCACAATCGGCGCGTCCTTATACAGTGCTCTGGCAATGGCAGTCTTCTGCTGCTGTCCGCCGGAAAGCTCCGTCCCCTTTTCATCAAAGCTCTTATACAGTATCGTATCTAGACCCTCCGGCAGCTTTTGTGCATCCTCATAAAAGCCGGCCAGGGAAAGCACCCGGCAAATCTCCTCTTCCTTTGCGTCCTCACCAAACGCAATATTTTCCTTCAGGCTGAACGCAAACAGCTCGAAATCCTGAAATACGACTGCAAACAGCTTTCGGTACTCCTCTTCGGAATATTCCTTGATATTTACGCCGTCAATCAAAATCTCACCCTCCGTCACATCATACAGACGGCAAAGAAGCTTGATAAACGTAGTCTTTCCCGCGCCGTTTAAGCCTACCACCGACAAATGCTCCCCAGAAGTAATTTTTAAATTGATATCCTTTAGTACATACTGCTCGGAGCGCGGATACCGAAAGCTTACGTTTACAAATTCTATGGTGTGCTTCTTCTCCGTCACCTTCCCCGTCCCCTTGGAAAGTGCTACCGGATAGTCCAAAAGCTTTAAAAACTCGCCGGCATAACGACAGCGCTTCTCTATCCCCTGCCATGCAAACAATACACCCCGCAGCCCGTGGTAAAGCTCCGATGCCGATGCCACGCACATGGAAAAATCACCGAGCGTAATCCTTTTTAATAGCGTAAGATACCCGATGTAAAAATAACTGAAGCCGTCTCTTACCGCATTGGCAAGATCCATCCCCCAATTGTGGCCACGTTGTTTCTCACACTTTTCTTTGTCAATCTCCGTAAACTCTTCCGAGTGGCTCTTCATCTTCCGCTCCATCATTGCAGCGCTGTCATACAGCCGGATTTCTTTCCCATAGGAAAAATCTGCAAGCTGGCACATAT
>CAZLVK010000094.1:0-1435 GCA_964563025.1 uncultured Bacteroidaceae bacterium | reverse complement strand
AAAGACGTGCTTCCGCTTCGCAAATCTTCGGAAACGCGCCGTACATTTGTGAAAGAACCGTGTCATCGTAGCCGACATTCGAGTTGAACACCTCGTTCTGACGTAAAATTCCGATGTTTTTTCCTTTTGCTACGAAAACATTGCCCGAACTTGGAATTATGTCGCCGGTTATTATCGAAAGCAGAGTCGTTTTTCCGCTTCCGTTTACGCCGACGATACCGAGACGGTCACCTTCATTGATCGAAAACGAAATGTCGTCAATAATGGTGTTTACACCGATTGAATAATTGATTGAATCGACAGTTAAAATGGTCATAATTTGAAATTTCACATAAAAGGGGAGGAACTCTTAACAGGAGACCTCCCCTTTTTCTTTAATTATTGATTTTCGCCGTTCTTTACGGAGTTGATGTCGAGCAACTTTTGCTTAAGCTCGGCTTCGATTTTGGCAAGCTCCGCTTCTGAAGCACGACGCTTTGCGCGCCCGTCGTCCTGGATGCGAATAACTTCCTCAAGCGTTGAAACGAGCTGAGAATTTGTGTGCTTGATCGTTTCCATATCGACGATTCCACGCTCGGATTCCTTCGCAACCTCGATTGTTCCGGTCTTGAGTGCGTCCGCGTTCTTCTTCAAAAGCGCGTTTGTAACTTCGGTTACCTCACGCTGAGCCTCCATAGCCTGGCTTGCGTGCGTGAGTCCCATTGCGATGACCATCTGACTTTTCCAAAGCGGAATCGTGTTGACAATCGTTGACTGAATTTTTTCAACCATCATCGTGTCGCTGTTCTGAATCAAACGGATCTGCGGTGCTGTCTGAATGGAGATCATACGTGTAAGCTCAAGATCGTAAAGCTTCTTTTCGAATCTTTCGCAAAGATCGGAATAGTCTCTTGCCGCCTGTGCATCCTCCGCAAGACCTGATGCTTCTGCTTTTGCGCAAAGCTCCTTGAGTGTTGTGTCGCGTTCGAGCCGGAGACGCTTTTTGCCGGCGATAATGTACATTGTAAGCTCTTTTTGATATGCGAGATTGACCGCATAAAGCTGATCGAGTGTGGCGATGTCCTTGAGTAGCTGAATCTGATGGTCCTTGAGCGCGGCACATATTTTGTCAACGTTGGTTTCGGCTTTGTCGTACTTAGCCTTGAGGGAGGCAAGCTTGTTTGATGTGCGCTTGAAAATGCCCTTGAAGCCCTTGACTTCTTCGTCAATTGAAAGGCCGTTCAGCTCAACAACGAGATCCGAAATCATGGTTCCGACTTCGCCGAGGTCCTTTGTGCGAACCTTTTCAAGTGCGGAATCGGAGAACTGTGATACCTTTGTCTGCGCCGGAGCGCCGTACTGCATTACCACCGCGCTGTCGGTTATGTCGATCTTTTGCGAAAACTCATCAACGATTTTCTTTTCTTCTTCGGTGAGCATGCTGTCGTCGATCTGC
>CAZLVK010000093.1:0-1452 GCA_964563025.1 uncultured Bacteroidaceae bacterium | reverse complement strand
GCATCTATAGTGTCCTGCACAGACATCTTTAGAGGACACTATAGATGCAACTTGCGAAAAGTTGGCATTTATAGTGTTTTCTTTTTATATTCAGGCGTTTTCGAGTTGTAAAACTGCTTGAATTTCTCCGAAAATGTTAACACAAAAAATTTCGTTTCCATAGATGCAAACAGGGTTTGGGCGGCAAGTTGCAGGACTTGAACCTCTTTTACCCGAAATATGCCAGTGCCCTTTTTGAATTTCCCTCTGGATTTCAAAAAGGGCACTGCTTTTTTATGGGAGTTTTCAGAAAGTTATCAATTTATTTTAAGCCGAGTATTGTGGCGCTGCTGCGCTTACGATGCTCGGCTTTTTCTATTTCACGGAAAGGAGTAGGTCAAAATGAAGAGAAATCAAAAAGGGCACTGGACGTCGGGTGTGTGAGCATTACAAGCCCAGAATGGAGCGGCGGCGGTTTTCCAGTCCGCCAGTTTCGGAAGAAAAGCCCGTCTGTACGCAAAAGGAAGAATGCGCCGGGTGTCCGTTTCCGGCCTCTGGCTTCATCTGCTGGGGTGCAGACGGGGAATGTATGAAAACAAGATTTGAAAAACTGAGGGAGGATCACAATGATCAAAATTCAAATGAAAAGGTACGGTAAAACGGTGGAAGTTCCCATCATGACCAGCAGCGAGGACGTGTATTTGGCGCTCTGGAAGCTGGGGCTGGATCGGGATATGGCAAAATACACGTTGGAAGGTCTGGAAGCGGTCTTTTTGTACGACACCCCGCTGGAACACCAAATGATCCGCACCATCAGCAGCACAATGAAATTGCAGGATGCTCTGTATGTCCTGAACCACCTGACCACACCGTCAGCGCCGATCGCAATGGAACTTTGGGAGGATCTTCGGGATGGCTACTGCCACACATCTGGCTTCGTGATGCGGGAGATCCAGCGGATGATCGAGGAAGAAGCGGTGGAGGAAGTTATTTTTACGTTCCCCATCCTCGGCGAATTGGTGGACATCGAGGGCTACGTCACGGAAGCACCGATAGAACTTTTAGTGGAATATCAGGAAATGATCGATGCCGCCTTTCGGAAAATGCAGGTGGATTTTTTGCATCCCATGACGGTACTCTTTGGAGATGTGGAGTGCGTCAGCGAATTTCTGCTATCTGCCGCATGGGGTGTTGAGGAAATAGATGGTGCGCTGATTGGGAAAGTCACCCTGCTTCTCAATGCCCCGCTGGATGAGGATACGAGCAAGAAAATCGCAGAGCATATCGAATATCTCAACGGCATGGTTTTGGTGCAGCAACTCAAGAAATGGTCTGTGCTGACGGATCAGGGAATGCTGTTCGTTGACCTCTGCGACGAGGGCGGCGACTATGCAGTCACGCCGCTGGAATGGGACGATCTGGAAGATGAAGAAATGTGCCTTTGTCCAGATTGCGTGGCGAAACTGAAAAAGG
>CAZLVK010000092.1:0-1516 GCA_964563025.1 uncultured Bacteroidaceae bacterium | reverse complement strand
GTGGTATGTTAACTAACTTTGAAACAATCAGAGGCAGAGTTAACAAATTAAGAGAAATTGAAGAATTCTCAAATTCTGGTCAAATTGAAAAATTACCTAAAAAAGAAATTGCTCAAATGATGAGAAAATTAGGTAAATTAACAAAAACTTTAGGCGGTATTAAAGAAATGAGAGGTATGCCAGACCTATTAGTTGTTGTTGACCAAAAGAAAGAAGCAATTGCTATTGCAGAAGCTAACAAATTAAATATCCCAGTTATTTGCTTAGCTGATACAAACGCTGATCCAGATGGTATTGATTACATTATCCCTGGTAATGATGACGCTATCAGATCAATCAAATTAGTTTGTTCAAAACTTGCTGATGCAGTTCTTGAAGGTAAACAATTAAGAGAAAACAAAGCTAACCAAATGTCTAAAATCCAATCTATTAAAGCTGAAGACGCTGGTGTAGCTGAAGAAGTTAAAGCTGAAACTGAAGAAGTTAAAGTAGAAGAATAAAATTTCTGAGATATTCTTGTTTTAGCAATTTGCATTAAGACAAGAATATCTCTTTTTAAATGTTTTGGTATTTTAAACAAAAAATTTTGAAAGGAAATCATTATGACAATAACAGCTGCAATGGTTAAAGAACTTAGAGATAAAACTGGCGCTGGTTTTATGGACTCTAAAAAAGCTCTTGAACAATGTGATGGCGATATGGAAAAAGCAATGGAATTTTTAAGACAAAAAGGTATTGCTTCTGCTGACAAAAAACAAAACAGAATCGCTGCTGAAGGTTTAGTTGCAACATACATCGAAAATGGTGTAGGTGCTATCGTTGAAGTTAACTGTGAAACAGACTTCGTTGCTAAAAATGAAGACTTTAAAGCATTCGTTAATGGTTTAGCAAAACACATCGTTGCAAAAAGACCTGCTGATATGGACGCATTAAATGCTTCTGTATGTGACTGCTGCAACATGAAAATTGAAGACGCTGTAAAAGATAAAATCGCTACAATTGGTGAAAAAATCAGCATCAGAAGATTTGAAATTTTAGAAGGCGATTTAGCTACATACGTACACAACGGTAAAATCGGTGTATTAATTTCTGCTACAGCTCAAGACGAAGTTCTATTAAAAGACGTAGCTTTACACATCGCTTCTTCTGCTCCAGAATTCGTTTCTAGAAACCAAATTCCTCAATCAGTTATTGATGAAGAAACTAGAATTGAAATGGGTAAAGAAGACTTAGCTAACAAACCAGAAAACATTAGAGCTAAAATCGTTGAAGGTCGTGTAAATAAACTTATGTCACAAAAATGTTTATTAGAACAACCATTCGTTAAAAATCCAGATCAAACAATTGAAGCATTATTAGCTGGCAAATTAGCAATTAAATCTTTTGTTCGTTGGACATTAGGTGAAGGTTTAGAAAAAAGACAAGACAACTTCGCTGAAGAAGTTATGAACCAAATGGCTAACTAGTTTTTAAACTAATTTTCAAATAGGAGGTTAAAATATAACCTCCTATTTTT
>CAZLVK010000091.1:0-1550 GCA_964563025.1 uncultured Bacteroidaceae bacterium | reverse complement strand
ATTATCCAATAATTTATTGCAAATGTTAAAAACATACGGTATAATTATGACAATAAAGGAGTAAAGAAATGAACGATAATTATATGAAATATATTGAATTGTTAAATAAAATCTTAACCAATCCTAATATTAGTTTGGAAAAGCAAGAAAAAGAGTTAATAAAAGAACTTTTAAAAGATTGCCTAAATCAAACAAACTTTGGAGAAAAGACAAAAGAAATTTTTAAAACGATGATAGAAGCTAATGATGATTTTAGAAAGATATACTTTGAAATGCAATCTTATGCATTTTCAAATAATTTATATCTATAAAAAGGAGACCAATTATGATTAAAGTTTGTGTTTATGCAAGGTATAGTTCAGATAGTCAGACAGAGCAAAGCATTGACGGGCAACTAAGAGTTTGCAAAGAGTTTTGCGAGAGAAATGGCTACACTATTGTCAAGGAATATATTGACAGGGCTATGACTGGCACAAACGACAAAAGACCGGCACTTCAACAAATGCTTGCAGATAGCAAAAAGAAAGAATTTCAGTTTGTTATTGTTTACAAATTGGACAGATTTTCAAGGTCAAGGTATGACAGTGCTGTCAATCGTGCAATTCTCCTTAAAAATGGTGTAAAGTTGGTTTCGGCGACTGAAAACATTTCAGATGCACCTGAAGGTATAATTTTGGATAGTGTTCTCGTTGGACTTGCCGAATATTATTCTGTGGAATTATCGCAAAAAGTAAAGCGCGGACTTAAAGAAAGCCGAATAAAAGGTAATTTTACAGGTGGAAGAATCCCTTATGGTTATGATGTAAACAACTTAAAAATTTCGGTCAACGAAACGCAAGCAAATATTGTTAGACTTATGTTTAATGAGTATTTGAGCGGGAAAAGAATTAAAGACATTGTGGTTATGTTAAAAGACCAAGGCATTAAAAATGCCTATGGCAAGGAGTGGACTATAAATTCGGTTTCAAGGATATTGCGAAATGAGAATTACAAAGGTGTTGTGTTTGCAGACAACACAACTTACACAAATATTTATCCCGCAATCGTGAGCGAAGAAATATTTGACGAAGTGAACGATAGATTAAAGGTTTCAAAACGCACTTCTGCACACCACAAAACCGAAGTTAATTATCTTCTTAGTGGAAAACTTATTTGTGGCAAATGTGGTGGTTTAATGACGGGAGATAGTGGCAAAGGCAAACTCGGAAAGATTTATAACTATTACAAATGCTTTACAAAGAAAAGAAATAAAAATGTTTGCGATAAGAAATCTATACCACAACAGTACATAGAAGATATTGTGGTTAAAGCCACTCAAAACTTTTTGCATCACACAGATTTAAAAGCGATAGCAAAAGCAACGACTGATTGTTTTAATAAATCAGTTGAAAAAGATTTAATTTTGGAAAGTTTAAACAAAGAATTGCAAGATAATAACAAAAAACTTGCAAACCTTTTGCGTGCTCTCGAAAATGGTGTATTTAACGATACGACTAACGAAAGAATGAAAGAACTTGAAATTGCAAACAAAGAACTTAAAGAAAAAATTG
>CAZLVK010000090.1:0-1592 GCA_964563025.1 uncultured Bacteroidaceae bacterium | reverse complement strand
GCATCCGCTGTACCGCTAAAATCTGTTCTTTCACGCTGCTCACCTCCTCACGATTGCAAGAATATTCTATCGTTTTTCAGAAAGAATCTCTCGACGATTTTTGCTGAACCGTATTCGGTTCTACGCTCCAAATATGCCGGTCTGCCCGGAAAATCACGCAAACGCCGATTCCTGTCAGCCACAAAATAGCAAACAGGAACGCAGCGCCGCTGCCCTTTCCCGAACCGAACAGACGGACAAGGGTACTCCCGCTTTCCTGAATTGCCATAATCGGTTCAAACACCCTGTCCACCAGTAGCCCGCCCAGAAAGTAGCCAAGCGGGATGGTGAAAAACTGAAAGGAATTGCGGGCGGCAAATACCCGTCCCTGCATCTCAATGGGGATACTCAGCCGATTGACAGCGTCCAGATTTGCATTCATCAGTGGAATGGCGATATTGGCTTTACTCCTTTAATTTTTTGTGGAAATATGGGAAAGCAAAGCCGAAGGCGACTGTTTGCTCCACGCTGCCCGCCTTATTCGGCCTTGCATGGAGCACAAACAATGCAGAGTATCATCTGTTCTTTTCCTCCTGTTTTCGTTTTATCAATGTTCTTTGTGTTTTTTCGCTTTTGCTGAGATCACAGATGCCGTGAAATAAATTCTGCAACGGAGGGAACCTCTGCTTCTTTCCAATATGATTTGCAATCTGCCGTCCGGTCAAGCAGATGCTTGTTATAAAGCTCCCGACGCAATGTGGCAGGGTCATGGAAGGTCGTCCATTCATCCAGCAGATCGTTGATTTCAGACTCAGTATAGACCCGCCCCGGCTGTAGTTTCTGCGCCAGATACCACAGCGCCACCAGCTTTTTCTTGTTCTTTGCAGGCAGTGCGGTCAAACACCCCTGTCCATCCAAAAACGGTGCAATCATGCTCAATTCCGCATCCATCACAACAGAACCCTCCTTGCAAATGCTTTGGCACCAGAAATGGCTTCTTCCGTCTGGAAGGAGGCCAGATTATCCTCATCCCGGACGGAGTACAGCCCCAGATATTCCAGCCCCGAGTGCTTGCACAGCCGCTGAACGCCCATTTCAAAGGGGTCAGTAGCGTATGCTCCCTCATAGCCATGGGTAGCAAGGATGGCTACCTTTTTCCCTGCCCACAGAGAACCTTCCGCACTGCCGTAGAACTTATTAAAGCCGTAATGCCGATCCAGCACATTTTTCATGGGTGCGGCGCAGTACCATGCGTAAATCGGCGTGGCCAACACGATCAGCTCTGCCCAGAGGATATCTTCCACCGGCATTTTATCCTTTTGGACGCAGCCGTATTCGCCGCTGACCTCCTGACAGGCATAGCAGCCCCTACAGGGCTTAATATCCCGGTCTGCCAAGGTTACATAGCGCACATGGGCGCCGTTTTCTTTTAATTCTTCAATAAATGGCTTACACAACTCGGCGGTATTACCGTGAAGCCTGGGACTGCCCATTAAAATCAGAGTATTCATCATTCAGTCTCCTTCTGAATATTTTGATCACACATCTTTTCTCACTTTCGTAAAAAGCACCGTCTGTGCTTTCATGGATATCTTGCCGACCTCCCAACCGTA
>CAZLVK010000089.1:0-1637 GCA_964563025.1 uncultured Bacteroidaceae bacterium | reverse complement strand
GAGATGTGGCTGGTATTTGCTTTGCTGTCTGCTGTCTTTGCAGCACTTACCTCGATACTGGCAAAGGTTGGCATCGAGGGGGTAAACTCAAATCTTGCAACAGCGATAAGAACGGTAGTGGTGCTTGCGATGGCGTGGGGAATGGTTTTTCTTACGGATGCGCAAAGCGGTATTTTGCAAATCAGCAGAAAAAGCTGGATATTCCTGATTTTATCGGGTCTGGCAACAGGAGCCTCGTGGCTGTGCTACTATAAAGCCCTGCAAATGGGAAAAGCATCCAAGGTGGTTCCGATTGATAAGCTGAGTGTTGTGCTTACCCTGATTCTGGCGTTTGTATTTCTGCACGAGAAGGTTACGCCAAGGTCTCTCGCAGGCTGTATCCTGATTGGTGCCGGGACCCTGCTTATGGTGCTGTAGCTGCCGTTTGGACGGAGATACTGTTTGACTTGCAGGGGAAATATGACTTTTCGGAGGTGTGCGATGAAAAAATACATAATGCCGGCTGCCATGCTGGCAATCTTTGAAACGGTTGCAATAGTCCTCTGGCTGACGAAGGATAATTTGTTTTATCTGTTAAATTTTAGCTATATCGGCTGCTCCATTGCGTTGGGTCTGACGCTTTATATCAGGCGATATAAGAATGCACGCCGCGTCACCCAGCTTCTGGTAGGCTTATATATGCTGCTTTATTTAGGCGTTGCCTGCAATGAAAATATGCAGATAGAGGGATTTTGGTATTATTTGTTTACCGGTGTGTTTGAGGCTGCTACGATTCATTATGCGGTTGCGAAAATTTTTGGACCGTTGCTTTTCGGAAGAGGCTGGTGCGGCTACGCTTGCTGGACTGCCATGGTGCTTGATTTTCTTCCATATAAAGTACCGAAGCAGCCAAGAAAGAAACTGGGCTGGCTTCGGTATCTTGTGTTCGCTGCGTCTCTGGCCTTTGTTTCCGCTCTTTTTTTCGCGCAGGTGGGCAATATGGAAAAAATCATGTTTTTGGCATTTATCATCGGGAATCTTCTATATTATATAGTCGGTATTGCACTTGCATTTGCCTTTCGGGATAATCGCGCGTTTTGCAAATACATCTGTCCGATTACGGTATTTATGAAGCCGATGAGCTATTTTTCACTTACCAGAGTTACCTGTGATAAAAGTAAATGTGTCTCCTGTGGA
Organism: uncultured Bacteroidaceae bacterium; assembly: GCA_964563025.1. GTDB lineage: Bacteria > Bacillota > Clostridia > Christensenellales > CAG-917 > RGIG4097. The sequence goes on along the minus strand of CAZLVK010000089.1, from coordinate 461 downwards.
AAGTGTAAAAAGGTATGCCCGATGGAGGTGGACGTGACGGACAATTCCAGAAAGCGTAAAAACGGAACGGAATGTATTTTATGCTTTGAATGCGTAAAGGCGTGCCCGAAAAAGGCATTATGACAAGTACATGGAAGCTATACGCCATGCCAACCTCGATTCCGCTTTGCTCCATCTCGGTCGCGGGCTGGCGCCCTTTACAGCTGCAGGCAGAAACAGTGCCTTGTAATACGCCATGCCAACCTCGATTCCGCTTTGCTCCATCTCGGTCGCGGGCTGGCGCCCTTTACAGCTGCAGGCAGAAACAGTGCCTTGTAAGCAAGCTTACGTCACTGTTTCTGCCTGTAGCTTTGCATGGCTTGTAGCTTTTCGCGAATTTTTTTAAAAAAGTACTTGCATTTATTTTCTGTATCGTGTATAATGACTATTGCTGTGACGTTGATAGCGATGAAGCGTGAGGT
>CAZLVK010000088.1:0-1639 GCA_964563025.1 uncultured Bacteroidaceae bacterium | reverse complement strand
CCTCCCTCTCAAAAATTACTACCATAGACGGAAACGGTGCCGCTCTTTGCTTCGCCGTAGGAGCAGAAGTCATCAGGACGGGACAGCTCCAGCCGCCAGCAATCTCCATAATTCCAATGTACGCAGTCTTCGCACCGCACAACCTCGACGGCATCCACTCTCACCATATTGTTTCGGATATAACTCACGGCTTTTAGAATACCATTTGCCGTATCAGTATGACCATTTATATGCTTTCTGTCTGCATAGTCACGGAGTTGCTTTATGGTTTCGTCCATATCAATCAGCCGTCTTTCATTCGCCATTGCCAGCACCTCCGTCCATCCGTGCGCCACATCCGGGGCAGAACTTCGTTTTCGCACAATCGGCTTCCCAATTGGAGTACTCGTCCCCGCAAAGGGAACATTCCACATAACTGCCGTAATCGTCCTCACGGTCAATCCAATGCCCATGCCGCACCGGGGCAACATCGGTGGCAGGGAGCAGTTGCACCATTTTTGCCACACTCGACAGCACCGGCTTATAGTCCGGAACCGCCATATCTGCTTTTGCCTCTAAAATGTCAATCAGCTTTTGCTTGTCGATATATTCAGCCATTTTTAAATCTCCTTTCTGTTACCGCCACGCAGAACGGTTCGATTTCGCTCGCCCATAGGCAACTACCCTCGCCGTTCAGCTGTTCCCATATTTTCGGGAAACCGCCGATCCCATCGAAAAGGCTTGCCATCGTGGCATCTCGCTCATACTGGGCGCACAGGCGTTTTAGCACCCATTTCCAAGGGGGCAATGCAATACTGTTTCCGAGTGCCTTGTATCTCGCCGCATCGGATGTTTCGTGCTTCTTACCCTTGCTATCGACCCATGTACCGATATTCGTCCAGTTGTCCGGAAATCCCTGTAAGCGTTCACATTCCATCGGGGTTAGGCGGCGCACACGATTGCGCACCACAAGGTTCTCGCTACCGCCACCATAGTCGCCCCCTGCGGCACGCAGTGTGCCGCAGCCTTGCTTGTACTCGCCGTATTGACCGGAGGTGTAAACAATCTCACGCTCAAGACCGTTGCGCATTCCTGTTCCCTTGTAATAGCTTGCGTCCAGAGTTCCGGCGCAATCGTTACTAGGACAGCCGTAAACAAGCGGTACTTGATTTCCACCGGTTCCCATTCGACTCTGTAATGTCGGTACCGTGTTGCCACACTCTCTGATCACATCGTTGGCGTGTGTCATGTCCAATACGGCGTGGCGATCGATCGTATTAAGCGTGTAGCTCACATCATTCGTCCAGCCCTTTCCATTGCACCCTGCTGTGTCGGCTCGGTCTATTCCGTTCCCTTGCAAGCAGATTGCTCTATCAGCGCACATTTCAGGGCTTCGGGTAGGTCTTTGCCCCTCCGCTCCGCACGGCTCAGTATGCCCATGCAAGCCCTCGCGGACAAATAGTATTTCGGGTGCGGATCGTCCTCCAAAATCTGCGACAAGTGCGATACGACGGCGGCGTTGGGGCACTCCCCAAAACTGTGCATCGAGTACTCGGTAAGCAACGCTCCATCCGTCTCCCACGATAGCCCCTGATGTTGGCCATCCTTTTTCAGGCGCAGGGATAGAGGGGGCTTCCGGTTCGACGATCCTGACCGTTTC
>CAZLVK010000087.1:0-1672 GCA_964563025.1 uncultured Bacteroidaceae bacterium | reverse complement strand
TGCCATCTCACGCAAAAAGAGTAGGATACTCAGTTGGAAGAACTCAATCAAGCAAGAAAGCTATTGTTACAATTGAAGGCGATCCGATTGAAGAATTAGCAGGAGTGTAGAAAATGGGTACAAGAAAAATTAATCCGACATCTCCAGGACAAAGAGGAATGATTAAAAGTGATTATTCTGAAATTACAACATCAACTCCAGAAAAATCATTATTAAAACCTATAAGAAAAACAGCTGGAAGAAATAATACAGGTAGAATTACATGCCGTCATAAAGGTGGCGGACACAAACAAGCATACCGTGTAATCGACTTCAAAAGAGATAAATTCGGTGTTCCTGGTGTAGTTCAATCTATCGAATACGATCCAAACAGAAACGTAAGAATTTCACTAGTAGTATATGCTGATGGTGAAAAGAGATATATCTTAACTCCACACGATTTAAAAGTTGGTGATACAGTAGTATCTGGACCAGAAGCAGAAATACAAGTTGGTAACGCATTACCATTAGAATTAATTCCATTAGGTACAGTAATCCACAATATCGAATTAATTCCGGGACGTGGTGCAAAAATGGTTAGAACAGCAGGTGCCGGTGCTCAATTAATGGCAAAAGACGGTAACTATGTAACAATCAAAATGCCAAGTTCAGAAATGAGAATGGTAAGAAAAGAATGTTTAGCAACAATTGGCGTTTTAGGAAATGCTGAGTTTAAAAACCTAAAAGTTGGTAAAGCAGGACGTACACGTCACTTAGGTATCAGACCTACAGTACGTGGTGTAACAATGAACCCTTGCGATCACCCACACGGTGGTGGTGAAGGTAAAACCGGACCTGGTGGTAATCCAAAAACTCCATGGGGTAAACCGGCACTTGGTCGTAAGACAAGAAATGCTAAGAAACAATCTGGCAAGTTAATTGTTAGAAGAAGAAAACGCTAATAAAGGAGATAATTAATGACACGTTCACTAAAAAAAGGTGTATATGTACACGACTCTTTAAAAGCAAAAATTGATAAATTAAATGCTAATAAAGAAAAGAGAGTAATTAAGACTTGGTCTAGAGCGTCTATGATTACTCCTGAAAATCCAGACATGGTTGGACACACAATCGCAGTATATAACGGTAAAACTCACGTACCTGTTTATATCTCAGAACCAATGGTTGGACACAGATTAGGTGAATTTGCACCTACAAGAATGTACAGAGGCCACGCAGGGCAAGATAAAACAGCGAAAAGGAAATAGAACATGGAAGCTAAGGCAAGACAAACAGATATAACAATGCCAGCAAGAAAATTACGCAGAGTAATCAATCTTGTAAGAGGCAAATCAGCAGCAGATGCTTTAAGCATGTTGAAATTTATGCCATATTTTGCAGCTCGTGTAGTTGAAAAAAACATCACAGCAGCAGTGGCTAATGCAACAGAAAAATTTGGCGCTACAGCTGAATCTTTAAAAGTTTCTGAAATATATGCTGATGAAAGCAGAACACTTAAAAGAGGTAAACCAAGAGCTCAAGGTAGAATTTACTCAAGAGTAAAACGTACATCTCATTTAACTGTTAAAGTGACAAAAGAATCAAAGTAGAAGGTAAAAGATATGGGACAAAAGACACATCCAACCGGATTTAGAGTAGGTATAATTCAACCTTGGTTCAGCACATGGTTTGC
>CAZLVK010000086.1:0-1684 GCA_964563025.1 uncultured Bacteroidaceae bacterium | reverse complement strand
TCAGACTGTTGACAAATAACTATAAGTTTGAAAACAGTCTTTTTATTTTATTAAAATTGTTGTATAATTTGTATGTAAGGTTGCTTTATAGTTTCCAAAATTAAAGCTTACAAACCTTACTTTTTTTGTCTAAAAATGATATAATTATTATGGAAACTGTAAAGAAAGTAAGTGATAAATATGGCAATGACAAAAAGATTAGAAAGACAATATACAAATGAATTAATTAATATAGAAGAAATGATACCAGAAAATCATTTTTTAAGAGTTATAGAAAAACATTTTGATTGGAACTTTATATATGAAGAAGTAGAAAAACTATATTCTAAGTTAGGTCGTAAAAGTATAGACCCTGTGGTTTTAGTAAAAATTCATATATTAAAGTTTCTTTTTCATGAGGATAGTTTAAGAAGAACATATGAAAACTTACAATATAATATTTTATATAGATGGTTTATAGGTTATGAATTAGGAGAAAAAGTGCCAGACCATTCAACATATTCAAAAAACTATAAAAGAAAATTTTGTAAATTAGAACATGATTTACTACAAACGGTATTTGATAAAGTAATAGATTTACTTATCGATTGGAACTGTTTAGATATGACTGCTGTATATATAGATTCTACCCATACGAAGGCTTATGCGAATAAGAAAAAAAATCATAAAGAAACTGTGAAAATAGAAGCTAAAAAATATCAAAAAGAACTTGATTTAGAGATAGCTTTAAAAGGATTACAAGAAGAAGATTTAACAGATGAAGAATATTTAGAAGAAGTACAAAGGATAGTAAAATGTAATGAAGAAGTAGATACTGAAGAAGTTATAGGAGAAAAAGAAATAATAGTAAGTGATGTAGATAAAGATGCAGGAATGTTATATAAAAGTGACAAAGAAAAAATGTTTGGATATAATACAAGTGTAATATGTGAAAATAATAATTATATTTTAACTGTAGATACAAATGGAAGTAATGTTCATGACTCAGTCTCTTTTTATCAATCATTTGATAATTTAATGAGTCACTTTGATATTTCTAAAGTAGATTATTTTGTAGGAGATGCCGCATATTTAACTCCACATATTTGTAAGACAATAATAGATTTAGAAATGATACCAGCTTTTCCATATACAAGAAAAGGATATAGAAAAGGTTATTTAAAAAAATATGAATTTACGTATGATGAATATAATGATATTTATATATGCCCAAATGAAAAAGATTTAATACCAACAGGAAGAATAGATAAAAATGGATACATGGTTTATAAAGCAGATGAACATGACTGCTCAAATTGTCCATTTAAAAGTCAATGTACAAAAAGTAAATATAAACAAATCTTAAGACATATTTGGGAGGAATACAAAGAAATGACAAATGATTATAGACATCATGAAGATGTAAAAGAAATATATAAGCAAAGACCACAACATATAGAGAGAGTCTTTGCAGACGGAAAGATGAAGTATGGCCTACGAAATACATACTTTAGAACAAAAGAAAGGGTCCACCGTGAGTTAACCCTTCTTTATGCGTGCATGAATCTTAAGAAATTTGCATTACACCATTATGTCTAGTATAGTAATATACTATCTATAATACTTTATTAAGTTACTTTTTAACAATAATTCCTAAAAAAGACAAATAAGTAAAAATTTATACCTATTTGTCAACAGTCTGAAA
>CAZLVK010000085.1:0-1715 GCA_964563025.1 uncultured Bacteroidaceae bacterium | reverse complement strand
TTAGAAAATGATATATCAAATTCTTTTGCTATCATATCTGTAAGTATTGTTCTTTTAAATGAAGGGACATAGCAATCTTCGTCAACATCTAATTTTGTTACTTCTAATTTCCTTAAAGTGATTATTATTCTTTCAATTGATAAGTCTTCTATGTTGTATTTATCTTTCTCATTCAAACATTCATCATTGTGTTTTTGATAACTTTTTTTAAGTTTAAATTGAAGTATTTTTGTTATATTTAAAGCTAAACAAATAATTATAAAATGACCAATAATATGTTCTCTTAACCATAAATAAATAGGTCTACTATTGAAGTAAGTTTTCATGGTCCTAAAGGCGTATTCTATTTGCCATCTATCATGACTTGTTTTAACAATATCGTGAATATTATCTTCAATTAAATTTGTTGCAATGCAGTAATATCCAAACCATTTTTGCTCTTCTTCTATTAGTTTAATATCTAATAATAGTTTACAATTTTCTGCTATTTCACCATCTTTGGTTAGCTTAATATTATCGATAAATCTTCTAAATGATTTATCAGGATAATCTTTATATTCTTTTCTATTAGCTATTATATTTTTAGCTTTATCTACTTCTTCTTCTAACCTTTTTAATTGTAAGAAATAATACTTTAATGAAAATGTAATAATGAGCTTTTGTTCAAAATTCTTGATGGTTCTTTTCTTACTTTTTACTTCACCGCTTTCATCAATATAATCTTCATCAATTTCAATATTATCATTGATTATTCTTGATTTATATAAAACGATATTACTTATAGCTTCCTTTTTCTTTGTATCAGTTTCATTATCATAAAGTTCTATTAATTTAGCTATTGTTATGCTTTTTCCATCAATTGTTTTCCAATTTTTATCTTCTAAAGCATATTCTTTAATATATTTTTTAGATTTTTTTAAAGAATGCGTACAAATAAAAGAACGATTTCCTAATGAATTAAGATAACGATTATTATTGCTTCCAAGGCCTGCATCAGTACAAATAATTACTTTATCTAAATCAATGTGCTTCATTAAATTATCTTCAATTATCTTTAAAGAAGGTTGCTCATTACCATTACCAGGAAATACAATAATACCAATAATAAATCCGAATTCATCCATTAATATTCCCATTTGAACTAATGGAGCATAAATACCTTCTTTACTTTTTTTACTCCTTCTAAAATCATCATCCATCTCATTAGTAAAATAAAAATTAGTACAGTCATAATAATAAATATGGCTATTTATATTAACGTATTTAGCAAGTTTTTTATAGGTATAACTATTTATTTCATCGCAATGTTTAGCAAGAATATTTAAGCTTCTATAAATATCATCTTTTTTAAAATTATGAGGAAGTAAAAAGTTTTCTTTGATTCTAAAAGAATGAATCTTGCTACCAGGATTAATGATAGCAGAACAAATTAAATGAAGCACTATTTCTGAAAGAGGAAAATGATATTTAGATTTATCTGTTGCTTTATAAGATTGAAATAATTTATCAAGCTTTAGTTTTTGAAAAAGTTCTTTAATATAGACAACACCTGCATTAAAAGAAAACTCAGTATTCATAGAAATATCTTTGTTAGGATCAAGAGAGAGAACGAATTTATCTTTTTTTTCCTTAGCATTTTTTTCACATTGTAATAAAATACCATTCATATATTCTTCAAGGTCATCAGGATGTTCTTTTTTTAATAAATCCAAGCG
>CAZLVK010000084.1:0-1736 GCA_964563025.1 uncultured Bacteroidaceae bacterium | reverse complement strand
ATATGGAAACCAAGAACACATTATTACTTTACTAACCCGCTTATTAGACGATTGATTAAGACCGAAGAACGTCTTAATGCCGAACTTTTTAAAAAATTAATTGCGGATAAATCAATCGTTGGGACCTTTCGACCAATTAGACTCTACTTAATCTATGAGCAACTCTATTGCATGGCCATCCAATCCGATGGTGTGCTTAGATATGGCGTTACTTTTTACACACCTTCTCTACTCGCGGACGTGCTCGATGGTAATTTCTCAACGGAAGAAGTTGATCTTGCCATTAATGAGCTTGTTAAAATCGGACTTATTGAAATCGATGAAAATCATTCAATTATTCTAACCGACTTTAAGAATGATGATATTCCTGATAAAGGCGATGCGCTACTAGCTACTGAGCAGTTGACCGCCTCCACTAGTGAAGTTACTCCTTCTTCGCTAGTGGAATTGTTGATTGAGAATAACTTTATCAATCGCAATGACCACCAAAATAAAAAAGGAAGCAAAATAGAAGATTTTGAAAATTTCTTTATGACCGTCAAAAAGAATAATCCTTCATTGACTGATGAGGAAATTAAAAAAATCACGTTATTGATCCTCGACGCGTGGCGTTCACGTGATCCAAAACTAGACGCTATTAAATCGATGCTTGCTTACTTTTCTAAATCATTTGCGCAAGCTTTAAAATCTAAAGCCGCTAAAAAGCTAGAAAAGACCGTTGATGAACTAGATTATTCATGGGAGGTAAATTAATATGGACCAATTCAAAATGCCATCTATCCAACTATCCTTAGTTGATGAATTATCGGAAGAGGAAAAAGAAAAAATGCTAGAGGATCACTTTAAGGAACATGAAGAACGAATCCGCATATATTGGGCTGCACATCAACTTGAAAAAAAGAAATATGACCCTCGATATCAATATATAGACTATGGATATCGATGCCGATATTTTAAAGATTCAAAAGATGATGCGATCACAAAAAAAGGATTGATATTCATTAATCGATTTGATGATTTCTTTAGGCCGCAACATAAGGGATTATACATCTCTGGTAACGTTGGGACCGGTAAAAGCTATCTTGCAAGTATGATTGCCAATGAAATGGCCGACAAAGGATATGCCATATATATGGCCCGCATTAATGATGCGATAGATGCTTTTAATAATTTTAACGATCAAGATTTAGCCAATCGAATTAAAGCTCGTTACTTTAGTTTGATTATTCTAGATGATTTAGGTAGCTCACGCACTACCGATTATCAAGTGGAGCGTTTATATAACTTGATTGATACTATCTACAATAGTGAAATTCCGTTGATTGTGACTACCAATATTCCGATTGGAGTGCTCGCTAAAGAGCAAAATCTCGGATTAAAAAGAGTCTATGACCGGATTATTGAAATGTGTGGATATTTCCCGCCAATGACCGGAGACTCAAAAAGAATCGAAGAAGCAAGACGACTTATGGGCGTTACTAAAAGCTTATTCGATGATTAATTTGCATTTCATGGAATACCGATACCATGAATATAGATAGCCGCATCTTCCTTATCTTAAAAGTTGAGTAAATTTGGTTTCATTATTTTCAAAATTTGCGGCTATCTTCTATTACTTGTTAGGAGTTGATTCTTATGTTTAATATCTATTTAAAAAATCACAATTTAACATTAACAGCGTTTAATGAACAACATGCGATTAATACTCTCATGTTTATCTATAGCGTATTTAACAC
>CAZLVK010000083.1:0-1742 GCA_964563025.1 uncultured Bacteroidaceae bacterium | reverse complement strand
TTTGTGCCGTGCAGTTTGTGATCGTGCCGCCGCTCATCGTGAAGGCAGCCGCAGAAGCTATACCGGAGTCCAAGAATACACCGCCGCCTTGGTCGGCTTGGCAGCCCGTGATCGTGCCGCCGCTCATAATGAAGGCGGCTTTGCTGCCGACATACACACCGCCGCCCTGGCCGGTGTCGGAGCTTGCCTTGCAGCCGACAATGCTGCCGCCACTCATGGTGAAGCTGCTGCCATTGGCGATGTACACACCGCCGCCGGATACATTGCTTGCTTGCACACCGCCGCCGGTGATGACGCCGCCGGTGACGGTTTGATCTCCGTTGTCATCTGCTATCCACAAGCCGTCGGCATTTTCTTTGAATTTGTAACTGCCCCTTCCGCCGTTTTTGTCGATCAGCGTCAATTCGGTTGCATCTGTGCCGTTGCCGACCTTGAGAACGCTGCCGCTGCCGGTCATTTTCAGCATGTGGCCGCTCAGATCGAGCGTGAGGCTCGTGTTGATCGTGACCGTCGCGTTGAGCGTGATATTCTCCAACAGTTGGACGATGTCTCCGCTCGCTGCGGCATTGACCGCTTTTTGCAGGTCGAGATAGCCGCCCTTGACGGTTTTACCGGTGCTGTCCAGCAGCCAGATCGTTGCCGGCTTAAATTCCGTGCCGTTGTAGGCAAATGCAGAGATCCCGCCGTTGATCACCCGAATCAGCGATTCGGGGCTATAGATGTAAAGATTTTTTTCGGTTTTCCATGTGTTTTCGTCAAAATCGTAATATGTGTGTCCGAAAGGATAGGAAACGCCGTTGACCGTGATGGTCGAGCCGGTGGCGTAGCCGTTGAGGGAGAAGGTATACAGGTAAACGTTGTTGCCGTTGCCGTCGGTCACAGTGGGGGAAGGAACGGTTATACCGGCGCTTTCATAGTACTCCGGCTGCGTCATCGAGACCGAGCCGCCGGTGACAATAACATCTGCTGTCTCATAATGGTTGATATAAGATATCCCCTGCCCGATTCCGGCGCCGTACACGCTTTTCGCCGTAATGGTGCCGCCGGTAATACGGACAGACACTGTACCGCATTTTCCTGATGAAAATCCACCGCCGATTCCGGCACTCTGGGCAGAGCTGCTGGTGCACTCCGCTGTGACCGTGCCGCCGGTGATGAGAATACCCGATACGGAGCCGGTATCACCGGAGCCACAACCACTACCTATTCCGGGACTACCTATACTCCTTGCCGCGATCTTTCCACCGGTGATGGTGATGTTCGCCACATCGGCGGAAGAATGCACGCCCCCACAGTTACCGCCTATGCCGGCACCGCCGTGGGATTCAGCAATCAGTGTACCGGTGCCGCCGATGGTGAGTGTGCCGATGTCCGTGCCGCTGCCCTCTTTTTGCAGGGCGGCATAGTCGCTGTCAGTCTTGAGCGTATTGGTCGTGCCGTCTTTGAGAGTGACGGTGACGTTGCCGGTGCTGTTCGCCGCGATCTCAAAGGGCGAGGCGGAGCTGTTTTCGATGTTCACGCCCGCGAGAGTAATGTTCGCCGAAACGTCCTTCTTGACCACGATGCGGTGGGATGTCGGCGTGCTCGTGTCCATGTTTTTGATGGTCAGGGGCGTGTCGGTCAGAACGGTAAGCACACCGTTTGCGAGGTCGTAGTCGTAATCCGTGCCCCACTTGCCTCCCGTGACGGTGAAGCAGCTGCTACTGGTCGTATAGCCCAAATAATCAAGTTGCCCCTTGACA
>CAZLVK010000082.1:0-1753 GCA_964563025.1 uncultured Bacteroidaceae bacterium | reverse complement strand
ACATCCCAAAGGTCACTCCTTGCCAACACATCCAGTCCCAAGGTCGGCTCATCCAGAAACAGTATATTCGGTTCGCTGATCAGTGCCATGGCAATACTAAGCCGACGCTGCCAACCACCGGACAATTTTCCCGCTTTCTTTTTAGAAACTTCCTCCAAATCAAACATTTTCATCAGTTCATTGATCTTTTCTTCACGCTTATTCTTGGAAAATCCGTGAATACCGCACATCAGTTCCAAATTTTCACGCACAGTCAAGCCGGGTGCGACAGCGGTTTCCTGCGGTGATACGGCAATCATGTTTTTTACTTCATTGCGATTCGATAAAATGCTTTTGCCGTTCAGAAAAGCATCTCCGCCCGTAGGCTGTGTCAGACAGGTCAGCATCTTGATGGTGGTCGTCTTTCCTGCACCATTCACACCCAATAGCGAAAACAGTTCCCCCTGTTCCACTGCAAGGTTCAGCCCATCTACCGCAACAACATCTTTATACTCTTTTCGTAAATTCTCAGTTCTGATTGCTACCATTTTCTTTTCCCTCCGTATAGCGGTATTTCATTCCAACATAAGCGTCTGTAAGCATTTTGCTGACCATATCCTCATCCCAATTCAAATACGAGGTGGCGATCATGGTTGCAATTCCGTGGACATAGATCCACATTTCCAAATGGAACAAAAATGCTTTATCCTCATCAATGCCCATATTTTTCTGAATGATTTGAAGAAGCGGTCGGATGGATTCCCGATCCTCAGCGATAACTTCCATACTTCTGTCACACATGAAAAGCAATTTGAACAGTTCCCGTTCTTCTCTGGCGAAGCGGATATATGCCATTCCGCTGGCTTTATAGGGTGGAAATTTGCCGGATGCCATATCCGTAGCCAAATAGGATTGATACCGTTCATTTGCAGCATCTTTTACTGCCGTTCGCAAGTCATCCATCGTAGCAAAATTGGAAAAGATAGGCTGTGTAGAACACCCCAATATGTTTGCAATACTTCGGGCATTGATCGCCTGTTCGCCATTGCTCCTGACAAGATTCATTGCTGTGTCAACAATCTCTGATTTTGTAATTTTAATTTTGGGTGGCATAAGAACCTCCATAAAACAGTTGGTGTTATATATCATTAGATATATTATAGAGTGCAAACTTCCAAAAGTCAATGGGTTCAAAGAAAAGTTACAAATTCAGGAACAAAAATATGCATTTGCGGTTGCAAAAAGAATTGCCGACCTCGTATAGTAGGGGGTGTGCATCTTTTAATTATTCCTCTGAGCCAATGCACACCCTTACAGACCTTTCGTTAAAAGATATAATCGAAAAAATGCCAACAGGCTCTATGGAAGTCATTTCTGAACTGCCATAGAGCCTGTTATCGTTAAAAAGTAGACTGCTCTTGCGCCTGTTCTTGCAGTTCCTGATCAATTTCTTCTTGGGTCAGTCTTCTGAATTCATCTTCGCCGGGGACAATGCCAAGAGTTCTGCCATTGTCCCAATTCATGTGGATCGTACCCATGTCATCCACCACTCTGACCGTGCCACGAGTTCCTCTTTCAACCGGGCGATACGGGTCATTCATGGATAGAAGCATTAAGCGAGTACCGGGCGGATATGCTTCTTTATACTGCTGTGCCAGTCTGTGCTGTCTTTCCCAATCGTTCATTTTCTTTTCCTCCGTGTATATTTATTTTGTGATTAATTTACCTGACAGGGCAGTCATGTATATCACCAGCTCCTTTCTACTGCGCCTAA
>CAZLVK010000081.1:0-1763 GCA_964563025.1 uncultured Bacteroidaceae bacterium | reverse complement strand
TTGGGAAAATTCTATTTCATCCCAACGCATGAGCAGTTTTCCGATGTTTCTCCCACAGCTGTTACCCGGCTTATCTATCTAAATACATTCATAAGCTATGACGGCAACCGTCTTATGCTGACGGAACGCACACCAATGCAGAGAAAAGACCTTGCCGAAGTGCTGGGTGTGTCCAAGGCTACAATTACAAGATTTATGGACAAAGTGTCCCCCGCCTATATAACCGAAGATTCGGAGGGATTACTATTCACAAACGGCAATGTATTTAAGCGGGGGAGTTTACCTCGGAAACAGTATTGTCGGTATCAGAAGTTTTACATTGATGGCATACGGCGGCTGTACGCAGAAACAAAAAAGAGCTTCCACAAACAGCTAGGTTATATTTTCAAGCTATTGCCCTTTATCAATGTCGAATACAATCTTGTGTGCAATCCTGCGTCGGTGATGGAAACGAACTTGGAACAAGTTCAGCTTATTTCTATTGCGGAATTTTGTGGATGGATAGGCTACGATGTAGCACACCTAAACGAATTGGTGAAGGCTTATTCGTCAATCCACTTTATGATAGATGGAAGACCAGAGCGGTTTTGCGCCTTGAGTTATGACGGGGTCAACAAAGCAAATGCCAAGATTTTTATAAATCCCCGGATTATGTACAACGGCAGCGATTACAACAAAGTAGCTGTGTTGGGTGCATTCTGCAAAGTGGACTGATGCGAAAAGCCCATAGCCGTCTGCCATTCTCACTTTATGAAACGAGCCGTTTTCCCCCGAAATCCCTTAACCACGCCTGTTATCGCAGGTTTTACGGGGTATTTTCTCACTCACTTTATGAAACAGGCATTAATCAAAAAAAGCCTTGCAGCTCTAAGAGAAAATGGTTTTTTGAGGAAATGAGTACTCTTTTCTATGAAGCATTGAATACAAGGCTATAAAAAGAATGCGAAGCGGCAGAGCGATGAACTACTTGTTAAATTTTTAGTATAGAGTCCAGAATCGTAAAAATTTGTACCAATCGATTTTTTGGGAGCTTGCTACGCTCTTGTTTGAACTGTGATTTTCTTAACTTTTTTGATAATTATTTTCTCTATATAATTTAATAAGCAGAAGCCCTAAAAGCCATTGCAACACAACGACTTTTTTGAGGTTTGTACCAAGCGGCATGGGAACGGAGAAAAAATTTAAGCCAAAATCCGAACTTTTTAAGCAAATTTGTATATTCAGTTGTCAAGGTGCAGTGCGGAACAGCTCCAAGCCAATGAAAGCGGAGAAGAACGCAACCGAAAAGGCTTAACAAGGCGGGTTTTCGTATCAATATCAGCAGCTAAAAATTTCTGAACAAGGGTTGTCAAGAAAATTTCAAGCATGGACTTGACAAATACAGCAATTTATGTTATGCAAACCCATCGTTTAGGGTCAACTTGTATAATTTTTACAGATATTTTCACCTTGATTCGATGTGAAATTGCCGTGGTTATGCGGCCTTGTGGCGTGGGTGGGATACCCTTAACGCAATCATAACCAACCAAAAACCGATAACCATGCGGGTTATCGTTGAATTTATCATTTCAAGACCATTGGACATATTCCGCCGCCATATGCGGCGCATATCCTCGCTGTAAGCAGGAGTGGTCACCCTAAATCAAAGGAGGCCACATATATGAGCAATACACAAAATGAACACACAGAAATGTTCAAAAATTATCCGGATATTATTTCGATTGTTGACCTGCAAACCATGCTCCACATTGGACGGAACGCAG
>CAZLVK010000080.1:0-1781 GCA_964563025.1 uncultured Bacteroidaceae bacterium | reverse complement strand
ATGCAAGCAAAAATGCTAAAAAACCTTGTAAAAACGCTTACTTTTTTGCTTACACTTGCAACCGAGAATAACTTACTAAGTTTTCCGATTGCTATCTCAAACCCTTTGTAATCTCTACAAAAAACTCCTTGCTCCACAAATCGAGTTTTGATTTATCTTTAACAAACGGAAGTACGTCTTCTTTGGCTTGCGCAAAATTGACACTTGAAAATTTTTCGTTCAACAGCATCTTTAAATTTTCAATGTTCAAATCGTAATCTTCCGATATACATTTAGACTGCACCAGCTTTGCTTTTAGGTTCGGAAGGTTTACGGTAGCGCCCATGGATAAAAGGAACACGTAATCGTAAAAATCGCGACCTTTTACCCTATTTTTCCAATTCCTGCATAAGCAGGCATGGATTTTCCCTGCAAAAAGCGACGGCATATCGTAAAGCCTTACTTGATACGGCGAAGGTAACAATCCGAACTTTGTTTCGTAAGTTGCGCCGGAGGGTGGATTTATATCGACTTCAAACTTAATCCTTATGACTTCGTCCTTACTTACCGCGTTAACGTCGTCACCTTCATAGAATGTCAAAATATGCTCTTTTGTGTTCCCTTTTAGAAACGCGGAAACAACAAACGACTCTTGGGACTTAACCTTTTCCGTTACGCTAAAATTAAGTCCCAAAGACTTCGTCTCGTTTTCGATATACGGAAAATATTTGGACAAATCGAAATCGGGATTTTGTGACTCCAAAGAGAAATCCAAATCTTCGCTAAATCTGTCCAATCCGTAAAATATTCTCAATGCAGTCCCGCCGTAAAATGCCGTTTCCCTAAAAAAACCTCCTCGCGAAAGTCCACACAAAACGACTTCTTGCACGACTTCTTTGATTGCATTCTTTTTGTCATCGATATTATTTATAGCATACTTCGATAGCATCTGCGTTAATACTTGTTGCATGTCATATCCTCTCGTTAAATAGTTTTGCAAGTAGGTTCAAATTCGATGAACCGTATAGCGGTGCTAAAATCTCTATATCGTCTTTGTTGAGATTGTTGAAAGCCTCTTCATTTATTCTTAAATCGGCAAATATTAGTTCTCGGAGCTTTTTTACACTCCTGACAGCAGGCAATGTATATAGCTTGTCACAAAGAGCTTTTTCAGCGCTCGCAATCTGATATGAATACGTTCCGTCCGTAACTACAGATACACCTAAATTGAAAACCTTTTTAGGAACGTCCCTATATATATACGTCCCGAAATGATTAACGTATGTCCTTATTTTTCTTTTATTGAACGTCGCCGAAGTATATGTGTTATAAACGGCTTCCGGTATCAAGCCGTGCAAATGCAATACGTACTCAAACGATAGATATGACGGTCCATATATAAATTGAGCTAATTTAACGCCATGTACGCTATCATCCGTTTCGTAAACACCTTTCACCAAAGGAAACAATTTCCCGTTTTTTACGTCACGAGCAATCTTGCCTACCGGATCCGACAAATCGGCATATTTCTCTTTTAATTGTTGTGTCGTTATAATCATCGATTGCATTCTCCAATGCAATCATTGTAACATAACGCCTAAACAAAATCAACCCTTAAATTGTCGATTTGCTCCGGATAATTGTAAAAAATGCAATTATCCGGAGCAAATCGACATCGAAAACACCTTTGCATTAGCGCAAGCGAAGCTTGCGCAGTGAAATCTTGCTACGCAAGGTGAAATCCGCGTTCGCGGGTGAAATCTGCCTTCGGCAGGTGAAATATTCGCTTCGCGAATGTTGTG
>CAZLVK010000079.1:0-1800 GCA_964563025.1 uncultured Bacteroidaceae bacterium | reverse complement strand
ATGACACTAAATTAACATCTGGCATAATTGCACCACGTGCAGTCTTTAATAAATAAATAACAAATACAAGAGATTGAACTGCAGCAATCGCAACAGTAAATACTCTTGTATACTGAGAAAGTTTTCTTCTTCCAGCTTCACCTTCTTCTTTTTGCAACTGTTCAAGGTGAGGTATAACAACCGCTAACAACTGCATAATAATTGATGCAGTAATATATGGTCCAATACCTAAAGCAATTATAGATACGTTTCCAAGTGCGCCACCTGAAAACATATCTAAGAAGCCAATAAGATTATTTGTAGCAGCTAAATTTGCGAAATTATGAGCATCAATACCAAACAATGGTAATTGAGCGCACAATCTAAATATAGCAATCATCGCCAAAGTGAAGATGATTTTTGTTTTCAAGCCAGAAATATTCAGATTTGAAAGCATTGCCTGCAAATTTTGCTGATTTGGCGTATATTGTTGCATTATACTAACTGAGCCTTTCCACCTGCTTTTTCAATTTTTTCTTTAGCTGTTTCTGTGAAATATCTAGCAGAAACTGTAACAGCTTTTGATAATTCTCCATTACCTAAAACTCTTAATGCTTCAGCTTTATCACAAACTTTACCTTCAGCTTGTAAAGATTCTAAAGTAATTTCAGCAGCTTGTACATTAGCCAAGTCACCTACATTAATTTCAGCATAACAAATTGCGTTAAAGTTTTTGAAACCTTTTAATTTAGGCATTTGTCTGTATCCTGGCATTTGACCACCTTCAAAACCTCTTTTTGAAGAACGTCCAGCTCTTTGACCTTCACCATTAGCACCACGGCAAGATGTTTTACCCATACCAGATGATCTGCCACGACCAACTCTTTTAATTTTACCTGTAGCACCATCAGCAGGTCTTAAATCTTCTAATTTAATTCTATCTGTCATTTTCAATTACCTTTCCTACTACTCAGCTACTTTTAATAAGTGAGGGATAGCATTTACCATACCCATTATTACTGCTGAATTTTCGTGTTCTACTGTTTGGTCTTTTTTTGTTAAGCCAAGAGCTTTTGCAACTCTTCTTTGTTTTTCAGTAGAACCGATTAAGCTTTTTACTAATGTTATTTTTACTTTTTTATTTGTCATTGTTTTAAATCCTCTTAATTAAGCATATCTTTTAATGATAAACCACGTCTTTTTGCTACTACATCAAATGGTTTTAATGATTTTAATGCTTCTAAAGTAGCATTAGCAGCGTTTAATGGAGATTTAGAACCTAATGATTTACTTAAAATATTTTCAATACCAGCAAGTTCTAATACTGCACGAACAGCACCACCAGCGATAACCCCTGTACCTTGTGAAGCAGGTTTTAACATTACGCTACCAGCACCTGAACGACCAGTAATTGGGTGAGGAATTGTTGTTTTGAAAATTGGAACGTTTACTAGATTTTTTCTACCGTCAGCAACAGCTTTTTGAATAGCTACAATTACTTCTGCAGCTTTTGCACAGCCAACACCAACTTGACCATTTTTGTTACCAACAACTACAATTGCTCTAAAACTTAATTTTTTACCACCTTTAACAACTTTTGTAACTCTTCTTACTTGGATAACTTGTTCTTTCCATTCAGATTGTTGAGGTTCTGCAGTTGTTTCAATTTTTCTTTTTTTAGATTTTACTTTAGTTTCTTCCACTTTAATTGCCTTTCTTTAAGTTTATTTATCCTAAAAAAAATAAAAACATGTCCAAAAGGTTTTAGCTTACCTTAGCATAAGCACCTTTTCATACATGTTATAGTTGGATTTTGTTTTT
>CAZLVK010000078.1:0-1862 GCA_964563025.1 uncultured Bacteroidaceae bacterium | reverse complement strand
TTATTTTTTATGCTATAAAAGAGGTTTGTCATATATTTTAGCACAAACCTCTTTTGCCTCGAAATCCAATATTTACACGGTCTTTCCGTGCTGCCACCGTACGGCATTTTCCCTGCAGACCACTATGCTCACAATCGCCCTACAGTTCAGGAGCTATATCGGCTTCTTTAATGGCAACACTACATTCCTCATTGTCACTTTCCTCCAAGGATTCTTCTTTTACAGCTTCTATCGATTCTCTTCCAAACCATTGCAATTCTTGGTGCTTTGCTAATAATTCTTTAAGATCTGCAATAAGTTTCATGGCATTTTTATAATCATTTGAAGATATTCTATTAATTAATCTTATACCTAATAGTGATTCTTCGATTGTTTTTGCGCCTATCTCCGCTTGACAAATAAACTCATCTATTTGAAGAATGGCCTTGCAGATAGACTTTTCCTTTGTCACCTCGGACACGGATGAGTTTGTATGCCAGCAATACCGATTGAATGAGGTTTTCATAAAATAGACATCACTTAAATAATCTAATGTGCACGCTAACACATTAAGCAACGCATCGGATTCGAATCGCCCTTCTTTGATTGCTTCTGTTAATATGTTACTATTCGCAGTTATTTTTTCGCCGAGAGAGATTGTGTGTTTAGAAATAAGATCAAAATATCGTTCCTCTTTTTCTTTATCGAACGCAAATGCCGATGCTGTCAACAGCTCACGTTTTAGTGTATA
The DNA here is from genome assembly GCA_964563025.1 of uncultured Bacteroidaceae bacterium. Taxonomy (GTDB): domain Bacteria; phylum Bacillota; class Clostridia; order Christensenellales; family CAG-917; genus RGIG4097. The sequence continues at coordinate 1,132 of CAZLVK010000078.1, read as the reverse complement.
GTCACCTGAATTTATAATCAATTGGTAACATTCAATATTTAACTCTTGACATACATCCCAAAGTAATTGTCTGCACATATCATCAAGATCAAGTCCCAGGGTTATGGATTTAACAAATGGAGCATTTATAAATATGGGCGTATACGGTTCTTCGCCAGTATTTATAATCCTCCATTCCTCTTCATAACTCCAACACTTGTTTTTGGACAGTAAGTACGAAAATATAGATTCTATGTCCACCTCATCCGTTATTAGCGTTCCGTTTTTGTCTTGTTTAAATGATGAGAGTCCTAAATCCTTTAGCGAAACTGTTGGGCGAATATCGGAATACTTAACCGGGTACATAAACCCAATAAAATCATTCATCTTCCCGAAATCATATTCCACACAAATTCCTGAATACGAATTTGCATAGTGCGACCACATAAGTTGATTGTCCCAGCCGCTCGCACTAAAGCAAGTCACGGTTAACTTGGATAAGAAATTTTTGAGAAACGGAATGTAGATTTGTTCCTTAGTCTCTGTCACCTTAATTTCTAAATTTTTTAATACATCCTCCATCCCAAGAGCATCAATTATTGTTTTTTCTTCGATATCAACATTTTGATAGTCTTTTATAATTAAAGCGAAGACCAAGAAAGCATCCTTGTTGAGATACCGTTTAATGTCAGCCGGACATTTATTGTAAAGTTTATTCAGGTTTCCAACTATAAATTGCGGTAATTGCGGTGCCGTGATATGTGCAATGAGGCTCTGCCTAAATATGTATTTCTTCAAACCGTTGAGTGAACTAATAAACCCTAACGTTTGCCCCAATAATCGTTGCTGTAATAAATGTTTAATGACCAACTTTAAATCTGGATTTAAAGCCGAGTCAACTTGATCCAAAGCTAAATCAATACACTCGCTATAGATTTTTTCAACCGAAAAACCAATCATTGAATCAAAGGGATCATTCATTTGCAAAGGCGTGCGTGCGTAAACGACACCATGTCTAATATTTTCAATATCATATATTGTAGCAGCATCTCTTTTACATGCTCGATATTGATAAAAGCAATTCCCCGCCTTTGCAATATTCTCTTTCATTTTCGCAAATGAAAAATCACTCTGTTTATCCATAGTCATTTTA
>CAZLVK010000077.1:0-1870 GCA_964563025.1 uncultured Bacteroidaceae bacterium | reverse complement strand
GAATGGCAATGCTCGGCACGACCACGATGAATTTGCTCCAACCGTAGTGCTTGTTAAGCTCATACATGGTCTTGATATAGGTGTAAGTCTTGCCGATACCGGTTTCCATTTCAATCGTCAGATTGTACCGTCCCTCTAAGCGTTCGGACGGCTTGATCTGACCGGCACGCTGCACTTTTTGCAAATGCTCAAGGATCATGCTGTCACTCAGCTCCGGCACAATGCGTTCATTGCGCCAGCCGGTGAAGTCGTTGTCCTCATCCATGCCGATCTGATAAGTTCCCGTACCTCTGTCCATCATGTAAGATGGGGTAAGATAGGGCTGTCCGGCAAAGACATCGACAACTGCTTTTGCGGCATCTGCCTGAAACTTTTGGTGCTTAAACTGTAATTTCAATCGTCTTCACCTCCGGTTTCTTCGTCCAGCCATTCCTGCAATTTCGTTTGCAACAGTTTTTTGTCAGGTAGGTACAGCTGATACTGCGACGCAAAAATATTTGAATTTTCAGGGAGTGTCAGTTGTACCATGGAATCGTTTTTTTGTGGGCACAGCAGAATGCCGATGGTCGGATTTTCAAAATCCTTTTTTTCAAATCGGTCATAATAATTCACATACATCTGCATTTGTCCCAAATCTTGATGCTTTAACTTTTCGGTTTTCAAATCAAACAGAACAAAACATTGTAGCAGTCGGTTGTAAAATACAAGATCTACTCTAAAATGGTCTTCCTCAAAAGTGAAGCGTTTTTGCCGTGCAACAAATGCAAATCCCGTTCCCAATTCCAGAAGGAACTCTTGCAAATGGTCAATCAGCCTACTTTCCAGTTCCGTTTCCGAAAAATCTGCCTGTTCTGGGATACCAAGAAATTCCAGAACATAGGGGTCTTTTATAAGAGCGGAAGGTTTTTCTGCAAGCCGACCTTTTTTTGACAAATTCAAAATCTGCTCTTTGTCTTTTCCTATCAGCAACCGTTCATATAAGGAACTTCCGTACTGACGGCTCAGCTCTCGCTTTCCCCAGTTTTCTTGAATAGCCAGACGTTCATAGAAAGTGCGTTCCTCTGCATTTTGAATGCGCATAAGGATCAGATAATGTGTCCACGATAATTGGAAGGGCGCAGTTGCTTCGGAATTCGTAACCGCTGGTTGCGAATTTCCATCAGCCAATTTCGTAACCAACGGTTCCGAAATTCTATCCTTATAAACTTCGTAAAATTTTCTTATATTGGTCAAGGTAGAAATGGAATATCCTTTTCCAAATTCTTTATTCAACGCATCGGATAATGTTTCCAGCACTTTTTGACCATATTTTGCTCTGCCGGTGCCATTCTGCTGTACTTCGACAATCCATTTCCCCAGAATAAAATATGTCAAAAGTTGTGTCAAATTCACTTCTCGTATAGTAGCAGCTCTTGCCTGATTGATCAAAGTAATTGCTCTCTCGCAGAGGGAATGCAACTGTTCAGGTAATATATCCATGGATTCAGCTTTTGCCAATTCATTATTCTTGTCCATACCGTACCTCCTTAGATGACTTTCACACGCTTGCCGATGTCGTTTGCGTCTTCGGGCATATAGAGCTTGAAAATTTCAAACACATTGATCTTTTCGGGGCTGGATGCGAAACCGGAGTCACGGAAGACGGCACGGAGGGGGCGGCGTTGTGCGATTTCCTTGATGACGCTTTCGGGAATATTGTCATTGAAACAGGCGATCAGATCACCGTCATTGTAGGTGTGAACGGTGCAGCCATCCATCTGCTCGGATGTATAGGGCAACGACAGGGGCAGTCCCCAATCCAGCAGACAGCCGAACAGCAAGTCAAGGTCATTACGGTCTTCTTTGATGTTGGATTCCAGTGCGGAGAGCA
>CAZLVK010000076.1:0-1959 GCA_964563025.1 uncultured Bacteroidaceae bacterium | reverse complement strand
AGGAGAAGTTTGTTGCCATTATGGACTCCGGTTGTGATGAGGTCAGCGATATTGACGATCTCATCAACCTGACATTCAATCTGGACTGCTATGACTTCATTCCCAAGATCACCGACGAATATGACCTCGGCTACTACTATGTCCACGAAGCCGGTATCTACTCTGAAAAAGAACTCGGACCTCTGTCAAACTACATCGACTATGAGCGTTTCGGGCGCGACATTCGTATGGATGAAAGCGGACGCTTTACCGATGAAGGCTACATTCGCAACACCGGCGATAGCTGGGACAGACAGTTTGACGGCTCTCTGGATGATATTCCCGACGAATACCGTCTCTCCGGTGGAGGCAGTGAAATGGAACATGACAGCAGGATTTCTGTCCTTGTTGTCGAGCCGGGAAAAGAGCCGTATATGAAAGAGATTGACTCCGGTCTGGAATCTTTGCAGCATGAAGTGGGCGGTTACATCGAGGCGGTCTATCCCTTTGAAGAGCCGGTTGCCATTGTTTGCAATGAAGAGGCGAAGCTGGAAGGCTTGCCCCTCAATCGTGCGCTGCGTAACGGTGACGGAGAAATCTATGACATTGTTGCCGGAGCATTCCTTGTTGTCGGTTTAACGGATGACAGTTTCGGCTCTCTGACACCAGAACTTGCCCAGCAGTTTGCCGATCACTTCAAAGTGCCGGAGACTTTTGCCAAGCTTGGAGATAAGATCGTTGCCATTCCCATGATCTCCGAGGAACAGCAGAAGCAGACGAAAGTGGAGCAGAAAGACTTTGCGGTCAATATGGAAACCACCGGTTTACCTGTTGCCGGACACATGGGGACTTGGCACACCATCGACCACAAGGAAGTGGACGGTCACACCTTCTATCTCATGGAACATGATACCTACGGCGATGAAGCCGGTTGCATTATCGTGGACGAAAAAGGACGGTTGACACTGAATGAGGTCTATGACGGATTTGACGATCTCACGATTGGACTTCTGCATCTGGAAGTGATGCCCGTTGACCGTCTGCCGGACGAGGGTATTTCCGTGGATGAAATGAAGGACTACGGCTACGCTTGGGGCGGTATGCTCCCTATGCGTGAGGACGCAGCCGCAGAGATCATGAAGTCCTGCACGATTTACCGGCTCTATGCCGATAATACCGAGGGCATAGTGCAGGATGCCGCTGAAATCAAGTCCCATGCTGCACAAGGCGGCATTTTTGGCGTTGAGAAGTCCGATTGGCAAGCAGTCATAGAGAAAGAAAATCACCTCAAGTTTGTGGAGATGAGTATGGAAGATGACTACGGCATGATCGACGGGATCATCAACAACGGTCCGAAGGAAGAGAAAGCCCCTGAGCGTGGTGAGAAATCCTCCATCATGGATAGGCTCAAGGCTGCGAAGTCCGAGCCTCCGAAGAAAGAATGTCTACCGAAGCAGAAGCACAAGGGAGAAATTGACTTATGAGCAAAAGCCAGAAGTGGAAAACCGAGTGGCAATTCTTTCTTGATAAGGACGGGCGGCGCAAGTATTGTGACTTGTGCCGCCGCTGCGTCCACTCCTGCAAGCAGAGTTTCAGGGCAGAAATCGTCAAATGCCCGTGTTACATCTCCAAACGCACGAGTGTAGACAGATAAGCGTTATTTGTGTCGGGATAAGGGTTGAGATTCAAGGATTTTTCGTTCCGTGAACGGCGCAAAGAAGTTGCCCCGTATGTTTTCTTGTCCCAGCGTCAAATGCTGAAAATGTAGGAAAAAAGGTCGATTTTGAGCCTTTTCTGAAAGCTCATAGAAACACTTAGAGCCTCCGGCAATGCCCAGTTTCGGGTGTTGCCGGAGACTCTTTTTTCTTTCCCGTCGGTGATACCTCCATAGATACCACCGTGGTACAATTATTCAGTCGTCGCAATCGGCGGCTTGATATTTCAAACCGCTATTTGCGTTATTTTTGCAAAATCGTCATA
>CAZLVK010000075.1:0-2004 GCA_964563025.1 uncultured Bacteroidaceae bacterium | reverse complement strand
GAAAGCACCGTACTGTAAAAGGAATCGCAGGCACGGTGGTGCTGTACCTGCTTCTGTTTGGATTTTTGGCTGTCATGTTTGGCGTTGCAGCGGTATCGCTTTGCAAGCCGCTGTTGACCGCCGACATGGGTTGGCTTTACTGGTGTCTGATGGGACTGATAGCCATTTTCTTTGGCGTGTTTGGCAGCGTATTCAATACCTATAGCTCTCTTTATCAGGCGAAGGACAACGATCTGCTTTTGTCCATGCCCGTTCCGACATCCCGAATTTTGCTGGTTCGCCTGTCCGGTGTCTATGCTATGGGACTGATGTATGAACTGATCGTCATGATCCCCACGGTGCTGATCTGGTTTGTGGAAGCCCCCACTTCTGTGTTGGGAACTGTCCATGTGCTGCTGATTCCATGGATACTGTCGCTGTTTATTCTGGTGCTGTCCGCAATTCTTGGTTGGGTCGTTGCGCTGATTGCAACGAAAGTGAAACATAAAAACATCATTACCGTGGTTATTTCGCTGGTATTTATTGCGGCATACTATTATTTTTACGCAACGGCATATTCCTTCGTTCAAACCCTTCTTCTGAATCTGGACACGATCGGACATAAACTGAAAATGGCGCTGTATCCGTTGTACCACATGGGGATGGCGGCGGAGGGAAATATTCTTTCCATGCTGATTTTTACAGCAATCGTATTGGCAGCAGTGGCACTCACTTATTGGATATTGTCTCGGAGTTTTCTTAAACTGGCAACGGCAAACCACGGTACGGCAAATGCAGTCTATAAAGAGCAAAACACGAAAGTGGGGACAGTCAGTGGTGCATTGCTGCGAAAGGAGTTTCGCCGTTTTACCGGAAGCGCCAATTATATGCTGAATTGCGGCTTGGGAATCATTCTGATGCCTGTTTCAGCGGTGGTGCTGATTTGGAAAGCTGATTTTGTTCGTCAATTTATTTCGATACCTGCCATTGGTAACTATATTCCGTTGCTGGCTGCTGCGACGATCTGCTTGCTCGCTACCATGAACGATATGGCTGCTCCCTCTGTTTCTCTGGAAGGGAAAAATCTGTGGATCGTCCAGTCTCTCCCGGTGTCCGGCAAGCAAGTTTTAAGGGCGAAGCTGGAGCTGCATTTACTTCTGACTTGCATTCCGGCCATACCGCTGGTGTGCGTGATAGAATGGCTGATAAAGCCTGACTTACTAAGTGGAGTTATGATTCCAATCATTGCCGCATCTTTTATTATGCTGATGGCAGAGATCGGACTGGCAGTAAATCTGAAAATTCCGAATTTGCATTGGACAAGTGAAATCATCCCCATCAAGCAAAGTACCCCTGTCGCAGTAGCATTGTTCGGCGGATGGCTGATCGTCGTGGCAATGGCAGGATGCTATTACCTGTTGCATCCATATATCGGAGCAGAGACATTTCTTGTGTGTGCAGCATTCCTGTTTATTGTGGCAGATTCCGTTTTACAGCGGTGGCTCATGGGGAAAGGTGCAAAGATATTCGAGCAATTAAAATGATGCTCAGATTTTCAATGGAGGAAAGTTAATGAAAGAATCAATCTGTGGTGCAAATTGCGCCGAATGTCCGTCAAAAGAAGTCTGCCCCGGCTGTGCCGAAACAAAGGGCTGTCCCTTCGGCAAGCAATGCTATGTGGCAAAGTACATTTTGACCGGTGGCATGGAGAACTGGCTGGCGTTCAAAAAAGGGTTAATGGCTGAAATCAACGGCTTGAACATTGATGGAATGGAAACCGTTACGGAGCTGTATCCGTTGGTGGGCAGCTTTGTTAATCTGGAATATCCCATTCCCGGCGGCACGGTTAAGTTTTTGAAAGATGACGAGGTATATCTGGGCGCACAGGTCAAAAATCTCTTTGACGAGAGCGGAAAAAGCTGTTTTGGTGTGATCGCACGGGAAAACTTTATTCTCATCTGTACTTACGGGGAAAACGGTGCAAATCCGGAAATCGTGACCTACAAAAGAAGATAAAATCATGAG
>CAZLVK010000074.1:0-2038 GCA_964563025.1 uncultured Bacteroidaceae bacterium | reverse complement strand
CCTCCTCGTATAATAATAATCCAAAAGATGTAGAAACATAGAAAAAGTTTCAGCGGAGGAAGTATGCTACCTGGAAGCACACTTCTGCCCAGGATAAGATTTCCATAGAATCTGTCGAAAATGGAGGTCTTATCTCATGAAACAGTACAAATCGTTTGTCAAAGAATTTCTTGCAGAATACACAGGCGCATTGCGGAAGCATCGAAACCTGACGCAGGATGAAATGGCAGAGCAGCTACGCATCACCAGTCGGGCATACGGAGATTTGGAGCGAGGGAAATATTGCTTCTCCGCAATCGCGCTGCTTTTTCTTTTGCTCATGCTGAGTGATGCTGAATTGAAAGACTTTTTGGATAGATTCCGTGAGCGGGTGTATGCCCTGGAGCAACAGGAGGCTGCTTGAAAAGACCCCCGATATTTCCGAAATCTACACACTTCTTTACCAACTTAGCCTCACAGCGAACTACACCGGTTTCTTTCATACCGCTTACGCGGTGCATCTGGCAGTCCAGCAGCCGGAACGACTGATTTTGGTTACAAAATGGCTGTATCCCGAAGTGGCGAAGCATTATGCAACCACTTGGAAATGCGTGGAGCGCAATATTCGTACCACTGTTGATGTCGTGTGGGATTCCAATGTAGAACGGTTAGAAGCATTAGCTCGACATCCATTGTCCAAAAGGCCAAGTGTATCGGAGTTCATTTCCATCCTGGCACTGCATTTTTCCTTGGATTCAGCCTCGTAGCAAAAAAGTCAGCAGGCTTTGACATACCCGTGATACAATCGCTGTAGGACAGCAGGGTCAAGTTCTTGTTCCTCCTGGTTGAGCCATTCGGTAGCTTCATAATAAGTCCGTTCCCCTGAGCCGGAAGTTAGCTGCATACTCATTAGCTGTTTGCCGGGATGTTAGGCTGCCCCTTAGCAGTGGGGGATATCGCATTGGTCTGCCCCGGAATGATTTTGATACGCGAGGTTGCGGATGCTCCGGCGATCATGGGTATCTCAAAGCCTGCTGGCCTGAAAATAACCACACGGGGAGGTGAAATCAATGAACCCGCTTTTTGTTGGCATCGATGTGAGCAGCAAAAACAATGTTGTCTGCCTCATGAAGCCGGACGGAACCAAATTCAGCACTTTTTCTGTGCAAAACAACCTGGGCGGTGCTAGAATACTCTCAGAGAGAATCGTGTCGGCGCTGGATAAACTCCAACTCAGCGAAGTTACCATCGGTATGGAGGCGACCTCCATCTACGGTGACAGCCTGGTTTACTCTCTTCGGGAGGATGGCTCCTTAGGTCGTTACCAGCGTCATATCCATGTGCTCAATCCCAAGCAGGTTCGCAAGTTCAAAGATGCTTATTCGGATCTGCCCAAGAATGACTATGTGGATGCCTTCGTCATTGCCGACCATCTCAGATTCGGCAGAATTGCTTCGGAGGTATACATGGATGACTACCGTTATCGTTCCCTGCAAACACTGACCAGAGCCAGATTTGACACCGTTCAGAACCTGACCAGAGAGAAACAGCGCTTTGCGAACTACCTTTTCCTCAAATGTTCCGGGATTGCACAGAACAAGAATATACCCAACACCAGCGCCACTACTCTGGCAATTCTGGAACACTTTGAAACAGTGGACGAACTGGCCAACTGTGAGTTGGAAACCCTGACTGCTTTTGTTTCTGCGGCAGGGCATGGTCGGTTCGCTGACCCGGAGGCTACCGCAAAGGCTGTACAAGCCGCTGCCAGAGGCTCCTTCCGGCTCCCCAAAACTGTCAATGACTCCATTAACCAGGCCATGTCTGTCTCCATTGCTTCTATGCGGGCGCTGGAGAGCCAGATCAAGGTGTTGGAAAAAGCCATTGAACAGCAGTTTGAAATCATCCCCAACACACTTACATCCATCCCTGGTATCGGCAAGGTCTACTCCGCCGGCATCATTGCTGAAATCGGAGACATACACCGTTTCGATTCTCAAGCCGCTGTTGCCAAATATGCCGGTCTTGTCTGGACGCAGCACCAGTCCGGTGACTTTGA
>CAZLVK010000073.1:0-2039 GCA_964563025.1 uncultured Bacteroidaceae bacterium | reverse complement strand
CAATGATTTTGGTGACGGTTTTGAATATTTGTCATAATTTATGGAAATACTATTTAGTTTAGGCACAAGCAAATGCACCGCCGCAGCGGTGCATTTGCGCTCATTGTATATCAATTTTAATGTCACCGGTTGAGGTTGTGATCTCGCATTTTCCACCTGATGTTGTTTTGGGAACGCTGATTTTGCCGGTTGAGGTTTCGGTGATAAATACCTTTTCGGAAAGTAATGTGCCGGTAACATCACCCGTACTTGTCTTGACACGAATCTGTGCAGCGTCGCTATTTTCAAATCTCACATCACCTGTATCACTCTCAACAGAAAAGCTACCCGTTGCCACAACATTCTTTAAAGTTATAGTACCGGTATCGCTTTCTGCCACAAAATCCGCACAAGAAACATTCGTCAATCTTACTTTACCCGTATTAGTCTCGATATCAATGTTATTTTTAGTGGTTACATTACCCACTGTGATTTCACCCGTTGTTGTAGTAAGGTTTACCTGACCTGCTGTAATGCTATCTACATTGATATCGCCGGTGCTTAATTCGATCTCAAGGACATCGGAAACAGATGCAAAGCAACCAACATCCGATGTGTCACCATCTATTTCGATTTTCTCAAAGGTAAAATTCTTGGGGATATTGATATCGCCGGTATCTGTTTCTATGAACAACGATGCATATTCATTTTGCGGCAGGTAAACGGTCATCTTTGGAGTCCCAAGGGAAAAGCATATATGATCATACCATTTCCGTGTGTCTATCGTGTTAATAACAAGGGTGCCGTTTTGCACGGTAGCGAAATGTTTTACTTTTTCCGCTTCAAAGCAAACGATTCTGCAAGATTCATCCTCGGTAGTTACAAATTCAATCTCAGTTGTATCTACATTGATTGATATTTTGTCAAATTCGCCGTTAGTTTCGTAGGTGTTAGTTACATATGTAACGCTGAGTTTGGTAAAGTCCCAATCATAATTTGCCATCACACCTGCAAAAAGAATCAACCCAAGTGTGACGAGTGCTGCCGCAGTAATGAGCCATATTTTTGTTGCTTTACTCATTGTACTGCCTCCTTTCCAACAAACAAGGTTTTAATGCCTAAAGCCATCTTCTTTGTCAACAAGAAGATACCTTTTGTAGCCGCCTTACATCCGTAGAACATAAAAACAGAAAGTCCGGCACAGATAATACCGGCGCTGAGCATTGCAAGTCCCGTAAGTCCGTTCCCTTGAAATGCGAAAATCGCCGCCGATACGATTCCTTCAAGTGAACACGCCGCAAAAGATGCTTCTATTGACCATAATGTAATGACAACAGACCACACTACAATGTAGGCGGCAAGAATTACGATAAACGCAGCAATTAAAAGTGAAAGCCATATCGGAGATCCTAACACAAGAAGTATTATTTCCCAAGCCTTCAGCGTTCTTTTTGGCTTGACTTTCTCTTTAACAAGTTTTGTAAGCGGTGTGTCTGCTAAAACCTGTGTAATAATGGCATCCACTGTTCCAATCGCACTCACAGCCTCGTACTCTGACAAACCTTCTTCTATGCGGTCATCGATCATCTCATTATAAAACGTCAAGCGTTCTTCTATATCCTCCTGCGGCAAGCCGGACAATCCTTTACGCAACTGTGTAAGAAATTCTTGTTTACTCATTACCGTCATCCTCCTTGGTTACGAACCGATATATAGACATAATTTCTTTCCATTCATCCTTAAAATCTTCAATACGCTTCAATCCTTCATCAGTGATATGGTAATACTTCCGAAGTCTGCCGCCGTGTTCTACGGTGCGAACGGTCAGCATATTGGCTGTTTCCAAGCGTTTCAGAATGGTATATAAGGTCGATTCGGAAAGCTCAATATACGGTTTCATATCTTTTATGATCTTATAGCCGTATGAATCTTCACTCTTAATGGCTGCCAAAACGCAGACATCCAAGAGACCCCGCTTCAACTGAATATCCATGTAATACCTCCTATTGTGTAATACATCATATCACGAAGTATTGATTTTGTCAATAGCTTTTGAAAAA
>CAZLVK010000072.1:0-2046 GCA_964563025.1 uncultured Bacteroidaceae bacterium | reverse complement strand
TCCGCATTCGGTTCACCGCTGCCAGCACCTCTTCCTGTCGCGGCAGATCCAGATATCTGTCGCATGCTGTAAAGTAATTTGAGAAGATACAGTCAAGACCCTCTGTTTCGATTCTTTGATACAGCAGGTCTAACCGTTCCCGTAAATTAACACTTGGTTCGTTTTGAGACATTTCCAGATACCGTATCAAAAATCCCACAGCATTCTTTTGTGCCGGCGTAATTAGACCAGACAGCATCCGCAGGTCAATCACCTCTTCCCCAAGAGATACAATTCCCATATCTGTCACTTCCAGACGCTCCGCGCCGGTCTGCGGTACGAATGAGGTAAACCCCTCCGTACTTAAACTGCGGTTTTGTCCCCACTCCGCCGTATGCACGGCTTCCGGTCGTTCCAGACCCTGACTAAGCTGCCTTGCCACCTCTGTTACACCATGAATCTGATATTTCTCCAGCAGATATACCTGATCTGCTACCGACAGGTATTCTCCACTGCCACCAAGGACTACTATGGTTGATACCCCTTTTTTCTCATACAGCTCCCTGACCCGCTCCGTAAATGGTGTAATTGGCTCCCTTTTTACCAGTTCCCGCATCAGGCAGTCCCGTATCATAAAGTTAGCGGCACTTTGGTCTTCATCAATTAAGAGCAGTCGGCTTCCCATCGCAACCGCTTCCATAATATTTGCCGCCTGTGAGGTAGAGCCGGAAGCACGTTCCGTAGAAAAATGTTTTGTATCCTTTCCCGGTATCCACTTAATGAATGGCGTAATATTCACATTTTTCACACTTCGCCCATCCTCTGCCGCAATCCCCATCGCTGTGGCATCCGTGATACAAAGCTCCCTGCCATCCCCCCGCACATGATTGTACACGCCTGTTAAAATTGCCTCCAGCAATGTGGATTTTCCGGAATATCCACCACCGGTAAGTACCGTTACGCCTCGCCGGATTCCCATTCCCCGTATGCCACACACCTCAATCTCATCCTCCGGCACTGCTGCAAACGGCACAGCGTCCTGTAACGGCAGGTCATTTCCTCCCGCCCGTGGTAAAATGCTTCCGTTTGCTATAAATACGCAGTATTCACTTCTCTTTAGCCACGCCCGAATCTCTCCCTGCAACCTTGCAAGCAACATTGCCTCCTCATACTTTTCCAAAGGAAACTCCTCTATATAGCGTCCTACGGCATTCGGCAAATCCTTTGTCAGCATGCAAAGCGTTTTCCGAAGGTTTTTTTCCGGCAGCTGCACCTGTACTACCAGACACAGACACAGCTCCGGCTCGCCAGCCTCCTCCGGCGGTATCAGATACACGGCGTCACCGTTTCCTATCGTATAATCCTTTTTTAAACACGCCTTAAAATATACGGAATTGCGCACCAGAACCTCCCCGCCCGGTCGGTAACAATAGTATTTCCCCTTCTCCCTATCCGGTCGGTTTCGATTGTATAACGGCTCGTTTAACTCATCCACATATGGAAGAAATGTCCGCAGGCAATCATCCGCTCCGGCAGTTCCCGTCTCCGTAATTCCAAGCAGCCGTACCGGTATGGATATTGTAATGGTCGGCTTATCCAGTGCCAGTTTGTGGGTCTGTTCTATCCGGTAGCCCACCTCACCTTCGTAATATGTACTGTCAAAATCCTCATAAGGCAGGATGTTTGCACCATATGGATGTACCATCATCCTGCCCTCATACATTGCCCGGTATGTCTTTGTGTTTGCTTCCATACCAAGTATTTTTTGTTTCAAACGCTTCATGATATCATACCCCTTTCGTCATTCGCAGGAGTGCCATTTTCCTGCCTCTCCCGCATTCTCTTTTCCTGTTTGCATAAAAAACAGATAGACTTATTTAAATCGGGGTATCAGAAAGCGTTTTTCCCTGTATTCTTCGTATGCACCACGCAAAAGTTCCCCTCCGCCGCAGTGCGCATCCCGCGGAGCATTTTTTGTTTTAAAGGAAGCACTTTCCTTTAAAATAAAAAATGCACATCCTTCCGGATGTGCCCTGAAACTCACCAAAAACCATTCTGCTAAAAGCC
>CAZLVK010000071.1:0-2070 GCA_964563025.1 uncultured Bacteroidaceae bacterium | reverse complement strand
CACTGCCCTGTCGAAAACAAAATAACGCTGACTTCTGATTAGCGAATTAGAGGTCCGCAACCGTACAAGGAGTGATTAATAATGGCAAAAATTGAAAACGCAAAAGTGTATGGCATTGAGGATAGCTTTAGAGCTTCTAAATTCCCTTTTAAGGCGGTTTTAAGCGAAACAGATAAAGGAATTACAGGAACGATTAAAAAACTTGCTACAAGCCCTTTAGGAGAAGGACACGATAATTTCCTTAACGGTATATTGGTGCAGTTTGATTTAACTTTCAGCAATAAGGCATGGGTCGAGCTGCAACGGTATCATTTCATTGATTTTGTTTCCAGTCAGTCTACTATGCATTGTATTAGCAAAATGGAATTGGCACGTTTTTTGTGATTGGATTGAAACATTACCGTACAGTGAGTTGATTACTGGGAAAGAGGTGCGAGATGTGTGAGTTTTGCGAAAACATACCGAAAACCGATGAAGAATTTGGAAAAATGAGAATGAACGGGGCAGAAGATATTATTTTTTATGACAACGAGCGTGGTTTTTGCCTTTATGGAGATACTGGAGATTCAGGTTGCCCTTATTGCCTAAACAATATTAAATTTTGCCCTATGTGTGGTCGTAAATTGAGCGAGGAAACGGAAAAACAAAATTTACGAGATAGAATGATAGGAAAGATAAAGCAGACTGAACCTGATTATATAAATTATCCTGGTTTTTACAAGAAATACGGGAGGGTAATTCCAGGAATTGGAGATATATGGCACTGGTTTGAAAATTTGACTGATGAAGCAAAAAGAGATGGATTGCTTCAAATTACCGATATGTCAGATACAGAACTTTTTGATCTGTATGTACGCATAAATGAGGACTGGGAGAAAACGCATAGCAATCAATTTTGGAAAGTTTTAGGAAAAGGAGATTGAAAATGAAAGTTATGGAAGAGTGCATTAAGGAACTGCATGAAATAATAAACGAGCAGAAAACGCGTATTTCCGAACTTGAAGCCGATGTGACAGTTAAACAATCTTTGATTGCTGAATTGAACGAACGACACATGGATGACAGCATAACAATTAACCAGTTGCAGACTACGATTGATACGCTTGTTGACCGATATGCAAAGTTAAGGGAAATGAAAGGACTGTAGGATATGGGAAAATTCTTTCGGTTTTATGTCAAAGACCAAAACGGTCACATTGAAATGGAAATTGGTTATTACAAGTATGATGATTTCACAGTTCGTTTTCCGAGGTATGTTAATGGTGCTGATACGATTGTCAGACCAAATAGGGGATATGTCATAATGAGCCGACAACAACTTGCAATGCTGATATTTGCATATAGCGAATCTGAGTATTTTAGGTTTGTTGAGGAATTGGAGAAGTTTTACAAGGAGTTGGGCGAAAATGAATAACTGCAACCTTTCCACCTGCCGATACAATGTACTTGGCGAGTGCGAGAATGAGGAAAAACGGAAAGAGTGTATTGAGGTGTCGATGGCGGTGCTGTGTTTGGAGGATAACGGGAATGAAAATCGCAGAAATGAAAAATTGCATCGAGAAAATGAGAGAAATCTACAAATTTGATGATAAAAAGACGGAGATTGATTTGGGATCTCTTGGAGAAAGTTATAGAAAAGACTTTGTGGAGGTTGCAACCGTTGATGAAAACGGAACGAAAATAATTATGACCAGACGCGTTGATGAGATTGTGGAAAAAGAATAAACAGAAAATTACCGGTTGATAACTGGATTCAGTCGCTAACCTTAGAAAGTTAAAGGCTGAAAATGAATATTACCGCCGTATAAGTGACTTACGGTGCTAACTCAAAAAAATTATGAGCAGAGTGTAAAGGCACTTCTGTTGAAAGGTAGAGGTGTCTATTTTTATGGGAAAACACACATTGGAAGATGAAAAAACCATACAGGAGTATGAGAACTATATAGCAAGGCGAGGGATAGACAACGAGTTAATCAATGCCTATGTGAACGCTGCACAGATTATACTTTGTGGGCGAAAAGACCGAGAATACGGCTTGAAAGTATCGGCAAGGGCAAAGGAACTGATTGA
>CAZLVK010000070.1:0-2080 GCA_964563025.1 uncultured Bacteroidaceae bacterium | reverse complement strand
CCCGAGTTTGCCACCTGGGTATATAAAAAGGAGTCAAATTTTGGCTCCTTTTTATTGAAAAATGCATATTTTTAATCATTTTCATTTGTTTTTTAATGTTTTTTTATTATTTGCTTTTGGTAAAATTATGTACGTATATTATGTACGTGTAGTAAAAATTTATATTATTTTTATACCAGTTTTGATATTGTGTAATTCCATTTTTTTAAATAACTTTAATGGTATGCTTATTCCAAAACTATCAAGTATTAATTTTAAATCTTTATCATCTATATCATTAAATCTATAATATCCATTGGTTATTTCGGATACAGTCCATTTGTTAAGTGCTGATTTAATTCTTGCTCCACTCAATCCCATTGCCCATTTATTTTTAACATCTGGTTTGGAATAGCCAATAACTTTATTTTGAATAATTCTAATAATAATTAATGAAAGAAGACAAATTATAATATGAGCATTAACGTGTTCTCTAGTTCTAACATGAAATGGTCTTGTTTCCAAGTCGCTTTTCATTACTCTAAATTGGTCTTCAATTCTTGATAATTCATGATAAGTATCTATTACTTTTCTATCATCCATATCAAGTTCACTTGTTACTATTTGATAATATCCAAATGATTCTTTATATTTATTAATCTTATCAAAATCAATTAAAGCTTTTAAATCTTTAGAATTTAATACTTCACCAGTTTTATCATTTATTAATTCTTTCTTTAAGAATTTTCTCAAACTACTTGATTGACTCTTTGTGATTCTAAAATTTTCAGGATTCTTTGATAGTTTTTCAATAAATTCTAGGAATGATTTATTATCATGCATTTGCTTATCATAAAACTTTTTACTGAAATATACAACAACTTTTTCTGTTATATCTTTCATCTCATCTCCAACTTTAACTTTTCTTTTTATTACTTGGGATTTATATTTAAAGTCTTTACTAACAATAGTATAACCTTCTTGATTAAATATCCATTCTTTTTCTTCCTTAGCTGTTTTTTCAATAGACTTGCTAATAATATAACCATTATTCATACTAGTTAAGTAATAAGAGTTATCTCCCCTATACATTCCCCTGTCACCTACTAATATAAATCTATCTAAATTTAAGTTATTAATTGATTTATTTAAAGCAGTTTTTAATGTTAAATGATCAAGTGTATTACCAGGAAATGTTTCAATAGAGATAGGAACACCTTGTTCGTCCATAAACAAACCCATTTGAACTATAGGCTGTTTTCTGTGTTCTTTACTAACTCCCATTTTTCTTAAACCATCTTCATATTCATCTGGTTCTTCAATTTCAAAAAAGAAGTTAGTAACATCATAATAAATAACATTAGTAGTTCTATTAAACTTAGATATTAATCTATTGTTAACCCAATTAATAAGCTTATCTTTATAATCGTATATGAAGTCTAAAGTATCATAAACATTATATTCATAAACATCTTTAATAATATCTGAGTAATAATTATTGTTTTGACTAACAGTAGCAATCTTAGAAGCAGGATTTAAAATTCTACCATAAATTAAAAGCCTAACGAAGCCCATTAAATCAAATTCATAATTAGTTTGAGCTTTATATTTCCCAACAAAAGCAGTAACCCCAATTTCTTCCATAATTCTTTCAATTAAAGCATTAGCAAATAATTTGTTATGGCCAATGCAATCAGGATCACCATCTTTAAAAGAAATATCATAAGTTTCTCTAACAGGTTTATTTTCAACATAAGGAAGCAATGAAGGTATTAAAGGATTACCATTTTTAAAAGATTCTTTTAACCTATTAACATAATCAGGTTTACCATCATCAAATCTAGAGACAGGACCAACATTAAGTAATACTTTTTTTCTACAGGAAGCAACTCCGTTAACAACAACATATTTATTTTCAACAACTCTAATATATTTATAACCATTATTAGTAATTATTTCTAAAGCCATAGTGAACTCCTTATATTATATACTATATCTATTTTACCACAAAAGGATATAAAATTCAAGCAAATATTTAAATATTTTTCAAATAAAAAAAGCCTAAAAACAAATGTTTTCAAGCAAAAATTAAGAATTTTAT
>CAZLVK010000069.1:0-2124 GCA_964563025.1 uncultured Bacteroidaceae bacterium | reverse complement strand
GGATGCTGTCGGCGGTGACACCGGCATGGTCACCGGTGTGGATGTCGTGATAGATCTGAGAGGAGTGCAGCAGCGTCTTGGTGGGCACGCAGCCCCGGTTCAGGCAGGTGCCGCCGGCCTGCCGGTTTTCCACAACGGCCACCTTCAGCCCCAGCTTTGCGGCGCGCAGCGCCGCCACATAGCCGCCGGGCCCGGCACCGATGACGATCAGTTGATAATCCATAGCTTAAAGCTCCTGTTCTGCCAGCATCCGGGAAAGCCCGTCCCGAATGTCCGGCGGGATATTGGCGGAGTCCAGCCCCGCCTGTAATTGGGGGAGGGAAAACCCGCGGCCCTCCAGACCCTGCCGCAGTTGGGCGGCCAGCTCCCACTCCATGGCGTCGGTAAAGACACCGGCGCGGGTCACCAGTCCGTGCTCCACCAGCAGCTCCAGCCGCACCGTGCCCCAAGCAAAGGTGCGCTCCATGGTCACATTGGCGGGCACATTGGCCCCAAAGCGCCACTCCCGGCCGGCATAGGTCTTACGCAGGGCGGCCACCCGGGCCTCCTGCTCAGGCGAAAGGACAAAGGGACGGATCTCCGCGCCATAAACCTGCCCGGCGGCCAGCGCCAGCCGGTGGGACATGGCCCCTACCGTCAGTCCGGGGGCATATTGGCTGAGATTGACCACCCGCGACCGCACCGAGGCCACGCCCTTGGCCTCCAGCTTGGCCTTTGGAGGCGAAAGATACCGGCCCAGCTTGTCCAGGTCGGCATTCAGCAGCAGTGTGCCGTGGTGATAGGCCCGGCTTCCGCTCTTATAAAAGGCGCTGCCGGAGAATTTGTGCCCCTCCACCGTCAGGTCGTTGCGGCCCGAGGGCTGAGCGGGGATGCCAAAGGCCCGGCAGGCCCGGCAGATGATGTCCAGCTGCCGGGGGATGTCAAACTCCTCCCTTGGCAGCAGCAGGGTAAAGTTCAGGTTGCCCAGATCGTGGAACACCGCGCCGCCGCCCGAAAGCCGCCGGGCCAGCTGCCCGCCCTCCGCTTCCAGCAAGGAAAGACGGCACTCCCGAAAGGCGTTCTGGTTGCGCCCGATGACCACGGTGTTCCGGTTCTGCCATAAATATAGGATCAGGCCGTCCTCCGGCACGTTTTCCAGCAAGACCTGCTCCCGGGCCAGATTCTCGAAGGGATCTGACCCGGAAGCGGAAAAGAGGGAGATCGAGCGGATCATGCCCTGACCCAGCGCACAATGGGATTTCGCGCCGCCCGCACCTCGTCGGGACGGGCGATCTGGGCGTGATGGGGTGCCGCGTGCATATAGTCGGGGTCGCTGTAGCCCATATCATACAGCTTGCGGAAGATGGCCGCGGCCTCATCCAGAGTGTCCCGGCTTTCGGTCTCGGTGGGCTCCAGCATCAGCGCCTCGTGGACGATCAGGGGGAAGTACATCGTGGGGGGATGCATCCCGTTGTCGATGAGGGTCTTGGCCACATCCAGCGCCGAAACGCCGGTCTCCTTTTTGAAGCGGGACAGATCCAGCACGAACTCGTGCATACAGATCCGGTCAAAGGCCGGTTCAAAGGTGCCTTTGATCTTTTCCTGCAAATAGTTGGCGTTGAGCACGGCGTTCTGCGCCGCCTCGGTGATGCCTTCCCGGCCAAGCGTCAGCAAATAGGTCAGAGCCTTGATGACCACCAGGAAGTTCCCGGCAAAGGAGCGCACCTGAATGCCGCCCTCGCCCTCCATCAAGGCGGACTTGGGCAGGAACCGCGTCAGATGCGCCTTGCAGCCAACCGCGCCCGCGCCGGGACCGCCGCCGCCGTGGGGCGTGGCAAAGGTCTTGTGCAGGTTAGAGTGGATGCAGTCAAAGCCCATGTCGCCGGGCCGCACGACACCCATGACGGCGTTGAGGTTGGCACCGTCATAATAGCACAGGCCGCCGGCCTCGTGTACCAGACGGGTGATCTCCAGAATGTTTTCGTCAAAAATACCTACCGTGTTGGGGTTGGTCAGCATGAGACCTGCCGTGTCGTCGCCCAGCGCAGCTTTCAGAGCCTCCAGATCCACACAGCCGTTGGGAGCGGATGCAATATTTACAATCTGGTAGCCACACATGGCGGCGGTAGCGGGGTTGGTGCCGTG
>CAZLVK010000068.1:0-2197 GCA_964563025.1 uncultured Bacteroidaceae bacterium | reverse complement strand
AGAATATGCCCCATCTGCAGAATCAGCCCAAGTCCCTGCGAGACAGGATATTCGGCAAACTTTTTGAGGAAGCGGAGATTGCCCGTTTCACTCCCGAAGAGTTGCGTGAGTACGAGAGTAGCGTAAAGGCCTATCGTGACATTAAGAATTCCATCGACACGGCTGTTAAGAGAGGCAGGGAAGAGGGCAGAGAAGAGGGTAGAGAAGAAGGCAGAGAAGAAGGCAGGGAAGAGGGCCGCAAATCAAAGGCTAAGGAAATCGCACGTTCTCTTCTCTCCAAAGGAATGTCAGCTGCGGATGTGGCTGATGTGACAGGACTTGGCGAGACGGAGATTGAACAGCTGAAGTAGTTGGCTCCAGCCCCGAAAACATCCAAATGGATTTCGCCTGGGAGTATGAACCCTTCCAGACAGGCAATCCGCCTTGCGCTTCAGCATATTGAAGAATACAACTTGTCATAGGCTCACCCGCAGGGACAAGGCATGTTGTGCCTTATTACCAGAGTGGCGGGAAGTTTTTTAGGCGGCATTCCGCTGATAAATCTTACTAGTGCACATGAAACACTTACGCATAGAGAATTTCGGACCTGTCAAGATGGCGGAGTTCACTCTTGGCAGGTATAATGTCATTATCGGGCCTCAAAGTTCTGGCAAGAGCTGTATTCTCAAGATAGCCAGCTATTGTTCTTGGGTTGAAAAGCATATCGAGATAGCCCAAAACGCCGATGACTTCAAGGGGGGTGATTCTTTCATCAGGCGCTTGGCCAGTTATCACAGACTTGCCGGATATGTCAAAGAGAATTCGTATATCTCCTTTGAAACCAGACAGATGAGATTCTCTTACGACAAGGAGCATGGCTTCTGTTTCGCCTGGAAAGACAGATGGTCTTATCGACGTCCGAAAATCTCGTATATTCCGGCAGAACGTAATCTTTTGAGCGCAGTTCCAAATTGGATGGATATTTCGATGAATGAGAACAGCATATCGGATTTCATGTCGGACTGGAATAATGCTCGGAGGAGCATAGTTGATGCAGGCATACTTAATCTTGGCATACGATACTATTTTGACCAGGCGAGCAATCTTGATTTCATTCGGACGGTTGATGACACTTCTTTACATCTTTCCGACGCCTCAAGTGGCTTGCAATCGCTGATTCCTCTTCTTTTGTTTCTGCAGTATGCCGCGCATAACATCTTCTCTGAAGAAAAAAGCGAAAGTTTCAAGGGCAGAAATAAAAATGATGAACTCCCCTATATTATCTATAGGATGTTGGCAGGCCGTAAAGGAGAATATCCTGGTCTTATAGCATTCGTGGACGATGAGCCTGTCACAAAATTGGCAGAAGTGCCAAGTGTATTCAGGGCGGTGGGGAAGAGCACTTTTGGATTCTCTAATGAGGAAGATGCCGACAGAGTGTCGAATATTTATAAAAATCTTGTGCTTACCCAGCGTTGCGACACATTTATTGAGGAACCTGAAATGAATCTGTTCCCTCCGACACAGAAACAATTAGTGGACTGGATTATCGACAATGGTAAGAGGACAACTTTCACGATAGCTACGCACAGTCCTTATATCCTGACTGCATTCCTTGAGAAAAAAGATCTGAAAGATTTTCATCTTATGTATATTCCAACTGTTGGAGAGCAATCGGTGTTGCAGATTGCGACAGCGGAAACTATTCAGAATATTTTCGACTACGGAGTCGATGCTTTCTTTAACATAGAATCATTGTAGCACGAGATGGATAAGAAAATCCTTTCGGTCATACCGGAATGCTTTGTGGAGACGAACATGGCCGAAGTGTTTGTCAAGTCTTTGGTAAATCATCAAAATGGATGTTGTAACGTGACGAGAGTGATGACAACTGCTCCGTTCCTCAAAAACGGCTTCGCCGTAGGCTTGATTGATGACGATAAGAGAAAGTCGTCCTATTGCAAGGAATTCGAAGTGATAGCTTCTGTAGCAGTTTCAGACAAGGCCGGATATTCAATCATGCATCACAAAAACTCATCCCATTACCTTGTCGTGACAACCCCCGCCATGGAAATGCTTATGATTGAATGTGTCAAGGCGGCGGGCAAGAACATGTCTGATTTCGGTCTGCCAGACAACCTGGGCGAACTGACAACACAGACAAAGGTGAACTGCTCGGAAAAGAATCCGAAATTCACAAATCTTTTCAGCAGTTTAT
>CAZLVK010000067.1:0-2358 GCA_964563025.1 uncultured Bacteroidaceae bacterium | reverse complement strand
ACACACTTTTTTCGATGCACAACATCAAATACATTATTAGTGTTGACGATTGCTTTTTTGCCCGAAAAAGAGAAGAAATGGAAGCAATTGTTTACAGCGAAATGTGTATCTCGCTGGAGCCATTTAGAGCCATTCTTTCTTCTTGCAATCAAACTGAAACTGTTGATGCAATTGATGAAATACTGGATATAGGGGCAGATTCTACCGCCCTTATTCAAACACTTTTGAACAACTTGGAAGATGTTGATCTACTAAAGTGCTTCGATATCTGCGAAAAAAACGGGGCTACATATACAGAGGAACGTGATAACATCCTGGCGTTTCTTGAAGGGTTGAAATCTGGAGGACAAATTATAGAATATCGAACTTTTCCGTCAACAACGGAGGCAAATCTGTTCGATATTAAAGAAGCTGGCATGACAGATGGTGCTATTCTATGGCTTCTCGATCGAAATTTTAGTAGAGTTGGGGAATCTGAGGAAGCTGGATTGAGATTTGCAGAGAATATCTTAAGTCGGAAAAATGCTTCACAAAATTATATCTATATTTTGTCTGCTATTGAGCCCAATGCTGGACTTACAGAAGATGATATCGAAGAAGAGTTTGATAAGGTCTTGGCTGCACATTGTTTGCCTGATACACATTCATTTATTTATTACATCAGCAAGCGGCGCCTGCAGACTAAAGACAACACAAAAATTGCCAAAAGCCTTTCACAAGGTTTCAAGCGAAAAGCATGTTTTGAACTTTTTCAGTTGTTTAATAGTTGCTTGAGCGATGGAGTTTCTGCTGCATCCACAAGAGTTCAGAGGATTCGGCAAAAGACTCTAAACTATTTGTTCACAAACAAAGCCTCTGTAAGAGGGGAGCCTTATATTGAAGTTGCGGCACGACTTGTTCAGATTTTTCACCAAGACGAATATAATAGGGCGATTGCCGGACAGCATAGCTTAATTGCTGAAAAAGTACATTATTATGAAAAACTCTGCTCTGCCATAGCCGAGACTGTTGGTAATGAACAGGCGTTGACATCAACCCTAAAAGAATATAGAGATATAGAACTTTATAATAAACACGTAAATGCACAGCATTGCGAAATAGCGACAGGCGACATCTTTAAAATAGGGCCTTCTTACTTCCTTCTTGTTTCCCAAGCTTGCGATACATGTCTTCGCTCCAATGGCCATAGAAAATTAGAATTTGCGTCACTTCTCGAGATTCAAGATAATAAGCAGACAAAATTCTCGTACCCATTATCGTGCTTCTTGGATATGCAAAAACCAGTTGTCATGTACCATGCGTTGAAGACCATTCCTTTTGATATTCTTGACCTATGTGTGTTCAATGCTACTGGTCAAGCTTCCGTTGTTCTCAATGATATCGCGTCCTTTGACAAAGATTTGGAAGCGTATACCAATAACTATAGAATTAGGTTTAGTGAAGTGCTTGAAACCGTCAAGGCGGTACAAAGTCAGAGAGCAAGATTAGAATCATTTTTGTCTGGTGGAACAGATGTTACTGTCGAGGATGCAAAAGCTGCATACGAATACCTTGAGGGTTTAGATTCAAATATGAAGAAATTCGACACAATTGAAATCGCAATTTCTTTTCCAGTGCGCAGGATTGCACGTCTAAACGAATTAACTACGATTGACATTGTCAAGGAATATGGAATCGCACTGTCTCGAATTGGTCATCCTTTTGATTTTTTGGATAACAACTCTGCGTTCGAGTAAGTTTTGTGACATTTCCGCAATCCTATATTACACTATTCTGCAAGTTTGCTTCACAGAGTAGACTGCGTTTACAACCAAATTCATCTCCAGGTGTGTAAAAAACTCTACACACTTGGAGATATTTCTTTTTACTTCTCCTTCTTCGCCCGCTTGCCTTTCTTTTCCGGTTGCGGCGCACCATCGCCCTCGCCCAGATCTTTCAGCCGCTGGGCTTCCGCGATCTCGGCTTTCATCTCTACAATCAGTGCCTTCAACTTCTCCTCGCATTCCTCGCGGGTGTGGGCATAGACATTGCGGGAATGCTTTTTGCCGTCGGGCCACTTGGGGGAATAGCGTCCCTCGAAGAGATGGTCGTTGAGCTCTGTGACGCAGCCGGTGCCGGGTTTGCGTTTGCGCCCCATGTAGGGCTTGAAATCGGTCATTTTCGGCTTTTCCGTCTGGGCTGGGGTAGTTTCCCGTCCTGCGTTCAAAGCATCCTCCTGCGGCGTTACTTTGCCGATACCGCGGTCGATATTGGCGGCAGCCTGACGCTGCATATCATCAGTAATGTGAGTGTAGATGTCCAGCGTGGTCGCCGCCGACACATGCCCCAGCATGGCGGAGAGTGTCTTCACATCCATGC
>CAZLVK010000066.1:0-2420 GCA_964563025.1 uncultured Bacteroidaceae bacterium | reverse complement strand
GATGCAGATACCGAAGCAAAGTATGAACATTTGCTAAAAGACCTTGCAGACAAATTCTTGAATTCAAAAACAATGGAATATTACGAAACACAAGAAAAAGTTGGAACAATCTATGAATGTGATGGCAAATTTAGATTTATTGAAGCATTCTATGACGATGACGACTACGAAGACGATTGCGAGGATGACGAAGATGAAGAAATGTGATTTGACCACCGAAGAATTAAGGCAAAAAGTATTGGATAATATGAATGCTTGCTATGACGAATACAAAAGCAAGATGATGGACTTATTCCCTGATGAAATTTGGGAAAATAGTCACGAAATAACACTTCATAGAGATTTATATACTTATATGCTTTATAAGATAAAACTCTTGCCAAAAAGCACATTGAAATATATGCAAGACGAAGATTTGTTTGATACTTTAAAAACCAACTACTATGAGGGAGATTATAGACCTCATCATACCGAATATTCAAGATTGTTAGAAGATTATGTAAGAAAACAAAAACAACTAGAAAAGGACGGAGAAATGGAATGAGTACAAGAAGTTATATTGCAGAAGAATTGCCTGATGGTAAATTCAAAGTTATCTATTGCCATTTTGATGGATATATAGAACACAATGGCGACATACTTGTTAGCCATTACAAAGACCGAGAAAAAGTTGAAAAACTACTTAGTCTTGGAGATTTGTCTTCACTTGGAAAAGATATTGATCCCAATCCAAATCTTCCACATTCATTAGATTATAACGAACAGCAAAAAGATGTTTGCGTATTCTATAATCGTGATGGAAATGGAAAAGAATCTGAATGCAAAGCAAAAATTCTATCAATGGAAGAAATGTTTGATAACGACTGGATTGAATATTTCTATATTTTCACTCTTGCAAATGAATGGAAATATTATGATTACGAACAAAACATTCTGAGAGATGTTGCCAAAGACCTAGAAAATATCAAAGCTGAACAAGAAACTTTCAAAAGACAATCCAATTCAGACGAGGAAATGTAAATGCGAAAATATATAATAAATGGTCATTTTTATGATCCAATAAGAATGGGAGAAACTGGCGATTTTGACGAGGGTTGCGAGCCAACTTGCACTTGTCATGATTGCCACGCAAAACCCCACGAACAACACGAATATGGTTGTGATGCAGAGCGTTGCCCATGTTGCTCTGGACAACTTATATCGTGTGGTTGCAATATAAAAGTCTTTGAATTTGAAGACAAAAAGAAAAATGATTATAAGGAGAGAAAAAAACAATATGACGAGGAAATGTGATGGACAAAAAAGAAAAACTTCTCTCTCAAATAAATCAAGAACAAATAGAACTTAAACACAATAATTATAACGGAATTATTGATGAGAGAGAACACCGAGTAAATGCTTTTGTTGAACAACTGAAAACTTTGGATTTTGATGAAAGAGAACTAGATATCCTTTTATCTCAAAAAGATTTGCTAAAAACTCTTGCAAACCAAGAGCCAAATTGGAGAATTGATATAAAAGGTTTTCTTGATGATGCCGAATGCGATATTGGATATTTTCTGCAAGAACAAGCAAGAAAAGAAAGACTACTCAAAAAGAACTCACAAGAGGAAATGTAAATGCTTGAACGCAACAATATTTATCTTGGAGATTCATACGAACTTATCAAGCAAATTGCAGATAATTCAATCGACCTAATAGTCATTGATCCACCATATCAAATTGATGGCAAACCAAAATCTGAAGAATCACTAAAAAGAACAACAAATGTTATAACAAAAAGCATAAACAAACTTAATAACGAACTTATGGATAATCATATTTGCGATGGCATAAAAGAAGAAATCTTTGATGAATTTATGCGAATTATGAAAATTCCAAACATATACATTTGGTGCAATAGAAAGCAAATTCCAATGTATATAAAATACTTTGTTTTAGAGAAAGGACTTAACTTTGAACTTTTAGTTTGGAACAAACCAAATGTAATGCCTCTATACAATCATCAATACCTTAACGATGTTGAATATTGCTTGTATTTTAGAGGTGCAAATGTTTGCAATCCGAAATGCTATGAAGATGCAAGAACAGTGTTCAAAAACAAAGTAAACAAAATTGACAAAAGTGCCTTTCATCACCCAACTTGCAAACCTGTGCCAATAATTGAAACTTTAATTAAAAACAGCAGTAAAGAAAATGATTTGGTATTGGATTGTTTTTTAGGTAGTGGCACAACAGCAGTTGCTTGCAAAAACCTTAATAGAGATTATATCGGCATTGAACTAAATCCCAAATGGTTTAATGTGGCAAAAAATAGACTTGAGGGCTGTGATGCCAATGGTCAGCAAAGTTTTATACTGAGGTAGACAAATGATTGAAGCAACATACAAATTAAATGAAGAAGAACAACTTGAGGTAAT
>CAZLVK010000065.1:0-2502 GCA_964563025.1 uncultured Bacteroidaceae bacterium | reverse complement strand
GAACCTACAACTGCCCCTTAGGAGGGGGCTGTTATATCCATTTAACTAAAGAGGCGTACAACGTATACTATTATAACACAGGCTTTTGAAAATTTCAATAGCTTTTTTGCCAAACGCGCGCAAACTGCGCGCATTTTTTATTGTTATTCAGAAAAAACTGTATAAATTCAGCGTTTTGTGAGAAAATTTTATTGGGAAAAGTCTTGATTTCCTGTAATTTAGGTATTTTAGGTAAATTGCTTAAATGCTTCCAAACCGCATTGTGGTGCGGAATTTTGGTATTGGCTTAGTTAAAGAATGTATTTATGCACAAAATTCCTAAAATATTTTCAAAGCTTTGTACAAATTGCACATTGACGAAATCGCCCTAAAAATGTTATAGTGTTATACAAGGGTAGTTATGCCCGTGCGGGGTATAGCTGTGCCTTAGCTAAGGTAATTTTTTTCACCGCCACACAGGGTGGTGAAGCAAAACATTTTTAAGGAGGATTTTTCATTATGAAGATCACAAAGCTTCTTTCCACAGTTGCTGCGGCTGCTGTTGTGACAAGCGCTCTCGCAGTTTCCGCAAGCGCAGCGCTCATTCCTCAGGTTGGCACTAACAGCTATATCGAAGCTGCTGGCTCTGGTAACTATGGTATCTTTGTAACCGCAACAGGCGAGGGTGACGCTCATCCTTCCGCACTGGCTGCTGATTACGGCTTAGAGCTGACGGACATTCACGGTGTAAGATTTACAGTAACCATTCCCGAAGTTGATAGCCTCGGCAACGAGGGCAACAGAGCTTACTGGGACGGTAATATCAGTGGCGCTGTTATTACATCTCTGCACTCTGATACAGACAGAAACACATACAACTGGCCTACTCAGGGTACATTCTGGGGCGTAAACGATGAGGAACTTGGTCTCGAAACGCTTGATGATACAAAGAGCATTCAGCTTGAAAAGGTTGGCGATTACACCTATGAGTTTACCTGCATGTTCGACTTTGATGAAGCTATCAACTCCATTGAGGGCGACCACATTGTTCAGTACCGTATTTTCTATGCAGCTTGGGATACTGGCATGACTGAGTACGTTATAAGCGAAAGCGCACTGCTTGACGAAGCAGGCAACGAGCTTGTTGTACTTGACGGCAAGGGCTACCCCGTAACCGCAACAACCACTCCCGTAGTTGACACAGACGCTCCTGTTGACACAGGCAAGGACGCTGTTGATACCGGCGTTGAGGGCGCTGCAGCCGTTGCAGGTGTTGCAGTTGTTGCTGCTGGCGCAGTTGTTCTTTCCAAGAAGAGAAAGTAATTTAATTTACACATATATTTTTTTTAGGAGGATTTTTCATTATGAAGATCACAAAGATTCTTTCCACAGTAGCCGCTGCCGCTGTTGTAGCAGGCTCTCTGGCAACTACCGCAGGCGCAGCGCTTGCAGTAAGCTCTAACCCCGCAAGCAACCTTGATTCCTCTGCTGGTAGATGGATGCTTAAGACCTACTGCCCTAGCGAGGGCCATGATGTTGGCGTTGACATGACGCAGGCAGGCTCTGTTGTATTCACAATCACTGCAGCAGATACCACATTCTTCATGGGTCAGACAGGCGGCTGCGTTGTTCTTTCCTGCGGCCCTGAAACTGTGACACCTGCGAACCACAACTGGGCACAGAAGAACTACTGGGGCGTAAATGATGAGGCGCTCGAAATCAATACCGTTAATGACGGCGAAGCTCTTAAGACCACCAAGGTTGGCGATTACACCTACGAGCTGGTTTGCCCCATTGATGATACTAACTGCATATATCAGGAAGCTTATGACAGCGAGGACGGCTACGTTCAGATCGCTCTTCAGGAGTGGGGACAGGATCTCTCCGATATCGAGGTTGTTTCTCTTGAAATCCGCGACAAGAACGGCGCTTCCATGGCTAAGTTCGATGGCGACGGCAATGCTATCACAGCAGACGCACCCGCTACAAGCGACCCCGTAGTTGACACAGACGCTCCTGTTGAAACAGGCAAGGACGCTGTTGATACTGGCGTTGAGGGCGTTGCAGCCGTTGCAGGCGTTGCAGTTGTAGCTGCTGGCGCAGTTGTTCTCTCCAAGAAGAGAAAGTAATCCGCGATACATAAATATCGCAAAAAGCGGAAAAAATTTCAGCAAAAGCTGAAACTTTCCGCGCATAGACCGTGACTACCGTAGTGTAACAAAAAATAAAAAAATTTTTTTGAAACTTTTTTGATTTTTCGTATGACTACGGCTGTGACGGCGACTAAACCCGTTTAACACATCTGAGTGCCCGATAACTCAAAGATGTTTTAAAAAAACAAACTATTTTAGGAGGACTATTATGTTAAGAAGAAGAATCTTCTCTGCAGCAATGGCTTCTGTAATGGCACTTTCTTCCGTTGCAGTTGTTGCACAGGCTGCTGAGACAACAAATCAGGTTAAGACTAAGGCTGACCTTGAGGAGCTGATAACAAAGACCTATGGTGATTCCTGGCGTGCAGAC
>CAZLVK010000064.1:0-2535 GCA_964563025.1 uncultured Bacteroidaceae bacterium | reverse complement strand
ATTGCGACCAATATTATGTTAAACTTCAGTTCTGGATTGTTGAGGTTAACCGCCATGCGCGTAGCGGTCACTGCATTATATTTTTTTGTTTACGGAATTTTATACCGCAAATGCCGTATTTTGCCAAAAATACAGGTTAATATTGGCCTATATTTCTACGGTTGAATGCCGCTCACAACGGCGGGGGCGAATAGGTGTCCACAAAATTGCGGGCAGCTCCTACACCGACGAAACAGGGTGGAACATATTATGTACCGCCGATCCCATTCCCGCGGCGATCAACGGACGGGGATGTAGCAAAATGCGGCACCCTTGCAATGATAGGCTATTGGGGGGGGGCACGTACCAGCACCTGATCGGCCGTATGTTGGGGTGTATTGGTCCGCCTCAACGCAACGCGTTACAAGGCAAAGAGTAGCGGGAAATGCACAAAAAAATGATAAAAAACGCGCAAAAATGCACGAAACGAGGCGGGTAATATTCAACGGCAGGCACACAATACGGGATGCAAGAACGAAATGCAGTGCCCTCGATTATGTGGCGGTAGATACACGCGTCCACCCATCTGTATACGTGTTGAGGCTATACGCCAACGACTTAAGGAGCGAGCGATGCACCGACGACAGGCGGCCCGACAGTGTGCATATATGGGGTATGGGGTGCGTTTTCTTTCGTTTTGCCCCCGCAAACCTCGCCCCCGCCACAGTTTACACACGCGGAACTTTTTTTGAAAAAGCCAAAACGGGACAAACCAAGTGCATCCAGTTCCGAAGTTTTGAGCTACTTTTGTAGAAAAATATCGACCCTATGAGGAAAATAGATCGTATATCGGTGCGGCTCGATCCGTTTACCGCCACGCAGCTAAACAGCATTTGCAGCGACTCCGACGTAACTATATCCGATTTGGTGCACGGAATACTTTCGCGCGTGGCCGATATCATTACCGACGACGAGGGGAATATCGATAAATACGAGTTCGCAAAGTTTTTCGGGCGCAGATTGAGAGAATAGCGTAAACACGCAACCGTTCAACCTCAACGACAGATGCACGCCCAAATCGTCATCGCGCGTAATGGTATCGCATTGCGAGTACTTGCACCTCGACAACCGAGTCCAAAACACGGTATATTATCCGATGTTCGCTATTGATTCGCCGCGACCACGTGCCCGACAGTTCGTATTTCAACGCTTCGGGTTTGCCTATGCCGACGTAAGGATGCGCGGAAATATCTTCGAGCAAGACCGCGATTTTCTTCATTACGGCCTTATTGCCCGATGTTCGCCAGAAATCCCAGTCCTCCCGCGCCTGCTCGGTGAATATTATCGTATACGTCATATTCGGGCAAGAAAATCGTCAATGCTCTCCCCCGCTTCTTGGCGGATTACGCGACCGTTGTCGGCATCGTCGATCCCCTTACGAATTGCCGCCATAGTTACGGGGGACTGCATAATATATTCCGTCTCCTTGATTGCGTTGTATTCCTCCAAAGATAGCATAACGACAGCCGCCCCGCCGTCGCGACTTACGATTACCGTCTCCGAGTCGTTTATAACTGAATCGAGATACGACCGCAAATTGCGTCGCAGCTCCGTAAAATTTGCCGTTTTCATAACTTGTGTATTTTTTACGTACTTATTTCGGTACAAATATAATGCTATTAATAGCAGCAAGCAAAAAACAGCACTAAAATTATTTCTTTATTACTTTGTGGCATTCATGAAAAACGCATATATTTGCATATCCTAAAAATACACGTTAATGAATATCTTATACGATCGATTTGCCGTCTATGGTGTGGGTAGCGGAAACGCCCCAGTGCTTTACGTGTATAGCATAGGACACCTTATGACGGCTTTTTTATTATCCCTAAAATACACGTATGAAAACTTCGGCAACTGTCGCAATATCTGCGACCTCAACGTCCGTGCAATCCGACGGCGTTAAATCAATCAACCACACTGCCACCGCGGCCGACTTTATGGCACGCGCAACGATCGGTCCCGAGTTTCGGCAACTGCTGATTCTCTACGGCCGTGCGACGGATTTAAGCAATGATATGTTCGACTTCTATCTGCGTGCACGCCCCAGTGCATACGCCGCCGATGACTGTTCCGCCGCGGACATTGCGGAAAAACTTACGGCCAAAATAAACGATGTTTGCGCCGAACTGCTGGAACAAATATCGGATGCGATATGCGACAAAGCCACCCGCAATACATCGGGCAACGATAATTGCGAACTGTAATCGGACAGGCTATGCTTTACGAACTTCTGACGCACGGCGTTTCGGTGGGATTCTTTCCCACCGAGGCCGATGCGCGGCACCACGCCGCATATATGCCCCACGGACTCTATACCGTGCGTGAATGGATCGACGACGGCGGTTTTCTGCTGTACAACCGAGAGACTTGCCGAGTATATGAATTTAACAACGAAAATATATGAAACGAATTTATGTAAACAAGAAAAGCGAATTAACGAGCGCTATGCGGACTATGGAGGCCGCGGGGCTGAAATGTTATCGCGTGCGAACT
>CAZLVK010000063.1:0-2593 GCA_964563025.1 uncultured Bacteroidaceae bacterium | reverse complement strand
TTAAAAAAGTTTTTGCTTCTCGCCAAATCAATGCAAATGCAGATGGTAGAGGTAAAATTACAGAAGTTTTAGTAAGGAATTATGAATAGAAATTTTAAAGAATGGTTATCTACATTTAGACCTTGTATTGCAGATTATTGCTACTATGTAGATTTTGAAAAAGTGAATAAAAATGTTGATGATATAAAAGTTGAATTAAATATTTTAAATTCATTAGTCGGTTCAAAAAATATTGAAAAAGACTTTAAAGATATAATTACGAAATATCCTGAAACCTTAAAATGTATTCCATTGCTTTTAGCGGTTCGCTCAAATGAAATTTTTGTTACGGATGCTGATGGAGAATATAATTTCTCTTTTAAAAAACAAAACTACAGCATAGATGATTATAAAATGTTTATGAGAAAAACTAAATTGTTTGATTTGTTGGAAAATCATATTGTAAGCAATTTAGTTGACTATGCGACCGGTGTTGAAACAGGATTAGACAGTAATGGTCGTAAAAATCGTGGCGGACATTTAATGGAAAATCTTGTTGAAGATTATATTCAAAAAGCCGGATTTATTAAAGGTCGAAATTATTTCAAAGAAATCTACATTCACGAAATTGAACAAAAATGGAATATTAATCTTTCTGCTATTTCAAATCAAGGCAAAATGGAAAAACGATTTGATTTTGTAATTAAAGCAGACAAGCAAATTTATGTAATCGAAACAAATTTCTATTCAAGCGGCGGTTCAAAACTTAATGAAACGGCCAGAAGTTATAAAACTTTGGCACAAGAAGTTGCAACAATAGATGGGGTAACTTTTATTTAGTTTACTGACGGCTGCGGTTGGAATAGTGCAAGAAACAATTTTGAAGAAACTTTTGACGTTTTGGATACGGTTTATAATATTCAAGATTTAGAAAATGGTATATTGCAAAATTTAAGATAAGGTATTTGATGGCATCTTTTATTGATACAACTTTTGATTTTACGTCTGACACGCCTCATTATTGGGATAATTTTTGGCAGAATTGCGAGGGATTAGGTTGTGGAAGTGCAGATCCTGATTCTAAAAGTCCAACATTAAGAAATTATCATAAATTATTATGGAGTAAAAGACTACCAAATGGTGAGTTTTTAGATTTGCGAAAAGGTGAAAATCCAAATGATTATTATTTATGGAAGATCCAATATAACTTGGCAAAAGTTTTTCAAAACATTCCTGAAATTCTTTAAAAAATCTTTCAATTACTTTTGCCTTCGCATTATACAATCGTGCAAAAATTGTTTCAATCCCAAGTTTTGAGTATAGTCCCTGAAAACCAAGTTCCGTAAAACCTTTATCATCAGTAAAATATTTTGCTCTAAATGCTCTGCCGTTATCTTGATAAACAACTTTCGGAATCATATCAAGATTAATAATTGCGTTCCTAAGAGCCGAAGCTATGCATTGAGTATTTTCTTCAAGCATAATTTCATATCCGACTAATGCTGTAGACTTCCAGTCTAAAAAGCCAACAAGAGTTGCTCTGCATGGCTTTCCTGTAAACGGATTTATCACTTGAAATGCTAATTTATGTCCATCTGCGACAAGAATATCTCCAACTTCCAAAAGAGAAGCGTCTCGTTTTATATATGGTTCAACTTTGTCAGATAATGCCTTTTCTCCGTCTCGAGCTAAAATCCACTTGTCATAATTGTTATCCTTAAACTATTTGGCATATCTTCTAAAAGTAATATCCGCCGGAATAAAATCCTGACCTTGTTCTTTTAACTTATACTTTGTCAAAGCCGTTACTTTTCCGACCGATAATCTATTTTGATGTAAAAGTAAGCTCATAAAGATTTTGATTTTTTTATCCGTTAAAACTGTTCTATAATCATCGACACTGCTGTATTTGTACTGTGGCAAAAGTTTTGTGTAATTTTCAGTTCCGTTCAGCATTGCATACCATCGATGTAAACTGCCACGTGATATTTTTCCTAAAATCTCAAACAGATGTGAATTTGATGTATTATGCAATTTTACAAAATCATAGTCAGCTTGAAGTTTATTTGTTGATTGCTTTCTAAACTCAAACCACTTATGTACTACATCAAGTTTTGCGAGTGCGATTTGTTTACATTTATCAGGTGTGAAGTTTGTCATATGTATTTCCTTTGCATACACATTCATCACTCACCTTTCAGGATAAATCAAGTGTCTTGTCTAAATCTTGGAGACAAAAAGACACATATCAAACTAAAAGATAACTCAAAATGGACATTTTTTGCACTAAAAGTATCAGAGCTAAAACTCAAACACCAAGCAAGACAGAGGCTGAAAAAAGTTCAAAATAAAAGAATATTGGTGCAATTTAGTGCAAAATTAAGGATAAAAGTGCAAGAAAAGACCACCAAATCTCAATACTCTAAATTAGCCTTAAACTCCCAACAACTCGGCACTTCTACCTAAAAACCCCATCCAAAATGTCCTGATAAGTTATATCCTCGAACTCTCAAAATCCAATCATTGCAACAAAAAAGAGGTCTTTCGACCTCGTTTTTTAAAATGGTGGACTTGGGGGGATTCGAACCCCCGACCAATTGATTAAGAGTCAACT
>CAZLVK010000062.1:484-2596 GCA_964563025.1 uncultured Bacteroidaceae bacterium | reverse complement strand
TAAGTATAAGTAATAGCAATTTATTTGATTAAAAAATAATTTTTATGCTAAAATGGAAGTAATAACAAAAGGAGAAAAGTGGAAGCAATAGATATTTCACTATAAATTTATTTGGAATTCTGGTGTTATCCCTTGCAAAGGGGGGGTATGATATAATGAAGAATGAAGAGTGAATAATGAATAATGAAAAGTGAAGAGTGAATAATTGTACAAGAGGTCAACCGCTTAGATACTCTCCGCTCGTGCCATGCATTTGCACACTTTGTGGAATGGCGAGTTACAAATTTTCCGCGCCGTCATAAAGTGTACACTGTGTTAGATGGTATAGAGGCAGACGGCGATTCTCCCTCGCGGTCGAATACGGTATGACAAGAATAATAGACTATAGCAGTGAGATACTTCGGGGCTACGCCCACTCAGTATGACATAAAGGGGGCGTTTCCCGCTTATGTCATATCGACTGAGGCTATTTAATAGCCGAACGGAGCATATCTATAAGGATTATCCGCATAACAAATAAGCCGTAGCAGTGAGATACTTCCGCTTACGCGTTCAGTATGACATGATGGGTAGAGGTTTTATTAAATATTTATAAGGTTAACCACTTAGATACACTCGGTTCGCTTACGCTCTCTCGGTATGACAAGCCCGGCTATAGCAGTGAGATTTTTCGGTCGGTTGTTCCAATCTCCCTCAAAATGACATAAAGGGGAGTAGTGTTTTCTCAGTATGACATAAAGGGTGGTGGTGTTTCCTCATATGACAAAAGGGGAGTAGTGTTTTCCACTTATGTCATATCGACTGAGGGAGTAAAACGACCGAACGGAGTATATCTATAAGGATTAACCGCTTGTGTAATTAATCATTCATCATTATTCATTATTCATTGCAAGGCTCTGCCTTGCCTGTCATCCTGAAGCGGTAGCGAAGGATCTCGAACGCGCAGTGGGCTTTATTCAGAAGCCCTTTGGGCTTGAATTAAAATAGATATACTCGGTTCGCTTACGCTCTCTCGGTATGACAGAGCACAACAGTGGTCGTGCCAATGAATGGTGAGATGTTGTTGGCAAGAAAGAGGCGAAACGAATATTTAAACAAGGAGTATTCAAATGAATAAAGAACAAATGATATCTGAATTATCTAAAAACGATGATTTTATAAAATACTACAATCAATTTAAGAATGAGGATATAAAAAATAAACAAAAAGAGGGAATAAGTATGGAAGAAATTGAAAAAGAACTAGACAAAGCGTACGAAGATACGCGATTAAATAAGCCACGTGCAATTTTAATTAGCGGGCCAACTGGCTGTGGGAAAACATTTATTGTTAGAGAGTGGCTATCTAAACATAAGAATTATTGTGAGATTTCATGCAATACGCTAAAATCGGGAAAAATTAACATTTTTGGCTATACGTGTGATGATATGTTAAAAAATATACCAGTAGATAGGGAAATTGTGTTTTATGAAAAGATAGACTGCACCGATTACAACACGAGGGTTGAAATAAAAGCCTCAATAATGGAGTTAAAACAACGAAAGAACGTACTAATAATTGCCACTGGTTGGGATGAACCACACATGGGTTATGACAAGTTTGAAAATGAGTTTTTAGAGTTGTTTGATACGGTAATAAATATGAAATTTTAAAATGTTTTTCTAACGCCATGGCATACACGTATGCACAAATAATAAGAAACTAAAAATTAAATACAAAAGGAGAAAAATAAAATGATAAACACATGGTATGAGTTCTTTGAAGAACTCGCAACAAAAATTTATGAGAAATATAAAAATGTTCCTGAGTCTGACAGGGCAAAAGAATTTGCAGACTGGATAAATAAGAATATTAAGAATACAAATAGATTTAAGTCTAACAGTGCTGGCAGTCTTGACCATTTTGATCCGTTTTCGTTTTTTTCGGTCATAATTCCTCAGAGTGATCATGGTGTTGACAATAAACAACAGGTTTGGGATAGTATATCTTCGGCTTTGAATATTGGCTCATTAAAACACCCTATAGCAGATACTGGACTAACAAGACGTTACGTGACGGGTAACTTCTTTTCTTGGAATTGTCCTCCCTCAGATTTTAATAACCTTTGGGAGA
>CAZLVK010000062.1:0-474 GCA_964563025.1 uncultured Bacteroidaceae bacterium | reverse complement strand
TGTTCTATATTGCTATTGAATATGAAAAAGATAGAAATAATTTGGCATTAAAACAGAAATTTATAAACGCATTTAATATCGCAAAAGAGATTGACGAAACGCGTATTCGCTCGCTTACTATGGGGCTTTTTTGGATTAGGCCTAAATTTTACATCCCTTTAGATGGCAAGTGTGAAAATTATGCAAACGCAAAAGGAATTTTGGGCCTCCCTGAAAAAATTGAAAATAGTACTATAAGTGGAGACAAGTATCTTCAAATTGTGGAAGAATTTCATAATAATAGCGGAAAGACACCAGTAGAATTTTCTAAAG
The DNA here is from genome assembly GCA_964563025.1 of uncultured Bacteroidaceae bacterium. Taxonomy (GTDB): domain Bacteria; phylum Bacillota; class Clostridia; order Christensenellales; family CAG-917; genus RGIG4097. The sequence goes on along the minus strand of CAZLVK010000062.1, from coordinate 162 downwards.
GAGCATGGGATCATAGTAAAGAACCATCAAAAGAAGAAAAGCAAGAAAAGCCCTCTAAAAAGAGACAAAAAGACAAATCGGCTTCTAATCCCACTCCCCACACAGGTGCCTACAACAAAATATTCTATGGTGTGCCGGGGTGCGGAAAGAGTTGGCATATTG
>CAZLVK010000061.1:0-2642 GCA_964563025.1 uncultured Bacteroidaceae bacterium | reverse complement strand
TATTTTACTATTCGTAAAATTGTCGCTCACTATTTCAGCGTTACTTCGGCATTCCTTCACGTTGTTTAGTCAGCCTACACAAAATTCGCTGCTAGCCTTTTGGTACTTTTCTGCAATGAGAAAAGTACATAAGATTAAAAGTAATTTGGGTTTTGTAATAGTTAAATAAATTTCATAATCCTTGACTGGTTTGCCACGCAAACAAGTTTGCTCGCAAAGACAGTATAATAAATAATGTAACTAATTATTTAACATATACAATTGCGAACGTAGTGAAGCAATGACTTTAAATTGTCATGTTGAGCGGAGCGAAACATCGCAAGGGTTATAAAGACAAACATTGAAACTCTTGCGATTCTTCGGCAAAGCCTCAGAATGACTCTAAAACATATAAAGAACTTTTTAAAATAGAGTTCTTTGTTTTCTTTTTAAACAATCATTGGTGAAAAAATTGCACCCTACATTTGCTATAAAACAATAAAAACAAAAGAGCCACTATATTAATAGTGGCTCTTTTAAAATATACTGAACTATCAATTAGCAATTACAATTGCAACCACAAGTGCAACAATCTTTTAATGCTTCTTGAGCTTCGTCCATTCTAACTTTAATACGTCCGTCAACTGCGATACCTTCACCAGTTTTTTCAGAAATTAACAATGGGTTGATATCTAATTCATCGATAAACTTAAAGTCAGTTACTAATTGAGATAATCTCAATAAAGTTTCTTGAATTTGTTCCATTTGAGCAGGAGTTGTTCCTCTTGCACCTTGAAGAAGTTTGTATGCTTTAACTGATTTAATCATTTCGTCAGCATCAATATCTGTTAAAGGAGCAATTCTAAATGTTACGTCTTTTAATGCTTCTACGAATACACCACCAAGACCGAACATCATCATTGGACCATATTGAGGGTCTGTAGCGATACCACAAACCATTTCACGGTTACCTTTAACCATTTCTTGAATGATTACACCTTCTAAACCTTCAATTAAACCTTTTTCAGTTAATTTAGCGATTAAGTCAGCATATTCATTTCTTAATTGTTCTTCAGATTGAATGTTAACTCTTACACCACCAACATCTGTTTTGTGAGATGTTGTCTTAGAAGTCATTTTCATTACAACTGGGTAACCAATTGAATTACCTAAAGTAACAACTTCATCAATGTTAGTTGCTAAGCCATATTTACAAGCTCTGATGCCGTATGCTTGAAGAACATCAATAGATTCTAATGTTGTTAATTGAGCACGACCTTCATTAATTGATTTTTTAATGATAGAAGCAACTTTTGCTTTATCAACATCATAGCAAGGAATTTTACCCATTGGTTGAGCCATCCATTGTCTTTGTTGGTCTAATCTTAAGAATGCTTCTGCGGCTTCTTCAGCATACATATAGAATGGCATATTAACTTCCATATTTGAAATATTGTTGAAGAATTCGCTTGTAGTCATAAATACACCAACGATTGGTTTTGTTGGGTTTTTAGCTTTAATTTCCATTAATGCTTTTGCAACATCAATATCTTTTAAGCCTAAGAATGGTAAGTAAATAACCATAATCATATCAACATTTTCATCAGCAATAACTGTTTCTAATGTTTGTGTATAGTGTTCGATAGGTGCTGAAGCAATCATATCGATTGGGTTTTTAACTGAAGCAGCAGATGGTAAGAAACTTCTTAATTTAGCTTTTGTTTCATCTGTAATTTTTGCCATTTGCATACCGTTTTCACAAATAGCATCTGTAGCCATGATACCAGGACCACCAGAGTTTGTAATAATTGCAACTCTGTTGCCTTGAGGGATAGGGCAGTTTGAGAATGCTTTTGCGTTTGCAAATAAGTTTTTCAATGAAAATTCTCTGATTACACCTGATTGTTTTAATAATGCAGCAGCAGCTTTATCTGCACCAGCTAAAGAACCAGTGTGAGAAGAAGCAGCACTTGCACCAGCAGCACTTCTACCAGATTTTAATGCTAATATAGGTTTTTTCTTTGTAATTCTTGTTGCTAATTTTCTAAAGTTTGCTGGATTTTGGATTGATTCCATGTAAAGAAGAATTTGTTTTACATCATCATCATTTTCCCAATATTCCATCATTGTTTCTGCGTTAACATCAGCTTGGTTACCAATAGAAACGAATTGAGCAAAACCTAAGTTTAAGTCTTTTAAAATATTTAAAATACCGCCACCTAATGCACCAGATTGAGAAACGAAACCGATGTCACCAGCGATTGGTAAAGATTCAGCAAATGTTGCGTCCATCATAACTGATGGGTTTGTATTTAAAACGCCTAAACAGTTAGGACCAACACATCTCATACCGTATTCTTTTACTTTTGCAAGTAATTGTTTTTCCATTTCTGCACCTTCAGCACCAGTTTCTTTAAAACCAGCAGTGATGATACATAAACCTTGAATGCCTTTTCTATGGCATTGATCAATTGTATCTAAAACGAATTTTGCATTAACTACGATAACAGCTAAATCAACTTCACCTGGAACTTCTTCAATTGAAGTATATGCTTGGAAACCTTCGATAACTCCACCTTTTGGATTTACAGGATATACAGCGCCTGTAAATTTATAATCTCTAAGTCTTTGCATAATTTCAGAACCGATTGTTTTCGGTTTTG
>CAZLVK010000060.1:0-2678 GCA_964563025.1 uncultured Bacteroidaceae bacterium | reverse complement strand
TGATGGAAGAATCAAACTCATGGGTAAACATCTCAACAGACAGACCTAACCCCGCAAGTTCGAAAAGATCTTGGATGCGTTCGCTCATTTTTTCGAAGTCCAGATTAATTGCATCCAACTTTCTGCTGATAGTATCTCTTTCAGTAAGAAGAAGTCGATAGTCATCGGAAGCAGCTTGAATGTATCCATAGATTTCATCCATTTTGCTAACTGTTTCGGGAGAAATAAACGGTGCATCTGCAATTAATCTCTGGGCATTTTTGCATTCTTCGAGTGCAACATCAATGTGAGCAGACTTTCCAGTAACTGAAGCATCTACTGTGCGGAGATTTTCTCGAATTTGCTCAATTGTTGGCTTGTAATTTAATACGTCAGAGCTTGGATTACCAGAAAAGGCAATTGAGTTAACAACATACCTCTTCATGGAATCGTTAAGTTTTTTTCTGCTTCGGTTGATTCTCTTTATAGAACCGTCCAATATGGACTTGAATCCGCGAAAATACTCATCTTCAACAAAACCTTCTCTATTGGTTGTCTCTTTTAGTACAGAATTTGAAGCGCCTGTGAGGTATACACAACCAATAACACTATCATTTCTTAAATCAAAGAAATAGCCTGTAGTCTTAGAGGAAGATGACAATCCCAACCAGTCACCGCCATCGCCATCACCAAAGCCTTGAATGACAAACCCATCTCTGACTACTTTGATTCCGTGGTAGCGTGAAACAAAATCGCGATATTCATCTCGTTCAATTAGTCTGTTATAGCTTATATTGTCATACAGATAGTCCAAAAGCTTCTGATCTAAGGAATACTCATATATTTCACATTCAAAAGTGCCTGGATCAATAGAAACAGATTTTTTTGTTTCGCTTGAATCAGATTCGATAGCGGATATGGGAGCTACAATGTCAGGGAAAGTGCAAGAGTCTTCAGAAATTAAAGATACTCCTTCCTGGAAATATGTGCGTACATTGGGAAGATCCTTCTTGTAGGTCTGCAGGAAATCCCTGACTGCGGTTTCACTCAGTGTAAACTCGCCAGACATGACTTTGGACAGCACTTCGCGGTTATAGAAAAAAGAACTTTTGAACTCAGAAACAATGGTAGCCATTCCCATGCTATACTTAATTGTGTGCTTGGCTCGTGCAGACGAAAGTAATTCGTCAAAAACCTTATTTTCGGTATCGATAGGTTGCCCATTAATCTGAGCTACGACATGAAAACTGCTTTTCTTGCTCCGAAACGGGGAAACAATTTTATTTATACTATTTGTAAGCAAACTGATTTGTTCTGTTTGCCCCCACATTTCGGGGTTGATAAGATCTTTGATGATAATTTTAGTATACGATTTTTGAGAGGCGACATTTTGTTTTTCGATAGTAACCGGAATCTGGTCAATCGTTGTATTTTTTAAAAAGTCTCCCCATGGAATTATCACACGATATTCAACAGTTGAATCAGCTGCCTTGGTCGTCATTTGCATATGCCGACCAAGCTTTTGAACTGAAAGACGCCCCAAGCCCTTATCTCCCAAAGGATAACGATGGTATTGGGGGGTGGTTTTCTGCTCTTTCTTCATTTTCTTCTTGGGAGAATTTGAAAGAGTAAGCCATCCATTTACAATTGTGGTTAAATCCATACCACAACCATTGTCCGATAGTTCAATGCATCCTTTGCATTCTTTGCCATCAATTTCTTCAACGTAATCCGAACTAATAGAAAGAGTGCAAACAGTTGCATCTGCATCATAGGTATTTTTAATAAGCTCAGACAATGCAGTTATTTCATCAGCAATAAGAGATTCACCGAGCTTGTAAATTAGAGAAGCATGTACACGGAACGATGCGGTTTTACTGTCAAAGTCTTTTACCGATGATTCCAGATAATCAGAATCGCGATCAAATAGGGTGAGCTGGCTATTCATTTTTGGAATCACTCCTTACAAAAATCAGGATATGCTCTCTCGTCATTGTGCTCTGCAGTCCTTTTTCTTCTCCTTGGTATCCGTTCAACTTTGGCATGCGCTTGTTTAATATCTGCCGGGTGAAGCTGGTTAATAGTTGCATATGATACGGTTCGCATAGCTCAATCATTATTTTGTTCATGAATATTTCTTGTTTAGCAACTTTACGATTTCCAAGCGTCCAAACGGAAATTGCATTTGGTTTCATTTTCCTGGACAGCGCAGCAAGAAACCTATCATAATCGCTATAAAATGCAATTATTTTGTTGCTCTGTTGCGATGCAAGATTATTTATTTGATCTAATTGAGTTTTTAGTGTTTCCGACTTTTTGACAACTTTTTTTCTTGCGGGTGTCAACGCTTTATTTGAGCTTTTTCCACCGAGAGATTGATTGTCGATTTCATATAATGTGGCCAGTAGCGCCGCATCTACCGCTTCGTCTATGTCTTGGTAATTGATCCATCGAAGAGGCATGATTGAATATTGACCATATGAAACCGTTGTATGGTTATCTCCGTATGGAGGAGAGGTAAATACTAAACCATATTTTTGCTTCGAATGATTAAGATAGACAATAGAATCGCCCAAGACGATTTTTACCTGTCCTTTATATGCTGAGCCATCCTTTTTTAAGTGCCCGCGTTTTTGAAGTTCAAAATAAAACTCATTATATTTACCGATGTTGTATTGGAGGGTAGACTTGAATAGCTC
>CAZLVK010000059.1:0-2737 GCA_964563025.1 uncultured Bacteroidaceae bacterium | reverse complement strand
CTTTCATGTAAGCGTAAGAACTCATACGCAAAAGCTCTTCGGCAAACATAACAACTGCTTTAGTATGCCGAACCAGACCGCCGACGCCTTGAGCAAAAGCAGGATGATACTTTCCGCTACTGGAAGCACCATCAAACCAAAAGTAATCTGGTGTAAAATCGTCCATGTAAGATTTAACCGCCATGCGTAAATCTTCATCAATAATCAGATTGATTTCACGCTCAAAAAAAGTAATGTCTCTCATAATTATTATTCCTTTCTTTTGGAACTCCTGTTCCCTTGATTACAATAAGATTATAGCATGGTTTGCCGAAAATGTCAAGCACTATTTTGGGAATTTTGAAAAAATAATTTTTGTATAATTTGCCGATTGACAAAATGCTGGGGCTGTGGTATAATTGAAATTCCGCTCGCGCGTTAGTTGGCGAGCGGCCATTATATCATACCCATTGCCGTTTGTCAATAGACATTTTTACTAAAAATTTAATTAAATTTGCCGAAAAATTTTATGCCTTAGTCAAATTACACAAAAGTCATTTTTTACCAGTTTTATCAATGCTGTAGCGTAAAAAAAAAGAACTGGACTTTAGTCCAGTTCTACAATATAAGTTTTACGGATAGTAATTTCTACTCTGTCAGGTTTTACAGGGCAGTAAAATCTATCGTTTCGTACAAATTCACCAATCCCCGCATTTTTCCATGCTTCACGGTTTCTATCCTCAAACCGCAGTGTATTATATTTTGAAAGTGGAATAAACCAATCATAAACAAATTCACTATTCTTTGGCATTTGGAAAGAACTGGAAGGTTTTTTATAATTGCGTGTATGCTCTTGGCGTCTGCGTTCAAGCTGGTTAGTCGTGCCGATTTTCAAAATATAGTTGTTGTTAATGTCGTAGTAGTGCCCTACATAGAGGAATTCTTTTTCCATTTTTACCACCTGTTTCTAATAAAAAGGGCGAAAAAATCGCCCTTTTTAGTTTAATTCTTGGGTTTTCGCTTCTGTATAAGTGTTAATTCATACGAATTGTCACCACAAACAAAGGCAATCATACGTTCTTTGTTCGTAATTTCCACATTTTCACACGAATTTACACTATTTTCAGCCAAAAAAGTTGCCAATTCAGCAATAATTGCCGCTTTTGTAGTGTTTTCTTTCTTGCTTCTCTTGCCGTCCGTATTATCCAGCTTATAAACAGTCGGTGTTTTTCGAGTGCCGCAATGCCGTGCCTCTTTGGCAACTTTTTCCTTTTCGGGGTCAAGTTCAAAGAGTTTTGCCCCATGGTCAATTTCAGCATCAGACTTTAGAATATCGGCAATTTCCTCTTTAGAAAAGCCTAACTTTTCCATTGCGGCAATCTGCTTTTCAGTGTCTTTCTTTGCCATTTAATCGCTCCTTGCCTATTGGAAATTTCTCCCAGAGGGGAGAGGGGCTAAAGCCCCTCAGCCCTCCACCACAATCTGGAAGAACGACTTTCGCTTTTCCTCGACCTTGACAACAATATTGTCAAGAATCATCTGCCGAAGCAGAGCAGAAACACGCTGATTAGTCAGCTCATGGCAAGTGGGAATTTCCTTGATAATCTCGGTGACAGTGTAAAGGCGATTAGGCTCCATGCCCTCAGCAATAGCCGACTTAATGTCGTTATTCACCGCCTGCTGGGCAGTAGGCTTCTTGTCGCTGGAGTTCTTACGCTCCAACAGCTCAATCTCATGCTGGATGAACTCAACCATTCCGGCATCAGCCTGAACCTCAGCAAAGGTCAGCAGGGTTGCGAAACGCTCACGCTTAGTAATCTTCTTAGTAGCCATAGTATCAATTCCTTTCTGGTTTTTAAGTGTTTTCCCTCACTTGATGTATTTATTGTACCACAGGTTCGGGCGTTTGTCAAGTACTTTTTTGAAAGTTTTGAAAGATTTTTTAACCTCTCTCTTGATAAGGGCGAAGCCCTTATCACCCTCTCCCTTGGTACGCTCTTATTATAGCATACTCTTAGCGGTTTGTCAAGAGGAAATTTTCAATTTTTCAAAATTTCTTTGGGTCTTGGCTTTCGCCCTCCCCCTTGGAACAATTATAGTATAGCACAGGGGCGCAAGAAAAGCAAGTGGTAATAATGACGAAAATCGGGAAAAATAAAAGTTGAGATTTGTGTAAAATTTCTCTTGACAAAAATGCTGGAACGTGTTATAATAGTAAATTCGCCGCCCAACGTTCCTGGGCGGCGCGCCATTGTATCATACTTTTTGAATTTTGTCAATAGTCAAAATACACAAAAAAAAAGAGGGGCTTAGCCCTCTTTTTTAATCAACTTCATTGCAGTTCTTGAAAACCTCTTGAATCTCGATGAAAAGATTTCGCAATTCTTCTACATTTTGCCAAATACTGCCATTGTAATAAAAATCACCTTTACGATACAGAGTATCAATGCTGGGCCTACAGTAGCCACACTCACTAAAATAATTATTTACATACTCAAAAGCGTTTTCATCAGCTACCCAAAAATAATTGATTTTATCTGGGTTTGCGGTAATAGAAAGTTCTTTTCCGTTGATATCAAAATATCTTACTTTACCATTTACACGCTTGGCGAATTCCAGTTCCTCATGCTCTCGACAATCTTCTTCATTATCAAAAATTGTTCCGCAGTAATCACAAATATAAAGCATTTCAATTTTCATAACATCAACCTCTTTCATGTTATTTCAAGAGGGGGTTAACCCCTCTTGAAATAGTCTT
>CAZLVK010000058.1:0-2776 GCA_964563025.1 uncultured Bacteroidaceae bacterium | reverse complement strand
TATGTCCTTTTGCCATGGATGTGACCTCCTTTCAAATGTTAGCGGCTCTCCGCTATTGTTCTTCCGCCCGTGTCCTGCCGGGCAATACTATCGGTTTGGTAAACGGTGCGGCACAAACCGTACCGTTACCTTCTTCATTTTATCAGCTTTGCAGGAAAAGCAGGAGACTACTTACGAGCCTTCTTCTCATCCTTACCGTGACCGCGATAGGTTCTGGTTACTACGAACTCACCGAGCTTGTGACCAACCATATCCTCAGTTACGTATACCGGTACATGCTTTCTTCCGTCGTGAACAGCGATCGTAAGACCAACCATCTGCGGGAAGATTGTGGAACGACGGGACCAGGTCTTGATTACCTGCTTGTCACCGGACTTCACAACTGCATCTACCTTCTTCAATAAGTGGGCATCCGCGAACGGACCCTTCTTTAATGAACGTGCCATTTAGGTTTACCTCCTTTTACCGGTGACGGACGATTACTTCGTCAACGCCTTACCATCTCTTCTTCTTACAATCAGCTTATTGGACTGCTTATTCTTCTTACGGGTCTTAAGGCCAAGAGCCGGCTTACCCCACGGGGTAACAGGGCCCGGACGACCGATACCGGTCTTACCTTCACCACCACCATGCGGGTGATCGTTCGGGTTCATTACGGAACCGCGTACTGTCGGGCGGATACCCATGTGACGCTTACGTCCTGCCTTACCGATATTAACAAGCTCGTGGTCAATGTTGCCAACCTGACCGATGGTAGCGCGGCAGATAATCGGAACCATTCTCATCTCACCGGACGGGAGACGAAGCGTTGCATACTTGCCTTCCTTTGCCATCAGCTGTGCGCTGTTGCCGGCGGAGCGAACCAGCTGACCGCCCTTGCCCGGATAAAGCTCAATGTTATGAATTTCAGCACCAACCGGAATGTACTGAAGCGGTAAACAGTTACCTACCTTTACTTCTGCGGTTGCGCCGTTCATTACCGTCTGACCAACCTTTAAGCCGTTCGGAGCAAGGATATATGCCTTTTGTCCGTCGGCGTAGCAGATCAGTGCAATGTTTGCCGTTCTGTTCGGATCATACTCGATGGTCTTAACCGTTGCCGGGATACCATCCTTGTTTCTCTTAAAGTCGATGATTCTGTACTTACGTCTGGAACCACCGCCCTGGTGTCTTACCGTAATCTTTCCCTGATTGTTACGGCCGGCATTCTTCTTCAAAGAAGTTACTAAGGACTTCTCCGGAGTGCTTGTCGTGATTTCTGCGAAATCAGAGCCGGTCATATTTCTTCTGGAAGGTGTATATGGGTTATAAGTTTTGATTCCCATTGTTGTTACTCCTTTCGTCTGCGTTACGCAATATCCTGTGTTCTATTCTCTACGCACGCGATTTATAAACCTGCAAAAATCTCAATCTCAGCGCTGTCAGCAGTAAGCTGTACAATTGCCTTCTTCGTCTTAGCGGTCTTACCGTAAACATTTCCGCGTCTGCGGGTCTTGCCGTCTAAGTTCATGGTGTTTACGCTTGCAACCTTGGTGCCGGCAAACATCTTCTCAACAGCTTCCTTAACCTGTTGCTTCGTTGCTTCCGGATGTACGGAGAACGTATACTTCTTCTCGCTCATGGAGTTCATACTCTTCTCGGTTACTACCGGCTTTAAGATAACGTCATAATACTTTAAATCTGCCATTATGCGTACACCTCCTCAATCTGAGCAACAGCCGCTTTCGTAATAACTACATTGTCATACTTCAGCACATCATAAACATTGACGCTACCGGACATGGTGGTTCTTACCTCCGGAATATTTCTTGCGGAAAGGATTACCTTTTCATCCTTCTGATCAAGAACTACAAGCGCCTTGTTCACCTTTAAGTTTGCAAGTACTGCTGCCATCTTCTTTGTCTTAATCTCATCAAATACAAGACCATCTACTACGATAAACTTGGAATCAGCAACCTTCGCGGATAATGCAGACTTGATTGCTGCTGCCTTTTCCTTCTTGTTCATCTTTACGGAATAATCTCTCGGCTTCGGAGCGAATACCACACCACCGCCGGTCCACTGCGGAGCTCTGGTCGAACCCTGTCTTGCATGACCGGTTCCCTTCTGTCTCCACGGCTTTCTTCCGCCGCCGCTTACTTCTGCACGGGTCTTTGCGCTCTGTGTGCCCTGACGCTTGTTTGCAAGCTGGCTCACAACAGCCAAATGCATTAAATGCTCATTTACTTCTACACCGAAGACAGCATCGTTGAGCTCCATTGTGCCAACTTCCTTGCCTTCAATATTATAAACCTTAACACTAGCCATTTTTAAGTTCCTCCTTTCTTAAAGCTTCTTAGTTTGCACGCTTTACGGTTTCCTTCAAGATAACCAAAGCCTTCTTCGGTCCCGGAACTGCGCCCTTCACCAGAATCAGATTGTTTTCGGCATCCACCTTAACAACCTCAAGGTTCTGAACCGTTGCCTTTACATTTCCGGTCTGTCCCGGCATATGCTTACCCTTGAATACACGACCCGGAGTCGTTGCCGGACCATTGGAACCTGCATGTCTGTGATACTTGGAACCATGCTTCATCGGTCCTCTGGATAAGCCGTGTCTCTTGATGGCGCCCTGGAAGCCCTTACCCTTCGTAATACCGGTAGCATCAATCTTGTCTCCATCTGCGAAGATATCAACCTTGATTTCCTGACCTACGGTGTACTCGGAGCTGTTCTCAAACCTGAACTCCTTAAGAAATCTCTTGTTTGCAACACCTGCTTTTGCAAATGTGCCCTT
>CAZLVK010000057.1:0-2878 GCA_964563025.1 uncultured Bacteroidaceae bacterium | reverse complement strand
GGGTGCTTATTTCGGTTATGGCGTTGCAAATAATCCTGAATGTAAGAGCGACAATCTTATAGTTCTTATTGACTCAAATGCGGTTAACATAACCGAAAGCGAGGAAGTAGATGATTTCAAGAGCTTGTTGCTTAATCTTAAAGATTCTGCAGGAACAGCTGTTTCAGTTGATGGTATGAACCTTGAATTCGGTGCTTCGGCAGCGTATAAGATAATAACTACCGCAAACGGTACATATGCCGTTTACCTTTCAAGAACCGATGAAATCGTAGGAGAAGATACCGGTTACAGTGCGGTAAATGAATTTACATTGGTTAAGATTGCCGACGGCGAGGCAACCGAAATAGGCTTCGGCTATGTTTACGGCGGTTTGGTAGATCTTGTTGCCGACAATGACGGTAATATTTATGTTATAGGCGGTACTTCATCCTATGTTATGGATAAAGTAACTGATAAGAATAACGGTGCCGAAAAGGCAGTTCTCAATATATTCAAGTATAATGAGGAAACAGGTGCTCTTAACGGTCAGAAACAGTATCGTGCATTTGCAAATAAGGCTGACATTCACACTTACCTCGGCTGCGCAATAGACGGCGGTAAGATATATACCGTATTTGCAGGCAAGAGTGCAGACGGTAAGTATACGGATATCGAGTATTTCACATATGATCTCGAAACATCCAAGTATGATAAAGAATCCGGTGGATTTGCGATGAATGTTGCAAACATCACAAATTCTGCGATATTTGTACTTGAAGATGGTATAGGTTTTGTTTACTCCGACGGCAAGGCAATACATTATTTCAACGCAAAGGGCGTAGAAGCAAAGATTACTGCTGCAAACCTCGAAGATATTTACATGGACGAAAACGGTAATGTTAAGATTCTTTGCGGCGAAACTCTTAATGTCGTAACTATCAATCCTAACAGTGAGGTTAGCACGGAAGTTATTGTATCGGATGTTGCATCCGAGGGTTATGCTTTCAGATTCGCACAGGTAGGCACAAAGCGTTATATTATTGCAACCGAAACGGAAGCTGCTGCAAACGTAAGAGTGTACTCCGATGAATTCGAATTGATTTCCGAGACGAAACTTGATAGAATTAATAAATTCAATTCTTACCTTATGGTTGCGGATGATTTCGCAGAAGATGCGGAAACGGTAACGATAATGTTTGTCGGCACAAGAGGTAAGGTAAAGAACTGGTATACTGCTGAAGTATCCGTATTGCCCGTTGCCGAAGAAGATCCCGAAGCTTCGGAAGATCCCGGAGATCCGAAAGATTTCGTAAAACCATCTCTCGAAGTAGTGAAATGATGTAGAAAGGAATAATAATCATGAAAAAATCATTGATTTTAACATTAGTTGTAGCTATGCTGTTTTCTTTCTGTTGCGGCACAAACTTCGGTATGAACGCATATGCGGAAGAAAGCGAAGGAGAGGAAACTACAGCTCATAAAAATAAGATTGAGTTTTCCGAAAGAATAGACCTTGACGATATAGGCAACGGTAATGGTGCAGGTCATGGTAATCACCAGACAAGAAACGTGCATACGTCTCACGGCGATTATATAGCATATATCACAAAGACTATCACTAATGCAAAAGGCGAAAAACTCGACGAATTTAAGGTTATAAGAATAAACGAAGACAGAACTCATGACGTTGTTTTGACCGAATACAAGGTTCAGGATACAAGCCAAGTCGGTTTGTTCGTAGATAATGACGAAAACGTTTGGGCTGTTACAGTAGGTGACAATAAGTACAGAATTAACACCGGTGTAGACTCTATATTGGCAAATGCATGGATGATCGACAAGGATACAGATGATGTAATAAATTACCAAATCGTAATTCCGAGAAAAACAACGGACGGCTACGGCTATTCTTCATTCTGCTATGACACAGTTATGAATAAGATCTATACAGTTACCTCAAGCGGTGACGAACCGGGCGAACTCATATGGCTCATATTTGATTTGAACACTATGACATGGGATAGTACCGCAAGATCAATTGAGACAGTGTGCCGTAACTGCTATCATTATATCTATGCCGACGGCAAAGGCGGTATGATTATTGTAAATCAGTGCGACATTAAGTGCTCAACAAGAGGCTTCCCCGAAATAGGCAGTGACTACGGTATGACTCAGGAAGAAATTCAGAGTATCCCCGGCAGCTATAAAAGCAGCAGTACCGGCGAATGGAAGAGACCTAATGCCAACTACGTTTTCGACCAGCTTGAGCTTTACTACATCCCCGATGTATATAAAGAAGATTACGTAATGTGCCCCGTTGCCAAAGCTGATTACACCAAAGTAACAGGTACACAGGAAGAACGTTATACTCTCGAGTTCAGAGCTAAAAACTTGTATCCTAACGTTCAAAACAATAACGGCGGCGATACATTCCTTGATTCTAACGGTTATCTCCACATTATATACTCAAAGTCTTTTGGCTTGGATGCTTATAACAACAATTTGGACGTGGAAAAAGCCTGGTATCATGACGTGTTCGATATAAGTGATCCCAATAGTATCGCAAGACTTTCTACAACGACTATAGTTGATATGGGTGCGGAAAATTTTGCGTACGGCTATTCTTTCCGTATGTACCAGACAAAGGACGGCAGCTTGTATCTCGTTTCTACCAAAAATGCAGTTAAGGAAGACGGGGAAACAGGCTACTACGGCGATGTTATCGTTTATTATGTAAACGGCAGTGTAGATAAGGGATATACTTACGAAGAAGTAGGCAGAACATCTCATTTAGGAGACAGAGTTATTTGTATCTCGAACAACAGAAGTAATTCTCTCGAAGATGACGTTATCACATACGTTTGGAGAAACGGTGATCATAATATGTACAGATACAATA
>CAZLVK010000056.1:0-3086 GCA_964563025.1 uncultured Bacteroidaceae bacterium | reverse complement strand
TCTCCCAACTTACGCTGTTCCCAAAAAAAATATAAATTATTGCATTTAATTGCATTATTTTTTATAGATTTGTTATAATACAATCAAATCGGGATACATTTTATAAAATTTAATGTTGATTTGGTCAAAAATCAAATAATTGATAGATTTTATATAATCTAAAATAGTCTTTATTGTTTTTTTTGAAATGTCAATATTAATAAAAACGTTTACCTGATTTATTAAGAAGAAAGGAAATAATGTAGTATAAAATGAACAAACAACAATTGGCGTCAAAAATATGGAAAGCAGCAAATGAAATGAGATCTAAAATTGAAGCAAGTGAATATAAAGACTATATCTTGGGCTTCATTTTCTATAAATTCTTGTCTGAACAAGAAGAAACTTATCTTAAAAAGGAAGGAGCAACCGAAGAAGATATAAAAGAGCTGACGGAAAAAGATGTCGAAACGGTAAAATCTATCCAATGCAATCTCGGTTACTTTATCGAATATAAAAATCTTTTCTCCACTTGGCTTAAAATGGGCTCTGATTTTAATGTTGGAAATGTTCGTGACGCTCTTTCTGCATTTAACAGACATATCAATTCTACACATACCAAAGTATTCAGTAAAATATTCTTAACTCTCGAAACAGGTCTTTCAAAGCTCGGTGAAAATGCCAATGCGCAGACAAAAGCAGTTAGAGAACTTATTCATCTTATTGATATTATCCCTATGGATAATAAGCAAGGCTATGACGTTCTCGGTTTTATTTATGAATATTTGATTAGTAACTTTGCAGCAAACGCAGGAAAAAAAGCCGGAGAGTTCTATACTCCACACGAAGTATCCGTCTTGATGAGTGAAATCATTGCTCACCATTTGAGAGATTGCGAAGAAATTAGAATATACGATCCGACGAGCGGTTCGGGTTCGCTGCTTATCAACATCGGTCAAAGTGTTGCTAAACACATCAACGACAAAAACAAAATCAAATATTATGCTCAAGAGCTCAAAGAGAATACATATAACCTTACTCGTATGAATTTGGTTATGCGTGGAATTTTGCCCGACAACATTGTAACTCGTTGCGGCGATACGCTTGAGGACGACTGGCCTTATTTCGACGATAACGATAAAGACAATACCTATGAGCCTCTTACCAATCTCGATGCCGTTGTAAGCAATCCGCCATATTCTCAAAAATGGGATCCGATTGGAAAAGAGCACGATCCGAGATTTCAAAGCTATGGTGTAGCTCCAAAAACTAAAGCAGATTATGCATTCTTGTTGCACGACCTATACCACCTTCGTTCGGGGGGTATAATGACCATCGTTCTTCCTCACGGTGTTTTGTTCCGTGGCGGTGATGAAGGTGAGATAAGAAAACAACTTATCGAAAATAACAACATCGACGCAATTATCGGACTTCCTGCAAACATTTTCTTTGGCACAGGTATTCCTACCATCATAATGGTTCTAAAAAAAGGTCGTACAGAAGATGATGTTTTAATCATCGACGCTTCCAAAGGTTTTGCAAAAGAAGGTAAGAACAACAAACTTCGTGCAAGAGATATTAAGAAGATTTCCGATACATATAACGGAAGAATGGAAATCCCACACTTCTCCCGTCGCATTTCTCGTGATGAAATCCGCAGAAACGATTTCAACTTAAATATTCCGAGATACGTCGATTCCAGTGAAAAGGCTGAAAGCGTAGATATTTATGCTTCTATGTTCGGTGGTATTCCTAAAGCTGAAATCAAAACCCTTGGCGATGAATTAACCATTTTCTCCTCTCTTGAGGGCGAATTGTTCACCGAAAGCGAAACACCGTACGTTGCAGCAAAATCTAACGATACGAAAGCGGTTATAGAAGCAAACAATCAAGTAGTTGTTTTTAAGTCAAACTTTGCAAGCACTTTTGACAATCTCGGTGATTACTTAAAAGCATTGCTTATCGATGGTATGGACGATTTAGTTGTTGCTCGTGGCAAAACATTGATTGCAGAAGAAATCTTCAACCGTCTTGAAAATATTCCGCTCGTAGATAAATACGAAGCATATCAAATATTGGATGATAAATGGCAGATTATCGCTACTGATTTGGAAATGATTCAAACCGAAGGCAAATCAGCCATTACGCAAGTCGATCCTAATATGGTTCTTAAAACGACGAAGGACGGCAAAGAAGTTGAAGTTCAAGAAGGCTATATCGGTCATATTCTTCCGTTCCAATTAGTACAAAGTGTTTTATTATCCGGTTCAAAATTAATAATTGATAAAAAGGAAAACGAGTTGTCTGAAATTTCTTCTGAGTTAACAGATTTGCTCGAATCTTTAAGTGAAGAAGAAATTGGTTATGGAGAAGAGAGTTTAACAAATGACGACAATAATAAATTTGTCCAAAAAGCAATAGATTCTCGTAAAAAAAGTATTTTAAATGAAATAACATCCGACGAAATAATTGCTTTAGAAGAATACTCTACCATATCGAAGAAGAAAGACAAGCTTATGTTCATTTCAAATACGCCTATTGTGGATTGGTCAAAGATGATTCAAAGTGCCGATAATACATATAGAAAGTCAGAAGTGAAGAAATATATTTTTACATTAAAAGCAAACACTTCTTTCGATGTCGAAACAATCGAATATAAAGTGTTACGAATTTCAGTTTTATTACAATCTGAAAAAGAACTCAAATCAGAAATTAAACAACTCCGTAACGACTTGCATTTGCAAACCAAAGCATTGATTGAAGGATTGTCAGTTGAAGAAACGCTTCCCCTCCTTTATGAAAAATGGATTGCTCCGATTGTAGATGCTATTACTGTATTACCCAACTCTATCGTAAGCGCATTGGAAAGCAAGATTGATACACTTACAAAAAAATACAGCGTAAGGATGCTCGACATTGAGTCCGAAATCGAAGAATCGGAGGCCTCTTTGTGCGACATGATTGACCAGCTCGAAGGCGACAAATTTGATATGTTGGGGCTCAAAGAACTCCAAAAACTGCTCAGAGGTGATGAAAATGAGTGAAAACGAACAAAAACCTCGCATTAGATTCAAAGGCTTTATCGACGCTTGGGAACAGCGTAAGTT
>CAZLVK010000055.1:0-3174 GCA_964563025.1 uncultured Bacteroidaceae bacterium | reverse complement strand
CTGGCACTATTGGAGGAACGATGAGAAAAGACACGAAAGCAAGAGATTTTGACCGCAAGGCAAAGATCGCCATCGCCCTCCGGGACAGCATAGACGGCTGGCCGTGTTGCGTGTTCTGCGGCTTGGCAGCTCCAAGCGAATTGGCGTGGTCAAATGCGCATTATATCCCGAGGGCGCAAGGTGGGCAGGGAATACCGGAAAACGGCTTGACCCTCTGCCCAAGTTGCCACAGAGCCTATGACCAGACAAACGCAAGAGAAGAAATGCGAGAATACTTCCGGGACTACCTCCAAGAATGCTATCCCGGGTGGGACGAAGAAAAACTGATCTACAAGAAAGGAATATTAAATGCTTAATCACTGCACTTTTCAAGGCCGTATTACAAGAACGCCTGAACTACGGAGAACAAATTCCGGCAAGGCGGTTACATCGTTCTCCATTGCCGTCGAGGACGATTTCAAGGGTTCCGACGGCAGCAAGACCACCACATTTGTTGAGATCGTCGCATGGGGCAACCTTGCCGAGTTTGTAGAGCGATATCTGGACAAGGGCCGCATGGTAGTCGTTTCCGGCAGACTTTCCAACCGTGATTGGACGAACAAGGACGGCAACAAACGCCGCACAACGGAAATTATCGCAAGCAATGTCTATTTCTGCGACAGTAAAAAAGAGGCGACAGAGGGCAACCAGACGACTACCAGCTATCAAGCACCGGCTGACGATGATTTCCATGAAATCGACGACATCGACAGTTTTCTACCGTTCTGATGGCGAAAACTCTAAGTATAGTTAGAGTTTATTAGAGTTAAAATGCAAGTTTACGCCTTGCGGTGGAGGTTAACCGCCCCCCGAAATATGAACAAATACGGCAACACCAAAACCACGCTGGACGGCGTTGAGTTTGACAGCAAGAAAGAGGCACGCCGATGGTCTGAGCTCCGATTGCTGGAAAGGGCTGGCAAAATCACAGACCTACAACGGCAAGTTCGATATGAACTGATACCGTCCCAGAAGAAGCCCAGCGGCGGCACGGAACGCCCCACTTACTACATAGCTGACTTTGCCTATACCCAAGATGGAAAGACCGTTGTGGAGGATGTAAAGGGCTACCGTGCCCCAAAAAGCGCAGGATATGCGAAGTTTGTTATCAAGCGAAAACTTATGCTGAAATTTTACGGCATCGAAATCAAGGAGGTATGACGATGAGCCAACGTGCAGACATCCTCCGATACATGGAGGAAACAGGTGGAATAACCCAAGCAGAAGCGATCACAGAATTTGGATGCTACCGGCTATCAGCAAGGATTGACGAGCTGAAAAAGCGTGGCGTTCCCATTAAGGCCACGCCGGTCACAACTCTGAACCGATATGGCAAGCCGGTCAGTTTTGCACGGTACTCCATTGCAAAGGAGGGGCAATAATGGAAATTACATTATTTCTAACGGACACCGACATGATCAACGAAGTGATGACCGAAAGCAGTAACACACTTCGGCTTGATGGTGTAAGCGCAGAAGATGCAGAGCTGTTCTGCAAACTTGCCGCCAAATATGATTTTACTGTCGCCGCATTCTTAAGTTGCGAGGAAGAATAACATGGCAAAATCTTATATTGACCTAATCAATGAATTTAACCAATGGCTCGAAAGTGGCACTCTGCCGGTAAATTCCCAGTTAATGTTCTTTAAATTGTTAAATGTCTTTAACAGGGCTGGATGGCCGGAGTATGTACAAGTAGATAACTTGCGGTTGATGAGCATGATAGGCACGAAATCACAGAAAACCGCCATGCAAGCACGGGACAAGCTGGTAGAAGCCGGGTTTATTACCTATAAAAAAGGGTACAAAGGATGTCCGAATGCGTATAGCCTGAAAAAATATAGTGTAAAAAACGCCCCCCTTTCCGATACCCTAAATGACACCCTAAATGACACCCTAAATGACACCCTAAATGACACCCTAAATGACACCCTATCCTACACCCATATAAAGACTAAGACTAAGACAAAGAATATATCCCCTGTATTATCTAGCGATAATACTGCCCCCACAGCCAAAAAATTCACGCCTCCGTCTGTTGAGGAAGTGACGGCGTATTGCCTAGAGCGTGGAAAGGGTGTAGACCCTCAGCGGTTTGTAGACTTCTACACCTCCAACGGCTGGAAAGTGGGGAAAAATCCCATGAAAGACTGGAAAGCAGCCGTCAGGACTTGGGAGAAAGGAGAAAGTAAAAATGGAAAGCTTGCTGGAAATGCTGAAAGCCAAAGGGTTGGTCACTACCTCTGAGGCCTCAGACCCGAGACAATACGCCAAATTCCGGGTCGATGCGTTAAATTCAGCCATTGGTGACCGGGACAAAGAAGACGGTTACGATTGCCCGGTTTGCAAAAACAAGGGCTATGTGGCGGTGCTTGTTGAGCACGAGGACGGCAGTTTCGGCCATGCGATCAAAGATTGCAAATGCGCCGACACACGGCGATCTATCTTGCGGATGCAGCGCAGCGGCTTGAAAGATGTGATCCGGGAATACACCTTTGACCGGTTTATAGCTACTGAGCCGTGGCAGAGAACGATCAAGATGGCGGCAATGGATTTCGCCTTGAAGCCCAAAGGCTGGTTCGCACTTTGCGGACAATCCGGCTCTGGCAAATCGCATTTATGCACCGCTATTTGCCGGGAGTTGCTATTGCGTGGGGAGCCGGTGATCTACATGCTCTGGCGAGACGATATTGCAAAAATCAAACAGGCGGCAATGGGTTCGCAGTTTGACGAGGAAGGGCTTGAACTCAAGAAGCTGCTGGATAAGTTCAAAACGGCGAAAGTTTTGTACATAGACGACTTCTTTAAGACCGGGAAAACGGCTGAGAACACCGCCCAACGCCCTACGGTGGCAGATATCAACTATGCTTTTGAGATCATCAACTACCGATACAACAACCCGGGACTGATCACGATCATTTCGACAGAACTGACAGAGGACGAGCTTCTGGATATCGATGAAGCGATCGGCGGCAGGATCTATGAACGAGCAAAGGCGTTCAGCATCGGCAGAGACCGCCGGAAAAACTACCGGGTGCGGAATACGGTGGAGCTGTAACAAGGAGAGGACAAATGAAACGATGCAAAATCTGCCATGTTGAGGCAGAATTAACCGATGGCCGGTGCCATTCGTGCC
>CAZLVK010000054.1:0-3238 GCA_964563025.1 uncultured Bacteroidaceae bacterium | reverse complement strand
TTTGGAGCGGTTGCAGCCGGTGCGGTCATGCAGTATTTAAAGGAAACCCAGAAGACCTCCATGGAGCACATTACACAGCTTCAGACCTATGTCACCGGAAAATATATGATTTTAGATGGCAGCACCAGACGAAATCTGGAGCTGACGGAGACACTTCGAGAAAAGCAAAAAAAAGGCTCCCTTCTCTGGGTATTGGATAAAACAAAAACTGCCATGGGCGCAAGACTTCTTCGCAGCTGTATTGAACAGCCGCTTTTAGATAAGGAGGAAATCAACGACCGTCTGACGGCAGTGGAGGAATTAAAGGAAAATGGTATTACACGGGCAGAATTACGGGAATATCTGAATGCCGTGTATGATTTGGAGCGGTTACTCAGCCGTGTGACCTACCGCTCGGCAAATCCGAGGGATTTGCTGGCGTTTCAGACTTCCCTTTCTATGCTTCCGCCGGTTAAGACGTTGCTTGTAGACTTGGAAGCACCTCTTCTTCGGAAAATCAATGAGGATTTGGACACCTTATCGGATTTAAGTGAATTGATTGAGGCAGCTATCGACCCGGATGCACCGCTTGCCGTAAAGGAAGGCAGTATCATTCGGAGCGGTTACAACGAGGAGGTAGACCGCCTGCGTCTTGCTAAAACGGAAGGAAAGGGCTGGCTTGCCGAGGTGGAGGAACGGGAACGGGAAGCCACCGGCATTAAAAATTTGAAGATTAAGTTTAATCGTGTGTTTGGCTACTATTTTGAAGTAACCAACTCTTATAAGGATATGGTGCCGACTACGTGGATTCGCAAGCAGACCTTAACAAATGCAGAGCGTTACACCACGGAGGAGTTAAAGAAGTTAGAAGAGGATATTTTAGGTGCCGAGGACAAGCTGTTTTCTCTGGAATACTCCCTGTTTGCAGAGGTGCGTGAGGCTGTGGCGGCAGAGGTGATCCGTATCAAGCAGACCGCAAGGGCAGTGGCATGGCTGGATTTGTTTGCTTCTCTTGCCACGGTGGCGGAAAAGAACCGTTTTGTGCGTCCGGAAATCAACAGGGAGGGTGTCATTGATATTGTTGGCGGAAGACACCCGGTGGTGGAGCAGATGATTCCAAACGATATGTTTGTAGAAAACGACACCTATCTTGATAATCAGGATAAACGGATTTCTATTATCACGGGACCGAATATGGCAGGAAAATCTACCTATATGCGCCAGACGGCACTGATTGTTCTGATGGCACAGCTTGGCAGCTTTGTACCGGCAAAGAGTGCAAACATCGGCATTTGTGACCGCATCTTTACCCGCGTAGGTGCTTCCGATGACCTTGCTTCGGGGCAGAGTACCTTTATGGTGGAAATGACCGAGGTGGCAAATATTTTACGAAATGCAACGAAGAACAGCCTGCTGATTTTAGATGAAATCGGCAGAGGCACCAGCACCTTTGACGGACTAAGCATTGCGTGGGCAGTGGTGGAGCATATTGCAGACCCAAAGCGTATTGGTGCAAAGGCGCTGTTTGCAACCCATTACCATGAGCTGACGGAGCTGGAAGGGAAGCTTCCGGCGGTACATAATTATTGTATTGCGGTCAAGGAGCAGGGGGAGGACATTGTGTTTTTACGTAAAATCATTCCGGGCGGTGCAGACAAGAGCTACGGGATTCAGGTGGCAAAGCTTGCCGGTGTGCCGGGGGATGTGCTTGCCCGCGCAAGAGAAATTGCAGAGGAGTTAGCAGAACGGGATATTACGAAAAATGCTTCCCGGATTGAAGTAAAACAGGCAGGAAAAAGCGCAGGCAGGACAAAATCACAAAAAGCGGAAAAGGACAGCATGAACGGACAGCTTACGATGTTTGGGACAGAGGAAGCTGAGGATGCCGGCATAACAAAGACACTTTGCGAGCTGAATCTCTCCATAATGACACCGATAGATGCACTGAATATGCTGTATCAGCTACAGGAACAGGCAAGGACGCACTAACCGTCAAAGGTACAGGGTGTACCTGCCGTTAAATACAGCAAGAAAGCATGGAATGTGTCTGAAATGGAAGCAGACGATTGCAGGGAGGAAAGGAGCAGTACCATGGGAAAGATTGCTTTGCTGGATAAAAATACCATTGATAAAATTGCGGCGGGCGAGGTGGTGGAGCGTCCGGCTTCTGTGGTAAAGGAGCTGACGGAAAATGCCATTGATGCCGGCGCAACAATGATTACGGTAGAGCTAAAGGAGGGCGGAAGCGGTCTGGTGCGTATTACGGACAACGGCTCCGGGATAGCGGCAGAGGACGTAAAAACTGCTTTTTTGCGCCATTCGACCAGTAAAATCCGCACCGTTGAGGATTTGCTGACTGCAGGAAGCCTCGGCTTCCGTGGGGAAGCTCTTTCCAGTATCTCTGCCGTGGCACAGGTAGAGCTGATTACAAAAACGAAGGATTCCTTTGTCGGCACCCGATATCTGATTGACGGTGGCGTGGAGCAGGCAGTCGAGGAGGCAGGCTGCCCGGATGGCACGACGTTTCTGATTCGCAACCTTTTCTATAACGTACCGGCACGACGGAAGTTTTTAAAATCTGCCATGTCAGAGGCAGGGCTCTGCTCTGATTTGATGCAGCGCATGGCACTTTCCAGACCGGAAATTTCCTATAAGTTTATCAATAACGGAAAAATTGTGCTGCAGACCTTTGGAAACGGAAATTTAAAGGAAGTGATTTATCAGATTTACGGGCGGGAAATCACATCAAATCTTCTTGAAATTGACCACATTGAGGAAAGTGCCGGAATCCGGGTATCGGGTTTTCTCGGAAAGCCGGTGGTATCCCGCGGAAACCGGAATTATGAAACCTATTTTATTAACGGACGCTATATTAAAAGCGGTGTGATTGGCAAAGCAATCGAAGAAGGCTATCGTTCGTACATGATGCAGCATAAATATCCGTTTACGGTGCTCCATATTTCCATGGATACGGCAATGTTAGATGTCAATGTGCATCCGGCAAAGCTGGAGGTACGTTTTTCGGACAGTGAGGCAGTGTACTATGCGGTATATCATGCGGTAAGGGATGCACTGGCAGGAAAAAACATGATTCCGCAGGTGGGCTTTGGCAGGGAAGAAAAATCTACGCCTGTCGAATCGTCAAAAAGAGAGACGAAGCCGGAACAGTTTGAAACGGCGCGCATGGCTAAACTGGCGGAAAAAAAGCCGGCAGGAGGAAGCCCGTCAGACAGACTGCAGACAGAAAAGCAGCCGGCGG
>CAZLVK010000053.1:0-3308 GCA_964563025.1 uncultured Bacteroidaceae bacterium | reverse complement strand
GCTGGAAGGAGACATTGCCGCCTCCGACATCACCTTCTACCGCCTCCAGTGCGATTCTGAGGGGAACCTGCGCTCTTACATTGCGGAGGGAGAGGTGCTGCCCGTAGCCACCCGCTCCTTCGGTGGCATCGGCATCTTTGCCATCCCTGAGATGGGTCGCTTCTACCGCCACGTGCTGATTCAGAAGCGGTATCCCCACCACGGTGCTGTGGCCTTCGGTCACTACGGCAAAGCCCTCTTTGAGGTGTTCAAGTATCTGGGCGTGCAGGACATTGCCTACAACCGGCCCAAGTCCCTGCCCTACCCCACGGAAAATCCCTGGGCGTAAGGGAATCGCATAAGCCCCTTCCGTGGCTATAGGAAAGAAAGTGGCTTATTTGTAAAGGCGCCCCCTGACTCCCATCAGGCTCCCCTTAAACATTAAGGGAAGCCTTACGCCATAAGAAGCTTTCGCGTTTATGCAGAGAAGCAGTTTAAGTGAATGACATTGCTTTGCCCAAGGGAGACTTTTACAGGAAAACGAGGATGCATTTCGTCCTTGGACGAACAGCGGGTTGTCCAAAATAGATGCAGTTTGTCAAAGCAAATCTGCTGTTTTGCACGCAGGAAGGGTGATTGTCCAACCCTTCTTGCGCTTTTTTTTATTTGTGTTAATTTAC
This sequence comes from uncultured Bacteroidaceae bacterium, assembly GCA_964563025.1. Taxonomy (GTDB): domain Bacteria; phylum Bacillota; class Clostridia; order Christensenellales; family CAG-917; genus RGIG4097. Next base: position 2,649 of record CAZLVK010000053.1, on the reverse strand, counting down.
TGTTAACATCCGTATGGTTCTGAGAAACTATCCATTTTCTGGAAGCTGCTGACCCCAGAGCGGACAGGGACGAGGGACTGCGGATAATCTACAAAGGAGAACCAGAAATGAAAAAGATGCAGAAGTGGATTTCGGTAGCACTGGCTCTTGCCATGTTGCTGTCTCTGGCAGCCTGCGGCACCCAGACCGATGATTCTACTACTACTCCCGACGAGCCTGTTGTCACCGACGCTCCCCAGACTGAGGACAACAATCAGGCTTCTGAGGAAAACAACGCTGCTGATGTCGTTGCCGACAACGACCATATCGCTCCTGACGCTGAAGGCACCGCTGCCAAGTGGTCCGAGCAGAAGATGAGCGATGGCTGGATGCAGGTCACCAACGAGGACGGCCCCACCCTGGGGTATTCCAAGGATTCTGGCGTCACCATCATTCAGGTAGACGGCTACGCCTTCAAGGATCTGGATCGTGACGGCATGCTGGACGTGTACGAAGACTGGCGCAACGACGCTGAGACCCGTGCTCACGACCTGGCCAACAAGCTCACTGAGGAAGAGATGACTCCCCTCTTTACCCACGGCGGCTGGATGTCCTTCGGCTCCACCATCGAGGGTGACGACCTGACTTACGTGCAGGCTGGCGGCCGTGGCGGCGTAACCCGTTCCGCCATCAGTGAGGGCAACACCGGTATGGCAGTGTCCTGGGTAAACGCTCTCCAGGCTCTGTGTGAATCCCTGGGCAACTGGGGCATTCCTGCCACCATCTCCGTTGACCCCAACCACATCTCCAACACCATCGACCAGAACTCCCTGGCCGCTACCATGAGTGTGGAAGAAGCCTTTGAACTGGGCAAGCTTCACGGCAAGCAGTATCGTGCCGTAGGCGTGACCATGCTTCTTGGACCCCAGATTGACATTGGCACTCAGCCCACCTGGACCCGTGCTACTGGTACCTTCTCCGAAGACCCCGCTCTGAACCGCGATCTGGCCAACGCCTACATCTCCGGTCTGCAGTCCACCTTCGATGAAGAGGGCAACGACCTTGGCTGGGGCGTAGATTCCGTATACGCCATTGCCAAGCACTACGTTTCCGCTGGTGCTGCCGAGGGTGGCCGTAACGACCACGGCGATTCCGGTAAGTACACCGTATATCCCGGCAACAACTTTGAAGCCCACCTGATCCCCTTCCTGGATGGTGCCTTCAACCTGACCATGTCCAGCACTCTGGAGTGCGGCGTCATGCCCAACTACGCCATTGCCTACACCAAGGATGGTTCCCTGGGTGAGCTGGTAGGCGGCGGCTACAGCGAGTACAAGTACAGCCTGTTGGAGGAGGCCGGTTATGACGGGTTCATCCTCTCCGACTGGCAGATCACCAACGACGGTCAGCAGCCCTTCGGTGTAGAGGAATACACCATTGCCGAGCGCTTCATGCTCCTGTACAAGGCCGGTATGCATCAGGTTGGCGGTACCTCCGATACCGAGTCCGCTGCTGAAGGCTACGAACTGCTGAAGGACGAAGTGGGCGACGAAGAAGCCCTGGCCATCCTCCGCAACGCCGTGTACCACTTCTTCAAGTCTCAGTTCCAGTGCGGCCTCTATGAGAACAGCTACATCACTGAGGAGAATGCCTTTGCTACCGTTTGGAACAACGAAAGCGACGCTATTGCCAAAGAGCAGCAGAAGAAGTCCGTCATCATGCTGAAGAACAGCGACAACACCATCGCTCAGGCTGGTGAAACCAAGAAGACCGTATACGTGCCTTACGTCTTCACCGCCGCTTCCGAGGGCAACTCCAGCTCCGCTGCTTCTCCCGCTTCCTGGGAGCCCGCTATGGATATTAAGACTCTGGAGAAGTACTTCAACGTAGTCACCGACACCGTACTTGAGCCCTCTGGCACCAACGATGCTGGGGAAGCCGAGTACACCGAGAACGACATTGCCCGTGCTTCCGAAGCCGAGATCTCTGCCTGCGACATGATCCTCGTTATGATGGATGCGCCCAGCCAGGATTCTGCTCAGGACGATGAGGGCAACTGGCTGCCTGCTTCCCTCCAGTATGAGGAGTACACCGCCACCAACGCCCGTCGTGAGTCCATCGCCGGTGACATCAGCACCGAGGTTGTCAACGATGGTTACTATGGCACCAAGTCCCAGACTGTGAAGGAGAACCGTTCCTACGCCAACAACACCGTTGGTCGTGACAGTGGCTACAGCCAGCTGGAGCAGCTCCAGTATGTCAACTCCATCAAGGGCGATGCCAAGGTAGTTGTGCTCATGTCCATCTCCTCTGGTCCTTCCTGCATGGTATGGAGCGAGGTTGAGCCTCTGGCCGATGCCATCCTGCTCTACTACGGTTCCACCTCCTGGTTCTTCGAGGATGTGCTCCTTGGTATCGTAGCTGGCGAAATCGAGCCCTCTGGCCTGCTGCCCTATCAGCAGCCCGCCTCCATGGACGCTGTTGAAGCGCAGGACGAGGACGTGCCCCGTGACCTGGAGTGCTATGTGGATGCTGACGGCAACACCTATGACTTTGCCTTCGGTCTCAACTGGGCTGGCGTCATCAACGACGAGCGTGTACAGAAGTACAGCGTTGAGCCTCTGACCAAGGTGGAAGCCATTGAGTTCCACTATGCCAACGACTAATTGA
>CAZLVK010000052.1:0-3368 GCA_964563025.1 uncultured Bacteroidaceae bacterium | reverse complement strand
TAGGTGAGTTTTTTAGTAACTTAGATTCCCTTATCACCCTTCATCAGCGTGAGTTGGAAAAGCTCAAAAAAATCAAGTCTGCACTGCTTGAAAATATGTTTGTATAGGAAGGAGAAAATGCCTATGAATACCAACTACACAACAACATTCGATAAAGAAGCCGATTTTGAAGAAGCGTTTATCACGCTTTTGAAAAGTTGCGGTTGGGAAAGAGACGTTATCAAATATCCGACTGAAGCCGTTTTAATAAAGAATTGGGCAAACATTCTTTACAACAACAATCGTGATATTGATAAGCTCGGCAACTATCCTTTGACGGATACAGAAATGGAACAGATTATCGAGCAAATTACTACATTACGTACTCCTTTTGCTCTTAATTCATTTATAAATGGTGGAACGGTTGCAATCAAGCGTGATAATCCCGACGATAAATTGCATTTAGGTAAAGAAGTAAGTTTGCATATTTATGATAGACACGAAATTGCCGGCGGTAAAAGTCGTTATCAAATCGTTCAGCAACCTATATTTGACGCTCCATCCTCTCTTTTCCCTACTCGTAGGGGCGACGTAATGCTTCTTATTAACGGTATGCCTGTTTTCCATATCGAACTGAAAAAAAGCGGTATTCCTTTGAGCCGGGCTTGTTATCAAATTGAAAATTATTCTAAATTGGGTATTTTTACAGGTTTGTTCTCATTGGTGCAAATCTTTATTGCAATGACTCCTGAAGATGCTGTTTATTACACAAATCCGGGTGTTGACGGAAAGTTTAACGAAGATTTCTATTTCCATTGGGCGAATTTCGACAACGTACACATCAAAAATTGGTATGAATTTACCCAAAATTTGCTATATATTCCTATGGCTCATCAGCTTATAGGTTTCTATACCGTTGCAGACAGTAAGGACGGAATTTTAAAGGTTTTGCGTTCGTATCAATATTATGCCGTTTCTGCAATTTCCAACGTTGTGGCTCAAAACAAATGGGATGAGAAAAAACAGCTTGGCGGTTATATTTGGCACACAACCGGTAGCGGAAAGACTTTGACGTCCTTTAAGGCAGCAGACCTTATTGCAAAGTCACAAGATGCGGATAAAGTCGTATTCCTTGTAGATAGAAAAGAGCTTGACATGCAATCGTTTATGCACTACCAGAACTTTGCAGACGATGAAAACGACATTCAAAGAACGGAAAGTACGGATATTTTGCGTGGAAAATTGCTCAGCTCGTCATATTCCGATACTCTTATTGTTACCACAATACAAAAAATGAGCAATATCTTTGAAGATGGCTCTTTGCGCATGCAAAAAGACATACAAAAAATCAACGACAAGCGCATTGTATTTATCGTTGACGAATGCCATAGAGACACCTTTGGAGATATGATGAGTAAGGTTAAAGAAACCTTCCCAAACGCTTTGTTCTTTGGTTTTTCAGGAACACCTATTCAAGAGGAAAACGCCAAGAAAGGTTGTACTTCTTCCGATGTTTTCGGTAACGAATTGCACAGATACACTATCGGTGACGGTATTAGTGATGGGAACGTATTGCGTTTCGATCCACATAGGGTTGAAACATTCAAGGAAAAGGATTTGCGTCGTCAAATAGCTCTTAAAAAAGCAAAAGCCAAATCAACTGACGAAGCCTTAGCCGATCCTTTGAAAAGCAAAATTTACTACCAATACTTGAATGACGTTCCTATGATTTCTATTGAAAGAGAAATCCCTTCTTCACAATATAGAACAGATGAACATATTGATGCTGTTGTTAAAAGAATTGTTGAAGAATATGACGATAGAAGCCGCGGAAAGAAGTTTCATTCGATATTTGCAACATCGAGCATATCAGAAGCCATTGCGTATTTTAAACGGCTTAAAAAGGCTGCTCCTGACCTTAAAGTAACTGTATTGGTAGATCCATCGGATAACAATACACCAACAAGTTATGAGAAGATGTTAGGTCTTGCAGATGTTATTGACGACTATAACAAAACTTTCGATCAAACGTTTTCAATTCCAACCTATGCAAAGATGAAAACGGACATTTCTTTAAGACTTTCTCACGAGGAGGCTTACAAAGGTATAGAAAAAACAACAGAAAAACAACTCGATATGTTGATTGTCGTCAATCAGATGCTTACGGGCTTTGACTCTAAGTGGGTTAACGTCCTCTACCTCGATAAGCTCATGCAACAAGAAACTATCATCCAAGCATTTTCTCGTACTAATCGTATATTCGGCGAGGATAAGCCTATGGGAATGATTTGCTATTATCGTTATCCTCATATAATGGAGTCAAATATAGCCGAAGCCGTAAGTATATATGCCGGGGATAAAGCATTTATGGTATTTGTCGACAAGCTTGAAGCAAACCTCAAGGTTTTCAACGATACATATCTTGAAATTAAGTATTTGTTTGAAAATGAAGGTATTCAAGACTTTATGCACTTGCCTGAAGATATAGCCGTAAAGAAAAGATTTGCTTTACTGTTCAATAAGATGAACAAACGGTTTGAAATGATTAAAGTTCAGAGGTTTTCGTGGAAAAAGGCTGCAAAAGGCGAATTTGAAGTAGATATTACCGAGGAAATCTACTTTATCTTGCTTCAAAGATATAAAGAATTGATTGTTCCTTCGAGAGATCCGTCACCCGAAGAACCGCCGTATGATATTAGTTCTTATATTACGGAGATTTCGACAGGAAAGATTGATGCGGACTATTTTAACAGTCGTTTTGAGAAGTATTTGAAGATAAAGAGTCTTGACGGTGAGTCACAAGAAAAGGTGGATTCTGCACTGCAAGAAATCTACAAATCTTTCGCCATGCTGTCTGAAGAAGAACAAAAATACGCAAATATCTTCATTAAAGACGTTCAAATGGGGAACGTAATGCCGGAAGAAGGTAAAACGATGAAAGACTATATTGTCGAGTATATGCGTAAGGCAAAAGACGATCAAATATCCCGTTTTTCCGAGCAATTCGGCTTAGACAATAGCTGTTTACGTAAAATGATGGCGTTGCATTTGAATAAGAATAATATAAACGAATTTGGACGTTTCGACAATTTGAAAAAATCTGCGGACATGCAAAAAGTAGAATCTTACTTTGAAAAAATCACAGGAAAAAAACTTTCAAAATTCGAAGTTAATAAAAGATTCGATAAATTGCTTCGCGAGTTCATTTTGGTAAACGGTTTTGACTTGTAAAATGAGCGAAATGGAGGAAAATCCTACAAAAACATATTATAAAAGCCTAAAATATACCCTAAACGCTAAGGTCACAACTCTTTTTGTGGCCTTTTTCATTATGTTTGGGAACAGCGTAAGTTGGGAGATGTATTACAAACTTTACCATTCAAGTCCTT
>CAZLVK010000051.1:0-3381 GCA_964563025.1 uncultured Bacteroidaceae bacterium | reverse complement strand
ACCGCCGTGCCGCCTCCCCGAAAGGGGAGGCGTGGCGTTGTGTAAATCAGTTAATACCGCCTTCGTTGGTGGTTACCTTTGCAATCTTCACGGTAATGGTACCGAGTGATTTGTTCTCGGTAATCGCATCACCCGAAACACCGAAGTAGATTTTACCGGACGGTACGGTGTAGGTTTCGCCCTCTGTTGTGTTATCTTCCGCACTTATAAGCGTAAAGCTCTGTTTATCTGCGGCAAGTGCGGTTGTCGCATCGGCTTTGTCATAAAAACTGCCGGTAGTTGTTACATTCTCACCTTGAGTAAAGGTAAAATCTGCCGTAATACCTACATTGGAGTGATTGGTTACGGTAATTGCTTTTTTGTCGGTACTCCAGCTTCCGGCTGTGGTAGTTGTCTTGTGGGTATCCGGGCTGTAAGAACTGCCGCCTGCGGTGTAAGTAAACTCCATTTTATCCCAAGCAATATCCACGGAAATCAAGGGATCGGCGGTAGCACCGGCTGTATATGTACCGGTAACACCGATACTGTAATCGCCTTCACCGTTGCCTTTTGCAGGGTTTGTTTCAAGGTCGGTAGCCGCAAATGCCGTAATCGACATAGAGGCTGCCATTGTGAGTGCAAGAATACTTGCTAAAATCTTTTTCATAAGCGTGTTATCCTTTCTTTAATGCATTTTGCATTATTTTGTGATTTTTACTGTCACGTTTCCGACCTTTGTAAAATCGGTGAGAGTGCTGTCGGGTGTGCCGGAGAGTTTGAGCGTTGCGGTTACTTTATCTACATTAACAGTATCGTTTTCGGTGGCTTTTGTAAGAGTAATTGCTCCGTTTGCATCTGCGGTCTTATTGTTGTCGTAGGTAAAGTTGCCTGTGAGTTTGTTCGCATTGTTCGCATTGTCGGTGTAGGTGAAAGTAGCCTTTACATCCACATTGGAATGGTTGGTAAGGGTTATGGTGTTACCGCTTTCAGTCCATGCGGAGGTTCCGTTTTTCACCGTGTATGTGTGGCTGTCGGCGTTCCATTCTTTTGTGCCGCCCACGGAGTAGGTGAATTCCATTTTACCCCATTCAATATCCACGCTGACGGTTTCCGATGTACCGACGCCGTTGTTGTACTTGGCTTTTACACCGATTTCGTATTCGCCTGCACCCTTATTTTCGGCAGGACTTGTGGTAAGCTCGGTTGCCGCAAATGCGGAAATTGACATACTTGCCATCAACGCGACGGCGAGAAGAATCGCAAAAAATTTCTTCATAAAAATTATCCTCACTTTCATTTAATGCATAATTGCTTTTTTATTTATTGTTTTTCATAGACGATACAGTACAGTGTTTCGTTTTCTTTTTTCAATGCAACGTTTAATTTTGCATTCTGCATTATTTCCTTTTCATTGTTTGTTTTTAGATCACCACAATACGGGTTTTCCGTTTTCGTCATAATGCCAATAGCTGCCTTTATAGTTATATCCGTCATATGCAACACCTACATAGGTTCCGTCGGGATTCTTTTCGGGTTCTTCTTCGCTGTAGTAAGCCACAAAATCCCCGTATTTGTAATAATCGGCAACAGAACCCATATAGCATATCGTAGCGGAAGTACTCAATTCGTCTCCGTGCCAATACGGCTCAAGTACCAGATCGGCATCTGCCGGAAGCATAATAATCGCGTCACCCGATCGCTTTATGTATTTCACAAATCTTTCAACGGAGCTCGGCAGCCATGTCGTACAGCCAGAAGGAATAGATTCCGTTGACAAATACTTCAGCTTCGAGCCTTCCGCAAAACGAAGCTCGCTGATGTTGGTTTCGTAAAAGACTTCAGTGGACAATATCTCCACACCCGTGGGGACAACAACTGTTCCTTCCAGTGAGGTGCAATTGCAAAAGGCTCGCTCACCGAGACGAGTCAAGTTTTTCGGCAAGGTAATACTCTTCAACCCGACGCAGTTGACAAAGGCTCCGCCGGCTATCCATTCAACCGAATCGGGAATATTCACCGCAACCAACTTGTCATTCTCATTGGTAGTTGAATAGTATACAGTGTTGGAAAAAGCCCCTCCGGAAATACAATACGTTCCGTCTTTTATCGTTACCGTTGTGTCCTCGGTCATTTCGCCCTTATACTTATAATATACTTTCCCGATATACACGTCGCCGTCGGGAAGATTGTTATACCATGCCGTATCATAAAAAGCATTAAATCCTACATACTTTACCGAATCCGGAAAATCAATATCCGAAAGAGCGGTACAGTTGTAAAATGCATAATCATGAATAAATTCCAATCCTTCATTCAGTTCGACCTTAGTAAGATTGGTACATCCATAAAAAAGACAAGTTCCTTCATAACCGTCTTCACAACCGATATACCGCAAGGAATCCGGGCATTTTACTGTTTTTATATTACTTATGTTGGTGTTATCAGCAAGAAATCTGGAACATATACTTACGGTTCCGTCTTTGACGACCAAATCCTCCTCCGCTCCGTAATATCTGTACAGCACCTTGCCGATATACCAATATCCGTCACCGTTTTTTGCTTTCTCCGCCATTGTTGCCATAACAGGACATTTACCATTATTAGAAGCAATATTGTCTGAAACTCTTGTCACACTATCGGGTATAATTAGTTCAGTCAAGGCTTTACAGTTAGTAAATGCAGCTGTTCCAATGTAATCGACGCCATCGTTGAGAACGATTTTTTCAACATAGTTGAATGCATAAAAGCAAGAATAAGGAATCGAGCCATCGTTAACGGTAATTTGTTTTAATGAGAGTGGGACATACCCATACATTGTCTTATTAAAGCTGGAAGTTGCAGTACTCCATGGTGAAGATAACTTGTTATAAACGATGCTTACAAGATACATACTTTCAGAATCGGAGGTAGAATAAGTGAACAACCAATTGAACGGATACATATAACTGTCGGGATATGTTTTTTTGCTTTCGCCTGCAAACGGCACCGTCAAGTTGGTCAAAGCAAAGTTGTCGTAAAAAATGCCGTTGCCCATAGCCGTTACGCCGTCACCGATGACAACGTCGGTCAAATATCTGCAATCGTAGAAAGCACCCGTTTTCAAGGTTTCGTCATTGTTATATCCGCCCGTTACGGTGATATTTGTCAAGGATTCGGGCATAACCGTAAGATTATCTGTATAACTCTTTGCACCGAAGAAGTACCCGATCGAGCCGTATTCTCCGTTGGAACGGTTGCCCACGTAAGGAACGGTCAGTTTTTGAAGATTTGTGCAGTCCTTTAACGCTCCGCACTCCACGGAATAAACGCCGTCCGGTACTACAAGTTCGGTGTCGCCTTTGTAGGCATCTTTTACGCCGGTAATCGTAACCCGTCCGAGAGAATCGGTTGTGGTGGTAAACT
>CAZLVK010000050.1:0-3449 GCA_964563025.1 uncultured Bacteroidaceae bacterium | reverse complement strand
AAGTAGTGTCACAATTGTTTGAAAATATGATTGTTTTTAGTTTTTTCTTCACATAATAATGTAATATATCTCCGTAAGGATGTCGCTTCGGCAGTCCAAATTCTAATATACGGAGGTCATTATGTGTAAAAAAACCATTGGTGAGAGTGCAGACATCAACAAATTACTTGATGATTTGCAAGTCCATCTGGAACAGCGGGGATATGCACAAAGCTCGCTGCGTACCTACGGTGGAATTTACAAGCGATTAAAGGCATATTGCGCAAGCAAGGGAATCAGTGTTTATACTGAGGATTTAGGCAGACAATTTATGTCCGATTGCTACGGCGCAGTTCTCGGAGAGGAGGACCGCCTAAAAAACATTTCACGTGCTATTGCAATGCTTTCTGATTTCCAACGGTTCGGAATGATTTTTGCGCAGAATTATCGTGATAAGCAAGAATTTTCCACTGGTTTTTCCAACCTGATGGAGGGTTTCATTTCAAATCGGGAGAAACACAACCTGGCAGATAGTACTTTAATTCGCTATCGCCACTTTTTGCTCCGTTTCGAATCCTTCCTTTTGGAAAGAGGAATTACCAATTTTAATCAAATCAATACCCACTATATCAACGCATATATTGAATCTTTTGCAGGGTATTCAAAGAATTCTACTGCATTTGCACTGAACATGATAAAATCGCTATTCAACTACGCATATGAAACTGGCTTTAGCACAGTGAACTACTCAAATGTTGTTCCTAGAGTTACTTACTCGCAGTATAACCGCATCCCGGCTGTATTCAGTGAGGATGAAATCGAACGTATTCTGAAAAGCATTGACACCAATAATCCTGTTGGGAAGAGAAACTATGCTGTGATACTCATAGCAGCAAGGCTTGGAATGCGTGTGAGCGATATCATTAACCTGCGTTTTGAAGCAATTGATTGGTCTGCCAAGACCATATCCATTACTCAACAGAAAACCGGAGAACCATTGTCACTTCCTCTACCAGAAGATGCTGGTTGGGCGATTATTGATTATCTAAAGTTTGGCCGGCCGGTGACAGCTGATAACTGCGATTATCTATTCGTGCGGCACAATGCGCCATATGGGAAGCTAACCAGTTGCTTTCAAAAGGATCTGCAGCGTGCGATTCAAAGGGCCGGTATTCGCGTAAAACCAAATTCAAAAGTGGGAATGCACTCTTTTCGGCACAGTCTTGCTTCTAATCTGCTTTCCAAAGGAACTGAGATTACGGAAATTGCTCAGATTCTTGGACATGCAACCACCGAAGTTACAGAGGAGTATTTGCGAATTACCCCAACTTTGCTGCAGGAATGCGCATTGGAGGTGGATTTTTAATGCAAACTCCATTCTTCAGCGGCCCTTTTGCCCCAATGTGTGAGAAGTTTGTGTCACAGCAACAAGCGGTCGGTAAAAAATACGAAACTGCAGCCAGAAGGCTTCGACAGTTTGATAACTTTGCAAAGGACTTCAATGTTGTGAATTACCAAATCACTGACGATCTGTTTAAGGCTTATTGCCAAAAACGCCCGTCGGAAAACGACAATTCGCGTAGAGACAGAATTTATATAGTGTGGACCTTTGCCGAGTATTTGAATTCTCAGGGGTTTATTTGTTCCTGTATACCTCCGGATAAGCCAAAGTCGGTTGCTCCACATACACCGTATATTTTCACAATGCGTGAATTGAAAAGCTTATTTGATTATTTGGATGGCTTGGGAGAGAATAATCTCTCTACAAGCAATATAATGTTTCCGATTCTCTTCAGAATTCTCTACGGATGTGGGTTGCGAAAATCCGAGGTCCTTAACCTGAAGAAAGAGGATGTTGATGTTGCAAACGGCATTATTCATGTTAATCGGGGAAAAAACGACCGAGAGCGAATCGTTGTAATGTCTGTTTCTCTCCAGAAAAGATGTGCAGGTTTTCTTGAAAAACACCATAGCAACACACCTGAAGGGACACCCTTCCTTTACACAAAGAGCATGGGACAGCTTTCTGAAAGCACAGTGAACCGCGGCTTCAGATCTGCATTGTGGGATATTGGTATTCCATACTATGGTAAGGATAAAGGGCCTCGCGTTCACGATTTACGTCATACATTTATTTGCCACAACATTCAAAAATGGGCTGAGTCCGGTGTTCCTATCCACAGTAAACTTCCGGTTCTATCTAAATATGTCGGCCATTCTCATGTAAATGCGACCCACTGGTATATCCGACTGACTGCCGAAACATATCCCCATATTCGCCAGATTTGCGAAGAGGCGCTCAGTGGGATCTATAGCGATATATTAATTCCGTGGGAGGACCAAGAAAAATGAGTAGAGTAAAAGCAACGTATTTCGCTCAGGCACTTGCAGACTTTTTGTTCTCATATCTCCCAGATCAACGTGGGCTTAGCGAAAACACAATAGCTTCCTATTCGGATGCAATTACATTGTTTCTCACATTCTGTGAATGTGAACTGCACATAAGCAGAGAGAAGATTACAATTGAAGACTTGAGCGTGTCGCTGGTAGAAAAATACCTTAATTGGCTTGAAATTGACAGGCATTGCAGCGTTAGCACACGAAATCAGCGGCAAGCTGCCTTAAACTCATTCTTTAAATATCTTCAGTATAAAAACCCCGGATATATTATTGTTTTCCAGCAGATTCACTCTATCCCCAGAAAAACGAATAAGATCCAGACGGTGAATCACTTGACGCAGGCAGGTGTTAGAGCTATTCTCAGCTCGCCAGACTTGAACACACAGGAAGGCCGCCGCGACTTTGCGATCCTTTCTTTGATGTATGAAGCAGCCGCCCGTGTTTCAGAAGTTGCTACCCTATGTGTTGGTGACATTCATTTTAACTGCAATGGTTCTGCGGTCCACCTCATGGGAAAAGGCGGCAAGCCAAGGATGGTACCGTTGACGAAGGATATATCTTCGTTTTTGAAAAGATATATCAAGAGCGAATCGGTACACAGAATATGTTCTGCAGAAGCTCCACTTTTTTGTAATAGGATGGGACAGCGCATTACCAGAGCTGGAATTGCTTATATTCTCAAAAAATATGCCAAAGAAGTCTGGGCGACTTCACCGGACTTGCTCCCAGCACGCGTGTATCCTCACATTTTAAGGCATAGTCGCGCAATGCACTGGCTCGAAGCTGGTATAGATTTGGTATATATAAAAGACCTTCTTGGCCACTCGGAGCTTTTAACCACAGAAGTCTACGCCAAACTCGATACTGAGATGAAACGCAAGGTGTTGGATAAAGTCCAACCTGTGCATGTCAGCAATGTTGAATCTTGGACGGATGATAAATCGCTAATGGCCTGGCTATCTGAGCTTGCAAAAAAGTGAGTGCTTTGTTATGTGGAGTTTGCTTCGTAAAAATCCTTGGTTTCAAGGGATGACCATAGCATACTTCACATAACTCTTTACACAACATAA
>CAZLVK010000049.1:0-3515 GCA_964563025.1 uncultured Bacteroidaceae bacterium | reverse complement strand
CTTACGATTAAAATTTGGATAATCGATATAAAAGATAAATCCGAACCCATCTCCAGCAAGAGAAAAGTTCGGATTTATACTGTTTGGTGCGGATAACAGGGATCGAACCTGCATGGTTGCCCACCGGATCCTAAATCCGGCGCGTCTGCCAATTCCGCCATATCCGCCTGTGTACCGATTTTGCCAAAGCTTTGGCAATCAGCCCTCTTATTATATCAGTGCATTGCGATTTTTGCAAGTTTTTTGCAAAAATCGCCCTCTTTGGCAATAAAAAATAAAAAAAGACTTGCTTTTTTGCTTGCAATCTGTTATCATATCATCTGTTACCGAGTAAAGAAGGAGGTGCGACACATGGCAAAATGCGAATATTGCGGTAAGGATGTGTCTTTCGGCATCAAGGTTTCCCATTCTCACAGACGTTCCAACAGAACTTGGAAGCCCAACATTAAAAGGGTCAAGGCTATAGTGAACGGCTCTCCCAAGAGAGTTTATGCATGTACTCGTTGCCTTCGTTCCGGCAAAGTTACACGCGCTGTCTGATGACCGAGGATATTCACGGCATTGCCTTTGGGCAGTGCCGTAATTTTTTATCCTGTTGAACTTAAAAAGACACTGCAATCCCAACGGAGCTTGCAGTGTCTTTTTTATGCGTGATTGAGCCAGTAAGTGCGAAAAGCTTTACGCACTCTGGCGGCTACATTGATGGTTATCTTGTCTTGCAAGATAATCTCGGAATAGGAACACTGTGTAACATAGTGCATATTCACAAGGGTTGAGCGGTGGACTCTGAAAAAGTTATCGGAATTTAAAACCTTGCACCAGTGCTCAACGGTGTCTTTTGCTTCATAGTCTCTGTCCACCGTGTGTACGGTGGTTTTGCGGTTGTATCTTTCAATATAAATAATGTCGTCAATTGAAACTCTGACTTTTTCTTTGCTGCCACGCAGAGCGAAGTCTATGTATGTGTTGTCAACATATTCCAATGCCTTGTCGATACCGGAGGCGAGACGCACGGGATCAAACGGCTTTTCATAGAAGCGAAAAGCATGACTGTCCATAGCATCATCCTGAAATTTTATGAATGATGTGAGAAAGAATACGGTTATCTTGCGGTTTCTCTCCTGCAAAATTTTTGCAAGTTCCAGTCCGTCGATGCTGCCCATCTGAATGTCGAGAAAAGCTATTTCGTATACCGCATCGCTGTTGACGACCTCAAGAGGGTCGTTCACGGTAGTTATGTCAGCTTGTATATTTTTCTGTGCAAAGTAGCTCTCAACAAAATTTTTCAAGCTGTCCGCACAGGCGAAATTGTCATCGCAAATGAGTACGTTCATATGATCACCTGCTTTACATTTTATCATAAAACGGCGATTCTTTCAAGCTGTATCGATAGCCGCAAAATGTTTGACAAGCAGTAAAAATCAACAACGGAGCAGAGAGTTATCTGCTCCGTTGTTATCTTTGTTTTAAAACCTGAGCGTCCAGCATTGAAGCCTCAGACGGTCGGAGAGGTATTTATCCTCAAAGTCATCGCTGTGCCGCCATGTGCCTTTAAATGAGCAGGTCTTAACTCCCGGAAGTATGTCGAGCGAAACGATCTGATTTCTCGGTGTCAGCGTTACCGACTCTTCGCCGCAAAGCACAGCCATAGCCGCATAAAGCCAGTCGGCAGGGCCGATAGCTTTGCCGTTGACCCAAATGCGAACGGGCAGAAAATCGTCTGTGGAAATGGACTTTGCAGATTCTTTTATCTTATCGGCACTGACGGTTACGGGATGCGTGATACCCCGAGGAACTTCCAAAAATCCCTTCGTCTTGCCGCAGATGTGCTCACTTTCTCCGCAAAGTAAGGCTCGGCAGGCGAGAAACATATCGGCAACAGACAGTGAGCCTTCGCCCTCGGTGGGCTTGAGCCCGTCTGCCGTCCACTGACGAAGATAGGGGATGTCGGCGGCGGTTATGCGGCGTGTGGGACGGGCGGCAAGCTCCTTTGCAACCCCACCGAAGGTCGTTATGCGAAAACGGGGATCGTTCTTCACGAGCTTTGCGATGAGGGCGAGATTTGAGTAAAAACGCTCTATGTCGCCACCGTCTCTGAGCTCGGCTGCTTTCCACTGACCGAAAGGATATGTGTTCTCTTTGTCATAGTTCACAACATCCCAGTGCTCTTTGAACATCGAGGCGTGCGGATGCCCGTAAATTACGGCACGCTTTCTTTTTGCCAGCTTGTCAAGCTCCGATTTTATGCTCTGCTCGTCGCCCTTGAAGAGAATGCTCTCAATGCCGAGCGTGTAATCGATGTTATAAATGTTGCAGTAGAATGTGCCGCTGCCGTCCTCGGTGTCACACAGCGTGTCGGCAAATATCGGGATGCCCATGTCGGCATATGCGTACATTGCGGCGTAGCTCTTCTGATTTCCGGGAGGCACAGCGGCGGCAACGCTTTTTGTGCCCGTTGCCTTTTCGATTTTCTCAAGTGCCAGTGTCTCCTGACGGACTACCTCGTTTCTCGCCGCATAGAAGTCGTCAATGTCCGTGTACTCGTTTAGCATGGGATGAAGCGTGTGCCCGAGTGTATGAAGCTGTATCTCGTGCGGCTTGAGCGAGTTTATGACATCCTGCCTGCCCCAGTTTATTAGCTGATCCGCAAGCAGTCCGACAAGGCAAAAGTTCGCAGTGATACCCTCGTCTGTCATAATGTCCGCCTCGCGTTTTATGGCATCGGCGGCTGCGTTCGATGTGAAATCTTCTGTGTCAAAGGCAAAGATTATGTCTGTCATTTTAGCCTCCCTGTTGCATATTTATTCTCCTTTTATTATATTACTGCCGTTTGCTGTTTTCAAGATAAATATAGGTAACGATATATTTGACAGAGATAAATATGAATTTGTCGAACAGTTTTAAAGGCACACTTAGCTTGCCCTTTCGCTCACAACCCATTTTTTTCATACAACCCCAACGCTCCCTCATCAGAGTGAGGCAGGGGAAAACCGCACACCCACATTTTACAGATTCCGTAAAACGGAGTGTGTGACAAAGTGTCCACAACCTCGGCTCGCCATTTGGGAGAGCTGTCGGTGTAGCCGACTGAGAGGGTTTTACTGTCGCTTTTGATAGGCACAGTTATGATTTACCTTCTAATCGGCAAAAATATGCGAGAACGAGCAACCGAACACAGGTGAGCCGGTTGCTTCGATTTTTTTAGTAAGAGCGGACAGGGGCAAGCCCTGTCCCTACGAGAGTAAAATTTTTTGCCGTAGGGACAACCCTTGCGGTTGTCCGAAGTCGGCGTAGGCGACATGGAAAAGCAATCGACAAAAATATACCGAGAACGAGCAACCGGCTGTCAACCCCTCAGTCAAAATCTGCGATTTTGCCAGCTCCCCTTACACAGGTGAGCCTGTTGCTTCGATTTTTTTAGTAAGAACGGACAGGGGCAAGCCCTGTCCCTACGAGAGTAAAATTTTTTGCCGTAGGGACAACCCTTGCGGTTGTCCGAAGTCGGCGTAGGCGAC
>CAZLVK010000048.1:0-3521 GCA_964563025.1 uncultured Bacteroidaceae bacterium | reverse complement strand
TACCGATTAATTATTGGTATTCAAAATATAAAACAGGAAATGATTCTTTACTTCAATTGTATCGAAGAATAACATGTTATATTGAAATATCAACTGATTTAATCAAAATATATGATGATGGTTTAGATGAATCAGGACACGCAAAAGGTACTCCTGAAATTGTGATAAATGATTTAATCCAAAAGAAAGAAGAAAAAACTAATAATCAAAAAATAAGCACTCTTTTTAAAGATATTTCTAAACTTAAATAAAGGAAGGTATTTTAATGGCAAAAAGAAAACAGGTTTCTTTTTATGGTGCTAACGATGTATATTTAACTAAAAAAAATATAGCTGTTAGACGTATTAGTACAAAATCGGATAATGGAATAATGGTGTTTAAAGACACTACAAGATATTATCCAAAAACAAAATCAAATATGGCTTCACTTTCACGTATTTGTGGTCGTGTTAGACATGGCAGAAACTAAAAAGGAGTTAATTAAAATATGAGAATGAAAAGAAAAACAAAAGATTTGATTTCTAAAATCGTAAGCGTAGCATTAGTTGTTGTTACTGTAGTTGGTATTGGTGCATTAATTGGGCATTTTGTAAGTAATAAAGCTGATGATAATGGAAGAGTTGAAATTAATCCATCATATGAAGTTGGTGGCTTAACATCATATGGTAAATATAAAGAAACAAAAGAATCTATTTATACAAAAGAAGCTTTTAAATGTGATGGTTTAAATATTGAACCACAATTTGATAGTACAATTACATATCAAGTTTTCTTCTATGATAATTTAGGTAATTTTGTATCTTCTACTTCATCTATGGAAGGATATTATACCGATGAAATTCCTACAGGTTCTTCATATGCAAGAATAGTTATCACTCCTAAATGGGATAAAGATACAAAAGATGATGATAGAAAAATTAATATTTTTCAAGTTAGTAAATATGCAAAACAATTAACAATTAAAGTAAATGCAGAGCAAAGAGATGAAAGTAAAAAATTTTTGGATACTTTAGAAGAATATACAGAAGTTGAATTATCAGTTCAAGGTAAAGGTGTTTATGAAATGAATAATCAAAAATTTACTTCAAATACTAGTTCTAATTGGTATTTTTATGATGTAATTGATGTTTCAAAAACAAACAAAATTATATTTAAAGTTCCTACAGAATTATTAACTGCAAAAGTTACATATGGTTCAAATGAAATGGGTGCATTGGTATACTATGATTTAACAAATCAAGCAAATCTGTTCAATGAAAAACTTATTGTAAATGAAATTTATAATGAAGTTTATACAGATGGAACTTATACTTATTTTGAATTAAATGTTGCAAATACAAATGAAATTGTAATTGCAGTAAATGAAGCGAGTGTTAATGTAGTTAAAGCTTGGGTGATGTAATATGAAAAAGGTTTTTAATACACTTATTATATGTTTATCAATTTTAACATGTATGAGTTGTATATTTGTTTTTGGAAATAGCATTGTCAAAGATGATAAAGAACCTGAAAAAGAGCCTGTAGAAGTCAATTATAGTGAATTAACTTATATAGCTTGGGGCGATAGTATTACATACGGTGTTGATGGTGTTAATGGTGGTCGTATGGCTAATCCTTACCCTACTTTAGTTGCTGAAAAATTAGGACTTAAATCTTTTCAAAATAAAGGTGTTTCAGGTGCTACTTTTTGTAGTAATACTGTAAATAGAACTAATATGACAGCAAATATATTAGCTTATAAACAACACGCTGATATAGTTTCAGTAATGTTAGGTGTAAACGACTTTTCAGCAAGTTTACCATTAGGTACACCAACAGATAAAACAAATTCTACTATTTATGGGTCAATGTATTTAATTTGCGAACATTTTAAAGCTTATTATGATGATAGTTTTGTATTCTTTATGACGCCATTCCCTTATTCTAAAGGTACTACAAAAAATTCTCAAGGTTATTTACTTAAAGATGTTGCAGAAGCAATTAAATATATGGCAGATAAATATGATTATCCTGTATTAGATATGTTTAACAATAGTAGTTATGAATTAGAAATGAATTCAGGTTCAGGTGATGGATTGCACCCTTCGCAAGAATATTTTAATAAATATGGAGCACCGAAGATTGTTTCATTCATAAAAAATAACTATGCTTAATTTAAGGGGTGCATTTTAAAAATGCACCCTATATTTTTTAGAAAGGTAAATGATTATGAAGAAGAAATTTAAAATATTAGTTAGTTTTATATTATGTTTAATTTGTACACTTATCTGCAGTAATACTACTACTGCACTTGCTTCTACATATTCAAGTGATTATACCGATGTATTCGACGATTTAAGTGAAAGTAATGATTTTGATATTAGAAATTATCCATCATTATCCGAACATGAAGTTGATGATAGTGGTACACAAGCTAGTTTAGAAATTATTCAAATTGCGGAAAGTTCTTCTAATGAGTTGTATTTATATGTATATCAACCTTTAAATAAAAGTTATTCTTTTATTGCAACTTCTATATCAATGTCTTGTGAATATTCATCTAATGGTCAAAATTTACATCCGATAAATTACGATTTGGAATTAGTATCTTCGTATGATGTTTTTTGTAAATACGTAGTAAAAGATTTTGTTGTTTCAGATGAAGCATACAGATACTACAATATCGTATGCATTAGAAGAAATTATGATTATGTATTTGATGATTTAAAATTTAATGGTACTGAAATTGATGGAAATGAAAAAGCTATTAGTGTAGGTCAACAATGGTGTTGTTACTATCTTAATGATCAATTAACTTATGAAATGGGAACATTTAATACATTAGAAATTGAAGTTAAATATACTGGCAATTTTGAATTTTCAAGTGGTATAAAATGGGGTAATGTAGCTGGATTGTATGATTCAGGTAAATCTTGGTTTATTTGTTTTGATTTGGTTGACTATATCGCAACTCATATTTATGATGCTGATTTATCATATAAAATTAGAGAAGCAAATAAATCTACTGGTTTAGGTCTTTCTGGTAAATGGGAATATGGTGAATGGAGTGATGACAAATATATAACATTAACAGATAAAGATGAGGCTTCTTATGATGGAGGCGGTTGGCTGTCTAAAGAGTATAAATGGAATCGAATTATGTCTTCTGATGATTTCATTAAAAATGCTGAAAGTCAGAAAATTACTATTTCTGATGAAGTTAAAAGCAATATAGAAAATAGTCAATGGGTATTTTCATTTTGTGAAACTGAAAAGTCAATGATTACATATTCAGGTTATGTTCATTATTATGACTATGATATTGCTGATGTTACAATACTTAGAATTCATTTTCTTAATATTGATAATAAAATATATGATTTAGGTGTAGTAAGTGATAGAGTAAATCCTGATAACAAAAGTGATGGTTATGGTGGTATAAATACAGATTTTTTTGAAGATTGGTTTCAAAAAATTGGTATGCTAATAGGTATTGTTGTATTACTTATATTATTAAGTTTTTGTGGACCAATAATTTCTGT
>CAZLVK010000047.1:0-3706 GCA_964563025.1 uncultured Bacteroidaceae bacterium | reverse complement strand
GATTTCCTTAGTTTTAGTTTCCATAATTTTATTTACCTTACCTTATTTTATTTTTGAATTTTTACGATTGTTTGACTTTTAACGCTACAACAACCGAAACTTGCGTCCGATACTTAATTCGGATAATAAAGTTTGCCTTATTGTGGAAACATCATATAAGCAAACATCAATGATGTCCATACATCAACTTGACTATTGATTGTGTGCGTGGACTATACCACGACTTATAGTTTTTGTTTAGTTAGGGCACTAACCAACCCATTTATTTCGTTTCAAATCAAATGTCGCAACATCATATTTCCTATGGTCGTTTTTATCGCCATAAGTTCTATGCTTTTTGTAAAAACTAATCGTGCGTCCCTTATTTCCACGGACAGCAAAGTTTGCGTCAAGATAAATATTTCGTTCACGATAACCACTTTCTTGCAACATCTTCCAACGAGAATCACGACTTAATTTGTTTTTTGAAACAAATGCCATATGCTATAAACCACCCCCTTAACAAAAAATTCGCATAGTGAACTGATTTCACTATACGGACTTGTAAATAATAAAAGGAGGGAATGTTGTTTTTTTCGTTACAAGCCGTTTAGTTACTTTCAGTTACTTTACGACTTGATTATATAAAACTAACATTGTCGGGTAATTTTTAATAAAATTATATATTTTATTAGATTATTTTGCGATTTCGTGGTAAACTACTCGTGAAGTATGTTAATTAAAGTTGCTGGCGAAGGCGGATATACTAGCATTAATGAAATGTGAACGCAAGTTTTTGAGTTGCGTATCACTCAAATTCATGAGAATTACACCTAAAGGAGTTGCAGAATGAAATTGCTAAAGAATAAAATTTTTCAAAGTGTTATTGCTATCATGTTATGCTTTTTTTGCTCGTTTTCGGTAGTCGGTTGTGTGGGGTCAATGGGTGGAGGCTCGGGTAGCGGTTCGGGTTCTGGAAGTGGTTCAGGAAGCGGAAGCAGTTCTGGAAGTGGCTCAGGTTCTAGTAGTGGCTCTGGTTCTGGAAGTGGTTCTAGTACCACTGTTGTAGAAGATGACCTAAATGATTATTTTGGCGGAATGATAGTTGTTTGTGGCCTAGACGATATTGGGCAGACGAATGAAGAGAAAATATATTACGACAATTTTTTGGCAAGGGATATGTCGTGGTCCGAAATTGTCGACAGGCAATTTTCAGTAATGGCGGAGTACTTGTATCGAGCACTTGACAAAATTTATATGGGTTCATATTATGTGGAGACCGAAACTCAAGCCAAGATTGATGCCGAATATTTTGGCAGAAATGTTTGGTTTAACTATGTAGATGCAATAAGTAGTTGGCAAGATTGGGACGACCAAACAGATACAAACAGCAAAATTATTGGTATTGGCAGAACTAGTATGGAATCGCATTATGCTTGTGTTAAATATGCGGATGCTAGATATGGTGGATATAAAATAGATTGTACAGAGACATCTGAGGGCTCGGGGAAGTATGTGTATAGTGGATATACCGACGAGACGTGTACAGAAAATGCATGGGCATGGGCAGAAAGTCCGTATTTATATAGTCCTGACACATTTAAAGTGTTCTTGATGTCGATTTATTATGATGTGTATCTTCGAGAACTAAATCCAAGAACAGATTCGGGCGATAGAGAGCCTTCACCAACGGTTAACACGCAATATTATAACTTTACTTGGGATAATAGCGAACTTGAAAAATATTACAATGGATATGGTAGTAGCACTAGCGGAAGTAAAAAACTAGAAATTTTTAGTTCGTCATATATTGCAGAATTGCTTGCAAAGTACGGCTTGCAAACTGGAATTACTGAGGAGTATTTGTGGAATGTGGCATATTTCTTAAGAACTCTTGTGGGTTACGACCAATTTGAAAGATCCTTGGAGGCAAAAAAGACAGTTATAAATAACAACGGCTCATTTCAAGCGTTAACTGTAGGGCGAGAGTATGATTTGAGTACACTTGAGGCTTATCAAAACTACAAAGGCTATGATTCCGTTTTGCAAGCAATAGTTGGCAATATGGCTGGACTTTGTGTTCCGACTGGAACGTCAACAACAATGACACTTGGCAAAACATATTCACAGAGTTATTTTAATCGTTCTAACGCAAGTAGGTCTATGTTACCAATTGTTAAACCATATTCATATATTTACATTGACGATGCTAATTGTTTGGCAGATATTTACAAAAAGGACATTGATTGGTCAAGTATAGATTGGAGCAATCCACCAGATTTTGAAAGTGATGAGTATCAAGTTTGTGCGGGGACGTCCTATACAAATCTTAAAGAAATTATATTTTTGCCAAAGATAACCAAAAAAGATAGTGATGGTAATACTCTCGAGAGATTTTGGGTAGATACATTCTTTGTTGCATTTAAATATGATACGAATCCTTTAAATTCGCAATTCACAATGGATATGCAAGTGGAAGTTGTGTTTGACGGTGGTAGTACTTTTTCATATAGTGGTAGACCGTTATATGATGATTTCTATGACGAAAATGACAAGGATTCAGATACTCGTAAACAGATTGACGGAAATGGTAATATAATTGTTCGAAGAAATTATGACGAGGAGAAAGACCTACTATCTGCCATGATGTATGAAATTGACGGGTCTAAAAAGTCTATTATATGGCCAAATGGAAACGTGCAAGAAATTTCGGAGGCTGGTCAAAACAGTTTGGGGCTTGCTGATGTACAGTTTAAAAGCGAAGTAACATATGAAAACTTTATAGACTCATCGTTTCTTAGGACTTCAACTCGTACTGTCAATTATTCAAATGGCCAATCAAAATCATATTCTGTAAAAAAGTTGAGTGTTCAAAATGGACTTTTTGATACAGATGGCGGATATAATTTGGAGAAAAATTATATAAGATTTACTTTTGATATTAATAGTGGAAGTGATATAGATATGTATATCATGAAACTCAATCCAGATATTTTGGATTCGTTCTCTTGGGGATATTAATATTTAATAAAATTTTTGTTTTGTATAACTGTGGTTATACTCCTATAAATCAAGGATATAACCACAATTTTTATTGGAAAATAATTTAAAAAACACATAAAAATAAATAGCCAAACGAGGGTGGTTGGTGTAAAATAAAAATGATATTGTGGGGCTGAAAAATATTTTTGGTTTAGCACAAAAATAAAACAAGGAGGGCAAAATGTTTGGGAATATACATTCGGTAGAAACGTTCGGCACAGTCGATGGGCCGGGAGTTAGATTTGTTGTATTTATGCAAGGTTGTCCTCTTAGGTGTGCTTATTGTCACAACCCTGACACATGGGAGTTTGGAAAGGGCACAAAAATGAGTGTAAATACTCTTCTGGAAGAAATTCTTAGATACCGCAACTACATAGAGGGCGTTACGGTTACCGGCGGTGAGCCACTTGCTCAAATAGACTTTGTGACAGAACTTTTTACAAAAGTAAAAGAACGTGGACTTAGTACATGTGTAGATACCTCGGGAGCCACATTTAATAGAAACAAGGTAACATTAGAAAAGGTGGATAAACTACTAGATGTTTGTGACCTTGTTATGTTAGACATTAAGCAAATTAATAACGAAAAACATCAAGAGTTGACGGGCAAAAGTAACGAAAATATTTTAGGCTTTGCTAAGTACTTATCTAAGAAGAATAAACGCACTTGGCTTAGATATGTTTTA
>CAZLVK010000046.1:0-3721 GCA_964563025.1 uncultured Bacteroidaceae bacterium | reverse complement strand
TTTGTGGAAATGCTTTCACATTTATTCTCTACAAAAGTTATTTTGGTAGGGATTTATTAAACGATATCATTGCATTTGCAAAGAAGAATTCAAACAAAGATACACTTACAAAGTTAAGAGAATACAGCATTGAATCGGTTGAAGATTTAGAAAAACTTACAGATGAAGAAACAAGTGATGTATTTTCAACAATAGAGAGCTACGAGTTCGATAGTGAATTCATTTTGAACTTTATTGCTTCGCTTATTGCAACAGCCGAGTATCCAAACAAGCCAGATGTTGGCGAGCTTATTATGAGTATTCCACCTTATGTGGTAACAGATAAAACAATAATAAGTGACCTGTTAGACTTTTTCTCGTTATTTATTGCTCAAAAAAAAAGATAAAATCTAGCATAAAACCAACAGAAACAAGCCAAATTGAAGGCGATTTCACAACACAAATGCTTTATTGTGCAATAAAAACAGGCGTGCAAGTAAACCTGGCAGATATGGGCTTGAATGTATTCTATGACTTAATAGATTATTCAGCACAAATAGATGCTTTAACAATAGCAAAAGCCGAAGGTAAAAACATTCAGTATTCAAGGCCAATGAGTTTGTCGGATATGACACTCAATGGCAAATTAAGGGGATAAAATGGCAAGTTGGAATGATGGAGTATCTAAACAGTTAAGTGAATATTTTGATGAAATAAGTGACTTTGGAGACAAAGCAATAGAAGCAATCCAAGAACAAATAGATATCGAGGTTGAGAAGCTTGTAAAAGTGTTAGAAGAAACAACACCAAGGGGAGCAACACTTGGATTATTAAACTCTATAAGGCAAAGCAAAATCACTGCAAGACACAATTGGTATGGATACTCGGTAGAGTTTCAAGGACAGAACCGTAAAGGTGTGCCATATCAAAAAATAGCAAATATTCTAAACTACGGAACAAGCACAATAAAGGGAACACGGTTTATAAACAAAGCAATTCATAACTTAAAAGATATGGATGCAAGAATTTATGAAAGATTTCAATCTAAAATCAATAAATAGGAGGTGGAAACATTGGAAGTTGGAAGAAGTCTAGAAGAGATAGACCAAAAGGTTAAAAAACTTAATGAAAGCATTAAACTAACCACCTCGCAGACAAAGGAATTAGATAAAGCATTAAAACTAGATAGCAAGAACACGGAAGCATCTGCACAAAAGATGAAGAATTTGGAAACCCAAATAGGACTTGCTACACAAAAAGTTGCACTCCTAAAACAAAAACAAATAGAAGCAAACAAGGCATTTCAAAATGGAGATATGACAGCAAAAGAGTTCAATAAGATACAAGTATCCGTGATGCAGGCTGAAAATGAATTGAAAAAGTATAATATTGAACTTAAAAACACAGCAGATGCACCAACAATAGAGAGAATTGGAAAACTGAAAACTGGCTTTGATAATGTTGAAAATGCACTCCAAAAAACACAGAAAACAGCAAAGAAACTATCTGCAATAACCCTAACTTTAATAACAACAATTACAGCATCAATCACAGCATTTACAAATCAAACAATGGCACTTGAAGAAGAAGCAAAAGCACTTGATGTAAGCATTGAAAAATTGCAACTTCAAAGAAATGTGTATAAAGAGATAACTGGCGATGCAAGTAACTACGATTCGGCATTAACAAGTCTTAAAAGTGTAATGACAAGTATTGCACTGGGCAATGGTTCAAGTTATTTGAATATCCTAAAACACTTGGGGATATCCACAAAAGACCTTAATGGAAATACAAAAGACTTGGCAACTATGTATGATGAGATTATACAAGTGTTTGGGCAAATGGAAGATACATCTATGCGAAACTCTCTTGCCTATGAGTTGTTTGGAGATAACGCAATAAATGTCTTGGAGGTTCTGCAAACTTCTACTGAAACCATTGATGAATTAAATCAAAAACAATTAGAACTTGGAATAACCACGCAAGATCAAGTGGGAACAGCAAAGGAAATACAAGAAACCTGGAATGAGTTAAAATTAGAATTTATGCAAGTTAGTGGAGAACTGGCAGAAAACTTGCTTCCAATAATACAAACAATAAGCGAATTTGTAATAGAGAATGTTTTGCCAATCTTAACAGCAATCACGGATTGGTTTGGTGGAATGACTCCACAACAACAAAAGTTTACAGTGTTTCTATTGCTTATAATTATTCTATTACCAAAGATTGTTTCCATTATTACAGCAATAGTTGGAGTTATAAAAGCAATAACGGTAGCAAGCTATGGAGCGGCAGGTGGAATAGGTGCAGTATCAACAGCAAGCACACCATTACTTCCAATACTTTGGGCAGTGGCGGCGGTTGTTTTGGTTGTTGCAACATTGTTTGCTTTTTTAATGGGGCAAAGCACCAATCTAACTAGCACATTAAAACAACAAACATCACAAATGGAAGAGTTACAATCGCAGTATTTCAATATGGGAGATGATTTTGATGTTAATACAACGCAAGTTAGTGAGAATTCAAATCATAGTCAGGTAGATATTAATGTTGATATAAACGCAACTGGGGATAATGCAATAAGCCAAGAAAATGCCGAACTTGTTGCCGATTTACTGGCTCAAAAAATCAATAAAGAACTTGGAGGTAAGATTTAATGAGAAAATTTTGGTTAGAAAACGCCAAGGGAAAGCTATGGAATCTTACACCAAGCAATCCTTATGATAAGCGAAGTAGTTTCTTTGCTGAACCAGATGGACTTGGAATAAAAACAAAAATAACAAGTTATGAGGTAGAGAATACTTGCTTTATTGAAGAGGTGGAAACACAATCACAAACAATTAGTGGCGATTTATATTTTTCAGATTATGAACACTTCACAGCATTTGTGGAGTTTGTTGGAAACATTAACACAGATTCACCAATGAAATTGTATTACACCACAAATGGTCATTCGTTTGATAACCCTCTTGAAAGTGAGTGGTATAAGTTAGTGCTTATAAACGAACTCAAAAAGAGTGAGATAGATTACAAAACAGGTTTTCTAAAATGTGAAGTAAAATTTGTTTGCTTGTCTAGGTGGAAAAAAGATAAGAAAATTGTTTTGGAATTAAGCAGGTATGGCGATCCGCTTGTCTATCCCTATTACTATCCATACTACTATGGTGGGAGTAACAACCTCGCAGTAGATATAGACAACGAAGGCAATTTGCCAACAAGTTGCATAATCAAGGTGGAAGCGGTAACAGATACGCCTTTTATGAGAATAATTCAAAACGGAGAAATCGTTGACCAAGCAAAATACAATTTAATAGTAAAAGAAAACTGCTACTTACAAATTGATAGTAGTCCAAACAAACAAGAAGCAAGTTTATACACCTTGGTTGACGGCGAGTATGTTCGAGAAGATGTTTATTATATAGGCGAAAAAGACTACACATATTCAAACTTTCTAACAATCCCGTCAGGCAAATCTACACTCGTATTCTCGGCCACCAATACTGACTTTGGTAAAGTTACAATTAGTTACTCAATACAAAAGGAGCTTGTATAATGGTTCATTATAGGGTATATGCAAGAAACACATTAGAATATGTTGATGGCGGAGTGGTAAAAGACTATTCAATAGACTATGACATAATATCCAACAATACTAGCACAGCATCAATCATTGATACATCAATGGGTTTTAAGGGAGATATTTTAGCACTCATAGATGGTAGCAATTTGGTAGAACTTGGAG
>CAZLVK010000045.1:0-3823 GCA_964563025.1 uncultured Bacteroidaceae bacterium | reverse complement strand
TCCTTGTTTGTGATAGAATAATTCTATTAAATCAAAAGCGAATGTTCTATGAGTTGTGAGAAAGAAGCAAAAGCAAGAATCAAGATAAATAAATTATTGGAAGAATCGGCTTGGCGACTATTGAATGATGAAAACGGTCGAGCAAATGTTGATGTAGAATATTCAACAAAAATTAAGCGAGATGATAAATTCAAGACAGGGTTATTAGATTATCTTTTACTTGATTCAAAAGGATTTCCATTGTGTGTATTGGAAGCAAAACGAGAAGATACTAATCCTCTTTTTGCCAAAGAGCAAGCAAGAGCTTATGCAATGAGCCAAAATATTCGTTTTGTCATTCTTTCAAACGGAAATATTCATTATCTTTGGGATATTGAAATCGGTAATCCTGAAATTATTACATCTATGCCTACACAAGAATCTTTGGAACAAAGATTAGAATTTAAACCCAATACAGAAACGTTGCATTCTGAAAATATTACAAAAGAGTATGTTGCTTTAATGCAAAATCCTAATTTACTTAAAGAACCTGATTATATAAACGAAAGAACAAGGAATAAATTTTGTTTTGATAATGGTTTCAGACTTCTAAGAGATTACCAAATTAACGCAATCAAAGCATTACAAAAATCTGCGAAAGAGGGTAATAACAGATTTTTATTTGAAATGGCAACAGGAACGGGGAAAACTCTTACTTCCGCAGGTATTATAAAATTATTTTTGAAAACTGGTAATGCCAAAAGAGTTTTGTTTTTAGTTGATAGAATTGAGCTTGAACGTCAGGCAAAAAAGAATTTTGATGAATATTTAAAAGATTATACTTCGGTTATTTATAAAGAAGCTCGAAAGGAATGGCGAAAAGCTGAAATTGTTATTACAACAATTCAAAGTCTTTTGGTTGATGATAGGTATAAAAGACTTTTCTCTCCAACGGATTTTGACCTTTTAATTTCCGATGAATCGCATAGGTGTATTGGCGGTAATTCAAGAGCCGTTTTTGAATATTTTATAGGTTACAAACTTGGTTTAACGGCAACCCCCAAAGATTATATTAAAAACGTGGATATTAAGAAACTCAAGTTTGAAGATCCAAAGGCATTGGAACGCAGAATTTTATTAGATACTTATAAAACTTTTGGTTGCGAAAGTGGTCAGCCTACATTCAGATATAGTTTACTTGATGGGGTAAAAGACGGTTTTTTAATAAACCCCGTTGTTTCTGACGCAAGAACTGATATTACAACTGAAATGCTTTCCGAAAACGGATATTCCGTGATGACTTTTCACGACGAAGAAGAAGTTGAAGAAAAAATGTTTAAGAAAGATTTTGAAAAGAAATTTTTTTCTGAAAATACTAATATTCAATTTTGCAAAACATTACTTGAAAACGGTTTAAAAGATCCGATTTCGGGTGAATTCGGTAAAACAATAATATTTTGCGTGAGTCAAAATCATTGTGCAAAAATTGTTCAGATTTTAAATAAAATGGCACATAAAATTTGGCAGGGTAAATATAATTCCGATTTTGCTCAACAAGTAACTTCCGGTGTGCCAACCGCCCAAGAAATGACAGAGAAATTTGCAAATAATAATTTATCAGGAAGTTCAAGATTTTTTGATAACTATAAAACGAGCAAAACAAGAGTTTGCGTAACTGTTGGAATGATGACGACGGGTTACGATTGCCAAGATGTCTTAAATTTAGCACTTATGCGACCAATATTTTCTCCAACTGATTTTGTTCAGATTAAAGGTCGTGGAACTCGTAAATATACGTTCAAATACCCAACAACAAAACCAACTGATTTTATTGAAAAAGAAAATTTTAAACTTTTTGATTTCTTTGCAAACTGCGAATATTTTGAAAAGGATTTTAATTACGATGAAGAATTAAAATTGCCACGAGAAACAGGCTCCGGTAGTGGCACTACACCACCGCCACCACCTGTTGAAACCATTGAAATTTTCGATCCCGATAAATTAGCGGAACTTAAAGAAACAAAAGTCGGTCTTGACGGAATGAAAGTTGATAGGGAACTGTTCCAACAATTTAAAGATTCTGTTGTTAATGATGAAGAAATAAGAAAAGCAGCAGAAAATGAGAACTGGGATAGGGCGGAAGTTCTGACTATTGAAAGATATGAGAATAAACCAAACTTATATATTACATTAGAAAAAATAAAACAGGCAGAGCAACTGGATAGACGTTTATCTTGGAAAGAAGTTTTGCAAAGGGCTTTTGGTCTTATTTCAAGATTTAAAAATCAAAATGAATTATTGGAAGATGAATGTGATAAATACATTTCTATTTATAAGCCGGAAGCGGAATATGTACCATATATTAAAAACTTTATAAAAGCTTATGTTACAAGCGGAGAATTTAGAAACATTATTGATATGAAAAAATATCAGGAACTAAATTTTTATGCCGGTTTTACGATGGAAGATTATAAAAAGTTAAATGGTTATAGAACCGCCTTACCGGAGTATATAAAGGACAATATTGTACTAAACAAATTTATGTAAGAAGAGAGAGTTATGTTAACAAAAGATATAAAAAAGACTATCGATAATGCAAGAGATGTATTGGTTGGTAAAATTCCTAATCCGCAAGCACAGATAGAACAAATTACTATTGCCATGATTTACAAGTTCATGGACGATATGGATATTGAAACAGTTGGATTGGGCGGAAACAGAGAGTTTTTTGTTGAAGAACTTTCTGAATATGCTTGGTCTAAAATCATGTCGCCTCAATTAGGCAACGAGGCAAGAATGAACTTATACACAGAGGCTTTGGATAAGTTGCCGCTTTCAAACAGAATTCCAAAACTTTTTAGAGATATTTTTAAAGGTGCATATTTGCCATTTCGTGATAGTCAAACATTAACACTATTTTTGAAAGAAATAAATGATTTATCTTATAATAATAGTGAAAATCTTGGTAACGGTTTTGAATATTTACTTTCTATTATGGGTTCGCAAGGTGATGCGGGTCAATTCAGAACACCAAGACATATTATTGATTTTATTGTGGATATTGTTAAACCGACTAAATCTGATACCATACTTGACCCTGCTTGCGGAACTGCCGGCTTTTTGATTTCTGCATATAAACATATTCAAAAAACGGCAGAAAATAGCAAAAATACTTTAACACCAAAAGAAAGAACAACATTAACGGAGAATATTCAAGGTTATGATATTTCTCCTGACATGGTTAAACTTGCACTTGTAAATATGTATTTGCATAAATTTAAGGAACCGAAAATTTATGAATATGATACTTTAACACAAGATACAAGGTGGGATAATTATTTTGATTGTATTTTGGCTAATCCGCCATTTATGACTCCAAAGGGCGGTATTCAGCCGCATAACAAATTTGGAGTAAAAGCAAACCGCTCAGAAGTCTTATTTGTTGATTATATTATGGAACACCTTAATTCAACAGGCAGAGCCGGTGTAATTGTTCCTGAAGGTATTGTTTTTCAAAGTGCAAATGCTTATAAAGAACTTAGGAAAAAACTTATAGAAGAAAATTATTTATATGCGGTAGTAAGTCTGCCGAGCGGTATTTTTCAGCCATATTCAGGGGTAAAAACTTCTATCTTATTGCTTGATAGACAACTTGCTAAGAAAACAGATAAAATACTTTTTGTTGAGATACAAAATGACGGATTTGATTTAGGTGCTCAACGTCGCCCGATAGACAAAAATGATTTGCCAAAAGCATTGGAATTAATAAACAAATGGCAAAATGCAATAAATTCTAAAACTGAGTTCTCAACAAATTCAAAAATGGTAACGATTGTTGAAAAAT
>CAZLVK010000044.1:0-3845 GCA_964563025.1 uncultured Bacteroidaceae bacterium | reverse complement strand
TAGGCGGATTTCATCTTGCGTAGCAAGATTTCATTGCGCAAGCTGTATTGCCGTAGGCAACATCATGGCGCAAGCCGGCTCGGCTTTGGGTGACGGAATAGACTGGATTAAGCGCAATATGCCTTTGGTGTCAAGACAGTCGGTCTTGTAATATTTGCCGTCGGAAGATGGCAATTTCAGTTGCACGATTTTTTCGTGCAACTCACTTCCTTCTTGCTTCAACTTACGTTTTAGGTCGCTCCAATAGTTACGAGGGATTTTACTTTCGCTTAGAATTCCCACAACGTCAACCACGGAGAAGTACCATTCTTCCTCGTCGGCGTTCCAGAGGGTACGGACTTGCTTGTTTTCGAAGACTTTAAGTTTGTTATCCATTTATTTCTCCTCTTAAAGCAGAATATTTGTTCGCATAAATTATATCACATATAGATATTAAATACAAGCGTGAATATTATGCGTGCTAATAAAAAAGCGAGGCGGGAGCCTCGCTTTTTGTGGTTTTGTGGGATTAATTCCAAGCGGAATTTGTGTAGGTGTAAGTCTTGCCTTGGGCGACGGTCGTTACGTTGCCGTTGGCGTCGACGAGTTTGGCGGTTTCCGAAATCTTGCTCGTTTCGTAATACGTACCACGGCTGAGCATTGCATCCGTCGAGGACGTGTCGCCCGAGTCGCCTTCGGAAGAGGTGAGTGCGAGATTCGCGCTCGATCCGACTATCACTTTACCGCCGTTTGCGCCGTAAAGCTTACCAGCAATACCTCCCGTTACGTTGATAGTGCCTTTTACGGTAATTTTTGCACCCGACTTAGAGGGATAAATATACCCGTTTGTGCCGGATTTCCATTCAGACGAGAACGTGTTGGTGAACGACTCGTAGATTATTACGTTGCCGGTTACGTTTACGGTCGCGTTCTTTTCGACGGTGCAATTAAAGCCGGTCATAAGTTTTATGTTGTAACCGACGTTGAACGTCGTTGCGGTAGAACCGTCGCCGACTATGATGTTATACGTCCAAGGAATGGGGAATTGTATCTCGGAGAGGTTGATGGTTTTGTTTATTACAACTGTTATTTCGAGCGATAACGTGCCGAGATTTACGTTGCCGGTTAACTTGATGGTGGTTATACCCGCGGTTCTATCGTAAGTTGTGGTTATGCGAGAACCCTCATTCATTATGAGCAAGCCTTTTTTGGTGCCGATGACTTCTATTTTGTCAGTGTTGTGTTGCTTCGTTGCGTAAAGATCGAGGTAGGCGATATGGGTCGAGCCGTATTCGAATACCGTCGTGCACTGGAAGTTGGGCATTTCCCATTGGCTGAAAGGCGATATGCCACCTTTATTGTAAACGGTCGCGGTGTAAGTACCGCCTTTGTAGTCGATGACTACGAAGGGGCTGTACGCGGTGGCACCCGAATTAAACGTAAGCGTGCCGGTGCCCTTTACAAAGCCTCTTGCGTCCACGGTAGCTCCGCTTGCAACGTTAATTGTACCATTGTTTATGAGTTGTCCGTGTTTGCCGGAAGTATGTCCGTTTCTATTCGTGCTCGAACTTCCGAGTTCGCCGTTAAGGAGAATTGTTCCTTGTACATTTAAGGTTACGTGCGCGGGTACCGTAAGCTTTTCTTGAATGTAGCTTGCATTGGTATCGACGTAGTAATTTCTTGCGGCAGGCACATAGCCCAAATCGTTTTCGGACGGGCAATACGTGGCGCTACCTACGCCTTTGGTGTCGTCGTCGCTCGGAAGACGTAAGATGACGCCCGATTTTACGGTGTGGTAGGCGTTGCCCGCGTAGAGGACTTCGGTTATATCGGCGGCTGCGAAAGACGTATCGGTTCTGACGTAAATCGTTTGACCCGAGGTTGCCGTGTTGAGTGCGTCTTCGATAGTGTACCAATCGTCGCCGATTTGTACGCCCTTTATCTTCAAGTAGGCTATTACGGAGCTTGCGCTTTCGAGGTCGTCTGTGGAATAGGATATTTCGACTTTATAAGTGCCCGCGACGCTTGCGCTGTCATTTTTGAGGATGACGCCGTCGGTTGTCGCATTGGTGTTACCGAACTTGGCTTCGACCTTTTCTTTGGCAAACTGTATGGTCGAACCGGTATAGACGTATTCTTGGACTTGTTTTTCAGAGATAGTAACCTTGCCTTTAGCTATGGTCGCGGAAGACTCGGTGTCGGATACCTTGTAATTATCGTCGGAAACGGTTGCTACGAGATCGTACTTGCCTGCGTGGAGGAAGGAGTTACCGCCGTTGAACGTTACGGGGACGGATACGACGGAACCGTCGTACGCCGTGTATTTTGCGGTTACGGCAGAAGCAAGGCTCGAGCCCGTATAGGTGTGGTTTTCGTGGTTGCCCGTCCAAGTGATGGTTGCGGGGCGCTGAGATACGGTAAGGCTTGCGTTGTTTATGTTTAGGTTATAGTTATCGTTTACGGAATAGGTTATTTCGTATGTGCCGACGGAGGGAACAGTTTCTTTTTCGTTTACGTTCGCTTTGGGAGCGAAAGAATCCGCTTCGTAAACGGTGTCGTAGCCGTCGGTAACGAGGGTATAGGTCAATTCGTAGTTATCGCCGTAAACGATGTTTACGTTGTCGAGGATAACCTTGAGGTTACGTCTTTCAACTGTCAACGTTGCAGTTGCGAGCGTGAAATCGTAGTCAGGCGTTTCGCCTACGACTTCGAGAGTTACGGGGTAGGAGCCTTGGTTTGCGCCCTTAACGTAATCGCATACGACGTTGATGGTTACGGCGTCGTCCGCGTAAAGCGAATAGGTGAGTTCGAAGTCGGGCATATCCGAGCCGTATTTAATAGTTTTGTCTTTTATGGATGCCGTAACTTTCTTTTGGGAAACCGAAACCGCACCGTTTACGAATGTCAACTCGTAATTGTCGGAGGTCGCGGAGGGGACTATCGGATAGCTTCCGACGTGGGAGCCTTGTTGATAATCCGAGGTATAAGTAATGTCGAGAGTATCGTTACCGTAGAGGGTGTAGCTTGCGGAGTAAGCGGGTACTTCGTCGCCGTAGGTTACGTTATAGGAAGTCGCGGTAACGGTTACGGCGCGTTTTACTACCGTCAACGTTGCGGAAGAAGAATTCGGGTCTTCGGCGTTTACGTAAGTTACGTAGTAGTTGCCGGAAGCCGTTCCGCCGACGGAGCAGTTTATGGTATAGTCGCCGACGTCGTTGCCTTGCGCGTAAGTCGGCGCGGTAAGGTAAACGCTGACGTTCGCTTTATCCGCTTCGAGTACGCCTTCGATACCATAGGTGAACGAGGGGGCTTTTTCGCCGTAAGTTATGGTTTGGTCGTAGATCGTTACGGTAACGTCTTTACGAACAATCATAACGGTCATTGTGCCTTCAAAAGGTTGATCTTTGTAAATGACTCTATAGTAGATGATGTGTTCGCCTGCAGTCGTGTAAGAAGGTATATCCGAGGTGTAACCGTCGCCGTTAGAAGCGTAGTATTCGCTGTAAGATATGGTTGTTTGTTCGGTAACGTCTACTTTGCTTCCGTCGATTGTGTCGCTTACGGTGATTGCTTCGGGAGTATGCGTGTTCCCGTCGTAAACGGCGTTGATGTTTTGTGCTTTGATTAAGAAGGTAACTTCTTTGATTACGACGTTATAAGTGAAAGTAATATCGTAGTTGCCTGTGGAATCCACATTACCGCGCATAATCTTGAACGCGTCTGTCCAAGTAAAGTCGCTTGCTTGGGTATAAGAGCCCGCCTCGCTACCTTCGCCAACGGTTTTTTCTGCAATAGTTATGGTGCCGAAAGCACGTTCGTTTTCGAGGAGTCCGATTAACTCGCTGAAGGTCTTTGACCAAACGTAT
>CAZLVK010000043.1:0-4053 GCA_964563025.1 uncultured Bacteroidaceae bacterium | reverse complement strand
AGGGGGAAACAAACAATGATAGACTTTGAAAATCTGGCACAGGCCATGGGCGATCTGGATGAGGACACCATGGTGGAGCTGCTGAACGCCGTCATGGCGGAAGGCGGTGCCGATGCGGCCAGAGCCATGGAAGCCTGCCAGAAGGGCATGGACACCGTGGGCAGGCTCTTTGAGGAGGGCGAGTACTTCGTGGGTGACCTGATCTACGCCGGTGAGCTGATGACGCAGGCGGTGGACATTCTGAAGGACGCACTGACCGCCGGCGACAGCAGCGGCACGAAGACGAAGATGATTCTCTGCACCGTGAAGGATGACCTCCACGACATCGGCAAGAACATCGTCAAGGCCATGCTGGAGTCCAACGGCTTTGATGTCATCGATCTGGGCATTGACGTGCCCGCCGCCAAGGTGGTGGAGACCGCCAAGGCCGAGAATATCAAAATCGTGGCTCTCAGCGGCGTGCTGACCCTGGCCATCGATTCCATGAAGGCCACGGTGGATGCACTGAAAGCGGCTGGGCTGGATTGCAAAGTCATCATCGGCGGCGCACCGGTGAATGAAGCGGTCTGCACTCGTGTTGGTGCAAACGCATGGGCATACAGTCCTCAGAAAACCGTTGAGATCTGCAAGCAATGGGCAGAATAAAGGAGTGAACCGGAATGGATGCAAAATCTTTATTGCAGGAGCGTCGGGAGCTGTTTGACAATGTTTTCGAGCTTCGGCACAACAGCCGCACACCCACCGCTTCCAATAACAGCTACTGGTCTATTTTTGATGCTGGCTATACCAACATTGAGGAAGCACTCTACGACTATGATAAACTCTTTCATGTTCAGAACGAGTTCTTTGACCGCTATCAGTTTGATGCGCATATGAATCCAAAGAACTTTCAGACCATGCGGCTTGTTCGGGGAACCGATTTTGGCAGAACCGTTATCACCAAAAATAAGGATTCCATTGTCGTTCTGGATGCAAATCTGATGAACCAGGACGAATATCCTGCCCTCCGAAATGACCGCAACGGGCTTTACTGGAGTGAAATCCTCAGAAGAAAGTCCGGAGAGAAGCTGACGGTTGGTCAGGTCAAGGCCATGGCACGCCGTATGATGGAGATGGGCGCATACTCAGGCAGAATAGCATCCGCACTGATGGAGCACGGACAGCTGGTGCAGTGGAAATACGGCAATACAATGCCCATGGAAACCATCGTTTCCTGGCTCCGTGGCATGAAGCACACCTCGCTGGATATGCGCCAGAAGAAGGGCGAATTGAAGGAGACTCTGGATGTCCTGTTTGAGCAGGACTGCGTTCCCCTGCTCCATGCGGCAGCCACCTATCAGGGGGAGGACTGCATCGCATCGCTGGGCATCCCCATGATGGGGTACAGCATCCTGAACCGGAAGCAGTTTGAAGAGCTTTACTGGCCGTATCTGAAGCGCAGTATCGATTTCTGCGTGGAAAACCATGTCAAAATCTTTTTCTACTGCGAAGCGGAGATTCTGCGTTTTGCCGAGTATTTCCGTGACATCCCCAAGGGCACCGCCATTTTGCAGATTGAAAACGATAATATTTTTGAGGTTCGCAAGGCACTGCCCAATATGGCTCTGGCCGGGGGTATGCCCGTGGATCTGCTTTACAATGGGACAAAGGAGCAGTGTGAGGATCATGCCAGAAAGCTGATCAGCGAGGTTGGTGACGGATTTGTTCTCACTCAGGACAAGATGCTCTGCACCCGGACGGATGCAAAGCGGGAAAATCTTCTGGCTGTTAACGAAATTGCCAGAACCTACAATGGTTGAGCAGGGAGGATAGGGATATGGAAGAAACAAAAAAAGCCGAACTGTGGACGAATGAAGAAATCGAGGCACTGGGAACCATGGCGGACGATGCGCTTCTGGATTACAGCTATCCGGAGGGTTTCTTTAAAATGGCAAACAGTCTGGATTTCCTGCCCGATACGGCTACAAGAGTGCAGTTTCTGAAGGGTCTGCTCGGTGCGATGGCTACCGCTCTGTGAGAAGGAGTGTGTCCATATGAAAAAACAGGAAAGAAAAACCCTGATTGGCCTGTGTGCCATTGCCGCAGTTTTATCCATAACGAATATTACAAATTCTCTGATGGGCTCCATCGCTCAGAGCTACAGCAACGTCCCCTACGAGACACTGGCTCTTCTTATGACGTTGCCAACCCTGATCGGCATGGTGATTTCCTTTGTTTCCGGCCCGGTCATCATGAAGGCAGATCCCAAAACACTGCTGATTATTGTGGTGGGCTGTGTTATGGCAGATCTGGGAATTTTTGCTCTGGTGGGAGAGAATGGGCCGTTGGCTCTGCTCTATGTTGGTGTCTGTCTTGCCGGTGTATCCACCGGTTCCAATATGATCCTGCTGAGCTCTCTGGTTCATCAGTGTTTTGAACCCACCCGGCACGCCTCCCTCATTGCCATGCTGACAGCCATGATTCAGGGTGGCAGTGCGGTTGCCAATATGGCAGCCGGAAATATTGCTGCCAAAGCCGGTTGGCCGAACGCCTATTGGATCGGCCTGATCGTAATCCCGGTGGTCATCCTGTTTGTCATCCTGGTTCCGGGAAAATCTGCCCGGACACCTGTTGCCGGGCATAGCAGCCAGCCGTCCCAAAAGGAAGCCACTTCGGGAAAGGAACGTCTTCCCGGTAAGGCTTACCTGATCATAGCCATAAAGATCGTGTACTGTTTCTGCCTGGGTGCTTTCAGTTTCAATTACTCCAACTACATTATCAATGAGCACCAGCTGGGCACCTCTGCCCAGGCCGGAACGATTGCCTTTTTGCAGATGTTTACAGCCATGTTTGTAGGATTTACTTACAGCTTCTGGAGCAAGCTGCTGAAAAAGGCACTGATTCCCATTGCCCACATTCTGCTGCCGCTGGCGATTCTGAGTATGCTGGTTTTCCACGACTCTCTTCTGGGTGTCACAGTTGCTGCGGTTCTGGTGGGATTCAGCTCAAACGTTACCACATCGGGACTGATGGCAAAAATGATGCAGATCACCCCTTCCAGACTGGTGCCGATCGGAACCTCTCTGATACAGGGCAGTGTGACCTGCTCCGCCTTTGTCAGCCTGTATGTATTGCGATTCGTGGGTAAGATTTTTGGCGGTGGAATGAACGGTTCTTTTATTGCAGCCATTCTCTTTGGTGCAATTGCATGGGTTCTGTCCATAATTGTGTGCAGAGAGTCCAAAGCGGAGAAACAGCCCAGTTGAGTCTTCAACTGCATAGTCGCTGAATTTGGAAATGCGGTCTCCACAGGATCACTCTTGTGGAGCTTGCATTTTTTCTTCGTATCTGCTATTCTAAGCACAGAAAGAAGGTGCACCATGTCCAACGCAATCATTGCCTGTAAAACACTGAAAAATGAGCTTCTCGGGGTCATGGAGCGGGTGGGGTGCCCATATCCCGTCCTCTGGCTGGAGCAGGGGCTGCACAACTGGCCGGACAGGCTCCGTCGGGAGGTTCAGCGGCTTCTGGACGATTGCACGGGCTGCGACCGGGTTCTGCTGGCCATGAGCCTCTGCGGCAACGCTGTAGCCGGGCTGCAAACTCACGACTTTTCCCTGATCATCCCCCGGTGTGACGACTGCATCACCCTGCTGCTGGGCTCGCCGGAACGCCGCCGGGAATGGCCGGATGCTTATTTCCTTACCCGGGGCTGGCTGGAAAGTGACCTGAGCCTGTGGGCAGAATATGAGAAAGCCCTGGAAAAATACGGCGAAAAACGGGGAAAACGCATCTTTTCCGCCATGCTTCGCCACTATCACCATCTGGCGCTGGTGGACACCGGCTGCTTCGATGCCACCGCCCTGAGACCCCGGGTGGCACAAATGGCACAGGAGCTGGCGCTGGAGCCTGTATATCTGGAGGGGAGCCTGGAGTACCTGAAACAGCTTCTCACAGCCCCCTGGCCACAGGCGAAATTTATGACCATTCCGCCCCACAGCACTGTGGAATTGGAAAACAGGAAAGGAGCAGAACATGGAATATAACATTCATACCCTGCCCGGCGGCGCAGTG
>CAZLVK010000042.1:0-4113 GCA_964563025.1 uncultured Bacteroidaceae bacterium | reverse complement strand
ACTTTTTCTCCCTTTTTTCAACTGGAAATGGGGGTTTATTTGATTTTTCGCCCTCACCGTCCATCACCACCCGCATTTATGAGAGCGTGGGACGGGAAACCCGTCCCCTACGGCCGCAAGATCTCCACCAGCCCTCGTGGGCATTGCCTTCACCGCAAGGTAACGGTTTCTG
Organism: uncultured Bacteroidaceae bacterium; assembly: GCA_964563025.1. GTDB lineage: Bacteria > Bacillota > Clostridia > Christensenellales > CAG-917 > RGIG4097. Next base: position 3,941 of record CAZLVK010000042.1, on the reverse strand, counting down.
TGCGGTCACAGCCCATTGCACCTTCCCCTCCCCGCCGTCAGGCGGGGCCGGATGAGGCATGGCAAAAGCCCCTGCGCCGGGATGGCGCAGGGGCAAAACTTATACGATAGCAGATCTCATCCGCCGGATCTGCCGTTGGAAACGCCACTGGTTCCACCATTCCAGTCCCAGCGGCATCAGGCACAGAAGTCCATAACCCAGCCAGAACACCGGGTCGCCCATGCCCTCCCAGCGGATCAGCGGGTCATAGACCATATCGGTCTGCCCCAGCAAAAATGCCATGGCCGTCAACGTCAGGCAGAAAAACATGACGATGACGTAAAGCCGATCCCGCCCGTCAAACCGGTAAATGGAAAATGCCTTCCTGCCCCGCAGGGCGCTGCCCCGACTGCGCATGGAATCGGAGGCCGTAGCCATAGCACCGATGAACCACGAGATCAGCATGGAAAAAATGCAGATACCGTTTTTCATCCTCTGAAAAATATTTCCCTGATCGATGCCTCTGCCCAGTGCTTTTCTGGCAGTGTGAATGCGTCTGGCCTGTGTTTTCAGCCGGGGCACCATCCGCAGTGCGATGGCCAGCGCCAGCGCCAGCCGGGGACTGACCCGGCCAAACAGATACACCGTCTTATCCGCAGTGAGGACGGTATGGACGCAACTCATCCACATCAGCGCCGCCGCGGCCGCCAATGCCAGCACCAGTCCATAGACCAGCGATTCCAGCGTCATGTTATTGCCGATGAAATTCTGGGACAGGACAGTCATACCAAAATGATGATAGCAGCTGTAGTACAGGGCGAACCCTGCGATGCAGGGCAGCAGCCAGAGTGCGAAGATCAGCCCCCGCCTGCCCTGCCGCTTCAGGCTGTAGGCCAGCGCGCTGACAAAGGATATCCCCAGAAACAGCGGATGCCGAAAAGTCAGCGTGCCGAATAGCACCGCGGCAAAATAGATGAAATTCACCGCCGGATGGCAGGTCTCAAATCCCATCTTCATCCTCCATCATGCCGTATTGCAGCTTGACCCGATCCAGCTTTTCCAGCAGCGGTCTGCCAAACAGACGGATCACCAGAAAAGTTGCCACCGCCTGACTGATATTGACCGGCAGACCGGACAGATAGATGGCACCGGCACCGCTCCATGTGATCTCCGTCAAGGTAAGAAACACCGTGCAGGTATCCAGCATGGGGCCGACCACCAGCACCACCGATGCTGCGCCGAAGATGGCCATTGTCCATATTTTTCCCTGCCCTCTGCGGAACACAAATCCCGCCAGCAGTCCCGCCGTGCCATAGGCCATCATCTGCCATGGCGTATGCGCCCCCTGCCCCAGAAAGAAATTGCTGACCAGTGCCGTGATCGCACCGATCATAAAGCCGGTCTCCGAGCCAAAGGCGACCGCAGACAGGATAATGATGGCGAAGGCGGCCTTGAAATGGGGAATGGGGATCACCACCCGGCCAGCCACCGCCAGCGCACACAGCACCGCGATGACCACCAGCTCCCGCGCCTGCGGTTTACGCCCTTCAAAGGCCAGAAAGAAAGGCAGCATGATCTCCAGCAAAATCAGGCTGCTGGTCAGGTAATAGGAGCGGCCGGGGATCCGGCTGCCCAGATAGATGGTCAGAGGGATCAGCAGCAGGGACAGCAACAGAAATATTTTGGATTTTTTCATCTCAGCCCTCCATCTTTTCCGCGCCCAGATCGGCGCCCAGACCGGTACAGGTGTAATGCCACACGATCACGTCCCCGGCCTCGACCGTATAGGACGAGCAGCCGTAGTTGGGGAAAATACCGTTGACCTGATACATCCACCCGGATTCCACCCCGCAGTCGTATTCATACAGGTGGTTGATGCCTTCCAGATAATAGCTGTCATACATGGGCGTCCAGCTGTATTCCAGCGGGACATCCGCAGCCTGACAGACCCGCTGCAACACCTGAAACACGGTCTCGCCGGGGGTAAATTCCACCGTAATGGGCGATAGGATCACGCCATCTGCCGGAACATAAGGCACCTTTGCCGGTTCCAGCCGCTCTACATTGTCCAGAACCGTATGGCAGTAAACAGCAATGGTACACAGATTTTCCGTATCCGCATCCGTGACCAGCCGGTCGCCGGGGATGGGCGTGATCTGGTAAAGGCTGCCAAGCCCCGTTTGGTCTTCCTGCCGCAGTTGCAGGGTCAGGCCAATGCCCACCACCGCCACCGCAAGGATGACCACCACCATCAGCACGTTGGCCGCTCTGCGTTTGCCCAGCTTTTTGCGGAAGATCAGTGCCAGCGCCACAGCCGCTGCTGCCACGGCCAGCACTCCCCCCACCCAGAGGAAGCTCTGTTTCGGCTCATCGGACTGCTGCGGTTCATCAGGCAGTTGCGGTTCATCAGGCTGTTGTGGCTCATACGTTGACCGCATATCGCTCATATCATAAAGGGACGTCTTCCCCTCCAACATCCGCAGGTAGGCTGTCAGGGCATAATAGCCCTGCTCTGTGGCCATGCCATCCCGGTCGCCGGATAGGATATGGCGAAATCCGCCACCGTCAAAGGCATAGCACAGCAGGCCGTCCAGCGCGGAGACCCCATCCTTGACGAACCGGGGATCTGTATGTCCATCGATGCCCAGCGCCGACAGCGCCACAATGACCTGCGAAACGGACTCGCTGCTGCTGCCATACTGGCTCGGGAAATTGCCGGTGCTGTCCTGCATGGCCGAAAGCACCGCCAGCGCTTCCTCAACAGCTGCCCCTACGGCAGCATTTTCTTCTTTGTAAGGTGCCAGCGCCTGTAAAGCCATGGCCGTCACATCCGGGTCGGCCACATCGCCGGCATTTGCCCAGCCGCCGCTGGAAGTGCGCCAGTTCAGTATTTCATCCACCAGCATTTGCCGGTCAATGCCCGCAGGCATCTGATAATTGCCACAGTCAAAGGCGATGAGTGTCCAGATGACGCCGGTGACACCCACTTTTTTGATGTAGTTCAAATCATTCAGACCGGCCAGCAGGTCATATCCGCCCACATCGGTCACGTCCCTGCCCAGCGCCGTCAGCGCCACGATAAAGCGGCAGTTGACGGAGGATTTTGTGGCATGGAGCCGACTGTTTTCGTCCATGTGCTCCTGCACATAGGCCACCACGCTGTCGTAATAGCCGTCTGCCACGGGGCGACCGCTCCGGGCAAAGCCCAGCACCAGCCATTCCCCGCCCAGACCGCCGGCCGCAGGTGTACCCAAACCGGCCAGATAGTCTCCGGTCGCATTGTACACGGCCCACAGCTCATCCTCCTGCGCCCCATGGGCCGTGACAGGCAGTGTCAGCACCAGCAGCAGGATCAGCATCAAACTCAGCACTCGTTTCATTTCTTTTCCTCCTGATGATAGGCGATCATTCCAAACAGGAACAGTTTGCCGGGGATCCAGCCGAAAGGCAGACCGCACCGCTGCGCCAGCGCCGCCACATCGATGCAGTAAGCGGACATACAGCTGATCCTGTCCTGCGGATGGGCGCAGGGCAGTCCCTCCATCCGCTTACAGGGCTGGCACAGGGGGCAGCCGTTGTAACCCAGACAGAAGCCCCGGTAGCCCTCTGCTGCCATCGTCTCCCGCAGCCGCAATACGGCGCTGTTGTGGGTGTGTTTGGCGTGCTGGACGGCCTTTTTGTCCTCAAAGCCATCCACATCCCAGACGGTGCTGATGACCAGCGCCCTGTCCTCGGCCAGAATGGTCTGGTGCAGCTGTTCCACCGTGCCGCAGTCCGGCGGGCAGGAATAATTGGCGCCATACAGGCCACAGAGGTTTTCTTCGCAAAATGCCCGGAATTTCGGGTCTACGGGCACATCAACCGTGGGGATGATGGCCGCGGCAAAGCCTTCCGCCTGCGCCAGTTCTATCAGTCTTTCTTCCATAAAATTCTCCTGTTTCTACCGAAAATGATCCAGCAGC
>CAZLVK010000041.1:0-4605 GCA_964563025.1 uncultured Bacteroidaceae bacterium | reverse complement strand
CTCAAAATCCGATGTTGGTGACAACATGTGGGTTCAAGTCCCACCGCCAGCACCAAACAGGAATAAAACGAACCTTGAGAAATCAAAGTTCGTTTTTTCTTTTCAGACAAGCCGAGAGGGCTCCCTTGGGAGTTTCGGCTTATTTTTACACGAGATTATTTCGGATTGATCGTTAAACTGAAATAGTCCAAAATCAACGATAAAAGCCGAGATTTAGTTCTCGCCTTTTGCTTTTACAACGTTTCCATATCGGCAGTAAATTCAATACTTCTACAATCTGAATTAAAGAAATGGAATCCCCATATTTTATAATCGTTGTCGTCGGCAAACGTAATTGTAGGAATTGCTTTGTTTTTTAATTCAAGCAAGAAATTTTCTTTCCATTTATCCGATTCGATTAAATGCGTGCCTTTAGGCTCAACGAAAACGATAAGTTGCTCGATTGAGTCAGTTCGTTTTTTACACAAATACAAGATATAGTCAGGCTCAAAGCGTTCGCCACCTTCAAACGAATATAAGTGAATTTGTCGTTCATTACGGAGTAAGTATATTTTATCGTATTTGCTTCTCAATGTATCTACATAGTCCTTAAAATAACGAACAAAGGCTTTTTCTTCCGACGTGCCGTAGTTGTCGTTAAATACAAACCAATCTTCGTTGGACAAATCCAAACGATTTGCCCCGACAGAAGCGTCGTTTTGAGAATAACCGATACTGCCCGAAATCGGCTTGACGTTCACGCTCTTGTCTTTAATAAATTCGCTTAAATAGTGTGCCTTAAATTCCGTCGTACCTTCCCAAACTTCTTCGATAGCAGAAATTTTTACCGCGATTTTGGAAAGAACGTTCACGCAAGCCTTATAAATGATACTCATCGGCGGATTTTGATATTTAGACGTAATCTTGATTTGTATATTGCCTAAGTAATTCCCATCTACAACGAATTCATACGTTGATTTAATATTTGGAAAATATGATTGCAACGTATTGAATTTGAATACGTCAAACTGCCTTAACGCACGATTTACGGTAGAATAATTGATTGAAGCAATTTCCTTAAACGTTGTAAGGTATTGATACGTTTTAACGCTAATATCCGAAGATATTTCTTCTAATACGATATCTTCGCCGCCTTTTCCTACGGCAACGGAAACTTCATATATTTTGTCGCGCACCGACGGCAACAATTCGTGTACGTCGTTACGGGTTTTCAGTATTCTTTCGTTTGTAAAAACGTATCCCGTGCGATACAAATCGTCGAGTTTGAAAGATTCTTTTAGCGAATAGCGTTTCGTAACTCTACCTTCAAGGTCGAGTCCTACTTCGCGCAAAGCCGTGTGTAATTCGCTTATATATCTCGGCTCGTTCCAGCAGTGATAATAAAGCGTTTCGCATATACGCAACTGATTATCTACGTCGTTATCGTATTTGCGCTGATATTTAGGTTGTTCGTCGTCAATCTTAAAAGGGCAATATCTTGCTCCGCGCCCGATAAGTTGTGCTTCCGAAATCGTCCCTGCGCCCGGTTTGCCGTTTTTTCCGTCACGAGTTTCATAAAGACGAACGATATCGAAAAGATTAAGAACGTCCCAACCTTCGTTCAATTTATCGACGGCAAATACGGCGCGAAACGGGTTGTTTTTATCTTCTAACGAATTTAGCAACAACTGATTTTTTTCGACTTCTTTATCGTCGTTTGCGGAAATGCAATGCGCCGCCGAAAAATCTTCTTTTATTTCTTGCGCCAATACGTCGAAAGAAATGCCGTTATTTACAAAGTATTCGTATGCTTCTTGCATAACGGGAGCTTGTCCGCGCACCATATCGAAAACTTCGCGAATTTTATCACCCGTAAGAGCGGCAATATTTTTGATAAAACTCACCATATTTTCCGCGTTTTCCTTAATACGATGTGACTTTAAGAGAATAACGGGTTTAACATTAAGTCTATTATCTTGAAAAACTTTTAACCGATATTGGCTTAACAAAACTGCTTGCAAAGACCTATCGAATACGGGGCTATCAGTACGCAAGGTTTTAATCTCTTTTGAGTACAAATCGTCTCTGAATTTAGAAAGCGGATAATCGAAAATGATTTTGCTTTCGTATTTTGTGAATATATCTTTATTTTCAATATCACAAGTAGCGGTAAACTCTAAAAGGACGTTATCCGCATTAGCACCGAAAATACGATTAACGGTATATTCCCAATGCTTGCTGTTTTCTTGTTCTTCCTTATCGTTCTTTTTAGTGCTTGCACTCAAATGGTGTGCTTCGTCTGAAATGAGAACGACTTTTTTATCGTTAAAATCGTCAAACGAAATGCTGTTTTCTTTTACCGCCCACATATCCGAATGCAAGCCTTGTATCGTCGTAAAGCAAATATTGATTGCCTTTTCGTCTGCATTTTGAAAGTTGCTCACTTCTTTAATTTTGACACGTTCGCCGTCGATAATTATATCTTCGGCAAAAAGATACTTAGACGAAGTTTGCGTAAGGAAATTTTCCTTTGTCTTGCGCACAATGTTGCTCAAATTGACAAAGAAAAGAAAATTGCGATACCCTTGCTTATATAGGTATAGCATAAGCCCTGCCATTATAAGCGTTTTACCGCTACCCGTAGCCATATGGAAAAGCGTTTGCGTAGGCTTTTGCTTTAACTTCGGGTTTTCAAAGTATGTTATGTAATTGCAAAATGCTGCTTCTTGATAAGGGCGCAACTCAAACGTAGGATTTAGATTATCCCTTATGTATTGCGGTAATTCGCTATATGCGCCATAATCCTTTGCGCTGTTAATTCTTTCAAACAAGAAAGCCATATTTACGACTCCTTATAAAAACTATGCGTAAACGCCTTGTCTGCTTCGGAAACACCATAACTTTCGTCGTCGATATCGCAGTAATTAACGTAAAGCATATTTTTATCGAGTAAAGCCATAAGCAAGCGTTTTTTGTCGTCAAATGAAAGAGCCTTGAAATCGTCCGCTTCGGGGTTGATTTCACTCGGTTTTACGTTACTGCTTATAAAGCCGCTTTCTTTCATCTCTGCCAAAATACTTATGAGTTGTTCGTCCCTTTCCGCCGATTGTATTTTTTCAATAAAAGATTGGTTTTGTTTTAACAATGAAACTTCTATATGAGAGATAGAATAGAACCGCCTTTGTAAGATTGAAAAAGTTGTATCCAATTGCTCAATCAAAATAAATCTGCGATTTAAATAATTGGCAACATATCCGGTTGTTCCACTACCGGCAAAAAAGTCAAGAACTAAATCTCCTTCATTTGAAGCCATTTTGATTAATCGCTCCATTAATTTGTACGGTTTTTCAGTCAAATATCCTGTTCTATTTAAGCCATCAACCCTAATTCTTGAAGCAACGGCATACTTTAACCAATCCCCCATTCCAATTGTTTTTGCTTCTTCATTCATGCGCTCAAATTCATTTTTGATATCGTCTACTGTATGAAATAATTGCCACCAGTCTTCAGGAATTTTCCCTTGTGAAGAGTATGCGTTGCTTACTGTTGCACTCATTTCCCCATTAAAGCCACCGGCATGCACTTCTGATTCCATTCGGACATCGTCACCATTAAAAGTCCACGAATTTGAATTTGAATACCATAAAATGTTATCGTGTTTTCTATTTAATTGAGACATTTTGGGGGAGCCTGGTCCTGTATAACACCAAATAATTTCGTTTCTAAAACAATCGCGCCCAAATATTTCGTCCATTAAAACTTTACAGTAGTGAACTTCGTTCCAATCCAAATGGACAAAAATACTGCCATTAGGTGATAATAGTTTTTTCGCAATTTCTAATCTTGTTTTTATAAAAGACAACCAAGTTGAGTGATTGAATTTATCATTATACTCGAAACTATCTCCGGTTGTATTAAAAGGTGGGTCAATATAAATAAGTTTAACTTTACCTTCGTATTTTTTTAACAGCGAAGCAATAGCAAGTAGATTATTACCCTTGATTATAAGATTGTCATTTTCGTCAAACGTGATGTTTTCTTCTACGCCGTCTTTTGTATAACGCTTTGCACCTGTAAATACTTTCGGGTAGAGCAATCTATCAACTTCTTCGGGAGCAAGCGTTTCGTTGTAAAAAACCTCATCACGTCTTTGTTCTTCTTTTGTTTGACCGCCTTCCAAAACGCAATCTTTATAAGGAAACGATAAAACGACGTCGTTAGATGAGGAGATAAGGTCATCGTTACTATCCGTCAAACCTATTTTGTTTTTATAACGAGTATAGGAATCGGGCAAGAACTGACGGTTATTTATTACCCAACCGAAGCCGACCTTATCGAAAACCAAAACGCCGTCAACTTCCGTGAAAAAACGAGCTTTACAAGTATCGTCGGAGAGCAATAGTTTAATCAAAGAAGGCGTCATTTTCATAGCGTCTTCATATACGGCATTTTTTAGCAATTCGCCTTCTTCTGTAAAATATCGAGAATCCGTTTTCAATATTTTTATGAGTAAATCGTTTAATTTTTCCACAGTGATGCTCCTTATTTGATGAACATTATCAACTCATATAAGTGCATCAAACAATATATAGGGTGAACGCATTAATCGCTTATGTACATAAAAAA
>CAZLVK010000040.1:0-4612 GCA_964563025.1 uncultured Bacteroidaceae bacterium | reverse complement strand
AATCAACAATACCTTTTACATCAATAGTTTTGTTTTTATACATATCTTCAGTAATTAACTCACCATTATCATCAGATAAAACAACAGTTCTAATATAAATTGTAACTCCATCTGCGTCACAAGTCAAAGTCATCGCTCCATATGAAGAACTATCTTCATTTTTAGTTGTATAAATACTTTTAACAACTAAATTATTAATACTAACAGTAGTATTCATGATTAACTCTGCATATGAAAATTCTTTCAACTCATCATTTACCTCAATACTAACTTTTTTATTTTTAAAATCGTCAGCATTAATTTCATAATAAGTTCCACTATGTCCTTGAGAAATCAATTGAATATTATCTGGATCATCAGGTTTCATAACACGATATTTCAATCCGGATACTTGATAAGTACCACCTGTTTCGTAATACTGAACAGTACCAACTATTCTAGAACGGTTTCCAACATTTACTATTTCTAAACCGTCTCCACTTAAATTATATCCTAAATATACTGTCATTCCATAATATAATTCAGTTTCAGGATCGTATTCTTCAATATAAATACTATTATTATAGTTTTTAGTAATTACGCCTTCAAAAGCAACTTTAACATTTTCATATTCATTAATATTAGTTCTGATTTCTTTTAAAGTTACTTCAACAGCTTCACCATAATAAAATTCAGGGTCTTTTTCACCAGAATAAACATATAATTTTTGTTCTTTGGCTTGATTAATTGCACTTACACAAGTTTTACCATAACGGTTACCACTAGAGTTAGAAGCAATTGCCAAACCATTTTGTAATATTTCAACATTTAAATTTCTATAATCACTATCTTCACTTGTCTTATACCAAACCCATACTAAATATCTTGCACCAGTCGAATCAAGATTCCACTTATCATCATCTGATTCAATAATGATAGATACTGCACTTTGAAGTTTTTCTTTAGTAAAACGAGAAGCACATTTACCCCATTCTTCAATTTTACCAGTTGATTCCGGAGTATTAATAGCTAAGTATCTTGCTTTTAACACTCCAGATTCATTAACAGAAGCAGGCACATTAAAATGAGTTGTATCACCATCGATATAATTTTTAACTGTTACTTCTTGTTTTAGAGTTTCACTAGACATATCTAGTTTTAACTCGCCAGCAAAATCAGTTTCTTTTGGAGTTTTATCATCTTCTCCACAAGATGTTAAGCATAATCCAAATAAAAATATTAATAGAAATACAGTTATTTTTCTTATGTTTTTTATCATATTAATTAATTGCTATATTCACATTCAGCAATTGCATCTTTAAAAATTTCATCAATCTTCTTATCTAAATCGCTACCAGTTTCAGTTAAAGTAAATACTTTATTTAATAAGTTATTAACTTGATCACGAGCAGTTGAAGAACCATTGAATGCTGGAGAAGTGTAATATGCACTTTCTTGTTCCATACATACTTTTGTACTTAAAGCTGCGATATAATCTCCACCATCAGCTTTTGCTAAATGATTTTTGAATACTTCATTTTCCATAACTGATTTTAATACTGGAACATAACCAGAAGCAATTGAGAATTCTGCTTGGAATTCAACGCTTGTTGTTAAGAATTTAACAAATAACCATGAAGCAACTACTTCTTGAGGATTTGATTTTTTGAATATACAAATAGATGGTCCTTGAGAAATTACTTTAGGGTTAGATGCATTTACTTGAGGGATTGAAGCAATTCCTACTTCAAATGGATAACCATTATCACCTTTAGTAGGTCTTTGGTGAGTAGCACCTGCACTAGAACCAATTGACATATAACTCTTTACTGTATCAGTTGATTTGAATAATTCAGATGTATATGCACCATGAATATCTTGAGTAGTAACTAAACCTTCTTTATACCAACTTCTAAATCTCTTAACAAAATCTTTATTAGTATCATTATTGAATAAATAATGATTTCCTTCTTCAGCAGAAGTATATGGAGAACCTAATTGTTCGCACATTGTAATGAACCAGTTTGCACTTGAGTCATATCCTAGAGGAATACTGTTTTTATCTATTTCTTTAATTTGTCTACAAACTTCTTCCATTTCATCCCAAGTTGTTGGAACTTTTAAGTTGTTTGCATCAAAGAAAGTTTTATTATAATACAATACTTCAGTTGATTTAGAGAATGGCATTGTATACATTTTGCCATCACCAAATTGTCTACCTTCTTCATAATAACCTTTGATAAAGTCATTAATTTGTGCATCAGTTAAACCTAAAGCACCACCGTTGCCATCTGATTCATCACTTTCGATTAATTCATCTAAAGTAACAACAACATCGGCTAAATTATATAACGCAACATGGTCTGGATAACAATATGCTAAATTTGGTTGATTTCCTTCAGTAATTTCAGTAGAAATATTATCTCTTACATCATCATATCCACCTTCTTGAGTTTCAATAATATGAATGTGTGGATAAATTTTATTGAACTCATCAATATAAGCAGTTAAAACTTCTCTTAAATTTGAGCCCATTGTATGATAGAACTTAATTGTTACTTCGCTTCCATCATATCCACCTTCTGGAATTTCAAAGTCTGGAGCAGCATTATTTCCACCACAGCCACTAAATACTAATGTTAATAACATCAATAACATTAAAATAAAACATCTTTTTTTCATTTTTGATTTTTCCCTTTCTTAAATGTTTTTAGTCTTATTTTTATATGAATAGATTAAAGATAATTTATCTTTAATCGTTATTCCTAACCTTTAATACCACTACGGCTAACGCCTTTCATAATATATTTTCTCAAGAAAATAAATACCAAGAATAATGGAATAGATACTAATGTAACAGCAGCCATTTGTTGAGGATAATTAGTAGAACCAGAACTATCCGTAAATGAATTTCTTAGACCATTAGTAATTAATTCATATTCTTCTTTTTTAGTAACTAGATTTGGCCAAACATATGAATTCCATGCTCCCATCATCTTTAAAATAGTAATAGAAATTAATGTTGGAAGAGCTAGGGGAATCATAACTTTCCATAAATATTTTAAATCACTTGTTCCATCTACTTTTGCAGCTAAATAAAGTTCATTAGGAATTTGCATAAAGTTTTGTCTTAATAAGTATATATAAAATATACTAACTAAAAACGGAACAATTAATACTCTATACGTACTTAACCAACCCCATGATGAAACTGTACCATAATTTGTAATTGTGAACAATTCACCAGGAATCATCATTGTAGCAAGTAATGCTGCAAACAAAACATTTTTACCTTTAAATTCAAGTCTTGCAAAAGCAAAAGCTGATAAAACGGTAATAACTAATGATAAAAGTGTTGATACTACACCAACTATCATAGTATTAATAAATAATCTTCCTAATTTTGCTTCATTAAATGCACTAACATAGTTATATAAAATTATTCGTTTAGGCCAAAATGTTGGAACTGACAATTTATATTCATCTAATGTTTTTAGTGATGAAATTATCATCCAATAGAATGGAAATAATACAATTATAGCCATTAAAATTAAGAATGTATATAGACCAATTTGCACCAATATCTTCATAACTTTTTGCTTAGAAGATACTTTTTGCATATCTTGTTGATGCATTGTTAAATTATTATTTACTTCCATATCACACCTCTTAATAATGTGTCTTCTTCTTACTAACTTGCAAGTTAATAAGAGTAACTATTAATATTATTACAAATAAAATTAAAGCAGCAGCACTAGCACGACCTTGTTTATTGTTTGCTAGAGCATCATACATAAATCCTACCATTGTATTAAGCCTATTTTTATCACCAGCAGGTCCCATTGTTTTACCAAATATACCTACGATACTTGTATATTCTTTAAATCCACCAATAAAACCAGTAATAACAACATAAGCAATCATTGGAGATAATAGTGGAACAGTAATTCGCGCAAAAATTCTTTTACGAGATGTTCCATCTACTTTTGCTGCATCATAATATTGTTTATTAATACCTTGAAGTCCACCTAATAAAACTAATATTTTAAATGGCAATGCATTCCAAACAATATAAATAACCATAACTGTCATATTAGCAGTATAAGTTGAACCTGCATTAATCCAGTTAATAGGTTTTCCACCAAAGAATTGAATAATATTATTAATAATACCTGCAGTTACAATCAACTCATTTTCTTCGCCAATATTATTACCAATAATATTAAACATTGCCGCAAATACCATACCAATAGCTATAGAGTTAGTTACATATGGCAAGAAGAATACAGTTTGTAAAAATCTACTTAAAGGTTTAATTGAATTTAGACAAACCGCAATCAAAAGTGCCAAAACTGTAGAAACTGGTACAGTTATAACGCAAAGTAACATAGTTGTTTTTAAACAATTTAAAAAATCTTTATAATGAATTACATCAATAAAATTTTTTAAACCTATTTTAAAATAACTATCACCATGTTTAGCAGCTAATAATCCACTATAATCTTCTAAAAAAGCCATTTTAAAAGTATTAATAATAGGCCATACAGTGAAAATCAATAATAGAATTAGTGCTGGTGATAAATACAACCATGCTTTCCATTGATGTTTACTTTCAACCATCTATCTTACCTCA
>CAZLVK010000039.1:0-4954 GCA_964563025.1 uncultured Bacteroidaceae bacterium | reverse complement strand
CCGTGCAATATTTCGATACGGACACCTTGGAACTGAAGGAAACGGAAATGTTTATCGACGGTTTTAAGGCGTCGTTGTATCAGGATACCCACAGAAAAGGTTTCTGGAAGGTGTCCTTCACGCTCAAAGAATTCTGACGGAGGTGGGCAAATGTATCCCGTATCACAGGCATTTCAAAATGCCATAGACAGCAATGCCCGCCGCTATTACTGGACGGGTGTTATAACCACAAAGGGTGGACAGGAATATACCTTTGACAACGAAAACATCATCAAGGGCAGCGGATACATAACCCGCTCCTGCTGTGGCAACAGTTCTCTGGAACTTGGGACAGTGTATGCCTCGGAGATGGGTGTAACGTTGCTTTCGGATATCGACAGATACACCTTGGAAGGTGCACAGGTAAAGGTCTACTTTCATCTTGTTCTGCCGGACGAAACGGTGGAGACGGTGCCGATGGGCATTTTTGAGGTGTCCGAAGCCACAAGAAAAATACGGTGTCTTGAAATAAAGGCATACGACTATATGCTCCGCTTTGACAAAGCCTTTAATATCGAGGCGGGCAGCGGTACGGCCTACAATTATTTGAACATTATCTGTGAGGAATGCGGTGTGGAAATGGCACAGACACAGGCACAGATCGCAGCATTGCCCAACGGCACCGAAACGCTCGGCATTTATTCCTCAAATGACATTGAAAGCTACCGTGACCTGCTGTACTATGTGGCACAGGTGCTCGGCTCTGTGGCACAGATCAACCGCGAGGGCAAGCTGGAACTTTTGCAGTACACGGATATCCCTGTTTGTAAAATCGCACAAAAACAGCGATACAGCAGCAGTTATTCGGATTTCGTTACCCGTTACACGGCGATCTCTTCCACCAATATGGTCACAGAGGAGGCGGAATACTACGCACTCGATACCGATGACGGACTTACCATGAACCTCGGGACGAACCCACTGCTGCAATTCGGCTTAAAGGCAACGCGGGAGCGATTGCTCCGCAGAGTGCTGAACACCATTGCGGTCGCACAATATGTCCCATTCACCTCGGACACCATCGGCAATCCCGCACTCGATCCCATGGACTGCCTCGTGTTTTCGGGCGGTCATGCGGATGATACGAAAATCACCTGCATCACAAGCATTACTTATAAAATCAACGGCAAGCACAGCTTAAAATGCGTGGGCAAAAATCCGAAGCTGTCGGAGGCAAAATCCAAAAACGACAAGAATATCTCCGGCTTGCTCAACCAGGTGGTGGAAAACAAGACGGTCGTGTATGATTTCACCAACATAGAGCCGCTCACGCTGGACGAAAGCGACACCGAGGTGCTGTCTATCGACTATGTGTCAAAGGACGGCACAAGTGCCATGTTTCTTTGCGAGGTGCTGCTGAACATCTCCGCCGCAGAAACGCAAAAGGATATATCCGCAGTCGTTACGACGGCAGACGGGACAGTGTCGGATGCGACGATCTCTTTCTCCGAAAAAAGCCGGCCGACTATTACGGTCACATATGCCATCAACGGCTCCGTGATCGAGACTTTTGTGCCGAAGCAGACCGTTTGCGACGGCGAATATATCCTTACGCTGTTTTATCCCATCACCTCGGTAAAGGCGAACAGTGCAAACTATTTCACGATGTTTTTATCTATTGCGGGCGGCAGTGCCACCATCGGCGAAGGCAGGATCAAAGCCACCGTCAGCGGACAGGGACTGGTTTCCGGCGTTGCGGATTGGAACGGCAGGATCAAGATGGCGGATGTATTTGCCCCGTATTCGCTCGAATTCTTTGACGCGTCCCTCAAGCAGCTCACGGACGGTGCAAGTGTCGTACAGCCGAATGTTACCGGCACGGCAGTCACAAGCACGCTTCCTTTCATTCACACACAATTTGCGCTCATGACCGTGATCGGCATCAACGAGCGTGTGACGGCGGATGAGACCGTCGAAACCTTTACCGTCAATGCGACATATCCCGGCGAATATGACGGCGATTTCGTGGAGATCACGGCAGACGGCGTCTTTGCAAGAAAAACCGCATACACCATCGAATCCGAGCAGTCGGAGATCGTCAGCGGATCGCTGGAGCATCTGTTTGTAGATACCACACGATATGAAACCATTACCGCCATGGAGGTGAAGAAATGCTGATAGATCCCAACAACTACCTTTGGAGCAGAGTGCCGATCATAACGGTGGATGTAGCAACCGGCGAACAGCTCATCGATGTCGGCAGTCCAATCCGTGTATATCGCATAGAGGGAGACGCGGCCATCTCACTCTATGAAGATGCGGAGAAGGCCAACCTCATTTTTGAAGGCACACTTCCGACGGAGTTTGACACTCCGTTTTCGTGCGACACGGTGTATTTGGTCAGCGATGCGGATACCACGCTGCAGTTCATCTGCGAAACGGGGATCCCCAAAGCCGACTTGTCGCCGTATATGAATTCGACCGCAGGCATGACCACCTTGGTATCCGGCAACGATGACAGCACCTATTCCGTTTCAAATACCATGGATTTCGTGTTCAACGGTGCAGCCGTTTCCACGGTATATGTCAACAGCAATAGCTGGTACGGCTTCGGCAGCAGCTCCACACATTTGCAGATCATGAACCGAGACGGCTATGCACAGTATATTTACTATCAAAAAGGCTCACTTCGAGAGGATTTTGATTTTCTGAAAATACGCTTTGACGGTTATACGGTGTACAACAAAAAGAACACCTCCAACCG
The DNA here is from genome assembly GCA_964563025.1 of uncultured Bacteroidaceae bacterium. Taxonomy (GTDB): domain Bacteria; phylum Bacillota; class Clostridia; order Christensenellales; family CAG-917; genus RGIG4097. The sequence goes on along the minus strand of CAZLVK010000039.1, from coordinate 2,211 downwards.
CCTGATCTACGAATTATTCCTGCTGTCGAACAACGATATGTTCCTCAATCTCATCCAAACTCCCACAAGCAGTAACACGGGAACATCGAAGTTGACCTGCGGCAGCAATGCCGTGTCGCTTTCGCTGATTGACTCCACGGGCACCGGCAAAGGCAAGCAGGTTACCCTCGTTGCCAACGGAAACACTGCGACTGCGTATACGGCAGAATACCGTGCGTACCAGGAAGCGAATACGGAAACGGAAAGTTTTTTGCTTCGCATGGAGGATACCTATTACACGATAGTAGACGGCGAATTGACGGAGGCGGAGTTGGATGCGCTCACGCCTGCTATTTTTCTTAAATACGGCTTTGATGAATTACCGTCAGCAGAACTGTTTGCGACCATGGTAAATCCTCATGTGTACTGCTGGCGTTCGGACGGAAAGCGTCAGCCGCTGATGGCAGCTCTGACGGCAGAGCCGTTCCCGCAGGTGATCACCGCCTGCGCCGATATGAGCCACGAATCCATCACCGGCATCACAGAAATGACCGCACAGTTCAGTGGAAATGTTACGGTGCAATATTCCCTGGACGATGAATTGACATTCTCGAAGGAAATACCGATGGCTGATTTCCTGAATACGGATGCTGCCGTGCTGTGGGAAAGTGCACAGGCAACCAAACGGATCCATTATCGCTTCATTCTGTACGCGGGAGCAACGCTCACCGATTTTAGAATGCACTATACCAACTGAGGAGGCACTTATGCTGAAAGGAACGACTACCATCGAATTGACCGATATCCTGAGCGGAAAGAAACAGGTCATCAAAAAGCACAATATGATCACAAATGCACTCGGCCGACTGTATCAGCCGACACTGGGGCATCTGACCAACGAATCGGCCTTGCGCAGCTATGTTCCTGCACATACGACTTTGCTCGGCGGTCTGCTCTTATTCGACACGGCGATCCCTGCCAATGCCGAGCAGATCTATGCACCCGCAGGCCCCACACTGACGGGCTGTGCAAGGTACAACACGGTCAACACCGGCACAGGGCTGGTGCTGGGCAGTTACAACACCACCGAAAGCGAATACAACGAAACCGGCAAAAAGATGAAATTCGTGTACGATTTCAACACCTCACAGGGCAACGGCACGATAGCCTCCATTTGCCTGACGAGCATTGAAGCGGGATACGGCACTTACAATTCGGATATGACCTATTCGACCTCGGTCATGAAAAGCTGTTTTACTGCCCCCAAGTGGCTGACGATCGGCGGCAAGGATATGTATGCGGGCATCAGCACGGGTGCATATTATCATCTTTTCACGATCGATCCCGACACGGATATTTGCTATTATTTCACGCTGACGAACGCAACGACCATTTCGATTCAGCAGCGGCAGGCAGGACTGAAGAACTTTTCGCTCTTTTCAAATTCACTGCCGATCATCAGCACCTCTGCGGATATTACGCTGGGAACGGCCATCGGCAGTTATCGGTGCTGGCAGTTCGACCGTGATGACAATGCACTGTATATCATTTCCGCCGACAGCAGCACGATCGCCGCAAACGGCACCTTCGTTGTCACCAAGATCGCATTCGGCTCATGGGCGGTAACGCAGTACACCATGACCAACACGACCAATACGACGCTGTATTCCGGTTCACGCTTTGCCATCGTCCACCGCGGCAATGTATATCTGCGTTCTAATGCAAGCAGATATTCGGCATACAAGCTGGAACTCGGCAATTCGGCAAATGTATCGGCGTTGAGCGGCACGGCCGCCAACTCGATCGTTCCCGTATTCGCGGTCGGAGGCCGTGTTTACTGGCAGTACACCTCATACTCCTCCGGTCTGTACAGCCGCCTTTATGTGAGTGATGAAGCAACGAACAGGCTCAATTTCAGCGGAAACTCGCAGTTGCAATATGTGTATCAAAGCTACAACAGCTACTACACACCGAGCTATGTTCCTGTGCTGAACCACGAAATGCTTTACTACATCACCTGCGGCAGCATCAGCAATCTGGGCTTTCATTACCTCGCGGACTATCTGGCGACCATCAACAATCTGACCGAACCGGTGGTAAAAACGGCAGATAAAACGATGAAGATCACCTATACCATCGAGGAGCAATAATTTTCAGGGATGAAGGCACTCTGCTAAAGTGTCTTTTTCTATACACATTTTTAAGGAGGAAACGACTATGAAGAACATTTGG
>CAZLVK010000038.1:0-5085 GCA_964563025.1 uncultured Bacteroidaceae bacterium | reverse complement strand
GCTACCAAACTGCGCCACACCCCGATGGGGCTTTCGCGTTTCGCGACTATGATATATTACAATAACCGCAAAAACTTGTCAACAATTTTTCATCGATTTTTTGAAGTTTTTATAGACAAATTTTTATGCTATTCGTCTTTTTCGGTCAAAAAGTCCGATTTTTACGAAACTGCAAGAGTTTAGTATATTTTCGGAGGCAATATGAACCCGCAATTTACTTACTTCAACAACACCCTATACGTCGGACTGTCGGGAGACGTGGACGAACATGCGTCGCGGACGTTACGCAGTCGCATAGACGACGAAATCTCCTCCGCCCGTCCCAAAATCGTAGTCCTTGACTTTTCAAAAGTGGGCTTCGTGGACAGTACGGGGCTCGGTCTCATCTTCGGAAGATACAAAAAACTCGCGGGAATGGGCGCGGAACTCGTAGTCGCAAACGTCCCAGCACTCGTAGACAAGGTTTTTCGCGCAAGCGGTGTCTACTCGGTATGCCCAAAAATTCAGAGGTAGATTATGACGAATTATTTCAAAATGCAAATCCCGTCCGTCGGAGAGAACGAGGCGTTCGCAAGAAACGTCCTTGCATCCTTCTCCCTCGAACTATCCCCCACCGTCGAGGAAATAAACGACTTAAAAACGGCGGTCAGCGAAGCGATAACAAACTCCGTCGTGCACGCCTACGACGACGAAGTCGGCGTCATAGACCTATCCGCCGAAATCCACGACGATGCACTCTACGTGACGATAACCGACTACGGCAAGGGTATCGACGACGTGCGCCTCGCGCGTGAACCTTTCTATACCACCCGCCCCGACGACGAACGTAGCGGTATGGGATTCACGGTTATGGAAACGTTCATGGACGAAGTCGAGGTTTCTTCCGAAAAGGGCGTCGGCACGTCGGTGACCATGAAAAAGGTATTCTCACATGCTGGAACACGATGAAACTCTATCTCTAATCAAATCCGCGCAAGAAGGCGACGAGGACGCAAAAAATCGACTGATTTCAGAGAATATTCCTTTGATTAAGTCCATCGTTAAGCGTTTCAAAGGACGGCTCGAATATGACGACCTTATGCAACTCGGCGCAGTCGGCTTCACGAAAGCGATGCTCGGTTTCGACGTATCCTACGGGGTGCGCTTTTCGACGTACGCCGTGCCTATGATTACGGGAGAAATAAAGCGTTTTTTGCGAGACGACGGAATGGTGAAAGTATCTCGCTGGGCAAAAGTGCTTGCGCAAAAAATCGCGATATACACCGACGAGAGATGCAAAAACGGACTCGACGAGCCGACCGTGGACGAACTTGCCGAAAAATTCGAGTGCGACCGCTCGGATATTATTTTCGCACTCGATACGAGCAAATACGTCCTGTCCTTAAACGAAAAGAGCGACGAGGACGACTCCGCCCTCGAAGAAAAAATACCATCTCCCGAAACGCCCGAAAGCAAAATCGACGAGATTATGCTCCGCGACGCCGTAAACAATCTCCCCGAACGAGAGAAAAAAATCATCGTTCTGAGATATTTCCGCGACAAAACTCAGTCCGAAGTAGCCGCCGAACTCGGAATTTCGCAAGTGCAAGTATCGAGACTCGAAAACAAAATACTAAATAAAATCAAAGAAGAAATGGAAGAATGACGACCGCCGAACGGCAAACTGTTTTCCGAGATATTAAAGTTGCGCGATTTCTGTGATTTCACACTTCTAACAGGGTTAATTTAACTCAATTTTATATCACCCGACGTTTACACCCGCTTTACATTGTCGAAATCGAATTGCAAAATTTAGTGCGTCGCCCTTTTTTTATCAGCTTTGCCAATCCTACATATAGCGCTCCCCCGCATACGAAAGGGGTAAAATATTGTGTTTTTGACATATTTGCGCATTGACATTTTGCGAATAGTTTTGTATAATAATTTCGAGGTAAAAAATGAGCAACTATTTCAAAAACAGAGATATAGAAACTACGCGCAAACTTCTCGACGTCAGAGAGGATTTGCCCGAATTTTGCGACGAATTTTTCGTCGGAATCGAACCGCAAACCACTACGCTTACAAGGCTCAATTATGCATACGACTTGCGGATATTTTTCGATTATCTTATTAAGCGCGTCCCCGCTTTCAAGATGAAAAAGGACGTCAAAAACATCACCCTTCTCGACCTCGAAGGTATCACCCTCACCCACCTCGAAGCCTTTATCGAATATCTCAGTTACTACGAATACGACGGCAAGGAGTTTTCAAACGGAGAACGCGGAAAAGCACGCAAAATCTCAACTGTCCGTTCGTTTTTCAGATATTTTTACAACAAAGACAAACTCTCTCAGAACGTCGCAAGCAAGGTCAAAGTTCCAAAGCAACACGAGAAAGATATTATCCGTCTCGAATCGAAAGAAGTAGACAAGATTTTGGACGCTGCCGAGGACTGCGACGGAGTCAGCGAACACCAACGCAAGATTTTGCGCAACACACGAGCACGAGACGTCGCTATACTTACCCTACTTCTCGGCACGGGTATTCGTGTCAGCGAATGCGTCGGACTAAACTTGTCTGACATAGATTTCGATACAAACGCATTCACCGTCACGAGAAAAGGCGGAAACCGAGCGATTTTGTATTTCGGAGACGAAGTCAGAGACGCACTGCTCTATTATATCGAAAACGAAAGAAAAGCACTTATATCTCGCACGCAAAAACTCGTCGTAGAGGACAAAGACGCATTGTTCCTGTCCCTACAAATCAAGCGAATTTCGGTGCGTGCGGTGGAAAATCTCGTCAAAAAGTATGCGCAAATCGCCTCTCCGTTGAAAAAAATCTCTCCGCACAAACTCCGTAGCACTTACGGCACCAATTTGTACCGCGCCACCGGCGACATATATATTGTAGCGGACGTGCTCGGACACCGCGACGTAAATACTACGAAGAAACACTACGCGGCAATCACCGAAGACAGACGCAAATCGGCGGCAAACGCAGTCGTTTTGCGTAAAAACGACGAAGATAAAGAATAAAAGTATTCTAAAATATTGACATTTCAAGAATACTGTTGTAGCATTTATATACAAAGTATATAGGAGTCATTATGGACATCTCATCAGTAAACGCCGACTTAATCCGCGGAAACTCCACCACCATCATCCTCGGTGCCTTGTGGAGCCGTGACCGTTACGGCTACGAGATCATTCAGGAAATCGACGAGAAAACCGACGGGCAATATAAAGTCAAGCAGGCAACGCTTTATAATCAGCTCAAAAAACTCGAAAAAGCGGGACTCATCACCTCTTATGACGGTGCGCCCGACGATACGAGCGGTGGACGCCGTCGCTACTACTCTCTCACCGTTGAGGGAAGAAATTTCCTTCTCAAAGAAAAAAGCGAGTACGTCTATTCGAGAACTATCCTCGACAAGTTGATTTCTGAGGAAGAATTCGATTTCTCCAACCCCGCCCCATTCGACGCCGAAAGTCTTCGCCCCTACACCAAAACCGGCGAAGAAGAAAAGCCCAAAGTAGTTTACAAGGAAAAAATCGTTGAGGTCGAAAAGCCGGTCGAGGTTGTCAAAGAGGTCGAAGTCATCAAAGAAGTCCCCGTAGAAGTCGTAAAAGAAGTCGAAATCGAAAAGGAAACCAAGATTTACATAGACGCCGACGGCAACGTAATCACCGAAGAAGAGGCAAAACGTATCGCGGAAGAAGCAAGGATACGCGAAGAAGAAAGACAAGCGCGCGCATCCGAGACTATGAAACCCGCTTCTTCTCTTGCTGAAATGTTCGCGCGGTTCGACACCCAATCGGAGTACGAGCAAAAATCGACCGAATACGTCGTTGCCCCCACTCCCGTCGACGATGCAAAATCCGAAGAGCCCGCTCCAGACCATACATATTTCACCGCATTTACCGGTGAAAACGGTTCGAGAACCCGCTCCCAATCCTCTCTCAAAGAAATTTTCGAGAGGCTCGAGCGTCAAGAAGCGGAAATCGATAGCAAAAAAGAAGAAATCGCCGAAAGTGTCGCATCCGACGTGCAAACCGAGGAACAAGCACCCGTTCACGACGCCGAATTCGTCGAGGCGGAACTCGAACAATCCGACCACGGCGTAGACAATTCGGGAGTCACCGCAGCGGTCATCGGGAAACGCAACGAAAACTTTGAATACGAAGGACAAGACGTCAATTATCGTGACTTCTTCTCCTCTATCGTGTCCGCGCCCGAAGAAAAAGCACCCGCAAAACAAGAAAGCACCGTCTCTTACGACCAAGATTTGAAATCCCGTCTTTATCAAAAAGGTTTCAAAATCCGTCCCTACGACAGAGGGAACACGTCGGAGTACTATACTTTCAATTTCATACATTCTAACCGCATAAATCGAGATAGTTGGTTGCTCGTCATGGCACTTTATATCGTGGAAGTCGCAATCATGTGGGTATCCCTCATCGGCAGAGTATCTTACGCCTACTTCCTCTCGTTTATGTTGGTCGGTTCCGCACTTATGCTGATACCGACGGTCGTATGTTTGTTCAATCCGTCGAAACGCGTGCGGGCAAACTTCAACTTCAAGTTATCAATAATCAACCGCGGTATGATATTCATCGAACTTACGGTCGTTTGTATCCTCATCGGATTCTTCGCCGTGGGCGCAAGCATAAACGACACAATCCTACTTCTCGAAACGATAGTGCTTCCCGCAGTGCTTCTGACAAATCTTCCCGTCAGTTCGGTCGTGTATTATCTCCTCTATCGAAGCAGAAAATACCACACCGCATAAACCACAAATTCCGCACGACGGTGCGGAATTTTATTGATAACGCGCATGCGCGCGTATGCGTAAATCTAACGTCAGACGCAACACAGACACAAACACACAGTGTGCAGTGGATGATGCGGGTGAGAATTAAGGACAAACTGCAAGAAAAAAAGTCCTTTCGGACTTTCCCCTCGGCGGGACGCGATTCGGATAATAGCGAAACGAGCAAGTAAAAAACTTGCATAAGTGTAGCGTCAGTCTGGGCGCAGACACAAACACGCAGTGTGCAGTGGATGATGCGGGTGAGAATTAAGGACAAACTGCAAAGAAAAAAG
>CAZLVK010000037.1:0-5291 GCA_964563025.1 uncultured Bacteroidaceae bacterium | reverse complement strand
CTCTTTTGTTTTCCTCGTCCTCGGTCATAGGGACGAAGACGACGATTTCCCCTTTCATCCCGTTGCGGATGAACGTATCCGACATCATCGCGCCTAAGGTGTGCGAGATATATTGTTTCCCGCCGAACTTGAACTTGTATACGAGCCGTCTTGCTTCACCGTCGTAAACGAGCGGGGCTCTGTTCATAACGAACTTGAAGTCGCTCGTTTGACAGCGAAGACAATAGTCCGCCTCGTTTGCCATAGGCACTCCGCAATCGAGACAAATTTTGCCTTTTATCGGAGACAGTTTCTCTATGCATTCACCGCAAAGGTGATAGCGCGTATCCGCGACGAGTTCGTTCCCGCAAATATCGCAAGTCACGTCCTCGGGGAAGACGGCGTTTTTCAAGGTTTCTTTGATTTTCTCAACGACGTCAACGAATTTCATCAAAGGGTGTCTCCCGAAAACGCCTCGTTTATGAGATTGACGAGGAGAGAATATCTCCTTGCGGTTTCGTTATTTCTCACCATGCGCGCCATAGTCTGTTTCGAGCCTGCGATGACCACGAGTTTTTTCGCGCGGGTTACCGCCGTATAGAGGAGATTCCTCGATTGCAACATATAGTTCGCGTCGAGGGCGATGACCACCGCATCGAACTCGCAACCTTGAGACTTATGTATGGTTACGGCATACGCAAGCGTTAGTTGGTCTGCGTCGGAAAATTGATAAACAGCCACTTTATCGTCGTCAAAACGCACGGTAAACCTCATAATGTGCAAATTGACGTCCTCAATAACACCTATGTCTCCGTTGTAAACTCCCACCCCTCTTTCGATGGACGAGCCTATTTCCTGCGTCCAATCTTGTTGGTAGTTGTTTTGCGTTTGCATAACCTTATCCCCTTCTCTGAATAGGGTTTCGCCGTGACGAAATTCCTTCTTGCCGATGGCGGGCGGATTGATTACCGCTTGCAGTTTTTGGTTGAGGCTGAATACCCCCGCGCTCCCCCTCTTCATAGGGCAAAGTACTTGTATATCCTGCGGTTCGACGCCGAGATAGTTGTTCAGTCGCTTGGTGACGAGGTCTATCGTCGTGCGCGCTATATCTTCCGCATTGTTGCGTTCCTCGAAGAAGAAGTCTTTGCTTCTGTTGTCGAGAACGGGCATTTCGCCGTGGTTGATTTTGTGCGCGTTGGGTACTATTTTGCTGTCCTCGGATTGGCGGTAAATCTGCGTGAGATAACTCACCTCGAACTTCCCGCAAGCAATCAAATCGCCGAGTACGTTGCCCGCTCCCACCGAGGCAAGTTGGTCCTTGTCCCCGACGAGAATTAATCTCGTGCCCATACGCACCGCTTTGACGAGGGCGTTGAAAACGTATTCGTCCACCATACTCATCTCGTCCACGATGACTACGTCCGCGGGGAGTTTTGTCTGGTCGTTATAGGTGAACCTCGTAGTACCGTCCTTGAAATCGAGGTCGAGGAGGCGGTGTATGGTCTTTGCCTCTGCGCCCGTCGCCTCGGTCATACGCTTAGCGGCACGCCCCGTCGGGGCACACAACGCAACCTTTTTGCCGAGGTCGTTATATATGTGCAAAATACATTTGACGATAGTGGTCTTGCCGGTACCCGGTCCTCCGGTGATGATATGAACGCCGTTTTCGACGGACGCCCTGACCGCATCCACCTGATTGGGGTGAAGGGAGAACCCCGCACCGTTTTCAAACATTTTGATTTCTTCGTCTACGGGGACTTTTATATCGGCACCCGCACTTGCCAAAATAGCAAGCCGTCTCGCAATGCTTTCTTCCGTCAAAAAGTTTTGTTTCAAAACTATTGCAGAATGCTCGTCGGTGTTGTATCTGACGAGGTCGCCGAGCATAATCATATCTTCGAGGTTATCCCTCACTCTTTGCTCGGGTTCGTCACAATCGAGCCTTAACAAGTCCAAAACGGCACTTAAAAGCGTGTTTTCGGGCAAATAGATATGTCCGCTCTTCAAGGAAGCGTCTTGCAAAACGTACTTGATGCCCGCGGTAATTCTGTAATCGCTGTTGCGACTGATGCCGAGTTCTCCCGCGATTTTGTCCGCCGACGCAAAACCTATCCCGTCCACGTCGTCCACGAGAGTGTACGGGTTTTTCCTTATCACGTCCTCCGTTCTGCCCTCGTATACGGAATAGATTTTGAGCGCAAGATTTATGCTTACTCCGAGTTCTTGCAAGAACACTATCGCGTCCTGCATTTTGACGAGACTCGTATAATTCAATCCGAATTCGGTCGCGCGTTTCAAAGATATACCCTTGACCTTCGCAAGTTCAAAGGGGTACTTCATCTTCTCGAGGGACTCCACGCCGAACTTTGCGACGATTGCTTCCGCAGTTGCGGGACCGAGCCCGCGGATAAGTCCGCTACCGAGAAATTTACGTATGCCGTCGAGTTTAGACGGCGCGCTTACGTATACGTTGTCCGCAAAAAATTGCTTGCCGTATAGGGTTTTGGTCTGGAAACTCCCCTCTACCCTAACCGTTTGCCCTTCGCTGACGGGGGGAAAAGTGCCGACTACGGTGTAGACGGAAACGTCCGTCTTGACGTCCACGACGGTGTAGCCGGTGTCTTCGCTTCTGAAGATTACGCTTTTGATTTCTCCTCTGATTTCAGCCATATACCTTTTTTCTGCGCGCGGTGGCGGAGAGTATCTTTGTTTTTTCATAGTTACGCCCGCGCGTAACTATGAAAAAACAAGGAGCAACCCTTGTTTTTCATTCGTTATTGTCAAAGCGTTTCGAGCGCGCGTTTGATTTCGTCCACTTTGTCCGTTTGTTCCCACGGGAACACGCTCTTTCCGAGGTGTCCGTAGTTTGAAGTGGCGCGATAAATAGGTCTGTCGAGTTTGAGATTTCTTATGATTGCGAGAGGTCTCAAATCGAACACCTTGTTCACGATTTCGACAATCTTGTCGTCGGGGACGATGCCCGTGCCGTAACTGTCTACGTAAACCGCTACGGGGTGAGACATTCCGATTGCGTATGCGATTTCGATTTCTACACGCTTCGCAACGCCCGCCGCAACCAAGTTCTTGCAGACGTAGCGTGCCATATAAAGACCGCTTCTGTCCACTTTGCTGGGATCTTTGCCCGACAACGCACCGCCACCGTGACGGCAGTAACCGCCGTAGGTGTCGACTATTATCTTGCGTCCGGTCACACCGCTGTCCCCCATAGGTCCGCCGACGACGAATCTTCCCGTCGGATTGACGTAGATTTTGGTGTCCTCGTCGAGATATTTTTCGGGAATTGCTTTCTTGACGACTTTCTCGATAATATCCTTTTCGAGTTCTTCCATATCCACGTTTTCGGCGTGTTGGGTGGAGACGACGACGGTGTCCACTCTGACGGGGACGTCGTCGACGTATTCAACGGTAACTTGCGACTTTCCGTCGGGACGGAGATAATCGATTTCGTTGTTCTTTCTCGCCTCGGTAAGACGATAGGTAAGCGCGTGCGCGAGCATAATGGGAAGAGGCATAAGTTCTTCCGTTTCGTCCGTCGCATAGCCGAACATCATACCTTGGTCGCCCGCACCCTGTTTTTCGAGAGCGTCGTCGCTTTCGCTGTCCGTAGCGGAATTGACGCCGAGGGCAATGTCGGGGGATTGTTCGTCGAGAGAGGACAGCACTGCGCAAGTCTTGTAATCGAAACCGAGAGAACTGTCGTCGTAGCCTATATCCTTGATGACTCCGCGGACTATGCCGGGAATATCCGAATAATGGTCGGTGCTGACTTCGCCGAATACCATGACCATACCCGTGGTCGCGCAGACCTCGACGGCTACCCTTGCCGAGGAGTCCTCGGTGTAGATATCGTCGAGGATTGCGTCCGCGATTTGGTCGCAAACCTTATCGGGATGTCCTTCGGTTACGCTTTCTGACGTAAAAAATCTTTTTTCCATAATCGATAGTTTATCAGTCGTTTATAATATCGTCATCGTCGTTTTCGGGAATTGCGGGCACGGTGGTGATGTTCTTATAAATCTTCATACCGGTACCTGCGGGAATGAGTTTGCCGATGATAACGTTTTCTTTGAGTCCGATGAGCGGATCGACTTTGTTCTTGATTGCCGCATCCGCAAGCACTCTCGTGGTCTCCTGGAAGGACGCCGCGGAGAGGAAGGATTCGGTTGCAAGAGCCGCTTTGGTGATACCGAGCAAAGTACGCTTTGCGGTTGCGGGTGCGCCACCGTTTTCGAGCGCCTTTTCGTTTTCGTCTTCATAAGTGAAGATGTCGACGAGGGTGCCGGGGAGCATATTCGTGTCGCCTTGGTCCTCTATGCGGACCTTGCGGAGCATTTGACGTACGATGACTTCGATATGTTTGTCGTTGATTTCGACACCGGAAATACGGTAGGTTCTTTGAACTTCTTTCGCAAGATATTCTTGAACGCCGTTGACGCCTTTCGCACGGAGCATTGCTTGAGGATCGATAGGACCGCCGGTGAGAGGATCGCCTGCGGAAATGGTTTCGCCCTCTTCGACGCGGAGTCTTGCGCCGTAAGGAATTGCGTAACTTCTGGATTCGTCCGCACCGGTGACGGTGATTTCACGGTTGTTTTCGGAAATATGGACGACGCCGTTGTTTTCGGTGATGATTGCTTGTCCCTTAGGTTTGCGCGCCTCGAAAATTTCTTCGACACGAGGGAGACCTTGGGTAATATCGTCGCCGGTCGCGACACCGCCGGTGTGGAAGGTTCTCATCGTAAGCTGAGTACCGGGTTCGCCGATGGATTGCGCCGCAATTATGCCGACCGCTTCGCCGAGTTTGACGGTGTTACCGCTTGCCATATTCTTGCCGTAGCACTTCGCACAGACGCCGTTTCTCGTCTTGCAGGTGAGGACGGAACGAATACGCACGCCGGGGAGACGATGGACGTCGGAGCCTTCCGCTTCCCATTGTTTGGTGAGTGCTTTGTCGATTGCTTTCGCTTGCTCGTTGGAGATGAGGGTGTCTTTCTCCGCGAGGATTTCGCCGGTTGCGGGATCGACGACGTCTTCCATCGTGTATCTGCCCGCGATTCTGTCTTCGAGGGGTTCGATTGCACTCTTGTCGTCCTTGTAGATAGCGGTAACCCAAGAGCCCTTGGTGTCTCCGCAGTCTTGTTCGCGAACGATAACCGAGTGAGATACGTCGACGAGACGTCTGGTGAGGTAACCGGAGTCAGCGGTTTTAAGTGCGGTATCCGCAAGACCTTTACGTCCGCCGTGCGAAGAGATGAAGTATTCGAGAACGGAAAGTCCTTCACGGAAGTTTG
>CAZLVK010000036.1:0-5380 GCA_964563025.1 uncultured Bacteroidaceae bacterium | reverse complement strand
AAAAATTGTTTATTGCTTTAGTTTTAGTATTCTCATTATGCTTGGTTGCATGTGGTGAAGATTGTCCTGAATGCAAATTGCCTGATGGTATGATCAATCCAGATGATTGCCCAGAATATGGTTACATTACTAAAGATGAATGTCCTACATGCTCAGAATGTCCTACATTTAATACAGATAAAGAATGTGCTGACGCAGGTTGGACTAAAGAATGCCCTGAAACACCTGAATGTCCTGAAGGTGTTATCGCTCCAACAAAAATTGAAGTTGTTGTTAATAGCGATGTAACAGTTGGCGAAAATGCGAAAGTTGATGCAGACGTTACTCCTGCAAATGCACATAAAGCACTTTATTGGAGTACAAGCGATCCTGAAATTGCAACAGTTGATAACGAAGGAAACGTTACAGCTCATAAACCTGGTACAGTAACAATTACTGCTGTATCTACTATAAATTCATCAATTGCTGGTTCTGATACACTTGTAGTTGTTGAAGCTGGTGAAGATTATGAAATCGTTGCAAATGAAATTGCAAGACTTACTGCACAATTTGATAAAATGTATGTTACTGAAGAATTTGATTTACCACTTCCTTGGAATTCAGATGTTAAAGTAACTTACAAAGATGCAGATGGAAATGAAATTACAAGATTTACAGCTGTTGAATTAGAAGAAGATGCTACTTCTAGTACTGTTCCTGTTACAGTTGAAGTTGAATATGGTGATTCTACAGATTCAGTTGTTATTAATGTTAAAGTTGTAAAAGTTGCTGCTGGATATAATGACTTCGAAAAAGTTGCAAATGCTATGCAATATGTTGAATGGAGCATTGCTGAATATCTAGATGGTGCAAAAAAACTTGAAGGAAATATTACTTTACCTACTACTGCTGCTGGTATTTCAGTAAGTTGGAAAACTTCTAAAGATTATGTTGTATCAGCAAAAGGTGCTTATACTAGACCTAACAATGATACTGCAGTTACTTTAACAGCTTCTTTCAAATCTGGTGCTGCTAATGCAAATAAAGATTTTAATTTAGTTGCTAAAGGTTATACTGCTGAAGAAAAAATCAATTATTTAACTTCAAAAGGCGAATTAAAACCTTTCACTAGTGGAAAATTTGCTGGTACAATTGGTTTACCTGAAAAAGATTCTAAATTTGGTATTCATTTAACTTATACTTCTAACGATGAAGAAGTTATTACAAGTGATGGTGTAATTAATTCTAACTTAACTGTTGATACAAAAGTTAAATTTACTGTTACTGCAGTTTACAATGATGCTAATAATCCTAGTGAAGCATTTGTTACTACTTTTGATTTCAATGTTACTGCTGCAAGCAGTTCTCAATATACTGATAAAATTCATGAATTATCAGATTTAGTTGAACAATTTAAGCATGTTGCTTATGGTATGGGTACTGATGATGAAGCTGTAACATATGTAATTGATCCTGCTACAGCTACAGCAAATAATAATTTTGCTGGTATGGAAATTACAGGTAGTGATTTTATTATTAATTATGTTGATAGTAGCAATAAATCAAAAGGTATTAAGTCTATTGCTGTAAAAGGACAATACCTTAGATATCATGAAGCTAATTTAACTGTTACAAGTGGATCTGATACTCAAAAAGTATCATTTGTTTGGACAGTTAATACTGGTATTGGCGCTAAAAATGATATTGTTTACATTGGTGGACGTCAATATGCTAGTAGACAAACTTCTAAGAATATCACAGAACATGCTGACTTATTAAATATGCTTAGTAAGTGGGATCAATATGTAGGTATTTGTGGCGATGAAAGTTCAAGATGGAATAATTATGCTGGTTCTAAGAGTTATCCTGTTACTTTCTCTGGTTATACATTCTATGTAGATGTTCCTACTGGTGAAAAAGAAGTTGTATTTACTAAAGATAGCCAAGGAAATGTTACTGCAACTCCATCTAATGTTAATGAAACAGTTCGTTATCAATATTATGCAATGGATATTATGACTATTGAACTTGAAGGAAAAACATATTGGGTAGATACAAATGGTGATGGTAAAGGTGATAAAAAATATACTTTACCAGTTGTTGTAAATCCTGAAAAATCTGTTATTTTTGAAACTTGGGGTGGAAACTTTGGTACATTCTATGTTAATCTTTCAGATAAAGAATTTACTTTACCTGTAGCTACACATGCTGATGGAAGTACTGTTTTCACTGATGGCGTAAGTGTTTTTGCACAAAATAATATGAAAATTACATTTAGTGCTTCTACAAGCGAAGGCGGAAAAGCTACACCATTTACTGTAAATGGTAATGCTAGTATTGCTCGTGAAAAGACTGTAGCACTTGATGGATTTAGAATTGGATGCGTTTTAGCTCCTACTGAAACAACTACATTTGCTGAAGGTAGTAGTAAACAATATAAGTTCGTTGTTGGTACACAACAAGGTTTAGAAAATTCTTATTATAGTTCTATAAATCTTCAAAGTGCTATTTCTAGTGAAAAAGATCCTTTATGGGGAACTACTTATGTAACTATGCCTGCTTATGGTGTTGCATGGACTAGCCAAACAAATGAAGGTGTAAAAGACAAAGTTGATGGTATTGGCGGTGCATACATTTCTGGTGCTGATATGAGTTTACCTGTAACTGTTGAAAGATATTATCGTCATGCTGAAAATCAAAGAGAATCTGGTATAGTTGCAACTGCTATTAAATCATACTTAAGTAATTTAGTAAGTAGTGCTGATAATACAAAATATACTGCTAATGATTCTAAGAGTGCATGGAAGACTAGTAAAAATTATGTTACAGATTTAGCTAGCGTAATCACATTTAGCGATATTAGTGCAGATGTATTAAAAGAAATTGATGCTTTATATACTAGATATGATAGATTAAATCCTAGTTGGAAACAATTAGATGAAACTAAACAAGCTAAAGCTATATTAGATGCTATTAAACAAGCTGCTGAACAAGAATTAGTTTCACAAGGAATTGCTGCAACTTTAATTAAAAATTCATTTAATGAAGTTAAAGATTTGTTAGAAGATATAGTAAAAGAAGCAGATAAAATGCTTAGTGGAGAAACTAAAAAACCTGCTACAGAAGATGAAGCAGCAAGACCTTATGAATCTGCTGAAGTAAAAGATTATATTGAAAAAGCGTTGGCTAATGCTAACTTAACTGCTAAGATTAATAGTGCTAAATTACATTATGCTACTTTAAGTGATGGCAAAAAAGATTTATATATCAATGGTTTCAATACTAACGGAACTTCAGGTAGCCACTTCACTTATGCGTCTTATGATACAGCTTATATTTTAGAAGCTTATGAATTAGAAAAGAATATTCTTGCTTTAGAAGAAAATGTTACAAGTGTTACTACTGTTGAAGAATCTTACTATGATTTATATCCTGAAAAAGTTAAAATTAATGGTAGCCTTGCTGGTTATGATCCATTTGCTGGTAAAGATTTAATTAGTGCTTATTCAGTTGAAAAGATTGAACTTTTAGCAGAACATACTTGTTATTATTTATCTTTAGATTTAGTAAGAAGTGATATTGAAGCTGCTGAAAAAGATTATTCTCAACTTAGTGCTAATGAAAAAGAAATTGTTAACGCAACATTTACAAGTTATTCTAATGGTGCTTTAGGCTACTTTGCTAATAGAAAGAGTGCCGCTGATGCTGCTTTGAAAAAAGAAGTTTTAGAAGCTGCTGAATTAACTTCTAAATTAGTTAAAGAAATTACTGATGCGCTTAAGAACGAAGACTTCCCTACTGTTTCAGAATTCAAACGTGGTGAATTTACTGATGCTGATGAAAGCACATTGAAAAAATTAGTTGTAGATACTTATAAAGGCACAAAATGCAATTATGATAGTAAAGTATCTAAATTAGTTTCTGCATATATGACTATTACTAGAAGTGCTGCAAGACCTGCTAAGGATACTAGTGAATCAGCAAATACATATAGTAAAGTTTATCTTGCTACAATCAATTACTTAGTTGCTGGTGTTAGTGATGCAGATTTAAATGCTTTAATTGCTGAACTTGGATTAAATGCAAATGATGAAGATACTGCTGAAATTAAAAATGCAAAAGCAAAAGAAATTGCTGAATTAAAAGCTGCTATTAAAGTTGCTGATTTCTCTGGCGAAGGTGGTAAAGATTTACTTACTGGATTATTTGATCGCTATGAACAATATGATTATTATATTGGTGTATCATTCAGAAATGATGCAAAAGAATTTAGCGTTAATGATATTGCTGTTGAAGATAAAGAACAAGTTTTAGCATTACAAACTCGTTGGGCTACATTAACTTCTGAACAAAAAGCATTTGCTAATGAAGGTCAAGGTGAAAATGGACAATTTGTTGAAAAACATATTGCTAACTTATTAAATGAAATTGCAGATTTAGAAAACACTGCTAAAGTTCAATATTTAATTGATATCATTGATGCATTACCTTCTAAGAAAGAAGCTGTTTTAGAAGATAGAGCTGCTATTAAAGAAGTTGTTGCTAAGGTAAATGCTATTAAAGGTACAGATTTATATCAATACCTTGAAGGCGATGACACTACTGGTTTCTTAACTGATCTTGAAACTAAAGTTGATGGTCTTTGGGAAAAAGAATGTGAACGCTCTGAAACTTATAAACTTGCTGTTGAAGCATTTGAAAAGAATGCACAAAGCGAAAATGGTTTCAATGGTGTTGTAAATAAAGATACTAAGGCTGCTGCTGAAGCTTTAATTGCTGCATATGATGCTATGAATGAACTTGAACAAGAATACTTTGGACACGTTAAAGAAAATGCAGATTATCAAGAACTTGTTGATATGACTAAGAGTGCTTTAAAAGTATATAATAAATATGCTCAAGCTGAATAATTAATAAAAATGAGTGGTTTATTCAATGAATAAACCCTCTTTTTTTAATGCTTCCTTATGACAAATCAATCTTGTTAAAAGGTTATGTAATATACATAAAAATTAACCATAATCTAAGTAAATAAAATTTAAGATTATGGCTTTTTATTTAATAATTTATCACTTTTAATGTAAGAACTTTTTTGATTATTTAGAAAACTTTTTTTAAAATTTTGTTAATAATATATTATTCTTTTAAAATTGATAATTCTTTAACTTATAATTTTTATATTAATTTAATAATATTCTTTTTATTTCTTAAATAACTTTTTTTAATTTTGAAACATTATTTTTCAGAAAATACAAAATAACTATGTGAATAAAATTGTGTACTTTTTTAATAATTAAAAAGTTTAAAATTTTTCAAAAAATGATTTTTTTTATTTAATATTATCATAAAGTAGATTCAAATTAGAAATGCATAATAATATTAGTAGTAGTAGATCATAAAT
>CAZLVK010000035.1:0-6534 GCA_964563025.1 uncultured Bacteroidaceae bacterium | reverse complement strand
AGATCACCAGTGCATAGGCGGTCATGGCACTGCCGAGGCCGGAAATCATTTGGGTAAACCACAGCAGAAGATAGCTGCGCATTTTTTGAATATCGGATAAAAAGTGTTTCATTTTGGCTTTACTCCTTCAATATTTTGATAAAATACCGATTCGCAAAGCCGAAGGCGTCATATGCTCCACGCTGCCCGCCTTATTCGGCCTTGCATGGAGCACAAACAATGCAGAGTATCATCTGTTCTTTTCCTCCTGTTCTCCTATTTCTTATCGGTGGATGTACATTCTGGAAAGTTCCGTTTCGCCGTCCTCCTGCACCATGCAGAAAAATTCCCATCCGTAGCGTTCGTAAAAGCCCACGTGGTCAGTAAGCAGATACACCGGTGAAATACCCTTGCTCCGCAGGTCTTCGACCGCCATATCCAGCAGCCGCCCGGCGATGCCGTTGCAGCGGTAGTCCGATTCGGTATAGACGGCGCAGATATTCGGCGTCAGGTCTTTTCTGTCATGAAAGTCATTCTCGATAACGCCCAGACCACCGACGATCCTGTCCCCTTCCACGCAGAGATACCAGCCGTATTCGGTTTTGCCGCGCAGGTAATCGTCCATACATTCCAGATAGGCTTCCTGCGGCACGCCCCATTTCTGATGGAACCATTGGGCAGCTTGTTCTTTTAATTCCGGTCGTTGCCTCAGTGTGATATATGTAAATTGCCTCATCACTTTCCTCATCCACATAGTTGTGCTTCTACCATTATCCCTCACATACTGCTCGGATATTATCCTCGTTCAAAGATTGATACGGTATCTGAATGGGGTGCGCATCACCCATAACCTCTGAAAGCCATGCGTCATACTCACTTTTGCTTACAGTCTCAGTCATTCCGTTTTGGGTTAGAATGAACACAGTTCCGGCATTTTCTGCATCAATATCCTCCGGGTAGGGATCTCCTTTATAATCCACAGTGTCGATGGCTTTGCTCCACATATTCACTTCCGCAATCATCTCGTATGTGCCGCTGTCCCCACAATACTGATACAGGTTGTACGGCCAGTAATCCTCGCCCGCCAGACCGGAGCCATGAGACCATTCCTCTTTGACAAGCCCATTGTCATAATAAGTAACGGCAGGGAAAACGGTCAGAAGCGTTTCGACTGTGTTGTCACTTTCTCTGTAAGCGTAGACGGTTTCCACATTTCCGGCCATTGGTGCGGTCACGAACTGGACGATCAGTTCATTAACCCCATCACCATTAATGTCGAATATGGCAAAATGATTATCCTCTATAAAGCCAATGGCACTATCGAAGTCGGTATCCGTCCCGTCCGGGTAAATATGCTCAACAGCTATTTGCTGAAGAACGAACTGATAAGCAGCATACATGGCACTTTGATCCGGAATACTTTGCTGCTCTGCCTCCGTTTCAGACGCTGCCGTCACTTTTGTAAAAGAGACGCTGCCGCAGGCATCATGTCCGGTTACGGTGATCTGATAGGTTCCGGACTCTGAAATATTCAGTGTAAAGGAAGTGTTAGTAAGCCCGTTTCCTTCGTAAATGGGTTCTTTTTCGTCTATGCCAACGAGTACATCCACCGTTCCCGAATCCTGTACAATGGAAACCACGATTGCATCACCGGCAGTCAGCGCCAAAGAAGCTCCTTCCTGCTGATTCAACACAGAATAATCTATTTGAAAACTGTCTGCGTCGGAAATCTTATTTCCATCAAATGTACTGCCCGTGTGACAGCCAACCAATGCAACACATAGAAACATTGTCATCAGCACCAATAATAAATGTTTCATCATTACTACCCCCTACGGTTTTACGGTCTGCTTTTATTCTTTCTCTTTGGAATCGACGTGACCGCAAGAAGGATTTCTATTGCATTCGTCACCAACTCGCAATTCTCTATATCAAGGATATAATGTGCTTTAGCGCCCTCATACGGAAATCCATCCGGTGCATCTTTCATCAGCTCCGCAAGTTCCGGTACTTTTTTGACCATAACGCAGTTGTCGCACACCAGCAGAATCGGCTTTTCCTGAATGTACACAAGGTACTCGCCAAACATTTTCCTGTAAGCAACACCCTCGATACCATCCAGTTGTTCACAGACAAATTCAATATACTCTTTCGATGTACTCATTCGCATTTTTCCTTTTCTATGAGTTCCGCACCATAACGGCAAAGCAGAGACATGACAATAAACATAACGCCTAAAGCAATACTCGATTCATTGTCAAAATACAAGTCCATCGACGCAGCTTTTTCCACCTTCATAAAACCGGCAATAATTCCCTCGACAATGCTGCCCATTACTGCACATCCAGTAGGAATTGCAAGCGTCAGAATACCAAGCCGTAGCATTTCTTTTGCTCCGGCAAGTGTAAACGGCGTTCCTGCTGTCAGCTCGTTTTTGAAGTAAACTTCCGCAAACTTTGCAAGCACCGCTTCACCAGCGCAGACGATCAGCCAGCCAGAGAGGGCTGCGGTAATACTCTTGATGTTGTAGCCATATTCCTCGGAAATCAGCCCATGCAAGGTAACACCGCCGATTTTGATCAAACTGCCGTTGCCAAAGTTCAGGCTCAGCATCCCGGCAATGCAGCCACAAAAGCCGATAACGGAAAAGATAAATGCAATTTTACTAAGTACCTTTCCAATCTTGGAAAGCCTTTGAATGGCAGAAAGTGATTTCATAGTGATCCTCTTATATCTTTCACATGGACGCCTCCGTTTTGACTCCGCATGATAAGCTCGGCAGGCATCGCAATTTCCATGCCGCACACACCTTGCTTTTTTGCAGGGACAATTTACTTTAACCGCCGTAGCTTCTGCCGCTTTCAACGTAAATTCCTGCACTTCGCTACCAAACTCGACGGTCAATTTACCCGGTGCAAAGCCCAGCTTTTGATAAAATGCTCTTGCGGCAACACCCTCCGGCACGCCCTCCCGATAAGTCGTAACGGTAATTGACTTGCCCATATCCATATGTGGCTGCATGAACCTGAACATATCTTCCGCAATATGCTGTCTGCGACGGGTTGGGTCAACCGCCAGAAAGCAAAGCATATTGTTTTCTTTCGAAAACAGGAGAACTCCGACGATCTCGCCGTCTTGCTTTGCGCATATTGCCTCCTGTCTGCTCATAAAATCCAGCACAGTCTTACGGTGCTCAGACAGCGCTCCTTCCGTCTCCAAGCCCGGAAAGCTGGAGCTGACCTCTTGAACGAGCTGCATCCAGCTATCTATATCGTTAAGGCTACCATAATCAATGGAGATCATTTTCTCCGTTCTCCCTACATTCGGCTCCATATTTGCACAGCAGGGACATGACAATGAACATCACGCCCAGCGTCACGGAATCGCCGCCCTCAAGCTTAAAAGCATCGCCACAGCCGATGAATTCCGTCACGATGGAACTGATAATTTGTGCCAAAATCATTGCGCCCAAGGGCACGCAGATCGTGATGATGCCCAGATGCAAAAGCTCTTTTGCACCGCCAACGGTGAATGGCGTTCCTGCTGTCAGCTCATGGGAAAAGTATCTTTCCGCAAATTTTGCCGTGACCGCCTGACCGATGCAGACGATCATTGCTCCGGTCATGAGGGAATACAAGCTGTTCAGGTCAATGCCTGCACGGTTAACGACCAGACCGTAAATCGTCACGCCGCCGACTTTGAGAACGCCGGTATCGGCAAAAGGCAGGCATACGACCCCAACGATACAGCCAACTGCACCGATGATGCAAAAGATATAAACAATTTTGCTGAGTATCTTTCCGATTTTGGAAAGGGTTTGAATGGTATTAAGTGTTTTCATAATAAATCCCCTTTTTCTTTTTTTATAACTCCCTGACACAAAAGTAAACTTCCGTTCATATCACCACCGCCGAAGCTTTCCTATGCAGCAAGCCGACATTTGCTGATTTCAAGAGTTGCTCTTTAATGGTCAAGGAGTGACAGGATTTGCTTCACAGCCTCTTCTACCGAGACATTATCCGTGTCAATACGCAGGCTGTGTGGCTGATCCTCAAACTGTCCGAATTTCCGCTCCAGCATAGCTGCAACCGGGGAAGGCAGATTTCCGTGCATACGTTGAGCAAAGCGCTTCTTGATTGTGTCAAGTCCGGCCACTACCAGTACCCGGATACATTTTTCCGGCAGAAACGAGAGCTGGCTTATTTCGGAAATGACGTATACAATCGTTTCCTCGCCGGCCAACCTCTTTTTGAACAGTGCCTGCGCAATGCTTTCGCTCTTTGCCAGCTTCACGTAGTCCTTACCGCTGTAAACCTGTGCGGAAAGCTGATGTGCCAGCCCTTCGGCAATGGTGGATTTCCCCGTACAGCTATCACCAAACAACGTAATTACCATTAAGATTCCTCCTCTGTTTGTCGCCTGCGCCAATTTTCCCCGGTCATTACGTTCGTATGGCCGACTCGAACCTCGTTCATCATCGGGACGGGCACCTCATCACAGGTGTGATGATAAACAAAGCCGAGTTTCTCCTGTACCCGTTTTGATTTGCTGTTCCCCTCATAATAGCCGCACCAGACGGTAGTCATCCCGATGTCCTCAAACGCGTGGCGCAGTATCTCCTCCGCCGCCTCCGGCATATATCCCCTGCCCCAAAACGGCCTGCCAAGCCAGTACCCCAGCTCACACTCGTCGTCCTTGTCGGTCATATCCGTGCAACCGTTTAGTCTGAGTTCAACACAGCCGATCGGAGTATCATTTTCTTTTTCGCATATTGCATAGCACTCTGGACCGTTCAGAACGTTTTTAATTATGCGGAGACTTTCCTCCGGCGATTTATGCGGTTGCCATCCGGCAACGGGTCCTACGGCAGGGTCTTTCGCATATTCGTACAGGTTTTCCGCGTCGACTTCTCGCCACGGTCTGAGAATGAGGCGTTTCGTTTTTAGCATCCTCGCCGTGATCCAATCATCCAAAAAGCTCATCTGCTCCGAAGTATGGAACCAGTGCTCGCCGTTTTCCATGACTGTCAGACCTGCACTGTGATCGTCGGCAAAGGAGGTAATGGTTTCCCTGTCTGTTAAATTGTCTTTTCCACCGTAAAGAATTTCGGTGGGAACCGTCCAGTCAACAGGGTGACTGCGGACATAGCAAAGATATTCCCACGACAGTGTTTCGCCGAAGGCCGTTTCAATGGTTCCCTTTTCCTGCAGCTCGTCCTCGGACACATTCGCCCAGATCATCATGTTGCAAATCAGCTTTTCCATATCCACAATGGGAGAAATAAAATAGGCTTTTTCAATTTCTTCCTGTGGCAGAGCGCACATAGAAAAGTATGCACCGATGCTGTTGGCAATCAGTATAATGTGGTCATAGCCCGCCGAAAGAGTCCGAAGCTCACTCGGAAATTCCGACTTCGCGTCCCACGGCGTTTCTGCTTTGTAGTCGAGTCCAACTACATCGCAGTGGGGAAAAAGGGGCTTATAATGCCCGGCTTCCTCAGCCGTGCCACCTTTGCCGGGAATATATAAAACTAAAGTTCTGTTTCGCATCTTTCAAATAAAACCTTTTGTTCTTTCATGGAAATTCTACTGACTTCCCAGCCATACGCCCTCAATTCCTTTTTGTATCGCAGGAAGGAGTGGTCAAGGGGGGCTCCGGAAATCGCGCCGATTTCGGCAAAGGTCAGCGTAATTTCTCCCTGACCGCAATTCTTTATGTATTGCCAAAGATTTTCGTACTTGCTCATTTTCCATCCCTCAGCCGAAAAACGCTTTGGTACAGCAGTGCCAGAGCATTGCAACCCAGGGCCACCGGCAGCGTCCATGCCTTTTCGTAGCCGAAAATGGCAAGGCACAGGAAAATCAGCCCCGCAATCCCAAGGGCGGTGCTTGCAATCATAAGTAGCTTACGCCATGAATTTTTCATTTTATGTTCCTCCAAATCGCTCGTTTTGTCATCTTCGTTTATACAAGACCAGCTCCGGCTCCGTGCCGTTCACGCTGTAGGTACAAATAAGAATAAAGTTTTCCCTTGCGATCACGCCAAAACAGCTTTTTCCACTCTCGTCAAAGAGATTTTTGACTTGTGTGCCAAGATATACCTCGTCATCCTTCAAAAACTTGACCGCTCCGCCGGGAACGGGATATTCAAGGTTTACATAATTTCCGACAAGTGGGTACAGTTCCGTGACATTTTCCATTCCATCAATGTTCAGAGCGTTGATTTCATCCATTAAGCTTTTTTTGAACGCTTGATAATTATCCATTCCGTCGGTCAAGATATACCTTGCAACGAAACATTGCTTCCCGAACGGGCATCCGTTTGTTTTGACACAGCCGGGACAGCCTTCCTTGGACGGACACTCGGCGCAGTTTGCGCCACAAATAGATTCGTTCATTTTATTTCAACTCCGTTGCAGTACCTCATTTAGCTTTTGCACGATACAGCCCTTTTGAGCATAGTATTCCAGCATCTCCGGCAGTTTCTTTTTGTCGTAGCTGGTGATGCAGTCGGACAGCACATGGACGGTATATCCCGCCTTTGCCATATTGAAGC
>CAZLVK010000034.1:0-6828 GCA_964563025.1 uncultured Bacteroidaceae bacterium | reverse complement strand
CCGAGCAAAAGATTTTTGGGGAATTGGCACGCCATCGAGGTCTTCCCCGCTTTCGGCAGAGAATAGATGCATACGAACTTCCCCTTTAAATCTCTGGAAATGGTGGATGGCTGGATATTTAAAATATCAATAGCCATTCAGCCCACCTCCATTAAAACCCAAGATCCTTAAACCGATTCGCACTGGACTCCGCAGGAGCCTTGGCGGTACGACTAGGCTTATTCTTGCTCTGAGTCTTCATTTCCTCAAGACGAGCCTGACGCTCATTCAGCGCCGACTGGATTTCATCGGGGTTGAACGCGAAATCACCCTCAAGAGGCGTATTCGAGCCGCCAGTAATCACAAGCTCGCTCACAGAAATAGTGCGATGCTCTTCGCGCGGTTCACCAAAGTCAACCGGAATCACACGAGTCTCCGTCTTGGAACTAAAATGGAGCTTACCATTCATCTTGACAGTGTCGCCCTCAGACCAGTACGAAGAAACAGCAGAGATAACTCCCTCGCCCATTGCATAAAAATCGAGAACGTCAACCTTGCCACCCCACTGAGGAACGACGCCGCGCACACGATAACGACCAGTCTCCGCGCCATCCTTGTCCATTTCCATGCCAGCCGCAGCAACCATAGCAACGACGGAGAAAGTGGCCTCATCATGGCAGTCCTCTTTCTTAATTCGAGTCACGAACGAGGCGCGAACCCGCGGGAAAGAAACAAACTGGCCATTCTGGTTATAATATTCATTGATCGCAAGCTGGCCAGAGGTAATACGGACACGATCCGCCTCTTCCTCACCAACTGCCGCAATCGACTTATACTCATTCATAACGCGCTCAGCAGACTCGAACGCCGGATTCTTCGCGCCACTATTAGTGGTTTCACCGGCGAACATATGGACGGGAATTTCGAGAACCTTATTCTCGCCATTGATGACCTGCTGCACACGAATTTTAATCATGCCAGTCACGGAACGAACGGGCGCTCCGTTCTTATTAAAAGAACCGTATTTCAGATCAATTTCAGACAGAATACCTTCGATACGAACAGAATTTTCTTTAGAGTTAAGCATTTTTTCTACTTCCTTTTTTAATAATTTTTAATTGGTTCTTTTACATAAAAGAAATCGTTAGGAACATTACGTCCTAACAATTTCTTTCAATGTCTGTTTAGAGAATTAGTCCTCGTCAGAAGGAACAAAATTCTTGCCAGCCTCGGTCAGCTCAACATAAGTGATGGGCTTCGCGTCGTCGCCATCGCCAGCGACCTTTACACGCACGGCCAGACCTTTCTTCTCGCTGCACAGGTCAGTAACATTGGCGCTCACAGAACGCGGGGTACGGCCCAGAGCAGTAGCAAGCTCCTCCATAGACACACGGCCACCATTTTCCTTCAGATACGTATAGACTTCGTTGCTCTTTTCAGTCAGCTTCATAACAATAATCTCCTTTGTTATACAAATAAATTTTTTATATAAAAGTGGCGTTCCACCTTTATTTCTTTTTAAGAGGGAGAAAGATTTTTTTATCTCCCTCAACCTTACAAATATATTATATACTAAAATTCCGATATTTTCAAATTTTCAAACCCTTGGAATTTTAAAACTTCTCAAGCGCAAGCACCTCATCTCTTGCCCCAAGTTTAATAGACTTGGTACCTTGCGCGCCACGCCCGTAAGCAGGAACATCAAACAGCGAAAACTTAATGCAAGACCCAGTAGATGCAACCAGAAGCTCTTTGTCTTCGGCGCCGACTGGAAGAAAATCTGCCATCAAGTCGTTCTCTTTGAGAGATTGGATTTTTGCGCCTTTTGTGTTTTTCCCTTGCACAGAGAACTCTCGAAGTGGCGTTTTCTTGCAATAGCCCATTTTCGACACACTCACAAGTTCAGTCGTGGAATTTTTTATCGCTCGCGCGCCGACTACGTAATCACCATCGTTTAGCTTAATGCCTTTTACACCTTTGGCGACTCGACCAATCGGGCGAATATCAGAAGTCTCAACCATTAAAAAGTTTCCCGAACTCGCCAGAATACCAACTTTTTCATTGTCAAGGAACAAAATATCAACAACTTCGTCATCATTATCAAGATTTATCGCTTTAAGACTTCCACTGCGTTTGAGGTTGTAATCTTCCGTCGCGCTTTTCTTTATCATGCCTTTTTTGGTAAAGAATACGATGTACTTATTCGGCGCCCGCTTGTTCAACGCAGCCATCGTCTTAATTCTATCGTTGGGCTGAAGGGGTATAATAGCCTCAATAGCAATCCTCTCGCCCACAGGCAGATTAGCTGCGGAGTGGTGATAACAATCCCCTCGCTGAGTAAAGAACATAACTTCTTCATTGCTTTCGATCGCGCACGTTGTGAGGACGTACTCATCTTTCTCCATTTTTAATTTATTACCAACTCCACCGCGCCGCTGCGTATACAAAGACGAAACTTCGGATACAAAGACATTATTTTTGTTTGTAAGCGAAAGTTGAAGAGAGCGAATTTCCGTAGGCTCTTCATCATCTTTCGAAATATCTAAAATTTTAGTGCGACGCTCGTCCCCAAATTTTTCAGCAACTTCGATAAGACCTTTTTCGATTTCTTTTTTGAGAAGCTCTTCGCTCCCAAGAATTTCTTCGATACGATCGCGCTCGGCTTCAAGCTCGCCTTTTTCTTTTTCGAGTTTGTTAACTTCCAAATGAGCAAGGCGCGCGAGCTTGATGTCAAGAATTGCTTTTGCTTGGGTTTCGTCAATCTCCAAAAGTTTTTGGAGCGCAATATTCGCGCTTTTTGAGTCCGAAGAATTGCGGATTGTTTGGACGACCTCGTCAATCATTGAGATTGCTTTGAGGAGCCCGGCGATTATATGGAGGCGATTCTTAATCTTTTTAAGATCGAAGTTGTAGCCACGAACATAGACTTCGCGTTCGTGGTCAAGATGCGCTTGGAGCATTTCGCGCCATGTGAAGACACGTGGGAATCGACCCATGTCCAACATTGTGAAATTGATACCGTAATGATGCTGGAGAGAGGTGTTTTTGAAAAGATATTTCAAAACCTTGTCTGGATTTGCCTTTTTTGAAAGATAAATCTTAATGAGCGGAGTTGCGCCAGTTAAGTCATTAAAACGTTCAATTCCGGGGTTATCTTCACCATTTACAATTTCCTCAAGCTGGCCACAAATTGTATTGGTATAAACTCCATAAGGAATTTCAGTAACAATTAAAGCTCGTTCTTTAGAATCAAAATTTACAACACTTCTTAATTTACAAGCAAATCCAGTGCCTTTCTTCATTGATTCTTTTACATCGGATTCATTATAAAGAATCCCGCCAGTCGCAAAATCAGGTGCGCAATAAATATCTTCAAAATCGCAGTCTGGATTTTCAAGCAATGTACATAACGCGCGATTGACATCATTTAAATTATACTGGGGGATTGAGCTGGCTGCTCCCACCGCTATACCCGAAGTACCATTTACAATATTATAAAAGCCTTTTGTGGGAAGAACTGCGGGATATTGCTCGGTATCGTCGTAGTTATCGCGCCATTCTTGGATTGTATCTTTGTCAATATCTTTAAAAAGATAGGTCGTAAGTTCGGAAAGGCGTGTCTCGGTATACCTCTAGTGCGCCCAGTTACCGGATTCCATTAACGTACCAGCATTACCTTTAACATCCGTAAGAGGATAACGCATAGCGAAAGGTTGGCCAGAACGCATAAGAACACCTACAGCGCTTGCGTCTCCGTGGATGTACAGGCGCGCGAGACTGCCCACGGCCTTCAGCGTCTTTTTATAAGGCTTATTATACAAAAATTTATCGGTATAAAGACAATAAAAAATCTGTCGCGCAGACGGCTTCAAGCAATCACGCACGTCTACAAGCGCGCGGGACTGAATGACAGCACCAGCATATTGAGTAAAACTTTGTTCAATTATCGGTTTTAATTCTGACATTCAAATCCTCCTTTCTAGTTTATATATTTATTATATCAAAAATGGAAGAGAAAATCAAATTTTCTCTTCCAGAAATATTTTATTCACGGATTGTTGAAAAGTCGATTCGATTCATAATAAATTCTTTTCGAGGTTCGACATCTTCGCCCATCAGGTCATACAATAAATCAACTGCTCTATCAGAATACTCCATAAGTTCAAGCCGCTGATACTCGGGATCAAACATTGACTTCCGTGCGGTTTCTGCAGGCATTTCGCCAAGTCCTTTATTGCGGGTTATAACACCTTTAATTTTCCCTTTGGCTTTAGCGCTATCAAGCTCTGCATCTGTAAAGTAATAAGACTCCGTTTTTCCATTATCAACAACGTACAATGGTGCGCGAAGCCAGAATAAGCGTCCCTCTTTGATGAAGTCCGGCGCAAGATACGCCAGCGCTGACATGATAAGTAGACCTATGTGACTTCCATCGCTATCTGCATCGGTGCAGATTCCGAGCTGCCCATAGCGAAGCTTTTTACTGTCATATTTACCCGGCACAATATTCATTGCGCTCAACAAAAGTTTAATTTCTTCGTTTTGAAAAATCTTTTCTTCTGGATTTGACAAGCAATTCAAGATTTTCACGTTATCCCTTATTTCTAAGGGCGCTGACTATCTCTTCACCAGCTAATTGGCTAAAATAGCTTATGGTGCTTACCCTTTCAGACTACGTATCAATAGTAGCCTTACACCGTGACAAAACGGTTAGTCGATACAAGGGTGAATATTTTTATAAGTTCTATTTCTTTGAATATCTTTTAATTGGTTCCTTGAACATTTATCTTTATAACACTCATAAATAGATTCACAATTCCTCACGGGATTGCCTTCGTCTTACCTGAAAGAGCCACTTTCAGAAACCGGTCAGGTTTCCCCGTTAGCCGTAAAAACGACCCCAGTGATTACTGGTTAGATAAGTAGGGGCAATATTATTTACCCCGGATGGCAAGAAGGCCATACTTGGTATAATCACGTGCTTGCGACATACCTCCCATGGCAGAATTGCCCTCTACAATTAAAAGCGTCGAATCCTGCCCCAAATACTCCGCATCTTTAAGCTTATCGCTCGCAAAAACTTTTTTCTTTTGGTTTTTTTCGACATCTTTTGCCGCTTCAAGAACTTGTTTTCGAGCGCGCTCTGCGGCGGCCTCGGCGCGAACTTCTTTTGTGAGAAGCTCAATGACTTTTTCAAATTCGTCTTTATGACGGCGCTCAAACTCTTCGAGCATTTGGGTGGTCGCGCGCTGGCAAAGACCACGCAACTCGACATTATTTACCTTACTTTTTGTCTGGTTAGCAAAAGAAGGATTAGGAATTTTACAACCTACTGCGTAGAAAAGACCCTTACGCACAATATCAGGAGGCACTTCTCCTTTAAGACGCTTTTTAAAGAAATTTGTAAGAGCCGTTTTAATACCAGTGAGGCTGGTACCACCCTCGGGGTTTTCTAGCCCATTTGTAAAAACGTGCCAAGTTTCGGTACGATTTCCTGTCCACCCCATAACGATTTCGGCTTCAATGTTATTTTCAGCCAATGTAATAGTCATAGGGGTTTTATGAAGAAGTTTACCGGCTTGGTCGGTCATTAAATCAACCAGCCCCTTTTCAGATAGATAAGTAATTTTTTCACCAGACACTTTGTTTTCAAGAACAAAGCGGATTCCTTTTGTTAAATAAGACCAATCGCGGCACATTTTTTTAATGTCTTCAAATTCGATGTGAATAGGTTCGAGATTGTAGACTTCGGGGGAAGGAATGAATTTTACTTTAGTTCCACTATGAGACGTACTTGGCGCCGGAGCCACCGTAAAAGATTCTTTAATACCGTCTTTAAGTCGGAGATAGGCCACTTTACCTTCTCGCGTACTCCATACTTCAAAAACAGAGGAAGAAAGTGCTACCCCTTTCGCACCAACTCCATTTTGCCCCGCTACATTTTGGTAAATTTTTTCATTAAATTTACCACCGCTATGCGCCATTGTGTAGACGGCTTCAAGAGCTTCAGTGCCATCGTCTCGTTTGCCAAAGGGGACTCCGCGCGCATTATCAGAGACAGTTACACAATTATCTTTGTCAAGTTCTACATAGATGGCTTTACCGAAACCCATTGTTGCTTCATCAATTGAGTTGGTAATAATTTCTCGTACACATTGAAGCACACCCATATTATCGGCACTGCCCATATACATCGCAACACGACTACGAATAGCATCTCGAAAACTTAGTGTTTCTATTGCTTTAGCATCATATTCCACTCACTTCTTTCCTCCTTTCTTTTTCTTCTCTATAACTTTCGCCTCTCCATAGAACTCATTGATCGGCGTATATTTATCATTCCCCGTTTTCTCCGCGCACTTATCACACAGTGGCAGAATCCAGCCGCTCGTGATTTTCGTCGCGGGCGCGCCACAGTCAATGCAAACAAAACGAGATTTGTCTTCATATTTATGACAAATTTCATTCATTTCACTGGTACATGGGCACATATAAATGCGAAGTTCTCCAAATTTTTCTTTGACTTGGAGGAACTCGAACTCTTCTTTCTGCTCATCATCGAGATGCGTCCAAGCTTCGTAGAAATCTTTGAGCATTTCGCCACCAAAGGCTTTCCACCATCCCGCAGGAGTATCCTCAACAAGCATTTGGGTTTTAGTCTGGAAATCTTTCGTAGTCATTCTACAGTCTCCTTTCCAATTTTATATTATAATTATACCACAAAAAATTGAGGAAGTCAAATTTGACTCCCTCATTCCCAATTATGAACTTTCGGTGATGTTCTACGAACTTTTCGAGTATAAGTCCATACCAACAAGTTCCGCGCGCGAGTGGCGGCGACGTAGTTTA
>CAZLVK010000033.1:0-6839 GCA_964563025.1 uncultured Bacteroidaceae bacterium | reverse complement strand
TCCTATTTGATTTTTCGAATGTACCCGCAACCCTACAGGTGCAATTCAAGACTATTCCTCGGACTTCTCTCCCGCGTTGGAATTTACGCATTCGGTCCGTCTTCGGCATCCTCGGGCGAAGTCACACACCTGACCGCACCGTCGGACAAGCCCTCCGTTTCCCGCCTGCAACCGGCAGTAGACTTCGAGCCTTTGAGCATATTTCGATTTAACCCGCGAAAAATTTTCACAAGTTAAAAACTGCTTGCAGTATATTGCAAGCGACATAAGTGTACCAATTATTTGAAATCGTGTCAAACGAATTGACGGTAAATACCAAAAAAATTTTTATCTTTATATATATAACTATATATAGCGCACACGACGCCGTTTTCGACACAAGTCTACCCTTTCAAGGGTATGGTTGCCTTTGCGTCGACGTCCAAATTTTCGTTGGGAGATACGCCGTTTGCGTACAAATTATACGCTTCCGCGCCTATCATGCAAGCGTTGTCCGTGCAATAACGCAAGGACGGATAATGCACCTCGAAACCCTTTTCTTCGAGCCCGTCCATACGTTCGCGGAGATACGCGTTTGCGGAAACTCCGCCCGCTATGGCGACTTTTTTTATCCCCGTTTTTTCGGCGGCAAGCATCAGAACTCCGACGAGTTGCTCGACTGCGTAATGCTGAAAACTTGCCGCAACGTCCGCGCGATTGACTTCCGTTCCCTTTTGTTCCGCGTTATGCACGAGATTGATGACGAAAGTTTTCAATCCGCTATAACTGAAATACGGCTCTTCTCCGTTTTTGAAATGAGGCAACGGCATTTCGATTGAGGGATTGCCCTCTTTTGCGAGCCTTTCGATTTCGGGACCGCCGGGATAGGGAAGTCCCAAAACTCTTGCGACTTTGTCGAACGCCTCTCCGGCTGCGTCGTCGCGGGACTCCGCAATAAGATTGAAATGCAAATAATCCTTGACTTCGAGAACGGCGGTATGCCCTCCGCTTGCAAGCAGGCATAGGTACGGCGGTTCAAGGTCGGAGTCTATATAATTTGCCGAAATATGCCCTTTGATATGCGAAACCGCAAACAAAGGCTTATCCCACGCATACGCCAAACCCTTTGCAAAATTCACGCCGACGAGGAGCGCTCCGAGAAGTCCCGCTCCGTAAGTCACGGCAACGGCGTCTATATCGTCGCGAGTCATTTTCGCCTTTTCGAGAGCCTCTTTCACGACGCTTTCTATGGCAAGCGTGTGGTTCCTCGACGCTATTTCGGGTACCACTCCGCCAAATCTGCGGTGTATCTCGATTTGAGACGCGACCGACGAGCCGAGCACCGTCCTTCCGTCTTTCACCACCGCCGCCGCGGTTTCGTCGCAACTGGACTCTATTGCAAGTATGACGTGAATTTCCTTTTCCATAGTTACGATTATACCACACGCGCCCGCTTTTGCAAACACAATCGCGCAGATTGTATAAAAACCTCTCCGTTTAGGAATAATCCTACAAAACAAAAAGGAGATACGTTATGACTTATAACCCGTTTGAGCAAAAATCGAAACCCGTAGCGGACACCTTGGAGAGTTGGGGCAAAATCTTCGTCCCCCACTACGACAAGACCGAAACGGACCCGTACACAAAACTCCGCATCATCTTGATGAACGGCACCGAGTTCGAGGCGAATTGGTTCTCTCATCAGTTTTCCCGTCACTGCCCCGACAACGAGGTAAGGCGACAAATCGCACTGATACGGCGCGTCGAGCAACAGCAACAAAAGAAACTATCCGCCCTCAAACCCACAGACGAAAATATTCTCGAAACCACTATCGGCTACGAGCAACTTGCCGTCGAATTGACCGCAAACCTTGCCCGTCGCGAAAAGGACGAATACGTCAAAGAAACTCTCAACTTCGCTCTTCTCGAAGACTTCGACCACCTTTATCGGTTTTCTAACCTACTCAAAATGGAATACGGCATCGAGGGCGCGGACCTCGTAGCACGTCGCACCGAAATCACGCCCGGGCGTCCCACCGTGTCCGAACACCGCTTCCCCTACGACGACGTGAAACGCCATATCGACAACAAAAAATCAAATCCGATTACAAGGCTCAATACGTCGATAATCACCGCGGCGGAACAACAAACAATGAACTTCTATATGAACGTCGGCAACACCTACCCGACCGAAATCGGCAGAAAAATGTACGGCGAAATCGCAATGATAGAAGAACAACACGTCACCGAGTACGGCTGTCTCAACGACGTCGATTGCACTTGGTTCGAGGGGCTTCTCGAACACGAGTATACCGAATGTTACCTTTACTGGTCTTGCATGCAGGACGAGAAAAACGAAAAAATCCGCAGAATTTGGCAGACTTGCTTAGACCAAGAACTGTCCCATTTGAAACTTGCCGCGGAACTTCTCGAAAAGCACGAGGGCAAGCACTACACCGCCCTCTTCCCCAACCCCGAATTTCCCGAACCTATAACCTTCGGACAAGACAATATCGGCTATGTGCAATCGGTGCTCAAAAAGACCGCCTATTACACCTCCGTCGGAGAGGGATACGCCGACGTCAGAGACCTCGACGCAGGCTACGAATTTTTCAAGTGGCAAGAAAAACTCAACGGCAACGGAGAAAACAATCCCACCCACAAAATCATCGAAACATATATCGGCAAATACGGAGAGGACTACCGTTTCGAGACGAGCAAAAACCCCGTCAAGGAACTTCAAAATCGCAAGGTCGACAACACGACCGTCGGCAGAGAAACCGAGCACAAACACTAAACTTCCGAAAAAACAACAAAGCCTTGTTTTTGCACGGAACAAGGCTTTATTTATACGTTTTGTGATTTTTAAGTGCGTTTTACGGCAAAACTTTATTGAACGGACATCTTCAGATATTCGTCCACAAAGCCGTCGAGGTCACCGTCCATAACCGCTTGTACGTTGCCGGTTTCATAGCCGGTACGGTGGTCTTTGACCATAGTATAAGGGCAGAAAACGTAACTGCGAATTTGACTACCCCATTCGATTTTTTTGAGTTTTCCGGAGATAGCCGCCGCTTCTTCTTCGCGTTCGCGTTCCTTCTTTTCGATGAGTTTACTGCGGAGCATTTGCATTGCGACTTCGCGGTTTTGGATTTGACTGCGCTCGTTTTGGCACGCCACGATTATACCCGTCGGCAAGTGCGTTATGCGAATTGCGGACTCGGTTTTGTTGACGTGCTGACCGCCCGCGCCCGAACTTCTATACGTATCCACTTTGAGGTCCTCGGGACGTATTTCGATTTCGCCGTCGTCTATGATTTCGGGCATAACTTCGAGGGATGCAAAGGACGTATGACGTCTTGCGTTGGCGTCGAACGGGGAGATGCGGACGAGACGATGAACGCCCTTCTCCGCTTTGAGATAGCCGTAGGCGTTATCCCCTTCCACTCTGAACGTTACGCTCTTGATGCCTGCCTCGTCTCCCGCGAGATAGTCGAGTTCTACGCTCTTCCAGCCCGACCTTTCGACGTAGCGCGTATACATACGGTAAAGCATATCGCACCAATCCTGCGCCTCGGTACCGCCTGCGCCCGCGTGCAAAGTAAGTATAGCGTTCAAGCCGTCGTACTTGCCCGAAAGCAAGGTTTCGAGGGTAAGTTTCTCCGTCTTTTCTTTGAGGGTATCGACAAGGGCTTGAAGGTTTGCGTCCTCTTCTTCGCTTTCTTCGAGTTCGACTATATCCACCGTTTCGACGGCGTCGTCGAGTTCGGAGAGGAGTTTTTCAAAGCGTTCGAGTTTCGCCTTGATTTGGCTTATTTCCTTAGACACTTTTTGTGCGTTTTCGACGTCGTTCCAAAAGCCGTCGCCGTTCTGAATGAGTTCGAGTTCGGCAACCCTTTCTCTCAGTTTTGCGGGGTTTATACCGTCATATGCGCACTTTAAGTCCGTTTTCAGTGTTTTAAGTTCTTGTTTTTTCGCAAAATAATCCATATCTTATTTGCCTCTACCGCAACAGTTTTTATACTTCTTTCCACTTCCGCAAGGGCACGGATCGTTGCGCCCCACCTTATCTCCGGAGCGGGACGCGGACTTCTCCGCAGATACGCTCTTGCTCATTTTCGTACCGCCGTCCTCTTGCTTGGTTATCTCGACTTTGAGAAGCATAGAGGCGGTTTCGCTATGGATTCTTTCCACCATATCCTCGAACATGGTCCAACCCTCTTCTCGATAGGCGATGACGGGATCGCGTTGTCCGTAACCGCGGAGACCTATACCCCTTCTCAACACGTCCATCGCGTCGATATGGTCCATCCATTTCGCGTCCACGTTTTTGAGGAGGAAGTAGCGTTCGAGGTCTTTGAAATCGAACCCGATTTCTTTGAGCGTCGCAATTTTGGTTTCGTAATTTTCAAGCGCGACTTTGAGCACCGCGTCTTTGAGTTTGTATACGTCGTAGCACGAGCAAAGTTCGGGCGTCATAAGGCTGGTGCCTCTCGGCAACATACGCTGTTCGAGAGACTTGTTGAACGCATCGTAATCCCATGTATTGTAATCCGTCTTGTAGTCGGCGTAGTAGCCGATGATTTCCTCGGCAAGGTCTCCTATCATATCCACGATTTGGTCGTGCACGTCGAGACCGTCGAGGACCTTTCCTCTTTCCTTGTAGATGATTTCGCGTTGAGCGTTCATAACGTCGTCGTAGGAGAGGACTTGCTTTCTTATCGAATAGTTTCTGCCTTCGACCAGGCGTTGCGCTCTTTCGATTTGTTTGCTGATGACGCCGTTTGCGATAGGCTCGTCGTCGGGGAATTTCATGGTTTCGGCGATGGATTTCAACTTATCCCCCGCGAAAATTCTTGCGACGTCGTCCTCCATAGAGATATAGAAAACCGTACTACCGGGATCTCCCTGACGACCGCTACGACCTCTCAACTGGTTGTCGATACGACGGCTTTCGTGGCGTTCGGTACCGATAATTCTGAGACCGCCGAGAGCGACGACTTTCGCCTTTTCTTCGTCGCATTTTTGTTTGAACGCCTCGTAGTGGTGGAGATACACTTCCTTTGCCTCCACGACTTTTTCGTCGTTGTAAACGTGAGGAGAGGTTGCCATTTCGATAATATCGAGGGGATAGCCGTCCTTCTCCATTTTTTGTTTTGCTTGGAAGTCCGCGTTTCCGCCGAGCATAATATCCGTTCCGCGTCCCGCCATATTGGTTGCGATAGTGACTGCGCCGAGTTTGCCCGCCTGTGCGATGATTTCCGCTTCTTGCTTGTGGAATTTCGCATTGAGAACGTTATGTCTTATACCCTTGCGTTTGAGAATTTCGGAGAGTTCCTCGGACTTTTCAACGCTGACGGTGCCGACGAGGACAGGTTGTTGTTTTTCGTAGCACTCCTCTATATCCTTGACTATGGCGTTGATTTTTCCGCCGACTTTGGTATAGATTTTATCGTTTTCGTCCTTTCTTTGAGAGGGCTTATTCGGGGGAATTTGGACGACGTCGAGGTAGTAGATGCCCTCGAATTCGTCCTCTTCGGTCTTAGCCGTACCTGTCATACCGCTGAGTTTGGAGTACATACGGAAGAAGTTTTGGAAAGTTATCGTCGCAAGCGTCTTATTTTCGCTTCTGATGACGACGTGTTCTTTCGCCTCTATCGCCTGGTGCAGACCTTCGTTGTATCTACGGCCTATCATAATACGTCCCGTAAACTCGTCGACTATGAGGACTTCGCCGTCGTTGACGATATAATCGCGGTCGCGTTTCATCATATTGTGCGCTTTGAGGGCTTGTTGAATATGGTGATATAAGTCGGTGTTGTCTATATCCGTGAGGTTTGCGACGTGGAAATACTTCTCCGCCTTTGCAACGCCGTCGTCGGTGAGCATAATGGTCTTTTCTTTCTCTTCTATGGTGAAGTCGTCCCCTTCGCGGAGAGTTCTTGCGAAAGCGTCCGCAACCTTGTACATTTCACTCGACTTACCGCCCTTGCCCGAAATGATGAGCGGGGTACGCGCCTCGTCGATGAGGATGGAGTCCACTTCGTCGACGATTGCAAAATTGAGTCCGCGTTGCACTTTATCCTCTTTTTTGACGACCATATTGTCGCGCAAGAAGTCGAAACCGAGTTCGTTGTTGGTGCAATAGCAAATATCCGAATTGTACGCGTCCTTCTTATCCTGATTGCTCATTCCGGGAACGACTACGCCTACGGACAAGCCGAGAAAACGGTGAACTTTGCCCATCCACGCCGCGTCGCGGGTGGCAAGATAATCGTTGACGGTGACGACGTGTACGCCCTTTCCCGTCAAAGCGTTCAAATAACTCGGCAAAGTAGCGACGAGGGTTTTGCCTTCGCCGGTGCCCATTTCCGCAATACGCCCTTGATGAATTGCGATACCGCCCATAAGTTGCACGAAATACGGGCGCAAACCGAGCACTCTTTCGGACGCTTCTCTGACCGTCGCGAACGCTTCGGGAAGAATGCCGTCCAAAGTTTCGCCTTTTTCGAGACGGGACTTGAATTCTGCGGTTTTCGCTTGCAACGCTTCGTCCGACAGCGACTTATATTCGGGAGCAAGCGTCTCGATTTTGTTTGCTATTTTTCTAAGTTTTCTGACTTTTCTTTCGTTTTCGTTGAAAATCGATATCATAGTTTCCTCTTATGCGCGCGTCGGCGCGCGATATAACTAAACGATATAATATACTATTTATTGCTTTTTTGCAACCCGTAACGCAAATGCGCGCGAGGTTTAATCCTTTATTCTTCCGCTTTTTCGTTTCCGTTTTCTGCCGGAAGTTTTTGTTTCGTAACTGCGGCGGTCAGTACGTACACTTCTTTCGCTTTGCCTTTGAGGAG
>CAZLVK010000032.1:0-7237 GCA_964563025.1 uncultured Bacteroidaceae bacterium | reverse complement strand
GAGCCGCAAAATAACAAGACCAAAACAGATTACGATAGATATGTGAAATGATTTTTACTATTCATTAGTTGCACTTGTTTTGTAGTATTAAAAAGTGCGCGAAACCGACTGAGGTATATTGTTCACGCAGAGGTCCAAGTGGGTACGGCATAATACAATCAGTCAGGAATCGCGCATTTTTGTTGCGCGTTCCCGACTGTTCGTCCGGTGCCTGTTTAATTGTCGAAGATAAACAGAATAATTTTTATTGAGTATTAATCCCTTTCGGCTCGTGTGGCCCCGAAGACGGGTACATTAAAGGTATGCGGTCGCATATTTTTCCGAAAATCAATCATCGTGAGAAAAATCGCCATGTTATTAGCGTCTTGTGCATTGCTGTCGGTTTCGTGCACGAAGGACGAAGAGAAGCGTGAGAACCGTTCCCGTCGGAACTATGAAGATCGAAGCGTCGGCCGAAAATTCGACGGATACCCGAGTCGATCTGTACAGCCGAGAGCCTGTGCATTCCGTTGCCGACATGAAGATAGAAGATACGGGGCCGACTACTCTTTCGTCGGTCTCGGCCTTCAGTCCTATGCGCAGCAAACCGACGGCAATTTTTCGTGCGGCGGCAAGCCGCATCCTTCTCGGCAAACCGCGCTTCGTTTTCGGGGCGGCTATGCGTAGAAATACGAGGCGGTGGCTCCGCCGTCCGCAAGGATATCGGCTCCCGTGATGAAAGCTCCTCGGTCGGTCATCAACAATTCCGCCACGTTCGCGATCTCGTCGGCCGTCCCCGGGCGACCCGACGGACTGTTCGCAAACATTCTTTTGTAGAAATCGCCTCTCGGGCCGTTGAATTCGTCGACGGCCAGCGGGGTGACGACGATGCCGGGCGATATGGAGTTGATACGCGCGCCTCTTTTACCCCAGCGGACTGCCTCGGCCATGACGCGTTTCACGTTGCATCGTTTCGCCATCTGGTAGGCGTGCAGCGTGTCGCGGAAACGGTCGGGTCGCAGCATGCTCAACGAAAGCAGTTCTTCGGCGGGGGTAGTAGCCAATAATTTGTCCTCTTCGGCCGAGAGGGCGGGCATGCGGTATCCCGACTGGCTGGAGATCGTGACGCCTGTACCCCCGCGTCCGATTACCTTGCCGACCTCTTCGAGCAGCATCGCCGTACCGTACAGATCGACGCGCAGGATCGTTTCGACGGAGGCCTGACTCGGCGATACGCCCGCGGCGTTTACGAGCATCGATATCTCGCCGTATTCGTGCGCCTCGGCTATGATCTCGCGAACGGACTTGCGTGAGGTTATGTCGGTTTCGAGCGGAGTCGCGTCGAATCCGTCGTTGTTCATGATTTCCGCTGTCGCCGATGCGTTTTCCATCCGTTTGTCGCCGATGATTATCTTCATGCCCGATCCCAAGCGGCGGGCGATGGCCATTCCTATCCGACCTGCCCCGACCAACAGCATTACGTCTCTTTTCATATCTTGCGTTTGTGTTTGTTTTCGCATGCAAAATTATCGCCTTTTGCGGCGGCGGGCGGATACGTATTACGGTTTTGCGTATGATTATTACCGATCGGAGGCTTTCTTGTCATTCGCCGTCGACGAGGCGCCGCACCTTGAGGCAGACATAAGAAATGTGGTGAAATGTTCGGTAACATTTCACCACCGTGTTAGGTTAGTTAGGTTAATGAGAATTGTGAGTCGACTCACATCGTTAATACAAAGATAACATAAATTTCATTATCTGCAAAATTTCGCCGACTTTTTTGCTGCCGTGCGAACATTTTCGCCGCTTCGTTATTAAAGTTTTTCATTAACGACCGTCTCGGCAGCGTGCCGTCGTCTCGTGGTTTACAGGGCTACGCTCTCGACGGCCTCGAACTCCTTCTCTTCGTTCCGATCGGAGTCGGCGGGAGCCATACTCAGGGTTGCATCCGATTCGGAGACGTTGCAGTGGCGGTGGCGATAGATGGCGGGAGTGGTGCCGTACTCCTTCTTGAAGAGTTTGATGAAGTGCGACGTGTTGGGGAATGTGCATTCGATGCCTATCTCGGAGATCGATTTCGAAGTGGATATAAGCAGCAGGCGCGACTGCATCAGTCGCTGGCGTATGAACCATCGGTGCGGCGGCATGTAGAAATGGCGCTTGAACTCCTTCTTGAACGACGTGAGCGAGCGGTTGCAGAGCGCCGAAAGCTCTTCGATCGATATGTCGCAAAATATGCGCGAGTAGATGATTTGTTCGAAGTTGTCGCGCGCGGCATCCATGTTCGACAGTATCTTGCTTTTCAGGCAGCCGTCGGATTGCGATATTATAAGGTATATCAATTCGGTCATTTTTATGTTTTCGGCCGTTTCGTCGTGCATGAAGTTGTCGTCCTGCAAATAACTTGCCGCATGGCTGAAGAAGCTGCGGATCGTCGGCGATGCGGCTACCGCCACGTGGTTCAGGCGGCGGCAGCGGTCGCATGAGTGCGTGTTGGATATGTTGATGGAATATGTCATGTTGAGATACAGCAGAATGCGCTGCAACAATTCGGGCGAATAGTAGACGATGATCTGTTCGAACGGTCGGCCCTCCTCGGGGATGTCCTCGACATAGTGATTCCCGACACCCATGTAGAAGATATCGCCTTTCGATACGGTGTGACACGCATCGCCGTAATAGATATGCTTTGTGCCGCGCACCACATAACCGATGGCATAACGCGAAAGCGCCAGCATCTGGATTCCGCCATAATTCGCTCCGACATATTTGACAATTGTCGGTTGGTTTTCTTTGTCGATATTCATATCCATATTTTTTTGAATAATTATATTCTTTGTAAATATCTCTGCATACAAAGATATGTATAATTTCGTATAAATACAACCAATTTGATATATTATTCAATATTATGCTGTATTATGCCATGCTTATATCCGATTATAATACTAAATTGAAATTAAATGCGGCAAAAACGGACCAAATGGTCGTATATACGCCTCCGATGTACAAATAACGGCATAAAGATTTTGTAAAAACAGGGCGGAAAGATTTTGCGAAAAAGTGTGCGATGGTATAAAATTCGGGTTGTCGCACACTTCGCGGAGGCCGTATCGAAACGCGGTCGACGTATCGATCGGTTCGGGGATCCTGCGATACGGTTTCGGCTTTCGACTTGCGGCCGAAAACGACACGGTGACCGAACGTCGCGGACCGCGGAACCTGAAGTGCGGGATGATCGGGTAGCCGATGCGTTATGTCCTGCGGGTGGATCGACTTGCGGCCGTCGAATATCTATTTAAAAGAATCTGTGTATCTCCGTCAAAATCGGCTCTTTCGACATATCGTTCGGGTTGGTTCCCTCGACGCCTTCGGGTACGGGTTCGTTCAGTCGGGCGAACAATTCGGTCCAGAATGCGGGCATGTTGCCGTCGGAATCGCGAAAATTCATCGGCTTCGCCGTAAATAACGGGGTCCCGTCCTTCTTGCGGAAACATTCGTACACGAGCTCCGAGCAATACATTTTTCCGTTGTTCGGACTGTAATACCAATCGTATTCCTCACCCAGATGTCCTTTCGCGCGCGCTATGGCTTCGTCCGCCGAGAAATCGGCCGTGACGCGCATCACCACCACGCCCGCCTTGCCGTCGATCTGCGGCACCGACGACATGAAATCCTCCCATTCGGTGCGAGTCACCCCCTTTTTGCCCGTCGCCTCGATTATGTACGGTTTTCCGTTTTCCGTAGCCACGATGGCGACGTGCGAGAATTTGACGGAGTCGTGCCACGCCGTTGCATCGGCTATGGCCTTCGACGATTCGGAAGAACCCGCCACGCTGAACAGCAGATCGCCGTCACGCGGAGTGTATCCTTTATCCGAGCAGGACGACAAGAGGATGGCCGTAAAGATATATATCGCGCAAAAAAATTTCATAATGCATCCGAACCTGAATTCGGATGCAAAATTACTCTTTTTTGCGAATCGGGAACAAAATA
Organism: uncultured Bacteroidaceae bacterium; assembly: GCA_964563025.1. Lineage (GTDB taxonomy): Bacteria > Bacillota > Clostridia > Christensenellales > CAG-917 > RGIG4097. The sequence continues at coordinate 3,262 of CAZLVK010000032.1, read as the reverse complement.
TGCCGTAAATAAACGAAAGTCGCAGCGTCGGGATTATCCAAAATGCGCGCGGATTCCGACGCAGTGCTATTTGATATTCATACTCGATCTGAAACGGACGTTTCGCCGTTCGTCGACTTTGACTTTCTCTCCCGTGCGCGGGTTTCTGCCGATGTGTTCGGGAGTTCGTACCACCGAAAACATGCCGAATCCCGATATAAGTACCTTTTCGTCGTTCGACAAAGTGCGTTCGGCGATTCCGAGCAGCGAGTCGACGACCTTTCGCACATCGTCTTTCGACATGGCGAGTTGTTCTGCTACCGCGTTGATTAGTTGCGATTTATTCATAACGATCGAAGTTGTAAAGGTTAGTTTGGCGGTACAATATCGAACACAAAATTAATCTTTTTTTCGAAACGACCAAATAAAACGGCATATTTTTGATTGATAATGAGCATTTTGCCGAGGCTGGAGGCAAAAAGCGGATAAAATATTTGGTAGAACCGAAAATCTGTTCTACTTTTGCACTCGGAGAGGTGGCAGAGTGGTCGATCGCGGCGGTCTTGAAAACCGTTGAGCTGCGAGGCTCCGGGGGTTCGAATCCCTCTCTCTCCGCCAAACCTCAAAGATAAAATGAGGTCAAATGATGACAAATCCTGTAAGATCAAGGCCTTACGGGATTTTTCTTATCTCTCTCGGACATCCGAAAGACACGAAAAAGCTCCGTTCGGACAGAGTTTCGTTACTAAATCGTTACTGAAAAACAACGCGATGGTTTTAGTAACGATTTTCGGAGTAAGTCTTTGATTTGTCATTTGTTGTCTTTAATGTGTCTGCTCACAACCCAATTATTAATTATTTCTTTGCCGCTAAAAGTTTTTACCCTCGGCAAAGAGGCAAAAAAGGAGGTATTATGAGCAAGAGTACATTTAAGATTCTTTTCTACATTCGGAAGAATCAAGTAAACAAAGAAGGTAAGTCGGGAATCATGATCCGCTTGACCGTCAATGGCGAAATCGTACAATTCAGCTCCAAGCTGGATGTAGTGCCGGAGTTGTGGGATGTCAATACGCAAAGAATGGCGGGCAATTCCTTGAAAGCACGCCAGCTTAATTCCCTGCTGGACGATGTACGGACGACATTGAAAAATCACTATCACGACATCGAGGTACATGAAGCGTATGTAACGGCGGAAAAGGTTCGCAACGCTTTTCTGGGAATTACATCGAGACAACAAACTCTGCTGGAACTGTTCCGCTCACATAATGAAGATGTGAAGAAATTGATCGGTATCAGCAAAAGCGCGGCGACTTATGCCAAGTATGACCGCTGTATGCGACGTCTGGAGGAGTTCATGCAGACCAAGTATCGGATCAAGGACATCGCGCTGAAAGAAATCTCCCATGTGTTTATTACGGATTTTGAGAATTACCTGCGCACGGAAAGCGGCTGTAATGAAAATACGACGGCCAAGTTCATGCAGACATTCCGCATGATCGTCATTGTGGCCAAAAACAACGGCTGGATTTTTACCGATCCGTTCGTCAATTACAAAATACGGCTGAAACGAGTGGATAGAGGTTATCTGACGGAGCATGAATTACAAAAATCCTAAAAAATAAATTTACTTGCAGCCGTTTGGAACAAGTACGAGACGTGTTCATCTTCGCGTGCTTCACGGGATTGGCTTATATCGACGTGCGGAATCTCACGAAAGAGAACATTCGTATTTCGTTCGATGGTAAGCCGTGGATTATGACCGCTCGTCAAAAAACAGACACGGCAGTGAACGTGCCTCTGCTGAAAGTGCCGCAGGCTATTCTGAAAAAATATGAGGGCAAACTGCCGAACGGTCTTTTGCTACCTGTATTGAGTAACCAAAAGCTCAATTCGTATTTGAAGGAGATAGGCGATTTATGCGGTATCGGCAAGAATATCACATTCCACGTCAGAAGATATTTCATATCTTCTTTCCTGCTGAAAACAAATAACTTACAAAGAATTTACGCTTGACTGCTAACGATTTAGAAACGAGCGAAGTTCTGTATCTTACCTCGTTTTGCATTAAATCAAAAGAACGCTGGCTTCAAATGCAAAGGTAACATTATTTTTTGAAATACAAACTTTTATAGAGGATGAATTTCCTGTTTACGAAAGGATTCTTTCTTTTTCTTCATCTTCTCTTAATGACCGCTTGCCTACGATTGCCGGAATTTATATTTCACCCCGTACTCTTCCAACTTACTGTACAGCGTTGAGCGTCCTATTCCGAGCAGTTCGGCAGCAACCTTTCTGTTTCCGTTCGCCTGCTTCAAGGCTCGTAAAATCCGCTCTTTGTCCTCTACGTCGTTACGCAGGGCAAAGCTGACAGGCAGGGACGATAACGCTTCATCATTACCCAACTCCAAATCTTCTTTGGCTATAATATCAGTTTCCGTGTGCAGCACCGCCGACAGTATTGCCTGCTTCAATTCTCGCACGTTGCCCGGCCACGCATGGGTGAGCTGGGCTTTCCGTGCGGATGCGTCAAAACCTTTGATGTCGCGTTCTAACTCCCTGTTTGACAATGAGAGGAAGAACTCGGCTAAGGGCATAATGTCCTCTTGGCAGTCACGAAGCGGCGGCACGGTTATCGTGTACTCTTTCAGACGATAGAGCAAGTCCTCGCGGAAACGCTTTTCCATGACGGCTTTCCGCAAGTCCTCGTTGGTTGCCGCCACGATGCGCACGTCTGCGGTCTTGTCCTCTTTTGCGCCTACTGGACGGTAACGGTGTTCCTGTATGGCTCGCAAAAGCATCTGTTGGGTTTCCATAAGAAGGTTGCCCACCTCGTCAAGGAACAGCGTGCCGCCCTCGGCTTCCTGAAAGTAGCCGATTTTGTTTGCGTCCGCTCCTGTGAATGCTCCCTTGACGTGTCCGAAGAAAGCGGACTGCGCCAATGTCGGGGACAGCGAACCACAGTCCACCGCCACGGAAGGCTTGTCCGCACGTTTGCTTTGGGTGTGGATATGTTGGGCGATATGCTCCTTGCCCGTGCCGTTTTCGCCTAATATCAGCACGCTCATACGAGTGGCGGCGACAAGGCGCACCCGTTTCTTGATGTTTTGGTACGCCGCTCCTTGCCGGACGAATATAGGAACTTGACTTGCCTTTCTCTGCTCCTGTGCCTTGTGCATGGAGCGGATGAGCGGAACGAGCCTGTCCGCAACCAATGGCTTGGGGATATAGTGTAAGTATCCGTTCAACTACACTTACGATGAAATCGCTTGATAAAAAAATAGGA
>CAZLVK010000031.1:0-7336 GCA_964563025.1 uncultured Bacteroidaceae bacterium | reverse complement strand
CTGTAGGTGTCGGCTCATTCGGTCTCCAACGTTTCCAAACGGCAAATTCCGTTTCATTTTCATAGTAGCCAAACAAACCGGAGTCTGCATAATCATCTTTATCTGACGCATGAACGAGCTTGTATTTCTGCCCTCCGACTTCAATATCAATATTAAGAGGAAGTGCTTTCAAGTACCTTTTGATCTCAACAAGCTCTTCCGCTGATAGTAAACGAATTGAGCTGTAGGTTGTCCTACCGCCATTATCGAACCATAGTCTACGGAGATCACTCCAATCGCTAATTCCCCATTCAACCTCATCGTGCTTACTTCCTGCAAGTACATTCAACATCATGTATTCGTGATTGCCGAGAAGCATTTTCACATTTGGCATCTTCATAATGCGCTGAAGTATTGCTATCCCATAGGTTGCATTTTTGACCTATGAGCATGGCTCCCCCTACTGGACTTGAACCAGTGACACCCTGATTAACAGTCAGGTGCTCTCGCGGGCGGGGTGCTTCACACCGACAAATCGGGCGGTTGAATGTAATAAAAACTGAAAAAACACGATTTCAGCGTTCAACCTCGCAAGAGCGCAAAGAAAAGGTCGCATTTCTCAACGATTTGCGACCTTGAACTTTTTATTCAATTTAGTATTCTTCCTCCGAGTAAAACTCCTGCATATCATCAAGGCGCAGACAAGAAAGTCTTCCTTTATAATATATAGGCTCATACGGCTGCTTTTCGGGGAACCCTGCCCCACAATCGATACCGATCATATTGTTGCCATACCAAATCTTTAGCGGGTTATCCTCTTGATACTTTATAGTAGGTGTGTGTCCGCAGATACGGATATGATCTGTAGGTGTCGGCTCATTCGGTCTCCAACGTTTCCAAACGGCAAATTCCGTTTCGTTTTCATAGTAACCAAACAAACCGGAGTCTGCGTAGTCATCTTTATCTGAAGCATGAACGAGCTTGTACTTTTGCCCTCCGACTTCAATATCAATATTGAGAGGAAGTGATTTCAAGTATCTTTTGATTTCAACAAGCTCCTCTACTGATAATAATCGAATAGCGCTGTAGGTTGTCCTCCCACCATTATCGAACCATAGTCTACGGAGATCACTCCAATCGTTAATTCCCCATTCTACTTCATCGTGCTTACTTCCTGCAATTACATTCAGCATCATATATTCGTGATTGCCAAGAAGCATTTTGACATTTCTCTCCTGCCAAGTATTTTTCAAACGCTTCTATAGCAGAACCTTCGGGAGCAAGGCTTGATTTAACGGGAAATACGTAACGGATCTGCGGATTGGCTTCGTCACGAGCAACCATCAGAATAGAACGAGCAATCGCGGCAATATCTATACTGCCAAGACCTCGGTACATATTCTTTCCTGCGCCCGCTTTGTTCATATGTCCTATCAGAACGATAGCGCATTGATACTTATCCGCAACACCCGCAAGTTTTCTCATTGTGCTCCTCATTTTCGTAGCACTCAACATATCCGAATCGGGAGGAATAAAGGCTTGTATCGGATCAAGTATAAATAATCTTGCACCCGTGTTTTTGATAGCGTTTTCTATTCTCTCATCTGTAAGTGTGAGAGAATCTTCATCTTCAACAATAAATGCAACCTTATCACAATCAGCACCAGCCATCACAAGTCTTGGCTTGATCGTATCTTCAACGCTATCTTCGGCACATTGATAAATTATCGTTTGAGGTTTCTCAACCGATGAACCATCGGGCATCGGTTTACCTGTAGACAAGAGTGCAGCAATATTCAGTATCAAGGTCGATTTACCTTCACCGGGATCACCTTGAATCACCGTCAGCTTGCCATAAGGGATATATGGATACCACAGCCATTCCACTCTTCGTGCTCTGACTTGTGAGTAATATTCTATTTGATTGATAACCATTATCCACCTCAACTTGACTTCGCAAAACGATCTCAAAACCAATGCAACCTCGCAAAATCTCGGTTCATTTTGTCTTGCCTACAATTCTTCCACATTATTATATCGTTTGCGGTAATATTTCTCCATAGCCATTCTGTCAAGTTTGGCGTGTTTGTAACTCATAACTTGCCATTTTGTCAAGTTGTACTTTTAAGAGCATTTATCGCGCTCTTTGTTTTTCGTCTTGCACTCCGCAAAACGATTTGATTTTTGCGCTCTTAATGGGCAAAAGTTAATACGTAGCGATCTTGCGACCTTACCCTATTTTGCTACCAAGATACCTGCTCGTCTGCAAACGAATCAAGATCATCTATAATGAATAAGTCGCTGCGCCATTGTCCCGGCCATACAGCGAGTATTTTGCTGATGCCGGCTTTCGCGTTAAGGTACGCTTCTAACTTTTCATTTCGGTTAGATAGCTGTTTGATGTTGCCATCGTTTGTAAGCTCCATATAACATACGATCTTGCTTCTGTAAGGGAAACATCCCGCTTCTTTTGCACTTCGCATTTCTTACCTCCTAATTTGGGACATAAAAAAGCCGAACAAGGATAGAATAAATCATTCTTGTTCGGCAAATTTCTGTATTCAATTTTATCGTGCTTTGTTTCGCATTCAATTCTTAACTTGAAGCTTGATCAGTTCGCTGTTTTGAGGAACAAATGCGAACACTTCGGGGGGATTTGTCGTCCACAACTTGCCAACGTCGATCTGATGACGTTCAAGAAGTTCGCGCAGATCCTTAATTCTGCAAAAGGCAGTTTTGAAGTTCGATACACTTTGGCTCTGTGTCAGATCGGTGACTTTCTTCACATCGGTGCATCGTACAAGCTCATCTTCAAGGTTCTTAACTTGGATGAGGAACACGATTTTCGATTGCTGACAATGCTTCTTGACCAGCTCAATACTCTTCTGCAATTTGTCCGTGATCTCCTTGTCGGTGTCAAAGACAAAGACCACCGTAGTTCCCTGCTTGATCTGAAGAAGTACAGAGTTGGGAATTACGTTTTGAATAACATTAAGATGTCTCGGTCTGCCTGCTGCTATCAAAGCAGGTGCTTTTTGAAGTGCCTTGATGAGAGCTTCTTCACAAGGCCCTTCACAGTAATACACGCAGTTCTTAATCATCGTTCCACTCCTTTTCCAGAGAATCCAACAAGGAATCGTTGGGGATGGACTCGAACACGTCGTTCTCAACTGCACAACGAATAGAGTCGGTGTTTCTCTTTAGAAGTTCGGATGCAAAGATCACGGATTGCTGAGGTTCACCGTCCTCAACAGTTTTGCGAAGGAAGGCAAAAGAATGTTTAGGAAGATTTAAGTCAAGCATATCCGTATTGTGAGTCGTAAAGATAAGCTGCTCATTCTCTTTGAGATAGTCAGCCATAATACCGAAGATACGCTTCTCAATATCGGTTTGGATATATGAGAAGTGCTCATCACAGTAATAGAAGCTGTTGGTGTCCGACATAATGGCTGCCAAGAAGATAGCAATATCAATACCTTCCGCAGTTCCGCTTGATAACACTTCTCTATTCAGAAGTTTTCCGTCTTGGATAATGATCTCGGTTCCTCGTCTGCGAATGATAAAGGAATCTCGCAGGTCTTTGGAAATCGAAACATCGGTAAGTGTGGGGTCAAGAGTTCCGATTACTGCTCTCAAGGTTTTGAGCAAGGTCTTTTGCTTAACTCCCGAAATGTTCAACGTAGACTCGATCTCGGGATATGCAAAGCGGTAATTGAGTTCTCCAAATATCTTTTTGAGAGTCTTTGCATCGGTGTTAAGCGACTTCAATTCGTGAAGTTTCGCTACACACTTTTCATACGAATCTTTTTCTTCAATCGTTGCTTGTGCATGGCGAAGCTCAATATTGGCATTCTCGCTATCAATGGTAGCAGACAATCTATGCAGAACGTATCCATCGTTTACAAAGTCGATAGTAAACGATCCGGTGTCGTTAGGCTCCACCATATCAAGAAGCAAAGCAGTATTGCCCGAATTGACATACTTGAATATCTTAGAAAGAGCCTTACCAAGACTTGTCTTACCCGTTGCATTGGCACCCATCAAGAGCACGACTTTCTTATATCTGAAGTTCGGTCTGCCTGCAAGGTGTTCATTCTCTATAATAGAATTAACGATCTTCTTAGGGTAAGAGAAGTTGATATTGAAATCTGCAAACCCAAGAATGTTATTCAGTTTTACGTCTAAAACAATCATAATTACCTCCGTTACAATTATTTGTTCGTTATTTACGAAGTAATTATACCATATCTTTTGATAAAATGCAATAGCTTTTCAAAAAGTTTTGCCATTCGTTCAATTTTTCATCGACTATGTACGACACCACCCGTCAACTCTTGTCGGCAAGGACTGAGTTTCGGGTGGTGTTTCTTCTTTTAACTTGCTTCGGGAAGTTTCTTTTCGATCTTGATCCATTCCTCACAGAACTGCTGATAGGTAATGTTCAAGGTACAATGGATCTTATATCCCGCTTCGATCTCTACTCTTTCAAACAACAGTTGCTATTTCATTAAAAATCTGTTTCACGATAATCTCCTTAAGTCTTTTTTTATGCTTCGCATCAATAAAGCAAGATACTTTATTGTAAATTGCAAATATATCCTTGAATGGGTTAAGATTTGAAGTTTCTCTATTATCGACTCCACTTGCCTTTTGTTTGAGTCTCTTAGCATTGAGTGCATCAATTGCAACTCTTAGTTCAAAAGGGGTAAGTTTTAGTCTGCGAACCATCGTATATCCGTTTTTCATCTGTATGCCCTCACTTTCTTCTTTTTACGCTTTTATTATATCACATAGTAGTAAAAGACTCAAATGTGCGATAAACAAGCGGTTGTATGTTAATCAAAATCACACCCTAAAAACTAAATCTTTTGACGATGTTTTTTCGGTTAACAATCATTCGGTAGAAGAATTGAAAAAGCCCTAAAATCAAGGCTAAAATGAGGACTTTTGAAGCGCGTTTTGAGATACAAAAAAGCCTCGAAAACGTAGTGTTTTCAAGGCTTTCGGTGTGGCTCCCCCTGCTGGGCTCGAACCAGCGACATCATGATTAACAGTCATGCGCTCTCGCGGGCGTGGTGCTTCGCACCGACAAATCGGGCGGTTGAATGTAATAAAAATCAACATTGCAAGAGCGCAAAAACAAGGTCACATTTCATAAAGATTTGCGACCTTAATCTTATTTACTTGGATGCTTCACGAATTGCTTTATTTTACTACATCGGATACCCGAAAAAGATTTCATCAAGTGTCACCGGTTCATAGTTCCAATGCATACACCCTACATTCACGATTTGAGGTATGTATCCATTCCGGTGAAGATACTCGGCGATTTCAAGTTCTTAACGATGCTCTATCGTATTATGAGAATGATCGTGTAGATGGATTGCATTATATCTGTGACCGATATAGGGGACATACGGGTACCACAGCCACTCTACTCGGCGTGCTTTGACTTGAGAGTAGTATTCAACCTGATCGATAACCATCGTACACCTCTATTCGACATCGCAAAACGCTCTCATGTTTTTTGCATCCTCGCAAAAATACCGCTTTCGCACTCATGCTTGTATTTCTTCCGCACTATTATACCTTTTTTTAGAGTGTTTCTCCATAGCCATTCTGTCAAATTCGATGTATTTTCATCTCAAAACTTGCCATTTTGACAAGTTTCCCATTCGTGTGGCACTTGATCGTTCCCGCCGAGCTGAAATTACCCCGCAAATCCGGCTGATTTTTGCGAACTTAAGTGGCAAAAACAAAAAATCTGCGATCTTGCGACCTTCGCCGTAAAAGTGTTTATGACACAGAAAAAGCGACAAGTTCAATTTGCTTTGGCTTGTCGCTTTGGTCGTTATTTAATTCTTGTAAGAAAGCCATTCTTACTGTTTTTGCAAAGGCCGGGCTTTATACCCAGATTCCGACCTTTCAAGTTCTTCCGGGTGCAAACCGTTATATTGCGAAATTAAAAAGTTTTACTTGTGACAAAAAGTCCCTTGCGCCAAATCCTCGGCAACGAAAGATGCAAAATAGAGAGGTACGGTTAAGAGCTTTTTGCTTTCATCATACCCGTAATTGCCGGACGAGATCTTGATCGCACATTCGTATTTATTGTGATGGGAAAACTTTTCAAGCGAGTTAAGAACGCCGCGCCCTTTTTTAACATCAATAGGAAAGAGCTTGTTGTCAGATTCAATAATAAACTCAAGCTCGCAAGATGACTTACCCCTCCAATAGAACAGAGGATTTCCCTTGGCGATCAGCTCGGCAGCCACATAGTTTTCAAAGAAGATTCCCGACAAAGTATTCTCACGGTCGCTTGACACAAAGGATGCTGCGTTAATTCCGCTTTGATATGAGAACATACCGACGTCCCCAAGGAACAAACGGAAAGAACCCTCCTCGTCCTTCATAAGCGGCATTGTGATATGCTCCTTCAACTGATAGGATCGATTCACGATGTGTGCCATCGTCAGCCATTCAATAGAGGTCGCAAAATCCCTTGTTTTGCTCTTTTCCTCAATCAGTCCCGGTGAGAAATTCTTGGATTCCTTGTTAAGCTCGCGGTAAATGTTCGAAAACAATGTGCGAGAACGAAGAATTGCCTCGCGGCTGGCTTGGTAAAGCTCCATATCCGAAAGATAGTTGTCATATAATGATTTAAGGATCTCTCTTGCTTCAAGCAAATCTCGGTTGTCGATAAAGGCATCGACTGCTTCCGGCATACCGCCAACAAGCAGGTATTTATACACTTGATCCATTGCGAGCGTATGAATTCCGGCATCAAGCGGCGTTCTCGACTCGTAAGCAGCTCTGACCTTATCGTATAGCACACGGTTGCTGTTCATCAGGAACTCGTCAAAGGTCATGGGATATATCGTTATCTGATCGATCTTTCCGACAGGGAAAAGAAACTTTTCACCACCGCCGCCGCGCTTATTGGTCTCTCTTTGTATTTTGATGCGAACCATAGAGCCCGTGGCAATAACGGGGATCTCACGGAAATCTTGACAAAAATACTTGAGAGCCGAAACGATATTCGGACATTCTTGCACCTCATCAAATATAAGCAGGGTCTTCTCGGTGATCTGCTTACCCTTGAGCAAGGAAATATATTCGATGATCTTCTCGGCGTTTGCGGTTTTAGAGCAAAACTCATTGATCTCATCCTCGATTTTGAAATCAATATAGATATAGTCGTTTTTGTAAAAGGTTTTGGCGAAAATATCCTTGATAAGATATGTTTTACCGACCTGACGTGCGCCCCACACAATGAGGGGTTTTCTGCGTTTGCTATCATTCCATTTTATCAGTTTCTCAATGGCTATACGTTCCATATAGATAACTCCCATCTACTGTT
>CAZLVK010000030.1:0-7878 GCA_964563025.1 uncultured Bacteroidaceae bacterium | reverse complement strand
CTTATTGAACTTTTAGATGCTAGAATCCCTGTTTCATCTCGTAATCCTTTATTAGAAAAGATTGATAAAAAAAGACTTATTGTTTTAACTAAGCCTGATTTAGCAGATGATGCAGTTACTTCTTCTTGGAAAAAATATTTTAATGAGCAAAATATCGAAGTTCTAATATTGGATTTGAAAACAAAAATAGATTTGAACAAAATTGCTTCCTATTGCCAAGATATAATGAAAGATAAAATCGAGAAAGATAAAAAAAGAGGAATTAATCCTCGACCTATTAGAGCAATGATAGTAGGTATACCAAATGTAGGAAAATCCACTTTGATAAATAGACTTAGTGAAAGAAAAGCAACAAGTGTTGCTAATAAACCAGGTCATACAAAATCTTTACAATGGGTTAAAAATGATAAAATTGAACTTTTGGATACCCCAGGTATTTTATGGCCTAAGTTTGAAGACCAAGAAACTGCCATTAAACTTGCATTAATAGGATCAATAAAAATGGATATTTTAAATAAGGAACAATTAGTGAATAGATTGCTAATTTTTATGTCTTCAAAATATCCTGAAATGTTAAAAAAACGATATGATTTAGAAATGAAAATAAATAATGAAAATGAAACAATGCAAGCTTTAAATTATATTGGAAATAAGAGAGGTTTTCTTCTTCAAAAAGGCAATATAGATATAGAAAAAACAATCAATACAATTTTAAAAGAATTTAGAGATAGCATTATTGGAAAATGTAGTTTAGAACACCCGTATGAAAAGTGGTTTTAATTAATCACTTTTTTTGTTACAATGTTATGAAAAGAGGTAAATATATGGCAGGATTAGATTATGAAAAAGCATATAGAAAAGAAAATAAAAACATCATTGTAGGCATAGATGAAGCAGGTAGAGGTCCTTTGGCAGGTCCTTTAGTTGTAGCTTGTGTTATTTTACCTCCCGATTACGATAATCCAAGTATTGATGATTCTAAAAAACTAAGCGAAAAGAAAAGAGAAGAATTGTTTTCTTTGATAAAAGAATTTGCTTTAGATTATGTAATAAAAGTTGTTAGTGTCGAAGAAATAGATGCTTCTAATATATATAAAGTAACGCAACAAACTATGGAAAAGATAGTAGAAGATTTAAAAATAGAATATGATGTGATTTTAACAGATGCAATGCCTTTACCAAATTGTAAAAAACCATACAAAGCCATTATAAAAGGCGATAGTTTATCTCAAAATATCGCCGCAGCTTCTATACTAGCAAAAGTAACAAGGGACCATATAATGTATGATTTAGACAGAGAATATCCAATGTATAATTTTAAAAAGAACAAAGGATACGGAACTAAGGAACACTTAATGGCTTTGAAAGAATATGGTTTTACTAAAATACATCGTAAAACTTATGAACCAGTTAAATCAATGGTATCTAAACAGTTAACATTACCTATTTAGAATTGTATTTATCTAAAATAGGAATTACTTTTGACTTTAAATAAGGATTAATGTAACTAGGAACAATAGGTTTATTTTTGTCTAATTCTTCCCATTCTTTTTTGAAGTCGATAGTTAATTTATTAAGTAGATTTCTTCTTTTTATTCCTTTGAAAAGACCTTTTACATTATTAAAACTTTTGGCTAATTCATTATTGTATTTAGAAAATAATAAACCATATTCATTAGCTTTTACTTTTCTAAAAGCTTCTTCTGTTTTTTCAGAATAAGCAGTTTGAATATATTGATAATAGCCACCTTCTGATAAAGCACATAATACCATATATAAATAATAAGCAGTGTCTTCGTGGATAGATAATTTATATGTTTTATCGATTCTATTAATAGCAATAATTTTAGCAACAACTTGACTTAAAAGTTCTTCATCTTTTACTTGAGTAAAATCTATTTCTAATGCATTATTTATGATTTCTTCATTTTTCTTCATTTCTTTTTTCATATTTTTATCCTCGCTTTGAAAAATTATAACTTTTATTTATAGGAAAATCTATATAAAAATACACATTTTTAGATGTGTTATGAAATATGAGATGATGTGAAAACTTGTATTTACAAAACATTATAAAAACATTAAAATAAAAATGTAAATGTTATAAATAAGGAAAGCAAAATTTCTTTGAATGTAGAATAAGAAATGATGTCAATGAATCTTAATCTTAGCTATTTGTAAAAGTGTATTAAAAAAGGAGATAGATAATATGAAAAAGAATAGAATAAAATATTTGTTAGCATTGTGTTTTTGTATGATGACACTTGTACTTGCTTCGTGTGGAAATAAAGACACAAATCGTGTTACGGATATAAAATATGAATATGATGATAATGGGAAGATAACTAATAAATATGAATACAACTCAAAAGGAAATAAAGTAAGAGAAACGGAAATAGAGTATAGTTCTAATGGAAATAAAAAAATAGTAACAAAAATAGAGTATGACAAAAAAGAAAATGAAAAAAAGAAAACTTCTACATATTATGATATAAATGAAAAAGTAACAGATAAAGAGGTATCTGAATATAAATATGACACAAATGGTGATAAGACAAAGGAAACATATACAAAATATGATACAAATGGAGATATAAAAGGGAAAACTATAACTTTATATGACTCAAATGGTGAAAGTACGGAATATCCTATATTTATTACCGAGGTGTATAGTGGTGGAACTAAAAGTGTTGATGAATATGAATATGATAAAGATTGGCATAAGATTGAGAGAACATACACAAGGTATTACGACAACGGACTTGTAATTGAAAAGTATATATATAAGTATGAATATGACGACAATGAAAACCAAATAAAAGAAACAAAAACATATTATGACTCAAATGGAGATATAAGCGATAAAACTATAACTATAAATGAATATGATACAAATAAAAATAAAGTAAAAGGAACAAGTACAGAGTATGATACAAATGGAAATATAAAAGAGAAGACTATAACTATTTATGAATATGATACAAATGGAAATAAAATAAGAGAAATGAGTGCAAGTTATGATGCAAATGAAAATTTAACAGGTATAAGGGAAACTGAAATAGAATATGATTTATATGGCGATAAAATTAAGATTACCTATACAGACTATGATGCAAATGATAATATAACAGATAAAGATGTATTTATAAATTCAAATGGAGAATTTACAAGATATATTATAAAGGATACTTATAAATATTTTGATGGCACTAGTTATGTCGAAGAGTATGAATATGATGATAATTGGAACAAAACAAAATATACTTATATTGAATATGATGTAGCAGGAAATATAGATGAAAAGTATGTAGATGTATATGATGAAGATGGTAAATGTTATACGATCATGAAAACCTTTAAATATTCTAATGACACTAGTTATGTCAAAGAATATGAATATGATGATAATTGGAACAAAACAAAATATACTTATATAGAATATAATGCATCAGGAAATATAGATGAAAAGTATGTAGATGTATATGATGAAAATGGGAATTGTGAAAGGTATTATATAAAGGATACTTATAAATATTCTAATGGCCCTAGTTATGTCAAGGAATATGAATATGATGATAATTGGAACGAAACAAAATATACTTATATAGAATATAATGCATCAGGAAATATAGATGAAAAGTATGTAGATGTATATGATGAAAATGGGAAATATGAAAGGTATTATATAAAGGATACTTATAAATATTCTAATGGTACTAGTTATGACAAAGAGTATGAATATGATGATAATTGGAACGAGACAAAATATACTTATACAAAATATGATACATCAGGAAATATAGATGAAAAGTATGTACTTCTTTATGATGAAAATGGAGAATATAAAAAGTATTATATAAAGGATACTTATAAGTATTCTAGTGGTACTAGTTATGCCAAAGAATATGAATATGATGAAAATTGGAATAAAACAAAAGAAACAACAACATATTATGATGCATCAGGAAATATGACATCTAAAGGGATTTTGACATCTGAATATGATACCAATGGAAATAAAACAAAGGAAACACGCACAAAATATGATGCATCAGGAAATATGACATCTAAATATATTGATGTATATGATGAAGATGGAAAATACAAAAGTTATAGTATAAAGAGGACTTATGAATATGCTGATGGAACTATTCGTGTCTTTGAATATGAATATGATGAAAATTGGAACGAAACAAAATGGACTTATACAGAATATGATGCAGCAGGAAATATGACATCTAAGGAGATTTGCACATCTGAATATAATACAAATGGACATAAAACAAAAGACACATGTACAAACTATGATGCCGCAGGAAATATAACAACTAAAGAAGTTTATATATATGATGCTGGCGATATGTTAAAGTATTATATTTATGATTATTCAAAAAGCACTTATACATATTATGACGCTGATGGAAATGAGATTACTGAGTCTGAATATGAAAATATAAATTAAGATTTTACATAAAGGGAGAATAGAGTTTTCTAAGCTCCCTTTTTAGATAGGTATTAATTTAAAAATTAGGATTTTCTATTTTTACTTCTAATTAATGATTAGAATGAAATTAAAGAACATAATAAGTAACAAAAAATTCTATTATAATGATAGATTTTTTTTGGTCTCAAATTACCTATGTCATAGTTTAAAATTTTTATTATATATTAGGAAAATCTATATAAAATACATATTTTTAGATGTGTTATGAAATATGAGATGATGTGAAAACTTATATTTACAAAGCATTATAAAAACATTAAAATAAAAATGTAAATGTTATAGATAAGGAAAGCAAAATTTCTTTGAATGTAGAATAAGAAATGATATCAATGAATCTTAATCTTTGATATTTGTAAAAGTGTATAAAAAAGGAGATAGATAATATGAAAAAGAATAGAATAAAATATTTGTTAGCATTGTGTTTTTGTATGATGACACTTGTACTTGCTTCGTGTGGAAATAAAGACACAAATCGTGTTACGGATATAAAATATGAATATGATGATAATGGGAAGATAACTAATAAATATGAATACAACTCAAAAGGAAATAAAGTAAGAGAAACGGAAATAAAATATAGTTCTAGTGGAAATAAAAAAACAGTAACAAAAATAGAGTACGACAAAAATGAAAATGAAAAAAAGAAAACTCGTACATATTATGATATAAATGAAAAAGTAACAGATAAAGAGGTATACGAATATAAATATGATGCTAATTGGCAAAGAATTGAAAATACTTATACGAGATATAATGCTAATGAATTTGTAATTGAAAAGTATATATATGAATATGAATATGACACCAATGGAAATCAAATAAAAATAACAAAAACATATTATGACTCAAGTGGAGATATAAGTAATAAAACTATAACTATAAACGAATATGATGAAAATTGTAATAAAACAAAGGAAACAAACACCTATTATGATTCAGAAGAAAATATATATCTAATAAGTGTAGAAGAATTTGATTTGAGTGGAAAAAGATACATGATAATGTATTGTAGTCAAGATTATTATGATAATATGTCGCACAAAAAAGAATATGAGTATGACGAAAACTGGAATACAATAAAAGATACAGAAACATATTCTGATTTAAATGGAAATCTAGTAAAATATTGCGTTCATATTTATTCTACCGATACATATACATTTTATGATTCAAAAGGAAATGAAATAAGTTTTTCTGAATATTATGAAATAAATTAAAACATTAAGAACGAATAGAATTTACTAGTAGTAATTTTAGATAAATACTAAAAACAATTAGGTTAAAAACTATTAATATTAGTAAATTAACAGTATTTACAAAATACTATGAAAGTATTAAAATAAAATTAGGAAGTATGGATATAAAACCTTGCCTCTCCGAATAAAAAGCAAATTTTTCTCGGGGGGGGGTAAGAATTCTTATCATCAAATTTTGGTCTTGGTTATTCCAAGACTTTTTGTTTGCTAAAATAAGGAGATGTGTAAGATGAAAAAAAGAAAAGTAAGGTATTTACTAGCATTAAGCTTTTGTATGATGACATTTGCACTTGCTGCGTGTTGGAAAAATACTGACCCAAAAGATGATAAGGTAAAATATGGGTATGATGCCAACGGAGACAAGTATGCACTTGTTTATGATGAAAATGGAGAATATGAAAAATATTATATAAAGCAAACTCATGAATATAATGATGGTGCTAGTCATAGTGTCGAAGAATATGAATATGATGATAATTGGAACAAAACAAAAGAAACTTATACAAGATATGATTCAAATAGAAATATAGAAGAAAAGTATGTACTTGTTTATGATGAAAATGGAGAATATGAAAAGTATTATATAAAGAGTAATTATGGCAATTATGTCAGTGAATATGGATATGATGAAAATTGGAACGAAACAAAGGAAACATATACATACTATGATTCAAATGGAAATATAGAAGAAAAGTATGTATATGTTTATAATACAATAGGAATAATAAAAACAAGTTATGTACTTGTATATGATGAAAATGGAGAATATGAAAAGTATTATATAAAGCAAACTGGTAATTATAATGGTGGCACTAGTTATGTCAGAGAATATGAATATGATGAAAATTGGAACGAAACAAAGGAAACATATACATGCTATGATTCAAATGGAAATATAGAAGAAAAGTATGTACTTGTTTATGATGAAAATGGAGAATATGAATATGATGAAAATGGAAATAAAGCAAAAATAACTCATACAATATATTATTCAAATAGAAATATAGAAGAAAAGTATGTACTTGTTTATGATGAAAACGGAGAATATGAAAAGTATTATATAAAGCGAACTGATAATTATAATGATGGCACTAGTGTTGTCTACTGGCATGAATATGATGAAAATTGGAACAAAACAAAATATACTTATACAGAATATGATGCATCAGGAAGTATATATAGAAGTTATGTACTTGTTTATGATGAAAACGGAGAATATGAAATTTATTATATAAAGCAAGCTGATAATTATAATGATGGCACTAGTGTTGTCCACTGGTATGAATATGATGAAAATTGGAACGAAACAAAATATACTTATACAGAATATGATGCATCAGGAAATATAGTATATAAAAGTATTAGTAAATACGAATATGATGAAAATGGAAATAAAACAAAAAAAACAACAACATATTATGATGCATCAGGAAATATGACATCTAAAGGGATTTTGACATCTGAATATGATACCAATGGAAATAAAACAAAGGAAACACGCACAATATATGATGCATCAGGAAGTATATATAGAAGTTATGTACTTGTTTATGATGAAAACGGAGAATATGAAATTTATTATATAAAGCAAGCTGATAATTATAATGATGGCACTAGTGTTGTCCACTGGTATGAATATGATGAAAATTGGAACAAAACAAAATATACTAATACAGAATATGATGTATCAGGAAATATAGTATATAAAAGTATTAATAAATACGAATATGATGAAAATGGAATCAAAACAGAAGAAACTTATGCAAGCTACGGTGAATTAGGATATGGAACATATAAAAGTATTAGTAAATACGAATATGATGAAAATGGAAATAAAACAAAAAAAACTTATACAAGATATGATTCAAATAGAAATATAGAAGAAAAGTATGTACTTGTTTATGATGAAAACGGAGAATATGAAAAGTATTATATAAAGCGAACTGGTAATTATAATGATGGCACTAGTGTTGTCTGCTGGTATGAATATGATGAAAATTGGAACAAAACAAAATATACTAATACAGAATATGATGAATTAGGAAATATAACAACTAAAGGAATTTATATATATGATGCTGGCGATATGTTAAAGTATTATATTTATGATTATTCAAA
>CAZLVK010000029.1:0-10432 GCA_964563025.1 uncultured Bacteroidaceae bacterium | reverse complement strand
TTGCAGAAGGTAAGGAAGATTTAGTAAAAGAAGTATTCCCTAAAAAGATATACTCTTCTCGTAATCGCAGGTTAAAACTAGAAGAACCAAGCTATACTGTAACATCACACTGCTTGGATGAAATGATACACCCCATTTATGATAGACAACCCACCCCACGTGAAGTCGCAAGATTGCAAGCCTTCCCTGATTGGTATTATATCAATGGTCCATATGTAAAATTTCATAGCGACCCTGAGCAAGATAAATACGAGCAAATTGGCGATGCCATCCCTGTTTTGATGGCAAAAGCCTTAGCAAAAAGCATGAGAAATGCATTGGACGACCTAAGCAAATTAAACATCATAAGCAAACAAAAAATTGATACGGAGAACAAGTGAAATGCCATTTGAAGTAGTAGATTTGTTTTGTGGAGTCGGCGGACTTACATGCGGGATGAGACAAGCAGGATTTAATGTCGTTGCCGGTTTTGATAACGACAAAACATGTGAATATGCGTATTCCCATAATAATAACACTGAATTTCATTGTAGAAATATTAGAGAAGTTACTGCAAATGAAATTAATAGTTGTTATAGTAAAGATTCGATTAAAATTCTGGTCGGCTGTGCACCCTGTCAGCCTTTTTCCACAATGAGTTATAAACGATTCAAAAACAGCCCAAGGGAAAACGACGGTAAATACGATCTGCTTGCCGAGTTTGGTCGATTAATAGAAGAAGTCCAACCAAGTATTGTGTCAATGGAAAATGTTCCGGAAATCCGTAACGCAAAAGTATTTCAAGATTTTCTTGCCATATTGAAATTAAACGGGTATTTTACAGATGGTGGACAAGTAGTATATTGTCCGGATTATAATATTCCGCAAAACAGACATAGATTTGTTTTATTGGCGTCAAAGTTCGGAGTTATACATCTTTTACCGCCTACTCATGACAGAAAAACCGTTACAGTACGACCGTTTATAGAAAATCTTCCGCCTATTATATCGGGAGAAACAGATAAAAACGACAAATTACACAGAACGGCAAGTCTTGCTCCTATAAATTTAAAACGAATAAAAGCATCTGTTCCGGGCGGCAGTTGGAAGGATTGGCCGGAAGAATTAAGATGTGAATGTCATAAAAAAGATTCCGGACAAACATACACGTCAGTTTACGGAAGAATGTCTTGGGACAAAATCGGACCGACAATGACAACACAGTTTTTTTGTTACGGGACAGGGCGATACGGTCATCCCGAACAAGATCGAGCACTATCGTTGAGAGAAGGAGCCTTGTTGCAAACATTTCCTAAAGACTATGAGTTTTTTTCGCCTGATGTCACCGACTATTGTATGAGGGACGTGGCACGGCATATAGGAAATGCAGTGCCTGTTAGATTGGGTGAAGTAATTGGAGAAAGCATCCGTCTACATTTAAACGAAAACAAATGATAAGGAGATAGGAGTTTCATGGAGAAAAGAGATGAATTACAACTAAGATTTGATCCGAGGACCATTGAACATCTTGGAATTAAAATGTACTCTCAGTTACCATATGCTTTAGCTGAATTAGTTGCTAATGCTTACGATGCGGGAGCAAGTATAGTTGAAATAAAGCTGTACGACAATATCCCTTCAAACAAAAAAATAGTTATTTCTGATGATGGAGATGGCATGTCTTATAGCGAAGTAAGGGACAATTTTCTTGTTATAGGCAGAAAACGTCGTGACACTGACATCAGCCGAACGAATTCAAAAGGAAGAAAAATTACAGGTAAAAAGGGGCTGGGTAAACTTGCGCTTTTCGGAATAGGGAAAACGATTGATATTGAAACTACAAAAAGCGGAGAACCGTCTAAAACTATCTTTACTCTAGATTGGGATAACATTCTAAACGAGTCTACCGGAGTATATCGACCGAAAGAAAAGCAGGTAAAGAAAGATAATGTTTGCGAAAAAGGCACTATAATAACACTATCACGGTTATCCAGGGTGACCGGTTTTGATTTGGAACAAACGGCAATTTCTTTATCTAAACTATTTAATTGCTTTAGCGAGGATTTTTGTATTAAAATTTCTAAAAATGATAGTAAACCTATGTTGCTAACAAGGGAGATGAAATACGAAGGAATCAATAAAGAGTTTGTGTGGGATATTTCAGATATTACTAAACAACTTAAAACGGAATATGAATTTAGCGATGAACTTAAAGGAAAAATTATATCATCAAAGAAACCGATAAAACAAGATTTAAGAGGTATTACTTTATATGTAAATGGTAGGCTGGCCAATATCCCGGGGTTTTTCGGTGTATCAGAAGCCGGACATACGTTTTCGTATATTTCTGGCTGGATTGATGCTGATTTTATTGATGAATTTAGCGGGGATCTTATCTCAACAGATAGACAATCTATAAGTTGGGATTTGCCTGAAGCGGAAAAACTAAAATGCTATTTGCAAAGTATAGTTAGATTTTTGGTAAAAGATTGGAGTTTGAAAAGAAAAAAAATTAAAGAAGATAATAATACCGCGAAAACAGGAGTTAATATTTCTGATTGGTATTCTAAAGTCCCTGAAGAAGTGCGCCCCAAACTTTCAAAAGTAATTAACAAAATCGCAGACAAACCTGAAATAGATGATATGGATTTTTCCGAGGTTGTACATTCAGTATACGACTTAATTCCACCATATACTTATTATCATTATCGTCTTTTACATAAACAAGTTCAAGATTCTGCTGAAATATATTATAAGAGCCAAAACTATTATGCTGCTTTTCAAGAAGCAATGAAAAGATATAAAAATGCAGTAAAGGATAAATCGGGTGTTTCAGCAACGGATGATAGAGACGTTGTATCATGCGCTTTTGGGAAAGGGAACGTATTAGAAACGACAGCAAATTTCAAGAATCGCCCTAACGGGCAACCTTTCCCAGGAAAAACACTGGAAAACATAGAGGAAGGGCAAAAATTTTTATCTATAGGTGTGGTGTGTGGCGGAAGGAATGTAATTAGTCATGAAGAATTATCCGATTTAAAAGAGTCAGGATTGTTTACGGAAAGAGACTGCTTAGATATGCTAAGCATTTTATCTCATTTATTTAAACGATTAGACGAATCACAAAAAAAGTCATAATTCAAAAAAAACTACTTGTACTGAAACAAATTCTTGCGTGGATAAAGACTTAAAAACATAAAATTTAATCTGGAGAACAATATTATGGATAGAGAAGAACGGGAAAATTTTTGGAATACACTGTGCTCGCTTCCCGGAAACAATATAGAGTCCGAAAGCAAACGACTATCGGGAACTATTCGGTATCCTAAACATATTTACCGCTATCGTTCTGTTAATACTCATAATTTGGAGGCACTTAGAACGAATATGCTTTATTTCTCTTCTTCTAATTATTACGATGACCCATTTGATACTTTTCTCAATATAGATGTTGAAAAAATTCGCAATAGCATATTAACGGCGCTTCAAAATCCTGGTGTAATCAAATCCGTTGCCACATCACTTGAATTATGCTTAAGAGAAAATCCTGGTGATAGACAAATAAACGGATTGAATATTGCCGATATCCAAAGTGCTTTTTCTATGGAAAATATTAATAAGTTTTTAGAATTTGTGATGTCATCAAGAGAGGATTTAAAGAAAAACATTTGGTCTGTTTGTTTTTCCGAAAACGGGTTCAATGAATCATTATGGTTAAAATATGCAAATTGTCATAAAGGATTCGTGGTGATATACGATCTTGAAAATACAGACAACTTCATATGTGGGACTAAGGAACAATGTGCCAATTGTGGAATTTATAAATACGGCACGCCAATTTATCCAATTTATTATTCCAATACGCCGTATGACGCGACAAATATCGCAAAACGAGTTATCTTGAAAAAAATTGAGCAACAAACAGGGATTTCTATTCCGTCCAATGTTTACAAAAGTTTAGAGGGAATGTTTTGGGAAAAGGAGAGGACAGCACTTATTAAAAAAGAATGCCACCAATACGATGAAGAGTGGCGCATGATATTAAACTGCGATATGAAACCTCCGATAATGATGGAGTGGATACCAAGCGGCATCATTCTAGGGTTACACATGGACCATGAAGAAGAAAATTTGGTCATATGTTTGGCTCAAGAAGCTGGAATAAAGAATATATTCAAAGCCTACATTGATATTAAAAACAACTTAAGTTATTATCAAATAAAATAATTGTCATCCGTGTAAAAAATTGGAAGCATTCAACGCCAATATACATATGTAACAATTAATGTTGAATTTTTTACTAAAAAGAACTATTTCCAAAACAATTGGTTCGTTGGTCATTCGATTTTCGTTACCTATTCTCCGCCAAAGGGAATCGCGTTTGAACACGCGGTTCCTTTTCATTTGTGTTAAAGGCGTCGCAGGGATTATCGTTAAAACTAAAAAGTACGAAAAGATAATCTCTTACGACTGGCAAACAAAGCCAAGATGCAACGGTAAATTTGTTAAGAAAGCATAATCACAATAGCAACTACATAAAACACGATTAAAGGCGGTAGAACGTTGATTCTATCGCCTTTTGTATACTTATAAATTTGTTGTCGTCCGAATGTTTCGCCTTTCGTTGTCCGTGTGTAGCACAAAGAAAAGCAAAAGTCAACGGCAAAAAATTCTTGCTTGAAACTTCAATTTTTTCAATAGTCAATCGTTGTATGCGGTTGGCTTTTTTATTTGCACGCAACAATTTTTGTGCTGTTCGTTGACTTTCGTTTTGCACAACATAAAAATTGCATAACCGTTATCTTTTCTCCGTGCTACTTCGTTTGTTTTTGCCGAAAGGCTAAATTCATTCGGATGCATATTATGATAAACGCACCGACGAGCAAATCTAAAAAGTATAAACGCAAAAATTGCAAAGATACGGAAAGAAGTCGAAGAACTGACCGGCGCATTTGTAAAAGCGAAAAGCGCACTTTTGCAAAATTCGATAGAAAACAAAATGTCCGAATACGAAGTTTTGTTTAACGACCTTGAAACGCAAAAAGCACAATTGGAGCGCGGTTAGGATATGCTTTTTGTTTTAACAATCTTAGCGGTTGATCCGATATGGAATTATAGTATTTAACAATACATTAATTCATTTTTGTTATCTTTAAAATGGTAGAAAATGGCAAATGTGCATAATGTTGCCGAATTTATGGTGTTTTTTATTACATATTTGTTGTGGTGTTGTATTTGGTTGATAAGTGTATTTTGGTACAATATTAATATGAAATATTATCTAAAAATCAGGAGGTAATTTCATGAAGCTTAAAAATAGAATTTTTGTCACGTTTTTGATTGTGGCGCTGATCGGTGTATTTTGCTTGAGTTTTGTTGCTTGCAGCGTTCAATCAACAGACGATGCAGAAGTCCCGGAATTGGATGTGGACGAGCTTACTCAAATTCTGCAAAAATATGACGATTTGGGCTATACATACGAATATTCGGGTGAGGCTGTGGAAATAACAATGGCACACTGGGATTCTTCGGGCGCAAACATCGAGAGGACGATTATAGAAGCACTTTTGGAAGGTTTCAATAAACGTTATCCGAACATCACGGTCAAGCTCGATATTTTGCAAGACTATGAAAATACTTACGGCAATCGCATAGGTGCGGGTACGGCACACGACGTGTTCCTTGTGCCGGACGGCGCAATTTCAAAGTGGGCGAGCAGTGGTGTTCTTGAAAATCTCGATCCGTACATCGCCGCTTCCGATGTTTTGAACGACGGAGACGGTATGGAGACGATTTACTCCTCTTGCCTCACGAGATATCAATACAATCCGACTACCGGGAAAATGGGTTCTGGCAATCAACTTGCCTTGCCAAAGGACGTTGGTCCGTACGTTATGTTCTACAACAAAACGTGGTTTGAATCTATGGGTGTCGAACTCCCTCCGAGCGATCGCATCATGACTATGGAAGAAGCAACGGAAATGTGGCAAGCTCTCACAAAGAGAAATTCTTCAAACGTCATCACGGGTTACGGAGTAGCCGGTCTTTGTATCGAAGGTTTGGTTTGGAGCGCAGGCGGAGACTTTCTCAATGAAACAAGAACGGCTTTCCCGACAGATGAAGCAACCCTCGCAGGACTTGCAACGGGCTATCAATATATGAAGGATTCTTATCTCACGTATGAGATTCAACCGCCGGCGGAGTTTACGGGTACGCTCGATGCCACGCAATTGTTCTCGCAACAAAAGGTTGCATCGGTCATTGCAGGACGCTGGAACGTATCTTCCTTCCGCAGTCTTACCTTTGATTGGGACGTTGCATACGTGCCCGCATTCAGTGAAAATCCTACGGCAAATATGTATAGCGGAAGCGTCGGATACGCAGTGAACGCAAACAGCGGAGCAAAGAAAGAGGCGGCATGGAAACTCGTTGAGTATATCGCATCGAGAGAAGGTCAAGAAATTTTGACGGCAACAGGATTCCAAATTCCGGTATATGAGGATTTGGCACTCGATGAAGAACTTGTTGCAAAAGAAAAGGAAAAAGGGCCGTATAATTATGAGGTATTTGTTAACTCTGCAAAAATGCAAGGCTACGGTCTGTGGCAATATTGCAAGAGCAACACTTGGAAGGTGAACGGCTATGACGTTCCGTCCGAGTATTTGTACAGCACCGATTCGAAGACAGAGATTTCGGTTGAAACGTTCCTTCAAAGAGCAAAGAATCTTGTAAACAGCAACTTAGGGTAGGTAATTAACTTTTCCTAATCGACGTGTCGTGATGCCGAGTCGGAGTCACGGCACGTCGAACAGTCGCGTTGATTTATTAGATTATATTGATTATGCAAGGAACTATGATAAAGAAAAAAGTTAATAAGCATATGCTTAAAGAAAATCTTACGGGGTGGCTGTTTATTTCACCATTGACCATAGGTTTGCTTTTATTCTTGCTTTTCCCGTTAGTGTTTGCGGTAGTCGTATCGTTTACCGACTACAGCATGTACTCTCCGTATGGATTTTTTGAATTCAAATTCAACTTTATTGGTTTCGATAACTACGTCAAAGCGTTTACAAACCAAGACTTTATGCGTTCCATTCTGAACGCTTGTATCAACACGATAGGTGTGCCGATAGGAATAATTATTTCCATGTTTTTGACCAATTTGCTTATTCGCAATCCGAAGGGCAGTTTGTTTTTCAGGACGCTGTTTTATTTGCCGACCATATGCGGATCGGTCATAATAACATTTATTTGGCAGTGGATATTTACGCTTATTCCGCAATTTTTGCGTAACGAATTCAATATAACGGGATTGAATCTGCTTTCCGGAAGCAATTTCCTCGTGTCCATGATTATCATGGGCGTCTGGTCGGGCATAGGCACATCCGTGTTGTTGCTGTATTCATCGATGAAGGGCGTGGATAAGTCCTTGTACGAGGCGGCGGCAGTGGATGGCGCAAACGGCACGCAACAGTTTATTCACGTAACAATTCCGCAAGTATCTCCCGTCTTATTCTACATTCTGTTTACGGGCATCATCGGCTCATTCCAAGAGTTTGCACGTTTTCAGGTTATGAAGGGCGGAAGTCCTGCCGAATACTCGATAATGCCCGTTTGGGAGATTTACAAGCAGGTTACAGACGCGGGCGACCTTGCTTATGCAAGTGCGTTGGGCATTGTGCTCGGATTGATAATTATCGCAATTTCGGCAATTCAATTTGTCGTGGCAAAACTGTGGGTCAATTATGACTGAGGAGGTATTGATATGAAAACTCATTCAATTGTTAAATTGCCCCAAAAGAACAGAGGAAAATATATAACGGGCAAGGTGTTGTCGTATTTTGTTCTGATATTGTTTTCCGCGATTATCCTTTTGCCGTTTTTGATCGCAATCATCACGTCTTTCACGTCCGAATTGTCTCTTATGGAGAACGGTTTCAAGTTCTACACGGGCGTTATCGATATCGGCTACTATAAGAGATTGTTGGCTACGGACAACTACGGCAGTATTTTCAAATGCTTGCTCAATACGGTACTCTACATTGTTCCGCAACTATTTGTCGGCACATTCTGCAGTGCGCTGAGCGCATATGCGTTTTCCAGAATGAAATTCCGCGGCAAAAACGTTATGTTCTATGCAATGCTTACGACCATGGTCATACCGGGAATCATAATAACGTTCCCGTCCTATTTGCTCTTTGTGCAGGTATACAAGGTTATGGAGTGGTTCCCGCAATTTGCGATTATGGTACCCGGCATGTTCGGAAGCGTAGGGTGTATGTTCTTCTTGAAACAATATTTTTCCACATTGCCAAAAGAACTGGAAGAGGCGGCGCAAATAGACGGCATGGGGCGATTCGGAATGTTTGTGAAAATCATTTTGCCATTGTCAATGCCTGCCATTATAACGCAGTTGCTACTCGGCTTCAACGGTGCGTACAATGATTATTTGGTGCCGTTGCTATACGTTGGCGGAAATCCCGATATGTACACGATTCAGTTGTTTGTGAGAGGGCTTTCGACCAATTTGAACAAATCATATCCCTTGCTTATGGCAGGCGGATTGTTGGCATTATTGCCTTCCTTGATCATCTATCTTTCGGGACAAAAATATTTTGTTGAAGGAATCGTGATGACGGGAATCAAATAAACAAGAGGTATTTATGAAAAGAGCAATCAAATTGATAAGTATAATAATGGTGTTAGCAATGTTATCTTGTATGTTTATTGCTTGTAACGAAAAAGGTGATAAGACTCCTCAATCCGAAGGAGAAACGTCCGAATTGCCGACTGCTCCGATGGAAGCAATAATCGAGGTTGACGGCAACAAGGCGCTTGCAAGCGACGGCTACAAACTTGTTATCGATATGGAAAACGGCGTGAGCATAAAGGACGCCGAGGGTGCAAGCATGTTCTATTCAAAAACACCGGCACAAGTCAAAGTGCGTGGCAAGGGCATGGGAATAGGCGTTGAAACGTATACAGAGAAGACTTATTCCACCATGTATTCCGACGTCGAGCAGGAAACCTATGGCTACAAATGTACGGGTGTTGTGATAACTTCTGCCGGTAGTAAGTTTGAAGTTGTAGACAAATACTATATCGTCACGGAAGGTCAGTTTGGCATCGATCGCACGGTCAACGTGCTCGATGCAAAGACGACGGATGTAGGATTTGCTTCGATCGTGTCCTTCATCAACGCAAGCAACTCCGATTATTACGATGATTTTGATTATTTCATTCCATCCATATTATATAAAGATGCAAGCAACGTTGTATCGGGCGCAATTGCGTCAAATCTCGACTTGGACAAAATGTACGTCAAGGAAACTCGCACGGGCTTGCCTATGGTTATGGCATTCCATAGCGAACAAAAGTACGGTCTTGCACTTGCCCACATTTCTCCTGAAATCAGCGTGGGAGCGAGTGTCGGCGGCGGTTCTAAGGGCGACGTGAACGATGAGCTTCAATACGGCGCAATCGGATTGACAATCAAGCCGTATGTATCCGTAGACTTTGTTTATCCGTGCACGGAAGGTCCGACAACCTACGATTCGGGCAGTGGCATGATTGCACGCTATCACACCGTAAAAAAATACAATTCACACAACTATAAAGTCGGTCTTGTGCCTTGCAACGAGGATACTTACACCGATGCAATGGTTGAAACTTATAAAAACATATATTCTTCCGAAGAGCACTATCTTGCGGAGATGGACATGACGGAAGTGTACGAGCAGAACATAGAGGTTTTCTCGGATACTTATAAGGAATATACGTACAACGGTGAAGTCGTCGCGGCAGGACTTCCGTGGTCGTTATCATTGCCGGACGGCGAAGCGGAGCAGGGCTACACCTTCCAAATGGGCTTTGTCGGACAACAGCTTCCCGCAGGCTATCAAATGTACAGATACGGTCTTTACTATAATGACAGCAAGGTGCTAAAACAAGGCGAAACAATAGTTTCATTCTGGGCAAAGAAGGTCAACGGCTCGACTTATTTCCCGGTTGTGTGGTGGGATCCGCAGAGCAACTCAAGCGGTGGTTCAAAGCGTAGTTATCCGTCCTTCTTGAGATGTATGGTTGACGGCATGGAAGGATTGTTGGATGCTTGCAGAATCGCAGATGCATACGGAAAGACCAATCTTGAGTGGACTTCCGCACTCACAAAGTTTGCAAACAATCTTGTTAAAGTGCAAAACAGCGACGGAAGTTTCTATAGAGCCTACAATACGGACGGCAGTGTGTGCACGGATACGTCAAGTGCGACCTATCAAGGCACGTCCAAACTCAACACGCCGATTGCGGTTCGTTTCCTTGCCAAGATGTACGAGTACACGGGCGAGCAGAAGTATTACGATTCGGCAATCAAAGCCGCAGAATACGCCTACAACGAACTTTATCTCGGCATTGGCAAGTACGTCGGCGGAACTCCGGACAACCCCAACACGGT
>CAZLVK010000028.1:0-10626 GCA_964563025.1 uncultured Bacteroidaceae bacterium | reverse complement strand
AGATGGTTGCATTTAATCTGACGATGAAAGCATCATTTAATTTGCCGAACAACATTTTCCAATTCCTCCGGGCGTTGTTTCAGATACACTTCCTGCTTTCCGGCTTCTTTATATATCGCTGCAATGAGACCGAGAATATCCGAATCCCATTTTTGATTCTTGATTTCAGAATAGTTGAAAGTCCTCATTACCTCACCTCCATGTAATTCCCTTAAATTATAGTATAAAATAAGGGTAAAGTCAACAGGCTAAGGGGAAGTTCCCTTAATAGTATCGTACTTTTAAGGGAAAATATCCTGAAATCGGATAAGCAAAATGCCCGGTCGGTGCGGATGAAGATGTTGTCCATCCTCCATCGATTGAACGACCCATTTGGATAGAGTCATTCAGCCGTCAATCGTGTCATAACCTAATTCGATTCTCTGATGTCACGAACAATGTATAGTTTCAAACTGATAGTGAATCAGTGCCGCCCGAACCAATGGATCATACTCCACACTTTCATTCATATACTTTCCCAAATCCGACATAGTCTCCTGCATATCCTCTACATTCGGCGGAATATATCTTGCCTCTTTCAGCGAACAGTTTGCAGGTCCTATCCAATTCTGGGAACATCTGAATTCTCCCGGCGTTTTATCCCCTCCCCGAGCACCTTTCATCAATACCTCATGCACTTCCCGGATGAATCTGCAACACAATGGGAGTTTCTCCAAGCGTTTCAGTGCGTACTGCGTTGCTTTTACATAATGAATGACATCCGATACATCCAGATTGACATTCGTATCTGCCTCCGGGTCAAGCACATCATCGAGAGTGCACTGCGTTCCCTCGATTTGTGAAGAAAGCAAAGCTTCCTTTCTGACATACATTAGTATTCCAATCCCCTTTCTCGTAAAGCTACTGACGACATAGATTTAATATTCTTTCTCATCAAAATAACAATCCAGAGCGTCCGCCACACCAACCGCAATCTTCTTCCGGTATTCCTCGGTTGCCATAAGCTTATCCTCCTCCGGATTTGTCATAAAGCCCATTTCCAGAATTGTCGTTGGAACCGTTGTCCAATTGATTCCCGTCATGGTATCCGTTTCCCAGACATATCGTTTTTTTGCTCCGGTTTCTTCTACCACTTCTTCCAGAACAAGCTCGGACAGGCGACGGCTCTCCTTGTACCATTCGCTGTTGTACGGATTATCCGGTGTCTGGCAGATAGTCAGCACGCCTTTTGCCGAAGCACTGTCCGAGCCGTCTGCATGAACACGGATAAACGCAGCCGCTCCCGCCTCGTTGGCAATGAGTGCCCTCTCCACGTTGGAAATATCTATGTCGTGCGTTTCACGCGTCATAATTACCTCATAGCCTCTGGAAAGCAGTTCTTCCTTTAGATAAAAACTCACCGCCAGCGTCAGCTCATATTCCGGAATTTTGGTGGAAACACCCTGTGTACCCGAAGAAACCTTTGCCTTAAGCTCCTCGGAGCCCGGACCATTTGGTTCTTTTTCATAATTTCCTTTTTTCTGATGCCCGGGGTCAATCACAATCAAACGCTTTTCGACTGCCGGTATTTCTGACGCTACTGTCGGTGTTGGAATCTGCGTCGGTAGTTCTGTTGGTACTGCAGTAGGTGTCGGTGTACCTGTTGTCTCCAGCATTGGTGCGTTCGTTTCCTCCGGTGTTGGTGTGCTCGTTTCTTCTGCCACAGCTGACGACGGCACCATCACCGTATTATCCGGTACATCTGTATCCTGTTTTTCCATTCCGGCACAGCCTGCCAGAAAAAATATTACTCCTACCAGTAAAAGTTTTCTTTTCATTTTCACACGACTCCTCATTTCGTCCATCTTCTCATTTACAAATTCATTGTTTGCCAAATTGCCTTCAAATCGCATCTTACTCCTGATACAGATTCTAACATACTTCCCTCCCTAAAGTAAAAAAGTGTCGAAGACACTTCTTTACTTCCATTCCTCCGCTAAGAGGAAATCTCGGATATTGCGGTGCTTGATGCCATTTCGGCTCATATCGAACTCGTCAAGGGAAACAACATATTTGGGGTAATTATCACGAATATTATCATATACACCAAATTCACGCTGAATGGTTTCGTCAGAAGCAAGAAGATAGGCCACCTGCACATACAGTTTCTCGCCCTGCTTTTCGCAAACAAAGTCGATCTCTTTATCGCCGGTTTTGCCAACAGTCATGTTGTAGCCTCGACGCAGGAGTTCCAGATAGACGATGTTCTCCAAAATGAGATTGATGTCACGCATATTGCCACCAAAAACAGCCTCACGGATGCCGTGGTCGGCAATATAATATTTCTCGTTGGAAGACAAAATCTGCTTGCCTTGCAAATCCTCACGCTTGACCTGATAGAACAGGTACGCATCGGAGCAATACTTGATGTAATTCAAGATTGTTTCCGGTGCAACGGTTCGCTGCTCGTTTTTAAGGAACTTGGAAAGGGAGTTTGCGGAGAACGTGGTTCCCACATTGGCAATCACATAGGAAATAATCCGTTCCAGCAAATCCACATCCCGGATTTTGTTTCGCTTCACAATATCCTTGAGTTGAACAGAGTTGAACAAGTCATGAAGATACAGCTTAGAAGGAGCGTCCTCGTAACGAATGTTGGCAAGGTAGGGCATACCACCGGAGAGAAGATATTTCCGGAAAGCCTTTTGAATCGGTTCGTTGGGAGCGATAGGACGGTACAGTTCCAAAAACTCTGCAAAAGAAAAAGGATAGATGACAAACTCCACATAGCGACCACCGAGATAGGTGGACAGCTCGCCTGACAGAAGCTTGGCATTGGAGCCGGTGATATAGATGTCGCAATCGAGCGTCACACGGAAAGAGTTGATGCACTTTTCCCAGTCCTTGACCTCTTGAATTTCGTCGAAGAACAGATAGACCTTGCCGTTAATATCCGCAACTCGCTTGGTGATCTCGTCATGGAGCGCCTTGGCTGTTTGCAGGTGGGCATAGTTCATATCCTCGAAGTTGATAGAGATGAACTGCGTCGGACTGACACCGGATTCTGCCAATTCTTCTTTAATTAAATCCAACATGACCGACTTGCCACAACGACGAATACCAGTCATGACCTTAATCAGCTCCGTTCCAATAAAGGGACGAATGCGTTTCATGTAAAGTTCTCGTTTAATCATAAAAATCAGCCTCCTTTTTCGTGGCTGATTATAGCATACTACATTTATATCTGAATTTCAAGGCGAATTTGCAATTTTATCAGTTATAGCTGATAAAAGCGAAAGTTCAGCATCTTTCGACAGATATATTTGCAATAAGGTAAAGAGGCATTTGCTTTAACATACCACTTTTGTTTCAATCAGCCACGATGTGCCTTGTGCTCCCTGACCTCATTCACAATGCCGGCTTGCTCCTATCTCCTTAATTTAAATGCAGCTTCCACCAAGGAAAGTATTTCCTCTTGTAGCAAGAGTTAATATGTAAAGGGTGGTTTCTGCCACCTAATACGTATGACTGCGGCTCATTTGTGGTGAATTGAAAAGCAGTTGTAAGAAAGGAGTCAAAAAGCCTTATAACCGCTGAAATTCAACGCAGAAAGGAGCTAAAATGTTATGAAATCTCTATTTGAGGAAATGGGCGGTACATACCGTCAAGTGGGCGATTATTTCATTCCCAACCTTGCCCTGCCGGATACAGGTAACTATCAGATAGGCAAATACGGGCGTATGCGCCGTACCTATCTAAAGGAACACCGAAAAATCCTTTATACCAATTATGTGGTGGAGGGAACGCTGTTTGAACATCTTGCGAAAATCGACCAAGCCTGTAACGAGCGAATGGAAATCATCGTTTCCGCTATGGCGAAACAGGAAGGCGTGACCGAAGCACTCAAGGCGGCTGACCAAATGGAATGGGTGCGCCGTATGAACAATATCCGCAACCTAGCAGAAGAAATCGTGTTGACCGAACTTGTATATGCTTAACCGAATGCCCGTTATCGGCTGTGTGGCTGATAACGGGCATTTGCTTTACTGTTTCGGCATCACAAACTTATATTTGCCTTTGCCTTGACCGGTAACAGGCTCAATTAGTCCTGCATCTTTGAGTTTATCTATCAATGCACCTGCCGGAGAGGATGTTACACCGGCAATTTTCATAATATCTGCTCGTGCGAATGCTGTATGAAAGCCAAATTTCTGATACAGTTTCAGCATTGTTTCTTTGGTGGTCGCTTTGGCTTTTAACTCTAAAAGAAGCGTTTCAAACAACTGATTTTCTTCTGAAACAACTGCTTTCTGTCCGTCAAACAACTGGTTTTCATCCAAAACAGTCGTTTTCTCTGCTCCTTGTCCGTAATTCAGATTATACAGCGTGACTTGAAACGAAGTAACATCGGAATAAAATTTCGGTTCCAGTTCGGCACGGTAGTTATGGGCGGCATGGTAGCTCTCCGTAATTTTCTTAAATCCGCTGCCCTGTCGCTCCATATATCCCAAACGGGCAAAAATATCAGCCAGCGCAGGATTGCGACGGGTAGAAGAAATATTGGATATATCCCGTTCCTGTATCCGTGTTCCGTCTGCCATGCCACCGGGTGAATAAATCGTAAGGCGGTCATCGTAAATGTCAATATGGACTTCACTGCCCAAAATAAGATAGTCACGGTGGATCAGTGCATTGACCAACGCTTCAAATACGCTTCGTTCACAGTAATCGGGCATTTCAATACGAGAATCGGCGGTTTTCTTCCAACGGGTTTTCATGTTCCGCTTTACAAAACCTACGCCTTCGTTGAGCAGAATAATCAAGCTGCCGGAATACTCCGCACTGTCCAAAGCATCCAGAATACCGCCGCTTTTGTCTAACCCGTTCCAACGAGTACAGAGCAGTCGGGAGTGTCTGATCGGTGATACATCAGCCAGCAATGCCCCGGCATTGGTCAACTTCCCATTTCCATCTCTTATGTCAAAAGAGTCAAACAGTTTGTCTTCCATGCTGTTGCCTGTCCATGCCTTGTACCGTTCCCTTAACTTGGCAAACGCATAATCCTTGAAATCATACTCGGAAGTCAGTATATCGTAGGTTCGGTTCATTCCCTTGAGAATAAGCTGATTCAGCGCATAGTCGGGAGCAATCACACTTTCGTTGCCAATGCGGATATAGGCTTCCATAACGCCATCGGCTTTATAGTAATACGGTGTGGTACGACCTGAGAACACGGTCAGTACCAAAAGGTCTTTGCCACTTTCCCGTTCGGGTGTAAGAATAAAATTGGGAAATGGTGTGATGCGCTCTTTGATCAAGCGGCTGATAGCTTCTGCATCAGCCTGCGCATCGGTCAAGCCAATTATATTCCTGTTATCATCAATACCGAAAAAGAGTGTGCCACCAATGCCATTTGCAAAGGCACTGACACTTTTTAGCCAACTTTTCGGTTTCTTTACTTCCAAAGCAACCTTGAAATCACATTCTGTTGCTTCTGCAATCCATCGATCAATCATAAAATCGCTTCCTTTCCCATCATTCCTTCTTATCCTTCGCCCGGCTCTTATAAACATTAAATTTATTCTTACACTGGGGACTGCAAAATACCGCACTCGGTCTGCTTGCCACAAATGCCTTTGTGCAGTGCCGACACAGGCGGACAGGCTTTTCGCTGTCAGTCAGCATAAAGCTGAACATCATTTGTATTCCAAGCATAAGGGAATGGAAATCCCACACGATGGTCGGTTTATCCAGCAGAGCGATCCGATAGGTCGGCGCAATGCCGCCAAAGGCTTCCATGCCCTGCTGCATCAAAAGCCGCTGTTCGGGGAGCATCCTGTCGTAGTCCTCATAGTACAGCACAGCAGTCAGATAGGTAAAGGCAATATCAACAAACTGCTGCTTGAGCCACTCATAAGGCTCTGCGTATTCCCTCTG
Organism: uncultured Bacteroidaceae bacterium; assembly: GCA_964563025.1. Classification (GTDB taxonomy): domain Bacteria; phylum Bacillota; class Clostridia; order Christensenellales; family CAG-917; genus RGIG4097. The sequence goes on along the minus strand of CAZLVK010000028.1, from coordinate 4,710 downwards.
GAAACTCATATTGACCGCCATCGGCTTGTCGGTCATGGTCATGGCAAGTGCCATCATCGCACGGTCATTTTCGATATTCCACATGGATTCCACGCCACGCTTGATCACATCCAGCTTATCAAACGGGAAGAACAGATTCAGATAATCTTCCGTGGACATGGTTTCTTCTTTGATAAAATGGTTTTTGGGTAGATATACGGATTCATACGCCATAAAATTCGGTGTGGTCGGCAAAGCGGTCATCAATCCCAACAAACCGTATTTGACCGCAAACTGCTGGATGGCTTTCTGTATTTCCTGCTGTGTTTTTTTACCCGTCCCCATTCTGCCGATGTCAATGGCATCCAATACAATTCGCTGATATTCCGTCAGCGGATCATATATGCTCGGCTGTGCCGTTTTTGTCGGAGTCAGGTACAGTGTGCCGTCCTCCGTTTCTTTCCATTCGTATTCGCTATATCGCACCCAGTGTGAACTGGTGCGTTCAAAAAGGTTTTTCATATTCAAACCCTCCACTATGTATTGTAACCCAATTAACTTGTTTTTATATTATTATACTGCTATTGTGCGTCTTTTTCAATATCCACGCCATTTTCGGCAAGAAATTTCTTTTCGATCAAGGTCAACGGCTGCTTTGCCTGCACTTTTTGGGTAAGTGCGGCAAGCAGCTTTTTTCGTATCCTTTTCATCATGGTATTTCGTACCTTGCGGATATTACGGTCTGTCTGCCCACGAATATCGGCAATTCGGGCAGAACTGTACTGCCGCAATGCCCACAGGAACAGCAGAAATTTCTGATCCTCGTTCAGTTCTCGCAGGATATTGGACATATCCCCATCCGTCACAAGCTCGTGGATTTCGTAGGGACAGTAGAAAATGGAATCAATGAAATCGCCTTTGCGTTCCTGCTTGCTCAGTACATCATTCAGCGTATCAATCAAATATATACAGCAGGATAAAAACGCAATGCACACTTTTGTGTGTTAGAGCCGGTAGGTAGCCCGGCCGTCTGAACCGATCGTTCAGGTAAGTAACCTGCCCCTCCGGGTTGTCCATTCCTGTGATTTTTCATTTTAGGAGGGTTATGCTATGAACGAAAGCAGCACAAAGCTTACCGTCTACTTTGATGATCCCTTTTGGATCGGCGTATTTGAGCGCATGGAGGATGGAACACTGACCGTTTGCAAGGTGACATTCGGCTCAGAGCCAAAGGACTATGAGGTGTGGGAATTTGTTCTGCGCGACTATTATAAGTTAAAGTTCAGCTCCACTGTAAAAACAGAGGTAAAACAATCAGCAGATAATCCAAAGCGAAGACAGCGCAATGCGAAAAAGCAGCTTCAGGCTGTCGGAATTGGAACAAAGTCACAGCAGGCACTTGCCGCACAACGGGAGGAACAGAAAACAGAACGTAAAAAAATCAGTAAGGAGCAGAAAGAAGCCGAACAGCAGCATCGGTTTGAAATGAAGCAGCAAAAGCGAAAAGAAAAGCACAAAGGACATTAAAATTGGACTAATTACTTTTTAAATTGAAATATCGAGAATTTATGAAGCGTTAGCAGGAGAGGCCAAAACCTTTCCTGCTAATTTTAATTTTGAATTGTATGTAACTTTGCAGAAAATACCCTTGACAAATCGCATCTCAGCAGCTGATATAGAAACTGTTTCTCTTTATCCGGTCTTTCAAAAAATCTTTTTACTGATATGTCTGGTTCTGCCAGCATAATTAAAACATGGTCTTTCTCTGATATTTCTGTCAATACCTCTACCGGAATATTAGTATCAACAAACACCGGCTTATCCTGTTCACACAATTTCTCAAGAATTCTCATTTCCAGAATGGTACATTCTTTCGTTACCTGCTTAATCCATGCCTCATATTCATCCGGAGTCCTCCTGATAAAATCACTCCAGTTTTGTAAATCTCTCGTATATGTTAACCCAGGATATTTCTGACTGTCCAAGTCGGTACTCAGCTGATCATGATAATTTTCTTCACAGACTATGCCATTATTTTTTTCAGCCAGCAATTTTACCATAATGGACTTACCTGCCTATGCCGTTCCATCCACACGAATAATCGGCATATCAACAATTTCAAGCCGTTCTATGTTTCTACAAAATCTTCTCACACAACTCACTCAAACTCTCTACTGTCATATCCGGTTGTTCCAATTCTTCCCTTGGGCACGCATCTTTCCAATTCCCCTGCTTAATCCATATGTTATACATACCCATCTCATTAGCCGGTACTATATCATTATCAAGCCTGTCACCCACCATAGCAGCCTCCTCTGGTTTACATCCGGCGCGTTCCAATGCAATCTCAAAAATACGCTTGTCTGGTTTTGCAACGCCTTCTTCAGCTGAAGCCACAACCAAATCTATGTATTTCAATATTCCAAATATTTCCAAACGTTCCTTGCTTCCAAGAGACTGATTTGCAATAATTCCTATCTTATAATGCCTGCAAAGATTCTCCAAACACTCTATTGTATCCGGATACAGTCTCTCATCTTCTTTATGCCAAGGAGTCTTAGTCAAACCAAAGAATTTTATCGTTTCCAAATCTGCCGGTTTATTTTGTTTTGCATAGAATAATTTCTTCTCTACAAATCGCTCGTAAGCTACATCTGTACCTTCAATAACTTCCCTAATTCGATGCTCCATCGCCAATGTTTCATCAATCAGAGTCGAACCCATATCAAAGAAAATCCATTTAACTTTTTCCAATTTCATGGTTATTTCAACTTTCCTATTTGTTATTCCATATACATTTTACTGCCCATCTGTGATGTGGATGATAAAATCCTTGTATTGCTTCATCATATGACAACCACAAAAGTTCTTCTTCCTGTTCTATAGGCTCACTAACCATCTCAAATTCATCCGAATAAAAGAAATGTCCTATGGCAAAGCTTCCATCAATCCGTATCCGCAGCGTCCGCCTCGCGCTTGTGTGCAAGGTGGATTCCGATATGCCCAATCCCCAAAACCAAGGCGGAGATTATCACCACTAAGTTCCAAGCGTAAACGCCGAGAAAAAGCACCGCCAAAACAGGCAGCGTCGCACCTGCCACGGGAAAGCCTGCAAACGACGAATACATGTCTTTCAGCGTCCGTGAACTTTTGAAATACTTTACCCAATAACATTCATACATAATCATCAATAGAAACGCCACAAACCACAGTAACAAATTCCACCTAAAATACACACCGTCAGAAAGTTTTACGATACGCGGATTCATCGACGGAAAAACAAGGAGCGACGCGGTTACGAAAACTTCGCCTGTGCGTTCAAAGGCAAGTAAAACCTTATTTTCGCGTTTTTTCACTTGTTCGTAGTCTTTTGGCTTTTTGCCATTAGCCCATACCATATTCGGCACAAACAGCATTGTAAGTACTATAAGTCCCGAAAGGCAAAATCCGAGTTGATAAGGATTCGTTGAATCAATCATAACAGAACTTATCTTTACGCTGCTTATCACGTCGCCCAAATCGGCTTTCAATCGCCCTGCCATAAGGTCGGGCGCATTTAGGTCGGTATGATACGAGCCGTAAATTCCCATGATTTTACCACTGCCCTGCCGCACATAAGCCTTTTCAAAATTAGAGACCATATACGCCTCGCGCAAATCGGAAACACCGTCGTACTGTCCATCGCTTTCGTCATATTCTTTTCTTTGTTTGATACATTCTTCTGCAAGCTTATAGTTTTCGGAATCTTTCCATCCGTTTTCTTCTAAATACCTCAAATACCTTACGCCCGTCGTGTCATATTGATGACCAATGTCCGTTCCGTAAAAAACGGTTTCGGGGCAGTTCTTTTTTATTTTGCAAAAGAAATCGTAGTAATACCCGTTACCTGACAGCGTTCCGTTTATTTCTTCAAACCACACATCAAGCAGGTCGTTGGAAGCTTCTTTCATCCATATATTCAAAAACTCTGCGCTGTAATACGGAAGTTCCACAAAAAGGTCACGACAACCGTCGTCATAATAACCCTGCCACAGCTTTAATTCCGTGTCATAGTATTCTTTTTCACCGTGAGCCTCACCGTAAAGCATTATTTTCGTATTATCGGTTGGGTAAACGTCCGATGAACCGTCATTTAAGTCAAAGATAACCGCGACACAACATACTGCCAAGAGTAGTGTAAATGCAACTACGGCTTTTCGCTTTTTCATTTGTTTTTTCCTTCCAGCCAACACTTTTTCCATGATTGTCCTCTCCCTGTTTCTCTATCGTTTGCTCTTTCTCCCTTCGTTGTTCCCCACGCAAATCTTTCTACCGACTGCCTCTTCCCTTCCATTCTCCAAGATGGCAGTTCCACCATTCATGATAGCACGTTCCCCACATTCCGTCAATTTGCGGTTTTTCTGCATTCCTTACCCATAAAAAATGAGCCCTCCAAGGTAAAACAGCCGCAGCCCTCACACAGCATCCCATGTGAGTGCCACAGCTGTTTTCTGATTATTCCACAAACTTCTGCTACCTCTGAAGAAGAACGTTTTCCACTTCTCAGGGGTATTCCGTCTCCCTCCACCGCTTTATCTTCTAAAAGAGAAGAACGCGTTCCTCTTCTCAAGGTCTGCGTCTGCTCTTCTGCTAAGCTGCTACTTCCATAGGAAGGAGAGGTCCTCCCCGCTGTCAACCACGAACACATAGGTTTCGTAATTGTTATAGCCGTCCACCGGGATATCCAGATAG
>CAZLVK010000027.1:0-13199 GCA_964563025.1 uncultured Bacteroidaceae bacterium | reverse complement strand
CTATTCCAACAATAGGTCCGGCGTCAAGTGCAGCAAGCAATAAAGATAAATTGCCAGTCATCTTGACCTCCATTTATATAATCAAGGCTAAACCTTGTCGTGATTAGTATAACCGATAATCGTTCAATAGTCAATAAACGCGCAAAACTTATATACACTATTTTATAATATATAAGTTATATAGCATTATTTCACCTTGCGTCCACTATGCGCGACGCAACGAACGAATTACCGCGATTATGCGTTGAGTCCGAGACTTTCGCGAACTTTTCTGTTGACTTCGTCCGCGATTTCGGGATTGTTTCTTAGATAGTCGAGGGCTTTTTCTCTGCCCTGACCGATTTTTTCGTCGTTGTAAGAGAACCAACTACCGCTCTTTTGGACGATACCCTTTTCAATTGCCACGTCGAGAATACAACCGAGTGCGGAAATGCCCTTTCCGTAAAGAATATCGAATTCCGCCATTTTGAAAGGAGGTGCGACTTTGTTCTTGACGATTTTCGCTTTGACGTGATTGCCGATGACGTCGCTACCGTCTTTGAGGGTGTCCGCTTTTCTGACGTCTATACGGACGGATGCATAGAATTTGAGCGCTTTACCGCCGGTGGTGACTTCGGGATTGCCGTACATAACGCCGACTTTCTCGCGGAGTTGGTTGATGAAGATTATCGTGCACTTGGACTTGGACGCAACCGCAGTTAGTTTGCGGAGTGCTTGGGACATAAGTCTTGCTTGGAGACCTACGTGGCTATCCCCCATTTCGCCGTCTATTTCCGCTTGCGGAGTGAGTGCCGCGACGGAGTCCACGACTACTATATCGATAGCACCGCTACGGACCAAGGTTTCGAGGATTTCGAGCGCTTGTTCACCGCTGTCGGGCTGGGATATGTAGAGGTTTTCGATTTGAACGCCGAGGTTGGACGCATACCACGGATCGAGCGCGTGTTCGGCGTCGATGAACGCGGCGGTGCCCCCAGCCTTTTGCACTTCCGCTACCGCGTGAAGAGCGACGGTGGTTTTGCCAGAAGATTCGGGGCCGTAGATTTCTATAATTCTACCCTTGGGAAATCCGCCTATTCCGAGCGCGGCGTCGAGAGTGAGACATCCCGAAGAAGTCGCTTCGACTTGAGGAATGTTTTCGCCGTCCATCTTCATAATCGAGCCTTTGCCGTACTTCTTTTCGATTTGCGCAAGAGCGAGTTCGAGATTGGTTTTTTCTGCCATTTGTTTTACTCCTTTATCTATTTATTCAATCGGCTACAGTAGCAAAATATCTCCCCTAAGATAACGAACGAGATAAAATAACGCTAAATTTGCCGTTGCTTTCCTGATTGTGTTTCGGTCGCCCGAAAGTCTTTTTTCAAAGGTAGTGATGAAATCACCGCTACCCACTCCTATATACACAAGCCCTACGGGCTTGCCTTCGTCTCCGGCGGGGCCTGCAAGTCCCGTCGTCGCAAGTGCGACGTTCACGGGCTTCACCAAAAGTCCTTTGACCATTGCGTAGGCGGTTTCTTTGGAAACGGTGCCATACTCCCCGACGAAGGACTTCGATATGCCGAGACGGTTGATTTTCGACATTCTATTGTAGCAAACTATGCCTTCGTAGAAGTTTTCGCTGATGCCGGGGACGGACGTGAGTTCGGAGCAGATTTCTCCCCCCGTCAAACTCTCCGCCACCGCAAGCAATTTTTTGTTGCGTTTAAGTAGTTCAGCGGCAAGCACGTGGAGTTCCACGTCGTAGGACGCATAGGCTTGCTCCGCGAAACAGTTGTACACGAGAGACTTCACCTCTTCAAAACTTGCCCTCGTACCCGCCGAAGTCATGGTGACGGAAGCGTCGAGACAACTCTCCTTCACGTCGAAGGTGACGCCGAGTCCTATGAAATCGGTAAGACGCAACCGTATGGTTTCTGCGTCGAGACCGCATATTTTCATTGTTTCGCTTATCATTCGCTCACCAATTCGTCAAATTCTTCATGGCGCAAAGCAAGGTTTCGTCTGCCGGGATTCACGGTGGATTCCTCTCCGATGACGCCTACGGCGTCAAGCAAATCGAATACCTCTTGCGCGCGGTGATAGTCGAGTCCGAGTTTTCTTTCGAGCATAGCGACGCCGACGTTTCCCCACTCGAACGCAACCTTGACCGCGGGGAACAACAAATCGCGATAAAACGTGATTTCGTAGTCGTCCGCGTTTTTGATTTTCTCTATGATGACGGAAGTGTCCGTCCTGTCGAAATTCTTTTTCCCCGCGAAAAGATAACCTTTCTTCGTCCTTTCTCCGAGAATAGCTCTAATCCTCAAAGCGGACGTGAGTTTCGCACCCGTAGACGGAGACACGTGAAGTTTGGACGCAAGTTTTTTTGCGCTCACTACCCCGTGTTTTTCACCGTATTCGATAGCCTCGCATAGGAGTTCGTAGGTGGTTTTCCTTTCGTGAACGAGTTCCATTATTCCTCTTTCTCCTCCGCCGTTTCGTCAGAGAACACCTTTCTGTTTTTGATGATATAGTTCATGCCAGAGAAGATAGTCATAATACCGCCGAGGTAGAAGATTATCGTGCCCAGCCACGCAACGACTTCGTGCAGTCCCGCAATTATGAGGAATCCGACGCCGACGTCGAGGAGCCACGTTTTGATTTTTCCGAAGATGTCCGCCGCCAAAACCGCACCTTTTTTTGCCGCTATACTGCGGAAAACGCTGATCATAAGTTCGCGAGAGAGTATCAAGCCCGAAAGCAAGGTGACGACGAGGGCGTTACCCTTGAAAATTTCAAGCCCCGCTCCATGGTATACGACGAGGAAGAGCATAATCACGACGACGACTTTGTCCGCAAGCGGATCGAGAAATTTGCCGAGGTCGGAGACGGTATTCGTTTTTCTCGCTATCGCACCGTCGATGAAGTCGGTGCAACAAAGCACTGCAAACAGCACGAACGCTGTAATCATCAACGCTTGATAGACGTCGTGATTTCCCCCGTTGAAAATGCCTATCACGTACACGATGACGGTGGGAATGATGAGAAGTATTCTCGCTATTGTGATTTTGGTCGCCAGTGTGATTTTCATACGATTTTACCTACGAGGTCGATGCCGTCCGCACCCGTGATTTCCACGGTATAGTACTCTCCTATCCTGACCTCTTCCTCCGAAGTGAAGTATATTACGTTGTCTATGTCGGGAGTTTGGAATTCCGCTCTGCCGACGAATATTTGTCTGTCGTAGTCGATATCGTCGTAAACGACTTCGATACGTTTGCCTATCATAGATTTATTGCGCGCGTTTATGACCTCGGTTTCGATTTTTCTAAGTTCGTTTGCGCGTCTAACCTTGACTTCCTCGTCGAGATGACCGTCCATTCTGTCGGCGGGAGTGCCCTCCTCTCTCGAATATTCGAAAAAGCCGGCGTAGTCAATATTACCTTCCGCAATAAATCGTTTAAGTTTCTCGTGCGCCTCTTTGCTCTCGCCGGGAAAACCGCAAATAAACGAGGAACGAACGGTTATGCCGTGCGCTTTGATTTTTGCGATGAGTTCCCGCGTATATTTCTCGTTCGTGTGTCTGCCCATACGTTTCAAGACTTCGTCGTCCACGTGTTGGAGAGGGACGTCCATATACTTCGCGATTTTGGGTTCCGACGCTATATACCCGATGAGTTCGTCGTCTACCGCCTCGGGTTCGAGATAAAGCAATCTTATCTTGCTGAAATCCAACTTCGCAAGTTCCTTGACAAGTTCGATAAGATGAGGCTTGCCGTCGAAATCAACGCCGTATCTCGTCACGTCCTGCGCCACGAGAATGAGTTCCTTTACGCCGTCGTCCGAGAGGGCTTTCGCCTCTTCGAGCAAGTCCTCGATTTTTTCGGAGCGGTACTTTCCGCGTATGGACGGAATAGCGCAATACGTGCAATGATTGTTGCATCCGTCCGCGATTTTGAGATATGCGTAATGGTACGGAGTGGTCAACACCCTTCCCGAGTAAAACTCGTCTATGCGGGAACAGCCGTAAACCTTATCGCCCTCGGCGACTTTCTCGATTGTGGCGCAAATCTCGTCGTAATTCGCAATTCCGAGAAACGCGTCCACTTCGGGGAACTCATCTTTGAGGTCGTTCATATAACGTTCGGCAAGACATCCCGTAACGATTATCTTTTTGTTTTCGTATTCTTCTTTCACCGTGATTGCGTCGAGTATCTCGTCGATAGCCTCGCTTTTGGCGTTGTCCGTGAAAGCGCACGTGTTGATGATAATCACGTCCGCGTCTTCTTCGGTGCCGACGACGACGTGCCCGCGGGACACGAGTCTCGACAGCATTTTTTCGGTGTCTACCCTGTTTTTATCGCAACCGAGGGAAATCGCTCCTATTTTCATTCTTCTTCGTCCTCATCGTTAGCATGCGGTCCGTGCTCCGCATAGAACTCTGCAAACTCTTCTTCGGTCATATTGACTCTCGAACGTTTCTTGGGATCCTTCTCATCGGGAACAAGAACGCCGAGGTCTTTCATAATATCCCCGATTCTCGCGGCTTTTTGCCAGCCGAGACCGAGTTTACGCTGTAGATAAGATGCGGAGATACTCTCTTCCATACCCAGGCGAAGAGCGTCGAACAATTCGGGAGGATAATCCTCTTTTTGTTTGCGTCTGTCGAGTTTGGATTCCTTATTCTCCTCTCTTTCCTCTTGCTCCTTGAAGATTGCGTCCTTGACTTTCGGGTCGAAGTAGGATTCGTTGTTCGCTTTCAAGAAGTCCACGACTCTCTTGACTTCGGGGTTAGAAATGAACGCGCCTTGCATACGAGTAGGCATCGAGGTTTTCGGAGTCATGAACAGCATATCGCCGTTGCCGAGGAGTTTGTCCGCACCGCCCGAGTCGAGGATGGTACGGCTGTCGGGGATTGACGTAACCTTGAACGCGATACGGCTGGGAAGATTGTTTTTGATTGTACCGCTGACGACGTCGACGGACGGTCTTTGAGTTGCGAGAATCAAGTGAATACCGACCGCACGAGCAAGTCTTGCGATACGGTTGATTGCGTCTTCGACCGCTTTTTTGCCTACCTGCATAAGGTCCGCGAGTTCGTCCACGACGACGACTATTCTCGGAATTTTCTCATTGCCGGTAATTTGACAATCCGCATTGTAGTCCTCGATATTTCTATATCCCATCTCTTGGAAGAAATCTATACGGCGTTGCATTTCGGTTATCGCCCAGTTGAGCGCGCGGATTGCCTTGTCCACGTCGCAAACGATTTCGTCGAGCATAAGGTGAGGGATACCCGCGTATACGCTGAGTTCCACCCTCTTCGGATCTATGAGGATGAGACGCACTTCGTCGGGGGACGCTTTGTATAGCAAACTCACGATTATGGAGTTTATGCAACAACTCTTGCCTGCGCCGGTTGCGCCCGCGACGAGCATATGCGGTAAATCCTTTACGTCGCAAATATGGTCGTTGCCGTAAAGGTCCTTGCCGAGTATGCAAGTGGACGGAGACGTCGATTGATTGAATTTGGGGGCTTCGAGAAGTTCGCTTATACGCACCATTCTGCGCTTTTTGTTAGGCACTTCGATACCGACGGCGTTCTTGCCGGGAATAGGCGCGAGAATACGCACGCTCTCCTGCTCCATTTTCATCGCTATGTCGTTCTCGTAGTTCACGAGAGTCGCGATTGTTCTACCCTTGGGCATAACCACGGACAGCGTGTAGAGGGAGAAGGTCGGACCGACTTGTATATTCGTAACCTCGGCGGCTACGTCGAAGAAAGCGAGAGTTTCGATGAGCGCTTGTTTTTTCGCCTCGTAGTCCTCGTCTTGGTCCACGTCGGGATCGGGAGGAAGAAGTAGGCTGAACGGAGGTGCGACGTAAGGTTTTTTCGGGGTTGCCTGATAGATAGATTGCTCTATCGTCGCTTGCGTCAACCTCTCCTTGCCGTCGTTCTTTTCGAGTTGTTCCGCTTTCTTTTCCAACGCTTTTTGAGAGGGCGTCACCGAAACTTTGCGCACTCTCTGAGGTTGGCTTGCTCTTTCCGCTTCGATACGAGATTTTTCGACAGAAGAAAGCGGAGGTGCTTCCTTTCTTGCCTTGGCAACCGCTTCCCTCTCCTTTTGAGCGATGAACGAGGATTGATATACCGCGCCGTCGCTATCAATCGACTTGCCCTCTTCCGCCGAAATGACCTTTTGCGTTTCGGGAGTTTTTGCGGGAGCGTTGCCGAGTATTCTACCCCAATCAGGTTTGCTTGCATCTGTGGTATCGACGGGGATGAACGTCTTTTCTTCTTTCCTGTCCGCTTTGACTTCGGGTTCTCGAATTTCCTGTCCGGCTTCGGTTTTAGCCGTTTCTACGGGACGGACGGAAGTCACGTTCGGCGTACTTTGCACGGGTGCCTCGACGGGAGTTTCCGCTTTCGGAGCGGGAACGGCGGGAGAAGTCGGGTGGAGATAACCCTCCGCTTCGAGTTCTTCTACCCTTTGGGGTTTTGCGGGGAGTTCTTCCCCCGTTATAGCACGCTTGACGGTGCCTTGAAGTCCCGCCATAGTGCTTGCTTTATCTTCGGGTTTTTCCTGAATTTCGGGTTTTGCCACGATTTTGGTGGGCGCAACAACGACTTTTTTCTCTTCTTCGGTAGGAGTTTTCGTTTCGGGCTCTTCTACGTTTTCCTTATAACTCTCTCCGAAACGACGGAGTTGATCCGCTTTGAGAGCCTCGAAAGACGTGAAAGTTCTTCCGCCGTCGTATTGACCGTTTCCGCGACGAAGTTCGTCCATATCGAGTTTCGGAGTTTCGGTTTTATTCGTTTCCGCGGGAGCGGTGAACAAACGTTCTTCGGGACGAGGCGCGGGATTTTCGGACGGAGTTTCGTTTCTGTCCACAGTATAACTTTCCATACCGCTATCCGTGCCGTTTACGCCGAGTTGATTGCGCAGTTGCGCGCGACGAACACTGCTATAAGACGCACCCGGACGAGACAACGCACGGTCGGGATTGTTCATGGTGTTGAATCTTTCGATACTGCGCTCGTCGGTGTTGGGATTGAAAAGAATATCTCTTGCAAGACCTTTTCTCGAATATTTGTCGGGAATACGGTCCTCGTCTTCCACTCTGCCGTCGCGGTTGGGATAGAATGCGTTGAACTCCTCGTCCGAAGTCGCGGGATAATAATCCGTATTTTCGCGGGTGTTATTCTTTTTATTTTCTTCTTTTTCCGCTTTTTTGAGGCGTCTTTCCTCACGCTTTCTCTCTTTTTCGGCGGGATCTACCGCAACGTATACGACGTTCTTTTTCACAAACGGATAGAACGCAAAGAACGCCAAAGTGAAAAACGCCACTACCGTCACGACGAGTGCGCCGACGGGAGTTATCGCTTTCATCATAAGATAGGCAAGCAAACCGTAAAGCATACCGCCCGCGGTGTTCGTGCCGTCGTAGCAACCGAGAAGATACGCCTTATAAGACGCGTTGACAAGATACGTCGAAGACGTGTAAATCTGGAGCGCAAGCACGCCCAAAACGAATAAGCCCGAAAGCATAATGAACTTCGACGGGCGCATTCTCACTCTGAGGTTGAACGTAATCGCTATGCCGATGATGACGCCGACGATAGAATAGGCATAATCCGCAAGCCCGAAAAAGCCTACGAGGAACGAGTAAACCGCGCGTCCGACGCTACCGAGCGCCCTGACGTCGCAGAGAAAACAAAACAAAGATATAACTATTATCAGCACTCCGAGGGCAATCCGTTTCCCCGAATTTGCTCTCATCTGTCTTGTGTTCGTATGCATTTATTTCAGCCAATTTCCCTATATAATATATTATTATTAACAATTATATCATACGCGATAAGGAATTTCAAGCACTAAATCGGCAAAATAAGAAAAACAGATGAAATAAATTTCATCTGCCTTTCCGAAAAAATATCCGTTTAGAACGTCAATTTTGTTTGCTTTATGCGGTTAGAATTGCGATTTCAGCACCGCAAGCAAGTCTTGGTCTACGTTGCACGACACGTGGGACACCGCAACTTTAGAAAAATCGAATATATCGCGCGCCGTTCTTGCGAGGTCCTCTTTCGTCGCGTCGCCGATGACTTTGAGAACGTAATCCATATCGTAAAGTCTGTTTTGCATACAAGCGACTCTGCCGTAGACGCGCATATTCGCACTCGTGCTTTCCTGTCCGAGGACGAGAGCGGTTTTCATTTGTTCCTTTGCCCTGCTCATTTCCTCGTCGGTCACGCCGTCCGAAAGCAAAATCTCTATTTCGCGTTTGATTGCCTCTACCGCTTTCACCGCGTTTTCGGGGCTTGTTGCGGTATAAATTATATATGCGCCGTTCTTTTCTATCGAAGTCGCCGAACCGCTTATCGTATAGCAAAGCCCGAGTTTCTCTCTCACGCTTTGGAAGAGTCTGCTCGACATTTCGGATGCGAAAATCGAGGACAGCAACCCGGCGTAGTATCCCCTATCGTCCCCGACCTCGTAGCATGGGAATGCAATCGCGATATGGGACTGCGTGATTCTCTTCTTTTTGGTGACCGCGCAAGATTTGAGTTCGTGAGATACGTACTTGTCCTTTTTTCTTGCGGATTTCGTCATTCTGCTTTCAAAATATTTCTCGACAAGGCGCACACATTCCTCTTCGGTGATATTACCCGCCATAGAAATCACGGTGTTTTCGGGGGTATATCTGCGGTGCATGTAGTCGAACAAATCCTCGCTCGTCATCTTTGAAAGCGTTCTCTTCGTGCCGAGAATCGGCTTACCGAGGGGGTGTCCCTTGAAGTAGTTCGACAGAAGTATTTCATAGCAAACGTCGCTCGGATCGTCTTCGCATTCGTTGATTTCCTCGTAGACGACGTTGCGTTCGTTTTCGAGATCTTCGGCGTCGAATTTCGGATTGAAATACATATCCGACAACACGTCGATGCACTCCTCTCCGTGCTCGGCAAGAGAGGTCGTATAGAAACAAGTATTGCCTTTTGCAGTATAGGCGTTTATATTCGCGCCGATACCGTCCGTTTCGTTGGCAATGTCGAAAGCACTGCGAGTTGCGGTTCCCTTGAAAACCATATGTTCTATGAAGTGGGAAATGCCCGACTCGGACGGCTTTTCATACTCTGCCCCCGCCTTGACGAATACGCCGATGGCAAGAGAGCGCACGGAGAAGTTTGATATTAGGACGACTTTCAGTCCGCTGGGAAATTCAATCATTTTACTCATACGATTATTGTACCACATATCGCGAAAATCGCAATCATATATTTTCGTATGAAAGAAATCAAATTCAGAAGGATATCAAACGTAGTCATAATTGCGGTGCTTGCACTCTCCCTCGGTGCCACGATATACGCTCTCGTGCCGAACGATACCGATACGACCGAGACGGGCGCAATATACGGCGGAAACGTAAACGGCGGTGCGGTCGCGCTCACGTTCAACGTCTACGAAAACACCGAAAACGCACTTAAAATCGCAAATATGCTTGCTGAACGCGGGTTTGGAGCAACTTTCTTCGTCGGAGGCAAATGGGTGGAACGCAACGGCGACGCACTCGTCAAACTCTACTCCGAGGGTATGGAAATCGGCAACCACGGCTACTTACACCGCGACCACGCAAAACTCTCGAAGTCACAAAACCGAGACGAAATACTCCTCACCGAAAAACTTATCGACGCTCATCTCTCCGCTTTCGACGGCTACGAAAATTGTCGTTTGTTCGCACCGCCGTCTGGAAGCATGGGAACCGCTATGTTCTCCGTCACCGAAGAACTCGGCTACTCCGTCGTTATGTGGACGAGGGACACTATCGATTGGCGGGACCAGGATGCCGACCTCATCTACGAGCGTGCCGTGAAAAACGTAACCGCCGGCGACATAATACTCATGCACCCGACCGACGCCACCGTGACCGCTCTCCCCCGCATCCTCGACAAACTCGAATCCCTCTCCCTTTCCGCGGAAAAAGTTTCCACCGTAATTAATGAGACGTAATTCTACAATTTTTTACGATTATCTTTATCGTTGGCGGTAACAGAACAAAACGAAAAGGCACCCATATTCGGTGCCTTTTCGTTTTGTATTCTTTCTTCTATAATCCTTATTATTCTGTTTCTACGTTCTCGGTCGCCACGTCTTTGTACCCCGGGAAATATTCATCTATGGGCAAAGTCGTTTTGTTGAAATCATAGAACACGTACGAATCTTGGTCGTCGCCTGCAACGTCAGTGAGAATAATTTTTCCGTTTTCTACGGTCAATGTGCAGTCGCCGTCTTCAACCATTCCCAACTGTGCCAAAATAAAGTTGATACCGAACGTATCTTTAATTTCGGCTATGCCGTCTGCGTCCGCCGTCTTCCAATAGTATTTATGATCCGTTTCGACGGAATTTTTGTAATCCATGGATAAGTTATAAATTTTGCCGTCTTCAATAAACCATGCACCTTGCCAACTATACTCTCCGTCTACGTTTGTGTAAGCATATCCTGTTTCGATTATATAATTTATACTCTCTCCTATCGTCATTTTATAGTTTTTCACTTCAGATAAGACTGCTTTGACCTCGTCAAGTGTCATTCCGTCTGTGAATATAACGTCTTCGTTGCCATCATCGTCATTATTATTTCCGTCCTCGGTGTCATCGGTCTGTTTGACCGCCAATTCTTTATAACCGGGGAAATATTCGTCTATCGGAAGTGTGGTTTCGTTGAAATCATAAATAGTATAAGTATCGTCACGGTAAACGATTGTGATTACGTCGTTCTCTATTGCCAGCGATGCGTTGCCATTCTCTACTGCCTCAAGCAAAGTTTCAACCATAGTTGCGGCATCCGATTCAAGAAAATCATTATACGCATCGTCCGTTTCGCTCCATGAATAATCTATATCTTCATTCGTGCCCTCGACATCTCTATAAAGCGAATACCATTTGTTGTCTTCACTAAAAATCGCACAATAACATCC
This sequence comes from uncultured Bacteroidaceae bacterium, assembly GCA_964563025.1. Classification (GTDB taxonomy): domain Bacteria; phylum Bacillota; class Clostridia; order Christensenellales; family CAG-917; genus RGIG4097. Next base: position 2,240 of record CAZLVK010000027.1, on the reverse strand, counting down.
GACCTCTTCTTCCGCGTCGATTTCGCTATAGAAACATCCGTTTTCGCAAGTCTTAAGAACGATTTCAGATTCGTTTTTTACCCAAGTATAACTGTCGACCGTTGACAAAGTTGCCTTGATTTCGGCAAGCGACATCCCGCTCACAAACAAAACGTCTTCTTCTCCGTTATCATCGCCGTTATTATCATTGTTATCGTCGTTATTGCCACCGTCGTCGATATTTCCGTCGTCATCGTCGTCGACGTATTCAACCGCCGTTTCCTTGTATCCCGGGAAAAACTCGTCTATGGGCAAAGTGGTTTTGTTAAAATCATAAAACGTACAAATCCAATTTGCTCCTTCAAAAACCAGTTCCCCGTCTTTGACGGTCATTGTAGCATCGTTCTTTTCAACTTCATTATAATAATCATTTAGATACTCTTTAATAAACTTATTTATTTCTTTCTTTGCCTCATCGAATTGATCCGACACATTAGTATAATGATTGTAAGTGTGAGACGTTTCCTCAGTCCCATTAAAATTTCTTATTAAATAATATGCACTGTTTTCGTCTGCAATGAAGTTGGCAATGTAATAGGTGTTCTCTAAATCGATATAATCAATCAAATAACCGTTTTGATCTACAAAATACGTTTCCTCGCAAATTGTTTCCTTTTCTTTATATGTAAACGTATAGTTTTTCACTTCGGACAAAGCCTCTTTGATTTCGTCAACAGTCATGTCATCCGAAAGATCAATATTGGGCAAGACGTTATCAAGGTCATCGTCGATTCCGCCGATAATATTGCAAGCGGCAAATACAAACGTAAAAGCCAAAATGAAAATTATTGATACAGATAACAAAGAGTTTTTTCTTTTCATCTTTGTTCCTCCTAAACGTTAAAATAATTTTACTCCTTTAACGCAAGCAATGTCAATAATCTATAATATGATTTTGATGACATCGTAGCCTGTTTTTTATAAAATTATTTGCCTTTCTTTTCTATTAATATAACGGCGATGTTTGGGTGCAGAACAAGAAAACAAAAATCCCAACGGCTTTACGGTCGTTGGGATTTTATAGTTAGCGCGGTTTTAGGCTTTGCGGATGACTTCCTTGAGTCTAAGATCCACTCTGTGTTTCTCGTCGATTTTGATGACTTTGACGAGGACGATATCGCCTACGTTGACGACGTCGGTGACTTTGTCAACTCTTTCGGTGGAGAGTTTGGAGATGTGAATCATGCCGTCTTTGCCGGGTGCGAAGTTGACGCTTGCGCCGAATTGACCTTTGTCGTTTTCCATGATTTTGGTCACGACGCCTTCGTACACGTCGCCGATTTCCACGTCGCGAACGATGGTTTCGATGATGGAGCGAGCCTTCTTGATTGCGGCGTCGTCGTTGGATGCTACGAAGATTTGTCCGTCGTCGTTGATGTCGATTTTCACGCCGGTGTCGTCGATAATCTTATTGATGGTCTTTCCGCCCTTGCCGATGACGTCGCCGAGTTTGTCGGGATCGATTGCGAAGGTTACGATTTTGGGTGCCCACTTGGAGAGTTCCTTTCTCGGTTCGGGAAGGACTTCGAGCATCTTGTTGAGGATGAAAAGTCTACCCTGTCTTGCTTGTTCGAGCGCCTTGGTAAGGATTTCTTCGTCGATACCCTTGATCTTGATATCCATTTGGATTGCGGTGATACCTTCGGTGGTGCCTGCGACCTTGAAGTCCATATCGCCGAGGAAGTCTTCAAGGCCTTGGATGTCGGTGAGGACTGCTACTCTGTGACTTTCGGTGTCCTTGATAAGTCCCATTGCAACGCCTGCTACGGGTGCTTTGATAGGAACGCCTGCATCCATGAGTGCGAGAGTGCTACCGCAAACGGACGCTTGAGAAGTGGAGCCGTTAGAACTCAAAATCTCGCTGACCGTGCGGATTGCATACGGGAACTCCTCTTCGCTGGGAAGGACGGGTTCGAGGGAACGCTCTGCAAGTGCGCCGTGACCGATTTCGCGTCTGCCGGGGCTCTTGAGGGGTTTCGCTTCGCCAGTGGAATAGCCGGGCATATTGTATTGGTGCATATATCTCTTGTAGTAGTCGTCGTCAAGACCTTCGAGTTTTTGGACTTCGGAAATCGTGCCGAGAGTACAAGTGGTCATTGCTTGCGTTTGTCCTCTGGTGAAGACTGCGGAGCCGTGGACTCTGGGAAGCATACCTACTTCGCACCAAATAGGACGAATTTCGGTGAGGGTTCTGCCGTCGG
>CAZLVK010000026.1:0-14094 GCA_964563025.1 uncultured Bacteroidaceae bacterium | reverse complement strand
TGGAGTATCCCCAGAGGTTACGCTTTGAAAGTCTTTCCTCTTGCGGGGCGTTGATAGTGTTTTCTAATTCCATAATTTGCTCCCGTTAGTTATTTTATAAATTGGTCTGCACGATGCAGAATATTTATCGTATTTTGCTTTAACGCACGATTATCTTGTCGAACCACGACGATAAACGGCGGATTTTGCGATTTAGCACTCGAACACGAAGGAGAGAGGTCCGTCTTGCTGTTGCTCGATATACATGTGCGCGCCGAACACTCCGTTCTTGACCGTTATCCCTTGCTCGCGGATTTTTGCGGTAATATATTCATACAAAAATCTTGCACGCTCAGGGGCTTCCGCATTGCCGAAGTCGGGGCGGTTGCCCGAGCCTTTCCCGAGTTTGCCCGCCAGCGAAAATTGCGATACGAGGAGTATCTCGCCGCCCGCCTGACGAATGTCGAGATTCATCTTTTCGTTCTCGTCTCGGAAGACGCGGAGTTTCGCCATCTTGCCCGCAAAATAGTCCGCTTGCGCTTCGGTGTCTCCCTTTTCGATGCCGAGGAAAATGGTCAGCCCGTTCGGGATTTCACTGATGAGTTCGCCGTCGACGTAGAGGGCGGATTTGAATGTTCGTTGTATAAGTGCTCTCATTTTTTAGGTTTTGCGCCGAGATAGGTATAGAGGTTGCATTCGAGTTCGGAGTTGTACATTTTGCGTACTTTGTCCGCATGCTTGCCGAAATACTTTTCAAACGCTCTGTACGACGTGATGACGTAAGCGCACCATTCGTCGAGGGATGAAAACATGCGCCCGAAATCGCGGTATAGCGTTTTCAATTCGTCTTCGTTCATCAGCCGTTCTCCGTAGGGCGGATTGGTGACGATTACGCCGTGTGCGTAGCGGGATGAAAAGTCCCTCATATCTGCGACTTGTAAGTGTATTTTGTTTCTGACGCCCGCCTTGTCCGCATGTTTGAGCGCAAGTTTTATGGCGTCGGGGTTTATATCGAAACCGCTTATTCTGAGTTCGCGGTCGCGAATAATCGATTGTTCCGCTTCGTCCTGCACGAGACCACGTAGGTCGGGAGCGTTCGGAAAGTCCTCACAAGCAAACCGCCTGTTCATACCGGGAGCGATATTCAGCCCTATAAGGCTCGCCTCTATCGGTATTGTACCGCTTCCGCAGAATGGATCCGCCAGCACGCGGTCGGGCTTCCATACCGAAAGCATGATTATAGATGCGGCCAAGGTCTCTCGTATGGGCGCGTCGCCGAGCCAAGTGCGGTATCCGCGCTTATGCAGTCCCGCTCCCGAAGTGTCGAGGGTTATGCGCACGACGTCGTTCACTATCGATACCTCGATCGAGTAGGTCGCACCGTTTTCGGGGAATGTCTTCGCGCGGTAACGAGATTGCAACGACGTGAGTATCGCTTTCTTGACTACGCTCTGTATACTGCTGAGGGCAAAAAGTTTGCTTTTGACGCTTTTTGCGGTGACTACGATTTTCGCGTCCTCGGGGAGTACGTCGTGCCAGTCGAATTTCGTCGTATTTTCAAAGAGTGCGTCGAAATCGCTTGCCGTGAACGAGGTGAGCAAAATCCTCACTCTACCCGCCGTCCGCAAAAACACGTTTGCGCGGAGAACGTCAAAGTAGTCGCCTTCGAAGAGTATTCTTCCCGCTTCCGCACCGCCGGGGGTGTAGCCGAGGGAGATAAGTTCCCTTTTGGTCACCGCCTCGATACCGCTTGCGGACGCGACCTCGATATTCAGTCTGCCGTCGAAAATACTCATACATATCTATTATAATATAAAAATGAAATAAGTCAATAAATAAAAACTCACCTTACTTTCCTTAACTCTCGGGCTATTTGGGGACGGAGCAAAAAATTACCCTCGGGCGATTTTTTGCTCCGTCCCCAAATAGCCCGAGAAATTAAATCTTGACGAAAGGCGAGGGGAATTGCATAATTAAATAAAGGAGTAAATATGAATTTCAGCGATTTGATTTTGAAAAGAGAAAGTACGAGAGCTTACACCGGCGAAAGGGTGTCGAAAGAAGATTTGACTCTCATTGCAAACGCAGGACGCTTTTCTCCGTCGGCAAGAAACTCTCAACCGTGGGATTTCTATATCGTGTCAGGGGAGAAACTCGAAGAAATGAAGAAAGCGGTGCAGTTTTACGGCACGAACGCTTTTACGGATAAAGCGGGTGCGTTTATCGCAGTCGTGCGTTGCAACGCGAACTTGTCTGTCCGTCCCGGTATGCCCGTGAGAAACTTCGAGCAGTGCGACCTCGGTATGGCGGTTGTAAGTATGGCGTATCAAGCGACGGATATAGGTCTCGGCACTTGCATACTCGGAATGTTCAACGAAGATATGATAAAAGAAATCATAGGTATAGCGGGAGACGAACGCACCGTGAAACTCGTTCTTGCGGTAGGCGTGCCCGAATCCGTTCCCGTCCGCACCAAAACGCGCAAAAACTTTGACGAAGTCGCGCACTTTGTAGATTGATATGGTAAGATTGGATTTTGTATGTTTGGGCAATATATGCAGGTCTCCGATGGCGGAGTTCATCGCCGCGCACTTAATCCGCGAAAGAGGACTCGAGGACAAAATCTCCGTCTATTCGCAAGGAGTGAGTAGAGAAGAAGAAGGAAACCCCGTCTATCCTCAGGCTCGCGCAGTGCTTAACGCTCACGGTATTCCCGTCTACGGACACAGAGCGAACGTCGTTACTCCGCCCGATTACGCAAGATACGACTTATTCCTCGGAATGGAAGACTATCACGTAGGCAGAATGCGTAGAGTATTCGGCGGGGATGAGGACGGCAAGGTCAAAAGACTCCTCGACTTCACGGGAAGAGGCAAAGATATAGAAGATCCGTGGTATACGGGCAACTTTGAAAAGGTGTATTCCGAAATATACGAAGGGGTGAGCGCGCTCCTCGATTACGTAGAGCGGAATATGCTCGATTGACCTAAACTAATATATTCATAAAAGGAAGATAAGTACACGATACGGATACCAAAAATTTTTAAGCGGTAAACGTATCGTGTATTTTGTTGCCGAAATCCGCAAAAATATTGTTTCCCGATTAGGAGTGCGAAAAGTGCGAAAAAGAGAAATATTAAAAATTATGCACGATTGTATACTTTATCTCGCTAAATTGCCATATTATATATAGTGAAAAATCTTTGATTTTTCAAGATAATAATACATCTGTGGCGTTATCTAACAATTTCGCCGTGAAATCAGATGAAAAATACACAAAAACCACGTTTTTGTAAAAAATCTATTTTCTTTACGCTTTATTTGTGGTATAATCTATACGATGTATATCCGCCCGTGCGCACGTTTATGCCGTGTGCGTCGCGTGTGCCTAAGACACTTTTTCTTCGCGCGTTACGGCGGACTACCTACGTCAAAAAAATCAAGGACTGAATTTTTATGCTAAAACTTGTAAATATCACAAAGGAATATAAGGTGCAAGAAGAGGTTACTCTTGCGCTGAAGAACGTTTCAATCGAATTCAGGCAAAACGAATTCGTTTCAATATTAGGACCGTCGGGTTGCGGTAAAACCACCTTGCTCAATATCGTCGGCGGTCTCGACCGCTACTCGGACGGCGACATTCAAGTTGACGGAATTTCCACCAAAGAGTACGACGACGTAGACTGGGATACCTACAGAAACAAGCGCGTAGGCTTTGTTTTCCAGTCTTACAATCTCATTCCTCATATGAACATTCTGAAGAACGTCGCACTCTGCCTTACCTTGTCCGGCGTGGATAGAGAAGAGCGTAGAGAGCGCGCTATGGAAGCACTCCGCAAAGTCGGTCTCGAATCTCAGGCGAAGAAAAAGCCTATGCAACTCTCGGGCGGTCAGATGCAGAGAGTCGCAATCGCTCGCGCACTCGTCAACAATCCCGACATAATCCTTGCCGACGAACCCACCGGCGCACTCGACACCGAGTCCGGTTTGCAGGTTTTGGATCTCCTCAAAGAGGTCGCGCAAGACAGACTCGTCGTGATGGTCACGCACAATCCTCAGCTTGCCGAAGAGTATAGTACGCGTATCGTGTACTTGAAGGACGGCGAAGTAGTCGGCGACACAATGCCTTATAACAGCGACGAAGAGAACGCGGAAGAAACCGCTTCGGACGAAATCACCGAAACCGTGGTCGAAGATGACGTAATCGTTTATTGCGAAAGCATAGATCAAGCGGAAGAGAACAATTCCGAAACCGGCACGCAAAAACTCAAAACCAACGTCAAGAAAGCGGGCAAGTGGATGATGAAGATTTTGAAACGTCGTCAATACGGCAAGTCCGCTATGAAACTCGGCACCGCAATCAATCTCAGTTGGAACAACCTCATCAGCAAAAAGGGCAGGACGTTCCTCACGTCTATTGCGGGCAGTATCGGTATCATCGGCATAATCCTCGTGCTTTCCCTCTCAAACGGCGCAACCGCATACGTAGAGAATATCGAAGAGGACGCACTTTCGAGTTATCCGCTCACGGTTGAGGAATCGTCTATGAACACGACGGCACTTCTCGACGTCTTCCTAAACGGCGAGGACAACGAGGATGCAAAGCCTAACGATAGCACTGTTTATATCAAGACCGTTCTCGGTGCGGTTATGAAGGAGTTCAGCAACTCCACCGAAGAAAATGACCTTTATTCCCTCAAAAAGTATCTTGACGCAAACGTAGACGAATCGCTTTCGGACGTAAGGATAGAATACGACTACGGCACCACGTTCAACGCCTACGTCAAAGATCCGAAGAGCGATACGGAATATATGAAGGTCAATCCGTATACCGATGCAATGTACGGCGTTCTCGACAATATGGGCATAGGAGATATGAACCTCGGTGCGTCTTTCGGCAATATGACCGTTACCGAAGCCCTCTCGTCCTTTGCGAACATGCTCGGTTCGTCCTGGGGAGAGATTTCAAACAATCAAAGACTCCTCGACCAACAATACGAAATAGTCAAGGGGCATTGGCCGTCGAATAAAAACGAAATAGTCATCGTCGTGGACGAGAACAACCAACTTCAAGATATAGAACTCTTCATGCTCGGTCTGAAATCTCAAGCGGACGTCATCTACGCCCTGACCGGACAAGGGGATTTTGCAAGCGGTACGTATTCGATAGACGAACTTCTCAGCCTCGAATACTATGTAATGACGAATGCGGATTATCTCACCGAGGATGTAGACAAAGACGGCAATCCCGCCGGCACTTGGTCGTGGCCCGACGAGGGTAAAGGTATTCTCGACAAGGAATTTATCGATTCCAAAAACCCCGAAACCATAAAGGTTTCCGCCGTCGTCAGAAAGAAAGCCAATTCGGTAGGCTCCGCAATCGGCGGTGTCATCGGTTACACCAAGGAACTCGGCGATTATCTTCTCAATCGCGCAAGCACTCACGAAGCGGTTACCGCCCTCGCTAAAGCATCCGAAAGCAAGGATAACTACGGCAAGTTCAAGAGTATAGTCGGCACCACGGACGTATCCGTCGGCGAACGTATCGATGAAGAAAAGTATAAGACGGTGCTCACTTCTCTCGGCGTTGCGGACACGGATTATCCCAAGAAAATATCCTTTTATTGCTCCTCGTTCGAGGCAAAGGAAAAGATAGAAAACTTCCTCAAAGACTACAACGCCAAAATGGACGCGGAAGCAGAGGCGCAAGGTACAAAATCGAAAGCAATAAAATATACCGATTCTCTCAGCTCGATTATGGCGTTCGTCAACACGATGACGACGACGATAACGGGCGTACTCGTTGCGTTTGCGGCAATATCCCTCGTCGTGTCCACGATTATGATTGCAATTATCATCTACACGTCCGTTCTCGAAAGACGTAAAGAAATCGGCGTGCTACGCAGTATCGGCGCGAGAAAACGGGATATATCCCGCGTATTCTTGGCTGAATCCGCAATACTCGGCGGTTATTCGGGACTTATCGGTTTGCTCATCAGTTATATAATCTCGGTCATCGGCAGTGTGATTCTCGAATCGCTGTTCTCGATACAGGGACTGATGACGGTGGAGTGGTGGCATTGCGTGATGATGTTCCTCATCTCCATAGTGCTGAGTATGCTTGCGGGCTTCATTCCGTCCAGAATCGCCGCGAACAAGGATCCTGCAATCGCACTACGCTCAGAATAACAACGCGGGAAGGTCGGGCTTATCCGACCTTCTTTTGCAAAATTCTTTTGACAATACCCGTCAAATAAGACTATACTATCTAAAATAAACTTTGAGAGGAAATTATGGAATACTTTTTGAATGAAGTCACATCAAAGGAAAGAGTGCTTGAAAACATGAACAAGATGAACTCTTTCGGCGGCGGAGATCGCCTCACCGGTACTCGCGGTCAACACGAATACTGCGCTTGGCTCAAAAGCGAAATCGAGGCTATGGGCGTCGAAGTCGTTTCCAAGGAATACACGTTCGACCGCTGGGGCGCAAAGGACTTTTCCCTTTATATCGACGGAGAAAATATCCCCGTGTCCTCTCCTTTCCATTACAGCGGACTGACCGACGAAGAAGGCGTCACCGGGAAACTTTGCGTCGTCTGCAACAATCCCGTCGACTTCCAACGCGCACGTGGCAAAATCGCCGTGTGCCATATCAAAAACCTTTCCATGATAAGCAGTAAGATTGCGTTCAACAAACGCAATTCCGTTCCCGCCGACCTCGCGGTAGAGAAGAGTTACAGAGGTCCCGTCAGCACGTCTTTCGTCAAGACCTTGCTCACTTTCTGGTCTCTGAAACTCGCGGGTATAAAGGGTATGATTTGCATATGGGAAGATATGCCCGACCAAATGGTTGACGGACAATGCCTCAATTTCATCTTGGGCTATCTCAAAGTCCCCGTGCTTTGGGTGAACGAAACCGAGGGCAAAAAGGTTCTCAAAGCCGCAAAAGCAAAGAAACGCGCGACTTTGCGCCTCGTCGGCGAATTCGAGAAGAACGCGAAAACGGAATCCTTCCACGCCGTCGTCAAAGGCACCGGAAACACGAACGAAGCAATCATCATCAACACCCACACCGACGGATGCAACTTCTCCGAAGAAAACGGCGGTATCGGTATGCTCGAAATGATCAGATACTTCGTCAAGCATCCTACGGACAGGAACCTTATTTTCGTATTCGTGACCGGTCACTTCCGCCTTCCCAAATTCCGCGTCGGCGTTATGACGTCCAACCAAGCGACGGGCAGATGGCTTGCGGACAACAAAAACATGTGGAACGGCAAGACTTATAAAGCGGTTGCAGGTTGCTCCGTAGAACACCTCGGCTGTACCGAATGGAAGGACGTAAACGGCGTTTACACCAAGACTAACGATATAGACACCGAACTCGTCTACGTCGGCAACAAGAAACTCGACGCTATCTATTACGAAGCGATCAAAGATAGAGATAACGTGCGCACGATGACTCTCCGCGGGCATAACACCATGCACTTCGGCGAGGGACAACCTCTCTCCAAAAAGCATATCCCCGAAATCGCACTCGTCACCGCTCCCGACTATCTCTGCTCGGTGGACTACACGGGCAACAGCCATATGGACAAATTCAATCTCGACCTTGCGTACGAGCAAATACATACTTTCGTGAAATGCGTACAAATCCTCGACAAAAAATCCGTCAAGGAAATCGGCAAATCGCAAGCGTATTCCCTCGGCTTGGGCAGACTAAAATAATCGTCTTCAGGAGAAGAAAATGAAAAAAAGAATAGTACCTATCACGTTGCTCACCGGCTATCTCGGTGCAGGCAAAACCACTCTTCTAAACCACGTTCTTAACAACCAACAAGGCTATAAAGTTGCCGTCATCGTCAACGATATAGGTGAGGTCAATATCGATGCGAACCTCCTCGGCGCGGGCGGTGTCGTGACTCAAAAGGACGAAAACCTCGTCCCCCTCCAAAACGGCTGTATCTGCTGTACCTTGAAACAGGACCTTATGGAACAAATCGGCAAACTCGCAGAGTGCGGGAAGTACGATTATATACTCATCGAGGCAAGCGGTATTTGCGAACCCGTTCCCATCGTGCAAACCATAGAGTTCCTTTCCGAAGGACTCGAGGACGCACCCGTAGACTTCGGCGTGAAACTCGATAATATCGTGTCCGTAGTGGATGCGTCGAGACTCGTAGAGGAGTTTGGTAGCGGTAGAGAATTGATGAAAGAGGAAATCGAAGACGACGATATAGAAAACCTCATCATTCAACAAGTGGAATTTTGCACCAAAATCGTGGTCAACAAAATCGACCTCGTCTCTCGCGAAGACCTCAACGAAGTAGAAACCGTGCTCAAAGCGTTGCAACCCGACGCAGAGTTCATCGAAGCGGAACACGGAAAAGTCGCACTCGACAAAATTCTTGCAACTAACTGCTTCGATTTCGATACCGCCAGCGGTTCGGCGGCGTGGATTAAAGGACTCGAAGAAGTCGACGAGGACGAAGAACCCGAGGGTGAAGTGCTCGAATATAACATTATGACTTTCGTCTATAAGCGCAGACGTCCGTTCGTCACCAAGAAATTCCTCGATTGGGCAAACCACGCATATCCCGACACTATCATCCGTTCAAAGGGCGTGACTTGGCTCACTCGCGACAGCAAGAATATGTATATGTTCGAGCAGGCGGGCTATCAAAAGGAACTTTCTAACGCAGGTCCGTGGGTGGCGTCTATGCCCGCGGATGAGCAAAAAGAAATACTCCGCTATAACCCCGACGTGGCGGCGGAATGGGACGACGAAGTCGGCGATAGAATCAACAAAATCGTCTTCATCGGCAAGGGAATGGACAGACAAGCAATCGAAGCCGCTCTCGACGCTTGCCTCAAATAATCGCAAATCAATCGAGATAATAAAGAAAACCGCATTAGATATGCGGTTTTTCTATTGCTAATATACATTGTGGGCTTGTCAATTTATAGATGTTTTTTGTTTGACTTTCAAATTGTTTATAGCGTCGGACAACATGATTTGGGACAGCAAATAATCTTTGTGACTTTGCTTTTTAGATAGTTCTAAGCGGGCGTTTTCCGCTTTTTCGAGTTCGCGTACTTCGTCGATTTCTTCGGGAAGGAGTGCGGAATCGCAGAGCAGTTCGGCGTGATTTTTCGCAACTTCGAGCATCCCGCCCGAAATCGAAAACACGATTTTCTTTCCGTCGGGGAGGGTATACGTGCCTTCTCCGCAGGATATAGATGCGGTTATGGGTGCTCGATTTGCCATGATTCCCAACATTCCGTCGGTTATGGGCAAAACGAGTGAAACGCATTCTCCCTTGAAAAAGGTCCTTTCGGGGGTGAGAATTTCGAGAGTGAAACTATTCATTCGCATTCTCCGCCATGCGTTGTGCTTTTTCTTTGACGTCGTCGATGGTGCCGACGTTGAAAAACGCGCTTTCGGGATATTCATCCGCCTCTCCGTCGATAATCGCCTTGAAACTTCTGATTGTTTCGCTCAAAGGCACGAAAACGCCTTCTATCCCCGTGAATTTTTCCGCTACGCTGAAAGGTTGCGACAAAAATCTTTGCAATTTTCTTGCGCGACGCACGATGATTTTATCCTCTTCGCTCAGTTCGTCCATTCCGAGAATTGCGATTATATCTTGCAATTCTTCGTAATGTTCGAGGATTTCTTGCACCGTTCTCGCGACGCGGTAGTGTTCCTCTCCGACGACTTCGGGGGAGAGTATTCTTGAAGTGGATTCGAGGGGATCTACGGCGGGATAGATGCCAAGTTCCGCTATTTTTCTGCTCAAAACCGTGGTGGCGTCGAGGTGTGCGAACGTGGTAGCGGGAGCGGGATCCGTCAAGTCGTCCGCCGGAACGTATATTGCTTGCACCGAGGTGACGGAGCCGTTTTTCGTGGATGCGATCCTTTCTTCGAGTTCGCCGAGTTCTTGGGACAACGTGGGCTGATAACCGACCGCTGACGGCATTCTTCCGAGAAGGGTGGACACCTCGCTACCCGCTTGTATGAAACGGAATATGTTGTCGATGAAGAGTAGCACGTCTTTTTTGCAGTCGTCACGGAAATGTTCCGCCATAGTAAGTCCCGTCAGCGCGACTCTCATTCTGACGCCGGGGGCTTCGTTCATCTGCCCGAATACGAGAGCGGTCTTATTCAGAACACCGCTTTCTTGCATTTCGAGATACAAATCGTTGCCTTCGCGACTTCTTTCGCCTACACCCGTAAAGACGGAATATCCGCCGTGTTCGGTGGCAATATTGTGCATCAGTTCTTGTATAAGAACGGTTTTGCCCACGCCGGCACCGCCGAAAAGCCCGATTTTGCCACCCTTAGTGTAGGGCGCGAGCAAGTCTATGACTTTGATACCCGTTTCGAGAATTTCTTCCGTCGCGGTTCTTTCGGCATAGTCGGGGGCGGGACGATATATGGATTTGCGCACGCATTCGTCGGATACGGGGGATTTCCCGTCGATAGGCTCTCCGAGTACGTTCAAAAGTCTGCCCAATATCTCGTCTCCGACGGGAACGCGGATAGGAGAACCCGTCGCGTATACGTCTATATCGCGACAAAGCCCTTCGCTTGCGCTGAGCATTACGCAACGCACGATGCCGTTCCCTACGTGCCCTGCGACTTCCATGGCACGGCGTTCGCCTTTGCATTCCACGTAGAGTTCTTCGCGGAGTTTGGGAAGCGTGCCGTCGGCGAACTTGACGTCCACGACGGGGCCGGTAATCTGTACGATTTTGCCGATATTCGGCGTAGAATCAATATTTTTCATATCAATTTTCTCCAAGCGGTTTGCTACGTTTCGAGCATTGCGCCTTTGCGCCCGCCGTGATTTCAATCATTTCGTCGGTGATTGCCGCTTGACGGATTTTATTATATTGAAGTCGCAAGTTTTTCAACATTTCTTCCGCGTTGTCGCTTGCGCTTTTCATTGCGTTCATTCTTGCTTGTTGCTCACTGCAAAAACTCTGCACGAGGGAGCCGTATATATATCCCGTCAGATAACTCGGTATTATTCCGTTCAGAACCGAGTCGGGACCGGGGACGAACTCCGTTTCGCAGGAAGAACCTTTTCCGCGGAATTTAGTTTGTTCCAGCGGGAGTAGGGTAGTTTTTTTGCATGTGCCGGGTTTTGCGCCGACGTAGTCGGTGTATATGACGTTGATTTCGTCGAGTCTGCCGTCGTCGTAGTATTCGAGCAAATCCATACAAATTTTTCTTGCATCCGAATAGCGAGGTTTTGGCACGAAGTAATGAAATTCTTCGACGAATTTAACGCCTTTGTTTATGAAGTACTGTCTGCCGTATTCTCCGAGAATGAAAAGGGTGGTGCGAGGGTGCCTTGCCATATACTTTTCGCACGTGTCGATTGCAGTTTGGTTATATGCGCCCGCAAGTCCCTTATCCGACGTTATAAGCAAAATTCCGTGGTTCTTATGCGGTTCCTCGTCGGAGGGCGGAACTCGGAAATAACGGCTGTCCGTTTCGGGAATATGGCGGATTAGTTCGCCGATTTTGTCGGTCAGAGCGTTGAAGTACGGTTTTGTTTCGTCCCAGTCGCGAAGAGCGCGTCGCATTTTTGCGGAGGAAATCATAAACATAGCGTCGGTCACTTTTTTCGTTTCGGTGACGCCGACTATTCTGGATTTGATTTCACTTGCGCTGACCATATTGCCCTCTTTATTTTAAGTTATCGAGAAATCTTTTCGCGATGGATACGATTTCTTCTTTCAATTCGTCCGAGTACGTTTTGTCGCGTTCTATTCTCTGGCAAACGATGTTTTCGTAGCGTTCGAAGCGGTCGAGAAGTTCTGCTTGAACGGATTTAACGTTTTTAGTCGGAATATCCGCAAACAAATTCGCTTGCGCGGATATGAGAGTTATAACCTGTCTATGCAGACTCATAGGTTCGTTGTTGCTTTGGCGGAGGAGTTGCATGAGTCCCGCACCGTAACGAAGTCTTTTTGCCGTTCCCGCGTCGAGTTCGCCGCCGAATTGCGAGAAGGATTGCATTTCGCGATACTGTGCAAGGTCGAGACGAATTGTGCCTACGGACTTTTTCATAACGTGTGTTTGAGCCGCTCCGCCGACACGGGATACGGACAATCCGATATTGATTGACGGGCGTTGTCCCGCGAAGAACAAGTCGCTTTCGAGGAAGAGTTGTCCGTCGGTTATGGATATGATATTCGTAGGGATATAAGCGGAAACGTCTCCGGCTTGCGTTTCGACTACGGGTAGGGCGGTTATACTGCCGCCTCCGAGTTCGTTCGATAGTTGTGCCGAACGCTCTAAAAGTCTCGAATGCAAATAGAACACGTCGCCGGGATATGCCTCTCGTCCCGGAGAGCGTTCGAGAAGAAGGCTCAGCGTTCTGTACGCTACGGCGTGCTTCGAGAGGTCGTCGTAGACGATGAGAACGTCTCTGCCGTGATATGCGAAGTATTCCGCAACCGCACAGCCTGCGTATGGCGCGATATATTGCAAAGACGCGGGATCGCTTGCAGGGGAAGACACGACGACGGTATAATCCATTGCGTCGTACTTTTTGAGGGTGGAAACAACTTTCGCTATAGAACTTGCCTTTTGACCGATTGCAACGTAGACGCAAACGACGTCCTTATCCTTTTGATTGATAATCGTATCGGTAGCGATAGTGGTTTTGCCGGTTTGTCTGTCCCCGATGATGAGTTCTCTTTGACCGCGACCGATGGGGAACATGGAATCGATTGCCAAAATGCCCGTTTCGAGAGGTCTGTTGACGGGCGTTCTTTCAATAATACCGGGGGCGGGGCGTTCGATAGGGAAGTATTCCTTCGCGCCTATATCGTCACCGCCGTCTACGGGTTTGCCGAGGGGGTCTATAATTCGTCCGAGAATATGCGTGCTGATGGGTATACCCGCCGTGCGTCCCGTTCTCACCACGCGACTTCCTTCGTAGACGTCCGAGTCGTCCCCGAAAAGGACTATACCGCAAGTGCCGTCCGCGCGAATATCCTGCGCCATTCCCTTGACACCGCAGTCGAAGAGGACGATTTCGCCGTATTCGACGTCGTGAAGTCCGTTTATGACGGCTATGCCGTCCCCGACGGTTTGCACGAAACCTACTTGTTGATTGCCGACGGTTAATTCAAAATTGTCAATACTCTCCCTGAGAAGAGAAATAATTTTGTCGGGAGAACTCTCTTTTTGTAGAGATTGGAAAGTTTTGCGAAGTTGTCTGATGCGACCGAGGGTACTCCAGTCGTAGTTTTCGTCCCCGACGTAAATTCTAAAACCACCGATGACGCTTTCGTCTTTTTTGATTATGAAATCGACGTCGTCCGCTTCGTACTTTGCCAGGAAAAAATCTTTCATTTTTCCGAGTTGCTCTTCGGAGGGGGGAGTGACGCACTGAATTTCGACCGTCAAGACGTTCGGCGTTTTTTCGTTTTGTTCATCGAAATTACTTTTTATCATTTTTAGACCTTTCGTCGGACACGGCGTCGTTTGCAAGACGGATAAATTCGTCGTATAACGCGCCGTTGCGTTCGGGGGTAACGGTATCGCTCAACAGTTTCTGAGTCGCACCGACGACCAGTTCGCCGATTTCGGTTTGCGCAGACTCCAAGATATGCGCCTTTCTTTTCTCCGCTTCTTGTTCCGCGCGAGCCACGATAGCGTTCGCCTTATCCTTTGCGTCTTGAATTATTTGCGAAGAGGATTCGGAAACTTCCTTTTGCATAGCGATTTTGCGCTCTGAAATTTCCGCGTCGGCGTCGTTCATTTTCTGCTCGTATTCGAGGCGAAGTTTTTCGTTTTCGTCCGCGATTTCGGCATTCTTTTTCTCGATATCGGCATAGTGCGCCTTTCTTTGTTCGAGGAACTTTTTGACGGGCTTGAAAAGAAGCAAAGTAAGCCCTCCCGCCAGAATGACGAAGTTCAGCAGATGAAGCAGAATTTGGATATAATCGATATTAAGCGGCATTTCAAAACCTCTTTACAGCACGAATATGATGAGTATCGCAACGATCAACGCATAGATGATAGCGGTTTCGATAAACACCAAACCGAGCATCATAGAGGAGTTGATTTTGCCTGCGATTTCGGGTTGAC
>CAZLVK010000025.1:0-14775 GCA_964563025.1 uncultured Bacteroidaceae bacterium | reverse complement strand
TACAAACACGGGTATCAGCTCCAATACCGTACTCATACCGAGTACGGTTTTTGTTTATCGCCTTTTTCAAAAATAAAAAACGGACGGGGTTCACAATGCGAACGGCGTCCGTTTTTAGTTTTAAGACGGCGACTAATAGTACAGCCTTTTTGAAGTATCCGAATGACGTTGGTCGAGAATGGATTTCAGTTTGCTGTAATAGTTGCCGAGATAATAGCGCATATTCGGAGAGGATGCAAGAGCATCGGAGGCTATATCCGCATCGAGGGACATATAGAAGTCGTACGCAAGGCGGTAACGCTCCTCGTAGTTTTTCAACTTTTCTCCGCTGTAGCCGTATTTTTCCTCGTATTCCCTTTGCTGTTCTTCCTTTTCTTGTTGCAACTTTTCTTGTTCGGCGAGGTAGTTATCCACGTCTTTCTGGCGTTGGACGGCGTACTTTTGTTCTTTTTCGTCGACGTTGTTGTTATATTTCACGTACTTGGCGACGGTTTCATCCCTTTCCTCTTTGAGTTTGGCAATCTGACTATCGAGGGCAGACGCATACTTCAAATCGAGTTCGTCGAGGGCGATTTGCTTTTCCTCGTTGAGTTTGCCAATCTCGTCGTTCAGAGACTGAACGCCGTCGAGATAGTTGTTGTACGCCTCTTCGCGGGAAACGGATTCGTCGCGGTTGAGGTTGTCTATAAGGCTCGGCAAAATGCTTCCTCTTGCAATACCCCTCTTCACTCCCGACTGAATACCGCTCTTTTTAAGGCTCGCGTAGAGTTCTTCGAGGTCTTTATCCTCTTCGGCGTGAGATTTTTCCGCGTCGTCGATTTTGCTTTCTAAGGCGGAGGTTTTTGCGGAGTACTTGCTCTCGACAGAGTTCACGTCTTTCGTCTTGTCCGCGGTATTATCCGCAGTCGCGCGTTCGACTATGGACTCGTCGCTTTCGGGAGTATACTCGATTTTTTCAAGTCCGAGAGAGGTCGGAAACAACTTCTCAAGGTCAACCTCTTCCTTTTGCGATTCGAGATAATCCTGATATTGCTGTTCGAGACTGTACATTTGCTCGTCGACGGCTTTTTCCTGTTCGAGAGCTTCTTTCAGTTTTTCGGACTTTTCTTCATCGCGCTGTTTTTTCGTTTTGAAAGCATCCTTTAATTCATCCCAAAAACTTGACATATGCTCCTCCTCAATTAATTGCGGACAAGCCCGCGACTTTCTTTTCGAGAGTTTGCACTCTGACGGTCAATTCCTCTAAGGTTGCTACGATTTCGTTTGTGTTCATAATTTCTCCTAAAAGTATTCGACTTCGACTCCGAACGGCGCGATATTTGCCTCGGGCGCATTCGAGATAATCTTGAAGCCTATTCTGTATCCGCTCATATCGACGGGAATTTTTTGCAATGCTTTCGAGCCGATTATCGAAAAAGTTCTCTCCTCGTCGTCTGCGGTTACGATGAGGGAAATATCCTTTTCGGTCTCAACGGATACACTCTTCACGATTTTGAGTTTGTCCGTGCCGAAGGTGCCGATCGGGCTTTCGTACGTCTTCTGCAAAACGTCGTCGAACACCTTACCGCTACCGTCCAACATACCCAAGGTGTTGTCGCTCAAAGTGTTTCCCACTCCCACCAACACGTCGGTTGCGTGGTGCACGTCGACGGCTTTCATCGCCTTGACGTAAACGGGTGCGAGTATGCAGAATTTCTTCGTTTTGAGGTCGTATTCTATGACGACGTTGTTGGGCGTCACGAACTCCGCAGAGTGACGGAATACATAGCAAGCAAGATAATACTTTTCGTTGTGATAGGCGGCAATAGCGTTGGTTGCGTCGTCTACGTTGATAAAGTCCGCAACTCTCACCGCGTCGTACCCGTCAAAGGAGAAAAGTCCGTCCTCGGAGTAGAACATAATTTTGTCACCTGCAAACGCAATCGTATCTTTATATATGCGTCCCGTATCGGTAAACACCTTTTTCAGCAAAAACTCCGATTGGTCGGCATACGCCGTAAGTCTATATACGGAGTGTTCTCTGAAGATATACAAATGTCCCGAGAGCGACATCACTTTCTCGACGTCTCCGCTCTCGTCCGAAAAGGTTATATATCCCGCTTCCTCCCCCGATACCGTCCAGTTTTCGGGGTTCATAACGGATGAAAACCACACTTGATTTTTGACTCCGTTTACGGTGCCGAACACCCTTTCGTAGTGGACGGCAAGAGAACTGAATTTCGGAGCGTCTTCGAGCACCGTAACCGTGTCCCCGTCCACTATCGTCAGAGAGTTGTTTTCGGACGACACGAGCAATACGTCCTTGTCGTCGTAATTGTAATTGACCGCGCAAAGTTTGCCCGTGAACTTCACGTCCGAAAGTTCGTGCCAAGTATCCTCGGAGAACATTTTCGTATAGTAGAGTCTTTTGTCGTTCGAGAGAATGACGAGTCTGTCGTCGTAAACGCCGTTCGCCCTTCTGTGATACGGAAATATTTCGCGAATATCGTAGCCGGTAGACATAGCGGGATAGGCGCGACGAGTCGTGCCGTCGAGGCTGTAACCCTGCGCCGCCGATATGCCTATATCCCCTTTGAGTGCTCCCCCTCTGAAAGTGAAGTTGAACGCCTTCGTCGCATAGGACGGGTCGAGAAGTTTCTCGTCGGTTTCGGTGGCAATTCCCTTGAACCCGATTTGTACGCGTCCTTTTGCGGTTCTCAATTTTTTCAAGCACCCCACCTCCTTTCTTTCAGCACGATTTCTCTACCCTTATACTTTGCGCTCGTGAGTTTTCTTCTGAACTGTTCGTCGTACGAAGATGCAAGGTCGAACGACCTCGTCGTGAAATAGTACTCGGCAAGCGCGCCGTCCGAGAGCATATCCGTAGTCATACGCATATCGTTCACGCTGTCGCCGAGTTCGAGTTTCGCGGGAAGGTAGGCGTATTCGAGGACGGCTTCCCCCGAAAAGTCGCTTGCGATACGGTCGGGATATACCGAATAAGAATGCTTTACGCCCTTGTCGTCGCGGAGAGAAATCGGATTTACAATAACTTTATTCAGGTCTGTCGGGAAGGTCTCCCCGTTTTCGTCGAGAATTACGTTTTCCCTCGTCGTCTGTCTGAGGTAGTCGCAGGCGGTACCGAGGTACGCCGTATTGAGAGCGACGAGAAGTTTGTTTGCCATTTTGGTTTCTTCCACCGTGTAACTCGTATCGTTCACGAAGTTTTCCAAACCCATTTTGTCAAGGCACGCGCCTATAATTTCTTTGACCGTCATAATTTCTCCTAACAATTTAGCGACGCAAGTATGCTATCTCGCATTCGTTTTTCTTGTTCCTCGTCAAGTCGTCGATTATGCCTTTCGATTTCGGCGAGGAGTTCGTCTTTTCGTTCCACCCTCGTTTTCTTGGCATACGCGATAGTCCTTGCGTCGAGTTCGTCGAAGGGCACTGCGAACTGCAATGCCCTTCCGATATACACCTCGAACTTATTCGTGCGCAGATTTCGATACAATCGATATCTGTCGTCCACGCCCCTCAGCCTTGACGCTATATCGTACAAGTCGCCGTAAATTCGTTCGAGCCACTCCATATTACGCCCACTCGGCGACGAAGGTAACGTCCGAATTGACCTCGAAGGTCGCGAAGTCAACCGTTTCGCCGTCACACTTCCAGCCGATGAACGAGTAAGTCGCTCTCGTCGGATTTGCAGGTGCTACGGGGTGTCCGCCGGGAAGTACGATTTGGCTGTCCACCGCGCTACCGCCGTTGGAGTCGAAAGTTACGGTATAATATTTACCGGAAGAAGAACCACTCGTCTTGAAGGTAATCTTCGCTTGTCCCATAGGTCTCTCGCAAAGGAGGTCTGCGTACTTGACGAGGGTTGCGGTGTACGCCGCCTTGCCCGCGATTTGATGAAGAACGCTTCCGCTCTCCCCTTCGAGCCAACGCCAGTCGCAAAGTTGGTGAAGTTTGAAGTCGGCGGAGTTGATGAGATACATAGTGCCGTCCTTGACAAATCTGTCCGCCACGACGGGAATGCCCGCATAGGACAACGCTTTGTAACCGCCGTCGAGGTTCATATAGTCGAGGTTGGTGCGGTTTGCGCTCATGCCGTCGACGTACGCTTTTCTGACGTCATAGGAACAGACGATAAAGTCGATGGTACTACCTGCGTTTTCTTCGACTGCATCGATTGCGCTTTGGATTGCGGATGCGGTTACGCCGTCCGTTTCCTCTTTGACGTAGGGAGTGAGGAAGGAATAGTCGCTTCTGTTGAGTCCGTAGATGTTCTCGGTGCCGAAAATCGCTTCGAGACCGGTGAGTTCGTTGCCTTTGGAGCCTTGCACGTAGAGGGTGTAACCCGCACCGACGACGCTACTTGCGCTCTTGGAAAGCGCGACGATTTTGTTTGCTCTGTCGATGGTGAGAATTCTTGCGCCGGAGATTTTGTCCACTTTGCCGTCAGAGGTGTCGTAGACGTCCACGGTCATACCTTCGATGAGGTTTTTGACGCTGTCGACGTAGAGTTTGTTTTTCGCACTACCGCCGTTTTCGACGGTGGTTGCAAGAAGACCGCTACCGTCACCGAACAGCATACGACCGAAGTTGAACTTGCTTGCTTTGAGCAATCCTTCCATTTCCGCGTTCAAGAGATTGACGAACGCACCGACGGAATTTTGAGAGGCGCGGATTGCCTTGTCGGTGATTTCGATTTGACCGTAGAGGTTCTTAAGACCGAGGGTAAATTCCGCGTAATTGTTCCCGCCGCTTATGGGGAGAGCGTCCGTTTCCGCACCGCTTCCGATACCGCCGTTTATGCCGTAAGGAGCAAGTTTTTTGATTTCCTTACCCCATACGTCCGCGCTCGTTTGTCCTATCTTCGCAAGAAGAGGATTTACACCAACATTGAGTTGATCTGCCAAAACACCGAGATAAAACGTCTTTAATGCTTTATCCGCATTAGAAATTGATACCATAAATTTTTCTCCTATCCGTTTATTTTCGTAAACATTGCGCCCGCTTCTTCAATCGTGCGCGGTTTGCTTTTCGGGGCAATCGTCGCCTCTCCGCCGCTACTCATAACGACGGGAGGGTTGCCCTTTGAAAGTCCGCTGATGTAGTCCTCGATGACCGCTTGTCTGACGGCATCCGAACTAAGCACGTGTTCTTTCAAGAATTGTCCGTCGGACATCATTTCTTCGGGCGTACGGTACTTCGACAACAGCACTCTCGTCAGAGCGACTTCGAGACAGTCGGTGCCGTCGCGGAGGGAAGGATCGGCGATAATTTCTTTCGCCATTTCCTTTGCAAAGGGTTTTGCGGCGGGGGTTCTTTCAAAAAACTTATCCACTATCTGCTCCCAATTTTCCTCTCCTGCGGTCTCTTTTTCTCGGAGTTCTTTTTCGAGTTTAGCGAGCCGTTGAGAACGGCGTGTAAACTCCTTTTCGAGTTCGCCGTACGCTTTCGCAAGTTCTTCGGGGTTCTTGAATTTTGAAACGTTCGCTTCGTTTTCCGTTGCTATATTTTCTTCGGCTACGGGAGTATCCTCGTCACCGCTTATAACTTCGTCGAGTTTTTCTTCGGCGATTTCTTTATTTGTCATACTTCCTCCATTTTGCGTTCGAGTTCTTTCACACCCTCGTCGAGTGTGGAAAGTTGTTTATGCGCGTTCACGTGGGCTACCACTCTGTCGTGGAACTCGGCATTGCCGGAGCAAGCCGACGACACCGCAAGTTTCGTGTGTTCCGCTATATGCAATGCGTGATTGTCGAGAGCGTCGGGGGTAATATCGACGTTTTCGAGTGCAAGATTTTCTCGTTGCGCCTTTTTGAGATGAGCCTCGTCGACGTCCCTGCTTTCCTCCCAATTTCCGAACCCGAGAATGTCGAAGAGTTTGGTTCTCGTGCGGTTGCTCATCATTCCGTTTTCATCCGTGAAGAGTCCGAGTTTGATGAGGTCGTAGACCATAGCGCGTCTCGTAGACAAGTCGTCCTCAATCTCGTTGACGGTGTCGAAAACTATATCCTCGCTCGTCAAATCCCCCGCACTGAAACAAGCGATTTCGACGTCGCCGTTATCCCCGGCGATGCGTTTTTCTCTCTTCAAGGTCGCGAATTGCTTATACAATCTGATGACTTGTTTGCCTATTCTTCTGACCGCGTCTCTTAGGCTGTCCGCGGTGAGGGAAATACGCGCGTCGTCCTGTTCGAGAAGCAAGGATATGGCAGAACCCGACGATACGTTGCTGGGAACTTGTGAATAAGTCGTAACCTCGCTGACTCCGCTAATCATAACGAATTCGTCGAGGAGTTTTTCTTCTTCTCTGCTGAACTCGGACGGAACCTGTCCCGCGTTCATCATAATGGGCGGGGTGCTACCCTGACGGTAGACGAGCACCTTACCGGGAGAAAGTCCCTCTTCTTCGAGGTTATCGGTATCGACGGAACCGTCCTCTACGGCAAGCACGCCCATAGCGATACGGTTCATATACTCGTGTTTTCTGTTTTTGACGGTGTTGTAGGCACGCTGTACCGGGATAATTCTCTCGACTACGCTCGCGCCGAAGAAGTTGCCGAGGGATTCGAGGCAAAATTGTCTTGCGAAAGGATAAGTGCGAGACTTGTCCTCACCGTTGATATACGGCAATTCCCCTTGATAAACGAGTGTGTCTCCCGCAACGATGACAAGTTCGCCGTTCGGCTTATCCGCAGTCGGTTTGGAGTATTTCTCGATAACAAGGGCGCAATTATCCTTTTCCTCGCTCACGATTTTCGGAGTGGTCGCGGAGTAGCCGAGACCGCCCGACGAAGTCGTGGTATCGAAAGAAAATACGTTCAGTTTTTTGCCCTCGACGACTTTTCCCCATATGCGCTTCACGTCCTCGACGGACATGACCTTCGCATGCATAATAGAGGGTTGCGCGTCTATATCGCATACCGCGATATTTTCGGGAAAAATTTCAAAAGGCGGGCAAACGGTTATCGCAACGTCCCCCTCTCTGATTTTACCGTCCCGTTCGAGCGCTCTGCCCTTGGTGCCGTCCCAGGTCACCTTGTAAAACGCGGAACCGGTGATTTCGCTCCACATATTCGCGCCCGACAGCAAACTCGTAAAGTTGTTTTCCTCGGACACGGCTTCGAGAAGTTTCGTCGCAAGGGATGCGGATGCCGTATCGCTGTCGTCGGAAGTGGACGGACGCACGGTGGCTTTCGCTTTGACCTTCGCCAATTTCGACAGTCTCGTTTCCACGATGGGCGCGATATGGTTGTATACCTCTCGCGACTGCCAAAAATATTGCTTCCCCCTCTCCTCGACGTCCCCTCTCGGACTGATTTCGGCGTATTGGTTGCCCACGACGAAATTCATATTGAGTCGCCAATTCAATTCGATAGGTCGGCGTGCTTCCTGTCGTCTTTTGAAATCCTCTATGATTTCCGAGACGATTTCGTCTTGAAACTTTGCCATTTGTTCCTCCTTGTATTGTCGGGCGTATCGCCCTTATTTTTCATTGCGATATTGATTTCTTCCGCGGAGATTTCCGCACTCTCTGCGAGGGATTTATATCTCTCCTCCGCTCTCAAAAGCATATTGGGCACGGCGCGCGGGATAAACCTCTCGCCGAGAGAGCGATACAGTTCGAGAGCACACCTCTTGCACAACGGCACGTGCAGTACGTCGAGATAATAATCCGCTTCCTTTCCGCACCCTTCGCAA
The DNA here is from genome assembly GCA_964563025.1 of uncultured Bacteroidaceae bacterium. Classification (GTDB taxonomy): domain Bacteria; phylum Bacillota; class Clostridia; order Christensenellales; family CAG-917; genus RGIG4097. The sequence continues at coordinate 7,080 of CAZLVK010000025.1, read as the reverse complement.
CGGATGATTCCGTCGATTCGATAAGTTTTCATTTTTCCTCCTTTTCGCCATGCGCTTCGTTACGACAAAGAAGAGCAAGCAAACGTCCTTTTTCTTTTTCGAGTTCTTCGTCGGTGAGTTCCTCGACTCCCCGCTCCCCCGAAACTTCGAGATAAGTTTTAAGAGCCGAGGTATCCGGCGGGCAGTATTTGTTGGTTATCTTGCGTTTCAAGAGTACGATTTCGCCGTTTCCGTCCACGCCGTACTCCTCGGTCACCTCGTCATAGGAATAACCCGTAGCCTTTTTCAAAAGTGCTTTCAAAATCATTTCGTCCATAAATCTCTCCTTGAAAAACGGATGAGTCTTTCCTTGTCCTTTTCAATCTGAGTTTTGTCCCTTTTTTCGGGAGTTGCGGGCGGGGGCAAACTCATCACCATATAGCGAAGTTCGTCCATAGCGTGGTCGTCGATTTTTTTCGGTCTGTCGTTCGGTCCCCACCAATAGCCCTTGATTTCGCGTATCATGTTCACGCAAGTTTTGAAGATATAAAGTCGAGGCGGATTTTGACATAAAAGCGACTTTACACGCTGTATTCCGCTATATAAATCCTTATTTACGTTGGTATTCACCAAAATTCCTTTTTCGTAAAATAGTTCCGCGACACTCTTCTCGGAGGCAAGCGTTCTTTGGTTTGACGCGCTGTCGATGAGGGCGGTGAGTCGTCCTTTCGAGTCCGTTCTCCAATCGAGAGATCTCGCGATTTCTTTGATTTTCTCCACGTGGTAATCCACGCTTTTGCCCCTTGCGTAATGCTCTCCCACGACGTACAAATTGCCGTCGAAATCCACTGCGTAAAAATGGCAAGAAGTCGGATTGTTAAGCCCCGGATCTATGGATATATTCGACTGCCATTCCTTAGGCACAGGAAATGGTTCGATGACGTGAACGTCGGGATTAAATTCCGGATACACAAGTCCCTCTCCCGTCGTGAATTTGCCGAAACGCCTGCTTTCCTGTTCGCTCTCCGAAGTGATTTTCAGCATATTTTCCACTTCGTTTGCGTCGAGATACGGATTGTCTTTCCACTCCATATGGATAGCCCAAACTTCGTCGTCTCCTCTTTCGTTGAGTTCGATTTCGTCGTACACCCAAGTGAGTCCTTTAAGCGGAGTCATCGTGCCGAAAATGCACCCGGCGCGGTCGAACACTCTCATTCTGCACTCGGAATAAATATCCTCGGGAGGTTCCTCGTCGAACCATACGAAGTCGAGGCTCGTTCCTTGGAATTTTTCTCTCCCTTGGTCGCAGGATTTGAAACCTATGACGGACGTCCCGCCGAAAGAATTTCTGACGGCTATATGGTCGATTATGCCGTATTCGGGCGCGCCCTTTTTCCCGCTCACCATAACGATTTCCTCGATATAGCGAGGGGAAAGGTATTTGAGGATTTTCGCTTGCGCCACGTCGCGTTGCACTTCGCGGGTTAGGCTCACCACCCAACCGTGTACGTTATCGCGGTTTTCGCGGTACGGGTGCATTCCTCTCGCAAGCCATACGGCTTCGACGGCACCGCACTCGGTTTTTCCGCTACGATTTCCGCCGAACACCCAGCGATTTCGCTTATTCGAGCGGTGAAACGCCATTTGTTTGAGGTGAATAACGTCACGGTTATAACACGCCAAAGCGTCGTTTTTTCTAATTTTCTGTTCTCTTTCAATTTCGAGAATTTTCAAAATCAATTCCTTATCTTCCATAGCCGTACCATAAAGCACGAAACCTCGAAAATACAAAGTTTTATGACAAAAACTTTTGCCGAAATCAAATTTCTCGAAAAAAAATGGACTTAAACTCTTTATTTTTGTTTATATATATAGTAAAATAGTATAAGTATGAAAGAATTTGCGAAAATTTCGGCACTAATAGTCGTCTTGACGATTGCACTCACCCTGACTCTCGGGGTTATTTCCTATTCCTCGACCGTGGCTTATGCGGAGGAAAATTCCCTCTACGCCTACGTTGTGCCTTCGGACCTTGCGGGTAGCGAATACGCGGAGCAATCCGCCGTTCCCGTCTATCCGATGAGTGGCGGGAAAACCGCTTTGTTCTATCTGATTGAAAGTTACTACTACCCCGTCGTTGAGACGAACTTCACGTCGGATATTATGATGCTCGACCTTGCGGGACTGAGCGCATACGTCGAGGTTGCGGACCTTTCTACCGCACCCGCACGCAATTCGTCGATAACCTCGGACAACGCTCTTCCGAAGACGATATTAACAGACGGCAGCGTGCAAGTGAACGGCACCGTCGTCAACTCCGCGGAGGGTTGGACGGTCAAACCTATCGGAATGCTCGGCGACAGTTTCTTCGTGCAAGCGATGAAAGACAACGTCACCGAATACGGCCTCGTCGCAAAATCCTCTTTCACCGAAACCGAAATCGCATATCACCCCGTAGCACAAGCGGAGCGTGACGCTCTCGTCACCCCCACTCCCGACGAGACTCCCGAAGAAGAAGTCGAATCCTCGGGCAAGTCCTCGGTCGCTCTCAGAATAGTGCTCATAATCGGCATAGCAATTCCAGCGGTTATCATCGCGATACTCCTCTTCAAGCCAAACCGCAACGAGAAAGGTTACGACGATAAACGCGAAATGCGCAAGCGTGAACGTGACGGAGTAGATTACGACCGAGACCGCGAATATCGCGAACGCGATGACTATGACGGACGCCGCGGAGATTACGACTACGAGCGCAGAGACCGCGATTACCGCGACGATTACGACCGCGACAGAGATTATCGCGACAGAGATTATCGCGATCGCGACGACTACAGAAGATAAAGGATATATATGAGAATTTTTATTGCATCCGACATACACGGAAGCGCAACGAACCTCGAAGAATTTTTCGGAATAGTGGACAGTGCGCTCAAAGAGGACGAAAACACAAAAGTCGTACTTCTCGGCGACACCTACAACCACGGACCGCGCAACCCCTTCCCCGCTGGCTACGCGCCCATGCAAGTCGCAAAACTCCTCAACGACGCCATGACTTTCGTCACCGTCATAAAGGGCAACTGCGACAGCGAAGTGGACGAAATGATTTCCAACTTCCCGATAATCGGCGACTTCTCCCTTGATTGGGACGGGCGCACGGTTTTCTTCACTCACGGACACAAGTGCAACCCCGACCTTCCCCCTACGGGAGCAAAGGCGGGAGACGTAGTTTTCTACGGGCACTTCCACGTTCCGTCCGTCGTCGAAAAGGACGGCGTAACCTATATCTGCGTAGGCTCGGTAGGTCTGCCTTTCAAAGGAAGCCCGCGCGCATACGCGGTGCTTTCCGAAAATGATATTCAAGTCAAATCTTTCGAGGGCGAAGTCCTCGTCGAAATAAAATTTTAAGGGAGTTATTATGAAAAGACACATAAGATTGAGAACCAATTTTGAAGTCGGTGAAATTCCTCTTGCGGAATATCCGCGTCCGCAATTCGTCCGCGACAGTTACGTAACCCTCAACGGCAAATGGGATTACGCTATCTACCGCACCAGCGAAAGTTTCGGCGGTTATCAAGGACAAATCCTCGTACCGTTTTCTCCAGAGTCCCTGCTTTCTGGATGCCCCGAAGGCACGATGGTCACCCCGCACGACACTCTGTATTATCACCGCACCTTTAATCTTCCCGAGGATTTTATCAAGGCAAAGACCTTCCTTCACTTCGGTGCGGTAGACTATGCTTGCTCGGTCACCGTCAACGGCAAACTCGTAGGCGAACATACCGGCGGTTACGTTCCGTTCACCCTCGACGTAACGAACGTAATCAAAGCGGGCGAAAACTCCATAGAAGTCGTCGTCACGGATCCCTCGAACACTTCCTACCACGCAAGAGGCAAACAAGCAATCCGCCACGGCGGTATCTGGTACACACCGCAATCGGGCATCTGGCAAAACGTATGGCTCGAAAGCGTCCCCGCCACCTATCTCAAAGATATAACCATTATCCCCAATATCGATGACGATACCGTCGTTATCAAACTCGACAAGAGCGAAAACGTAACTGCGGAAATCCTCGTCATCGACGGAGACAAAGCCATAGCGAAAGCGACCGCCGACGGCAACCTTGCGGTCATCAAACTCGCCGACTACGAACTCTGGTCTCCCGACAACCCCAAACTCTACGACCTCATCATAAAAGTCGGAAACGACGTCGTAAAGTCCTATTTCGGTATGCGTAAATTCGGGATTGTGACGGATAAACTCGGATATAAGCGTCTCGGTCTTAACAACGAGCCTATCTTCCACACCGGCGTCCTCGACCAAGGTTATTGGTCGGACGGGATGCTCACTCCTCCCTCGAACTCAGCCCTCGAATACGACGTGAAACTCGTCAAATCCATGGGCTTCAATATGATTAGAAAGCACATAAAAATCGAACCTCTTCGTTGGTACTATCACTGCGACAAAGAGGGTATCTTGGTTTGGCAAGACCTCGTTAACGGCGGTACCGCGTACAACCTCCTCTTCATCGGTGCGCTTGCTCTGTTTGAAATCCACGTCAAGGACGACAACGAACTCGCCTACGCCTGCCTCGCGCGTAAAGATAAGGAAGGCAGAGAGGAATTTGAAAGAGAAATGCGTATCACGATGGACCATTTGAAGAACGTCGTTTCCCTCTCGGTATGGGTGCCTTTCAACGAAGGTTGGGGACAATTCGACTCCGTCCGCATCACCGAGGAGATGAAGAAAATCGATCCGACGAGAATCATCGACAGCGTCAGCGGTTGGAACGACCAAGGCAAGAAGTCGAGCGATCTCAAATCTCGTCATATCTACTTCAAGCCCATAAGAGTGCCCGTGTTCGACAAGCGTTGCCAAGTGCTCAGCGAATTCGGCGGATATTCCATGCCCACCGAAGGACATATGTACTCCCCCGACAAAGTGTTCGGATATCGCCTCTATAAGCGTCCCGAAAAACTTGCCGAAGGTTTCAGACGCCTTTACGACAATGTCATTCAACCGAAGATTGCGAAGGGCTTGTCCGCGACCGTCTACACCCAAGTCAGCGACGTAGAGGAAGAACTCAACGGTCTCGTCACTTTCGACCGCAAGGTAGTCAAACTCCCCGCGGACGTAGTCAAAGCGTGCAACGCAAAACTCAAAATAGACAAATAAGAACTGACAGCGCCGACAAAAGTCGGCGCAAACAAGGATAATATGAGCATAGCCGATAAAATTTTTATAGATACTTGCAGAGAAATCATCGACCACGGCACGTGGGACACCGATTTGCCCGTCCGCCCGAAGTGGCTTGACGGCACCCCCGCGCATACCGTCAAAAAATTCTGCATCGTCAACCGTTACGACCTCTCCAAAGAGTTCCCCATTCTCACTTTGAGACGCACACCGTTCAAGTCCGCAATCGATGAAATCCTTTGGATATGGCAGAAAAAGTCCAACAATATCCACGACCTCAAACCTCATATCTGGGACAGTTGGGCGGACGAAACCGGCTCTATCGGCAAGGCATACGGCTACCAACTCGGCGTGAAACACGTCTACCCCGAGGGCGAATTCGACCAAGTGGACAGAGTCCTTTACGACCTCAAAAACAATCCGTCCTCTCGCCGTATTCTCACGAACATATACAACTTCCAAGACCTGCACGAGATGAACCTTTACCCCTGCGCCTACTCTATGACTTTCAACGTTACGGGGAACAAACTCAACGCAATCCTCAATCAGCGCAGTCAAGACACCCTCACCGCAAACAACTGGAACGTCGTGCAATACGCCGTTCTCGTGCACATGATGGCGCAAGTCAGCGGGCTCGAAGTCGGCGAACTCGTACACGTCATAGCGGATGCGCACATATACGACAGACACGTACCCATCGTCGAAGAGATTTTGCAAAATCCGCAGTTTAACGCTCCGATTTTCAAGATAAACCCCGAAATCAAGAATTTCTACGATTTTACCGTGGACGATTTCGTGCTTGAAAACTACGAGTATAACACTCTCGACAAAAAGATAGAAGTTGCAATTTAGGAGCAGTATGAACCTTATCGTCGCAGTTGATTCAAAATGGGGTATCGGCAAGAAAAACGACTTGCTCTTTCACCTCAAAAAGGATATGAAACATTTCGTGGAACACACCACCGGGGAAACGGTGGTTATGGGCGCAAACACTTTGCGTTCTTTCCCCGGCGGACTTCCCCTCAAAAACAGAACGAATATCGTTCTCAATCCCGACGGCGAACAATCCGACGCCGACGAGAAGGGCTATATCCTCGCACGTTCCCTACCCGAACTTTTTTCTATCCTCGAAAACTATCCGACCGAACAAGTTTACGTCATAGGCGGAGCGATGATGTATCGCACCCTTCTCCCCTATTGCGACACCGCGTATATCACGAAAGTGAATGCGGACGGCGGTGCCGAAGTCTTCCACGAGAACCTCGATGCGCTCCCCGAATGGACGATAGCGGAAGAATCCGCCCCCGAAGACGACAACGGCTACGAAATAAAGTTCTGCACGTATCGCAATTCATCCGTCAAAAAATTCTAATATAATGACCGTAAAACAAAAACGCACTCAGACGAGTGCGCTTTTTGTTATCTTAATTATTCAAATCAAAAGAGGTTGTAACCTGCCTCGAAACACGCTTGGTTCGAGGGAATGAATTGAGGTTTTGCGGCGAACACTTTTGCAATCGTATTCAGCATGACGTCCTCGGGAAATACGCCCGACAGTTTGATATATGCGCCGAGAATGACGAGGTTGGACGCCTTGTCGTTTCCGACTTCGTGAGCGATTTTGTTCGCGTCGACATAGTAGGCGTTGACGTCGGGATTTGCGCATTTATCGCTGATGAGGGAACTGTTTATGATGACGGTACCACCCTTTTTCACCGACATTTGGAACTTGTCGAGAGAGGGTTTGTTCATTGCGATGAGGCAATCGGGAACGGCTATAATCGGAGACGCTACCGGTTTTTCCGCGTCGATGACGACCGAACAGTTTGCCGTGCCTCCTCTCATTTCGGGACCGTAACTGGGGAGCCAAGTCGCATATTGATTTTCATACATAGCCGCATATGCGA
>CAZLVK010000024.1:0-14953 GCA_964563025.1 uncultured Bacteroidaceae bacterium | reverse complement strand
TAGGTTATATTGCTTCATAACTTCAAACGCATGATTAGCAATAATAGGATCATCGACACCAGATATGTCTTTTATAGATTTAATCGCATCTTGAGTGCCAATCCTTGCCAATGTGTACAAGCATTTTCTGTTAAATTCACAATAATCACTTTCATATTCCAAATTATCACATCGATAAACAGCAGCTTGGCGTAAATTCTCAATTATTCGCTCATCAGCATCAAATTCCAACATACTGGCAATTCTATCGTGAAAATGGTGCCACGGCTGAATGAGTAATTGAGATAATGCAATGCAATAATGATTCACACAATTGAAGTGAGATAAAAACATCAAGAGCAGATCCAGCTCTAGCTCATTTTTTGTGAAGATAGCATCATTTAATAATTCCATCACACACGCATAATTTACTTTTTCATTTCCAAAAAGTGTTTTACAAAAAACAAAATCATTCTTCGCCTTTACACATTGCGGCTCTACGCCATTATATTTTTGGGGATCCTTGATAAACCTCTGCATAAATAAATTTAACTGTATTGATGTCATAAAACCACCCCCTAAATCAAGCCAAAATAGTTTACCTTGACACTGCTCAAGTTTCCATCGTCATTGTACTCATAAATACAGGTTTTGGCAAGACCTTTGTTATTTTCTCTCGTCAATCGACCGTTGGAATCATAACTTCAAACGCATGATTAGCAATAATAGAACCATCTATTTTGCATTTACTATAGTGTCGCATAAAAATAGTTTCCGTTATAATTCTTTTGCACATTTTCATCCGAATCAAAATAAATAATAACATCTTCAACTTCGTTAGGATAACAATTATTCTCTAAAAAATAATCAATAACTATCTTTTTTATTATCTTTCTGTCAGAGTCAGTAATTAAATCCAACTCTTTATCCGTTTTCCAGTAAATAAAAATCATATATGATTTGTCGAACGAAAAATAAGAACCTATTGTTTTATAGATATTATAATTATACTCTTGAATTAAAATGCTTTTTATCTTTTCTGAACAGGATGAATCCATATATCAACAACTCCTTTTACAACAATCCTAGGTTTTGGCAAGACCTTTGTTATTTTCTCTCGTCAATCGACCGTTGGAATCATATTCGTACTTTCGGTAATCACTTGCCGCATCGGCAGAGCTATAACAGTCGCCAATAATTCTACCCATTTCATCAAAAGAGCAAAGGGAAACAAAAAAGAAACCCCAGAATTCCGAAGGATTCTGGATGATTCCGATGGCAGAGGATGAGGGATTCGAATTCAATAACGATCCTGTTAAATCGCGTTAAAGTTTCTCATTTGCTGCCTTTGGGTACATTTTACGGCCATAACACTGTTATTTTGTACCCGTAGATGTTACCATCTATTATCCTCAAAAGGGAAAAAATAAGGGAAAAACCAACAGAAATCGCATAGCAGGTATACAAAAATCTCAGCATAGGGAGCAATCTTATGCAGCGGCCGGGCGCTGATCTCGGAAGGCGGTGTGAAAGCTGCGTCCCAAGTGGCTCACGCACACGCTATCTCCTTTGCAGCGGAGTATAAATATCGATGTAGTGTGGTCGAGCTAATGTAGCGCAATCGACCGGGCGACATGAGCCAGATTGCCGGTTCACGTTGTCCTCAGGCGTTGTAAGCACTTCGACGCCGTTGGATCCGGGAGGATTCACCCGACAGCAAGGGATGCCTACGGCCCGTGTGGCTAAGGTTAAGGGGGCGCGGGGGAAATACCGTTGCATGGCTGTGATTGCCATGACGGACGATCCGTGGTCGCAAGCATCTTGGGTAAGTCTTGTGACGGAGATACGTAAGAGTCGGAAATGGCTCGGTGCGGGGGCACGGGGGGCGGTGACGCCCCAATAACGCACTCAAAACGTAGCTGCACCAATGCAGCACAGGCAATCGCCCAGCTCTGCAAGGCACAACATTGCAAATCTGGGCATAGTTCTCCCACTTGTTTACGGGATTACTATGCCCAGATACAGACACTTATGGTTGCAGAAGTAGATGCGGGATCGTAGATTCTGCGCTGTACTTTTATTTGAAAGTTCTACTGCAACATGGTTTGCCATTACCAATGACCATTTCCATGTTTATCACACCATGTTGTAATATCCACATATTCCAAAAACAGTATCTTTTTAGGCTATGTAAACTTTTAGGTGGTGTCAAGGCTTTTTGTGGATTTTTTCGTTGTTGTTTTGGTTGAAATCATGTTAGGTTATATTGCTTCATAACTTCAAACGCATGGTTAGCAATAATAGGATCATCGACACCAGATATCCTGCTTAAAATATTTAAATTAATTCTAATGTAATAATTGTCACTACAGCTAAAATGCTAATAACTACTGCCAAGAAAAATCCAATCAATATGATCTTCTTTTTATTAACCCACAAAAATGATTTTTTTTCATATTCGCTGTCATAAGTTAAATAACCCCATTTTACATCAACATATTTAAAAACAAACACATTAATTAGGAACCCACCAATAATTATTGATAAAATTATGCCAATAGTATTAAAATCAAAATGCATTAATTTTTCACTGATAATATACAAAATCATCATGACCATATACCAACATATAGCAGAAATAATAGCACAAAGAATAAAACTTTTAAACAATTTCTTTTTTGATATTTCGCCTTTTAAACTTAATATAAACAAATATACAAACAAAATACATGTACCGTATAAAGGAATAACAGATAAATATTTCAACTTTTTATTCATTTCAGAAGCCTCCTAATTATTTTTAAAAATTTATTGCAATTTCAAGGCCAATACCCGCAGAAATTCCAATTTTTATGCCATTAGTAAAATCAAATGATATTCCCCATCCGACATAAACTTTACCATCTATAGAAACATATTCATTTAGTTTAGCACCGAAATAAAAAGAAACAATTTCTACATTTGCAGATACTCCTAATCCAAGAGAAGCATTAGCATTTAAAGCACCTAATCCTAGATATAACGATGTATCATCGTCAAATGTTAAAACATCACACTTCATATTGACAATGCCTAAATCAAGAGAAGCAAAAGATAATCCAGACAAACCTTTTTCTCCAAGTGATTTACCATATCCTAGTCCAAAGCCTAAATGTCCGCTAATATAAAACGCTGAGAAATACATCCATTTAGGAAGTTTAGGATTATTGGGTGTAACTAATCCAATAGAGAAAGTTAAAGGTTTTAAAGAGAATGGAGAATTATTAGTTGATGTTGGATTAATAACAGGCGGTGTTATATTAAAATGTGGATTATTAGTTACAATTTTATTCGCTCCAACATTTAAATCGCTATACGCAATCCCAACAGGATTATTCCCTGCGTATATATAGAGGTTCAAACCATTAACTGTTTTAGGGTCGAGGTAGTCAGTGTCGTCAGGAGAAATAAATCTTCTCCACTGAGGATCATAGTAACGGGAATTGAGGTAGTACAGGCCGGTATCCGTGTCGTAGTAATAGCCACGATAGCGAATGGGGTTCAGCTGTGCCAGCGCAACATCAGTGGTCTCGCTGCCGATGGTGCAGTTACCCCATGCATCGTAGAGATATTTCACTTTCAAATTGCCGCTGGTGTCGTAAATGGAAACCACATCGCCCTGTAGATTTCGCTGAAAATAGTACTCATTGGTCGTGTCGCCCTTAACCCGGCGCACACCCACCATGCTCTCTCCATCATACAGGTAGCTCAGACTCTGGCTTTCAGTGCCTTCTCCCCGAATTTCCCGTGTAATGGTCTCCATCACCAGTCTGCCGAAAGTATCATAGTAAAAGTTCTTGCTTTCCGACAAGACCTGACCCACATATACCTGGCTGAAATCAGAATTCTTTTCCATGTAAGAATAGGTTTTGGAAATACGCTGCCCCTGTGCGTTATACACAAAAGCGTAATTATGAGCACCCGCCGAAAGACTGCCCTGATTGATCCGGGACAATTTGCCTTTTGCCCATGACATGGTTTTGCTGCCATAAGACACAGGACATCCCATGGCGTTGTAGCTAATGGCACTATCATTAAAACTAGCCAATTGATCGCCATTATAGCCGAATGCAATCGTAGAAATAAGCGTTTCCGGCGTTCCGATTGTGTAATCATATACCTTGACACTGCTCAAGTTTCCATCGTCATTATACACATAAATATAGGTTTTGGCAAGACCTTTGTTATTTTCTCTCGTCAATCGACCGTTGGAATCATATTCGTACTTTCGGTAATCACTTGCCGCATCGGCAGAGCTATAACTGTCGCCAATAATTCTACCCATTTCATCAAAAGAGTAAATGTTTTTGCCAATATTCCGATTCAACGCTGTCTCTGAACAAAAATACGCTCTTGTCTGATTATATGCCATCTTTTTTACAAATCTCGTCTGATCAATCGTCACAGATTTTTGAGTCAATCTATTGAGCGTATCATATTCATAATCTGTGAAAATCGGATCCGCCGTTACAGCCGCATAACCATAATTGCGCATACGATTATTAGCAGTGGGGTCTTTCTCATCCTTAACATAGGTAATTTCCTCCTGAAGACCAACCATCTGCGTACCGACATATCTCAACATGTGGTGCTTCGTCATACGCCCAATCGCATCATAATCGACAGTCTCTTCACTGATTTTTGAAGTATAATCATCAGCATCCGTAACAAATTTGGAAATCATCCGACCATCGGTATCATACTGGAACCGGGATGCCTCACCACGAAGTTTATCAACGCTCATTGCCAGCAGTGAGCTTGCGTTATTGGTCGTATGTGTCAATGCACCGTTGCTGTCAAAGCCGGGCAAGATTGTATAAGTGTTCTCAATCACTCCATCCACAGAAACCAATCGACCATATTTGTCTGCCTCTGTTATCACCGAATGAAGTGCGCTTGCCTGACTGGGATAATAACTGCTTACTTTCGTCGTACCGGTGTAAACATGTTCTTCTACTGCGGCACCGTTTTTACTGATAGACTTCAGCTTGTCCTGAGAGTAAGCAAACTGATAATCCAGATTCTCCCCCTGCTGAAGTGTGGACAAATTACCATCGGTGTAAGTAAATTGAGTTGTAAGTCCATTTCCAAAGTCTCGCTTTGTCATAGCGCACATGTCATCGTCGTATTCATCCGTCACCACGGTTCCATCCGGCAACTTCACAGACTTTACAACGCCCCACACCGGATCCAAGGTATAGACTGTAATATTTTTAAACTCATTCTGAGTAGTAATGGTAGGGTTCCCGTTGTCGTCTGTGCCATAAGTGGCCTTTCTTTCGTACAGCCCGTCAACAGTTTCTTTCACCATCAATCCATCAAGCCACTCGTAGGTAGTCGTGACCCCATCTGCAACCGATTTAATCACATCCAAATTATTGTTTACAGTTTGAGAAGAAACAATCACTTCCTCACCAGTTCCATCTGTGGTTTTAACATACACATCTTCATAGACAAGATTGCCGCTGGTATCAATATAGATTCTGGTTGTTACCATGCCTTTGGCGGTGTATCTTTTTTTGCCCAAAGCCACATGGTTCAAAGTATATGTTGCGCCGTTGTATGTGACAGTTACAAGGTTTGTACTGCCGGGCGTAAAGATGTTATTGCAGTGATTGCAGTACAATTCAGCTGTATGCGCACCCTTCATTTGGTTGATCTTATACTTCAGCAGATCATCAAAACTGATACAACCATAATCCGACACCTTAATTCCCGCACTATAAAACTCAGCCTCGTGGATAGGAATAACAATGTTTCCGGAAATCAGAACATCCTCAATCAATGCTGTTTTTACCTTGTTTTCTGTAAGAAATTCTTCCACCTGATAGGTTAGACGCAAATCCTTCAGTTCCACTCCTGCAGGAGAATTAGGGTATACATAAATAAAGTTGGCACTCAACGCAAACTGGTAAGCAAAAAATTTCCACTGAGTATCAGAAGGCACATTAGGCAAAAACGCATAATCATAGCTTCCGTTATGATTGGAAACGCAAATAGTCTGATCCACGCTATTAACATCATCCGTAGCCCGGATCCAGCCAGTCAGCAAATAATAACCCTTCACATCTGGGCTGTAATAGCCTGTTACATCCATCAGCCAACGATCAGACGACGCACTTTCCTTCATCATAGAAACACCATCATTCCTGGCCAGTTTACCAATAGCGTTGTTATTCTCCATATCCCCAAGTGTGTTTACAATCTGAATTTCCCCGTTGAATTTCTCATAGGAGAACATCTCAGATTCATCAAGAACTTCATAAGAGTAAAGCACCTTTTCACCCAAGTAATGCACTCTGTTTTTTACGCCTTCATTGTTTACGATGTCAATAAGCGAATATTGTCTCGTCACACCATACAAGTCAGGGAAAATATAACTTGTAGTATCGACCAAACTTCCACCAATGTATTTCCGAATAGATACCCTATCAGTGCCATCTTTTTCAATCTTAACCTGTTGCTTTACTGTAGAACTGGATGCAGAGTCCGCAGCCGTCGCACTGAAAGAAGAATAGCTTTCACTACTGGATGTTGTGGTCAGCGTATAACTCATTCCAGCATAATGCGTAACCTTAAAACTATTTGCCGTTCCACTCAGAGTAATGGTCTTGCCAGCATAAGAAATAGATGTCAAGCATCCCGATGTGTACACAAAAGTAATCGTCTTGCTTGCACGATAGATAATGGATGTCAGTTGTCCGCTGGTATTATACACATACTGATAAACATTTTTGTCGTATTTGTCATAAGCTGCAGTAATTTTACCAGCCTGATCATAGATGTCCCAGCTGTAATCAGAATATTCCAACTTGAAAGTCGAGCCGTTTTTTCTTAGAATACGCTGGGTTTCGTCATCAAAAGTGTAAATATTATCGTGGCTGATCAGCGCTGTTCGCCTACCGCTTTCATCCTGAAATTCAGCAGGAGCGCCATTAACCATGATCAATCTCTTCTGCATATTCAATTTATAACCAGTCACAACATTAAACGGATTGTCCCCGTTCTCTTTCATCTGGCGGTTGAACACCAAAGACAAGCCCACTGTGCTGTAGACATCACCGAAGGACAACAACGGCAATTCATAAATATAGTTTGCGGTCGGCAGATCCATGTGGATCTGCCCATGGTTAAAGTTTTTTACATAAGACATATTCATTTTCTCCTTATTGTTCTTATTTATCTTTTTTTGATTGGACACGGATTTGATCTGCATATACACCGGCTCCGGCAATCAACACGCCCTGCGTAATCGCTGTAAACGCAGCCGATACCGCCTGCTGAAAAGCGCAGATCTCACTGGTTGAAAGTACCCACATCATTGACAGTGCTACAGATGTGCCGCCGAGGATCAAAGGGATCCTTTTGTTTGGAACTTTACTTTTCTTGATCCCAGCACCGAAGATATTCAGCACAGGAAGCAACACCAGAAGCTCCGGTTTGATATAATTTAGATAATCCATAGATACCCCCTATCCCTGCATCATTACTGAAATTGCTGAAATGATTGCCCCAGCCAGCGCTGCAATAATTGCTGTGACGATTTGCTGCATTCGAAGTCTTGGCTGACTTTCGATTATATCAATCTTCTTTTCATTTCTTGCCAGGTTTTCGTTGGTGTGTCGCAATTCCGATGTCAAACTTACCAGTGTTTCATTCATCTCGTGAATTTCTGCTTGCGCATCCTGCAAATCCTGCACATCTCTTTCAAGTGTATTCAGGCGCTGTTCGTGGCGTTCTAATATAATTTGGGCTTCTCCCATAGCATCGCCTCACTTTCTGTTCCGTTTTTGGTTCACTCGAATTAAAAAAATAAATACCATATTCAGGCCCGATGGAATTTATGGCTTAGTTATAAACCATTTTTGGGTCACAGTCAAGTCCTTTTTTCATTGCCATCCCTTTCTGTCTACTTATTGCGACTCTTACAATGCCGAACCGTTTTTGGCTCATTTCTCTCTTGACAATATGACCCATTTGTGGTACAATGGTAAAAATAATTGGAGGAGTCTACCCTATGAGCAAAGTTATCGATAAAATCAAGGAAATAATGCAACAAAAGGATATGTCCGTCCGGGAACTGGGACGATTGACAGATATTCCTCAAACCTCCATCAACCGCTATTTAACCACAGATGATGAGTTCAAAATCCCGGTTGCTAAATTAGAGCGTATCGCTCAGGCTCTCGGCGTTACCCCCGCTTACTTAATGGGTTGGAATGATACATCCCAGCCCATCGGGATCAAAGTCGGTCATCCCGTTCTAAAGAAAAAAATCCCCCTATTGGGGAATGTTGCCTGCGGAGAACCGATTTTTGCAAGTGAAGACCATGAAGCCTTTATTGAGACGGATGCAGACATGGAGGCAGATTTTTGCCTGACAGCAAAAGGAAACAGCATGATCAACGCTCGAATCTTTGACGGCGACACCCTGTTCGTCAAAGCACAGTCCATGGTCAACAACGGTGAAATCGCTGTTGTTCTTGTCGATGACGAAGCAACAGTCAAGCGTGTATACATAGATTACGATGATAAAACGCAAAGTATTGCTATGCTTACACTTATTCCGGAGAATCCCACATACAAGCCGATGCGATTTACTGGCGAAAAACTAAACCACATAAGAGTTCTTGGCAAAGTTGTTTCCGGACAATATTCTATTTTATGAATAACTTTAGAATAATTTAAGAAGCTGAATGCAGCCATATCGCACGATATGGCTGCATTCAGGGTATGTTGTAGGGGTAATCTACAAAATTACAGATATCCATAGTTTAAACCATGTTGAACTGCGTGAAAAACCTGACGAAGCAAAGGCGACCACGTAAAACTTTATATAGCCGGAAAACAATCAAATTTCTGCGGTTAAATATTTTGCAAAACATCTTTTAAGTGCACATTCCAAAATAGTTTGGGGTTCTAACGACCCCAAACTATTTTTGCCATTACAGAGCGCCACCATCGGGGTCATGCAGCATCCGCAAATGATTTTTACCGCCCTTGTCGCTCTGACCGTCTGGCCGCAGCCACCGGGGCAGATCAGCTTCCGGGTAGAAGATGGTCTACGCTCTCCTGGCGTCAGCCGTACACCGAATCCAGCGTCCCCGGTTCTGGATCTGGCAGATTTCCGGGATATTTGCAGCTCCGTGTACTCTTTTTTCAGAGCATAGGAAAGAAGATGAGCGTTGTCCTTGCCCTCGGTGTTCCATCCGTAGGAACTGCCTGTATAGTGGCAGATTAGCCCTCTGGCCTCGGCCAGCTCCTTGAATTTCTTGTTGTGATAGCTGCCTCCCCGGCTGATCTCCTGGATGCCGTTTACCCGGCAGTAAATATGGATCTGCTCGTGAATTACCGTGTCCAGCAGCTCTTCAATCGGGAAATCCAGCACCTCGGCAGCAATGTTCAGCTCGAATAAATCGTCCTCTTTCTGTTTCCATACCTTCGCCATGGTGCTATGACCGAACGATCCGGGGGCGCTTTGGCAAGTGATTATCACCTGTGGCAGCTCACCGCCCCAAAAGTCGGAATTTGTCGAATTATAGATGCCCTCAATCATCGAAATAGCTCGACTCATTTTGGTTGTCTGTTTCATGGTAG
This sequence comes from uncultured Bacteroidaceae bacterium, assembly GCA_964563025.1. Taxonomy (GTDB): domain Bacteria; phylum Bacillota; class Clostridia; order Christensenellales; family CAG-917; genus RGIG4097. Next base: position 5,338 of record CAZLVK010000024.1, on the reverse strand, counting down.
ATCCTCCCAGTGTTTTGTGGTGTCAGCAATCGCTTGCTTGCGATTGCTTGTCTCCAACCACTCCGGAATGACCTTTTTTGTCAAGTTGACCATGGAATACCGGAGCAGCGCACAGCCCTGTGAGGATATGCCGTGAAAGCCGCTTGAAAAAAATGGCCTTTTCGGCCACTTTGCGCTTGACTTTCCACCATAAATCTGGTATAACATACTTGTAAATACTTATAAATACTTGGTAACAAGGAGGGTATGGGAATGCCAAATCATAAGATTACCACACCTAAAACAAATAGAAAAACTTATGCATACAGCAGCATCCACACACAAAGAACCTGTGAAGGGCTACTCAAGGATCGAACCATTGCCGACAAAACCACCGAGTCTTTTTTGATCGAAAGTGCCATACTTGACACATACGCCCCTAAAAACCGTAACGCACGGGCGTGGGTAGAAATGATGTATGATGGTGAGGGTCTGGCCAAAGCATATTCTAGATTTTATGCCTTCTGTGCCTCCGGGACGACGTGGAACGCAGCCCAAGATAACGGTTTTCCCCTTGTCAACGAGTTTTGTCTGATGCTATCGTCTGGCTCTTACCGTTTTGACGGCAAGGAAGCCGATCTTTCACATCTGCTCAACCAGATTGACTCAATCCGGGAAATGATTGGTCCAAACGATATGTACCGTGATTATAACTTATCCGGCCATTTCATCGAACAGCTCCGGGCAGGCCCGGATGATGTATATGCGTCAGACATCAGCAGCTTAATTTTGAGAAATTGGAATACCGTTGGTCATCATACACGCACCTACCGTGCGCTTATGGATTTAGCCAAAATAGCTGCCGCCGACATTATCGATACGCCTTACAACAGGATCACTTTTGTTGACCTGCTGCGCAAAATCAGTGAAGAGTGGTAAGATGTGCGCCCCAAAAGGGGTAGGTGTGCAGCCATCCCCAGACGATCGCCGATTAGGGCGATCTGTCTGGGGGAGGCGGCACGCCGTAGGGGGATCGCAATCCCCCTGGCAGATGAGTTGCCGAAGTTGCCCCCTGCAGGAGAGGGGGGCAACTTCGGCAACGCAGCTGCGGGGGTGTCCAGTAGGGGGCTCGCCCCCTCGCTGGCAAGCTAAGCCCCACAGGGGCGGTGGAAGATGCCGCAGCATCTGCCATAGCTTGTATGGCAGTTTGCTCCGAGGTTGCACCGGATTGGTCAGACCAACGGCCAGCGGCAGCAAGCCGTTGGTCTGACCAATCCGGCGCAAGGATGCCGCACAGCACGAAAAATGCCAAGCAAAAGGCTTGACGTTTCCGTGTTGTGTGGCAGGTCGTGGCACAAGCGCAGCTTGTGAGCTGTATTGTTCGGTTTTGCAAACGGTTGCTGCAGGCAGCGCTTGTTTGCAACGGTTTGCCAGCCGATCAATGCGGCGTCCACGCCTCAGAGTAAACTACCATTCCCACTTGAAAACCACCATTTTTATAATTAAACTTTACACCCAGAAAGAGGAATTATGGCATGCATTACCAAATTTGAAAGTAGCGCCGTCAGCGCCCAGCTCCGGCACAATTCCAGAGCTGTCCAAAATCCATCAAACCCAGACATTGATCCAGAACGAAGCGATCAGAACTACTCTACGCTACCCTCTCGACCGGTCAGCGACTACGACTATTTTCTGCAGCGCAAATCCGAGCTGTATTGCTACCATCGGAAAGATGTCAAAGTAGCCGCCTGGATTGTAACCGCCCCCATGGAACTCCCCTCAAATCAAGAACGGCTCTTTTTTGAAGAAACCACCGAGTTCCTCAAAAATCGATACGGTGCAGAAAACGCCATTCAGGCCGTCGTGCACAAGGACGAGGGTGGCCGTCCGCATCTGCATTATGTCTTTATCCCCGTCGTTCCTGATCCCAAACACGGCGGTGAAAAAATCTGTGCCAACAATGTCATAAACCCAGCGGAATTGCGGTCATTTCATCCAGCGCTTCAAAAGCATCTGACAGATGCAGGATTCAATTGCAAAGTCCTTACCGGAATCACCCGGGAGATAGGCGGTAGCGTGTCCGTCAGAGATCTAAAACGAGCCGAAAGGCTGATTGAACGGCGGAGGGGTGTACAATGGTAATTCTCTCGGCATATATCCCATTAAAATCCGGCAATTCTACAATAATCGACCAATTGGGCAGCAACCTTGCCATCGGCATTACGGTTGCCCTAGCAGCATTTCTCTTTGCCACAATAACGATTCTCCCCCACTGGCGTGTTTGGATAAAGCGAAAAAAGCTCTCTGGCCTTAAAAAAGGCAGCTGGGGCAGCGCCTCCGGCACGATCTATGGCCGGGACAACATTGGCCGGATCGTATACGCTCCCACCACCAATGACGGTAAACACACTCTTATCATGGGTGGCACAGGAACAGGCAAGACAAGCGCCATTCTCATCCCCACTCTGTCCCATTTTGACGGCAATTTTCTTGCGATTGACATTTCCGGCGACATCTCCGCTGCGGTAGATTGCTCCGGCAGTCTGACATTTGCTCCAGGAGAATTTTTCAGTTCTCCGTATAGCATTTTCGGCATGATTGATGCCCTGGACAACGCCCATGATCAGCGTGAACAGCTGGAAAAACTTGCTTTTCTTCTAATGCCGGATACCCCCGAAATGTCTGACGCCTCTCGATATTTCAACACAGAGGGACGGAAAATTTTGACAGCTGCATTTATAGCCTATTATTACGCCGGACTGGATTTTACAGAAATTTGCAGGAAAGTCCTGTCACAATCATATACCGATCTATTCCGCAATATTGACGCTCAGGGCAACGAAGTAGCATCAATGCTTATCAGCTCTTTCCGGGGTACGAACGAAGCGAACACCGCTGGATGTAAGCAAGCTGCAGATGCAGCCATCAAGCTTTTTGCCCTGAATGACAACATCCGATCAGTTACACGCCGCCCGATTGGCAACGAGCGTGCCATCACGCCGAGCGTTTTAGAAAAACGTTCTGTGTTCTTGAAAATCCCAGAACATCTGCTCGATCTATACGCTCCCATGCTGCGGATCATCTGCAGCCAAACCTTGACCTATTTTTCTACCCGGCCACTTGGATCGTCACCGTCAATCATGCTGGCACTCGATGAGTTTCCCTCATTGGGCATGGACGCCACATCAATCGTAAGTGCACTTCAAAGATTTCGAAAACGGAATGTCAGCATTATGATCGTAGCGCAAAGTATGCCCTCTCTGGATCGAATTTACGGCCAGATCACCCGAAAAGATATGTTAAACAACTTCTCGTACAAGGTTGTATTGCACGCTGCGGATGCCGATACCCATGGCGAAATTGCCCGGATGATTGGCCACAAAAGTGAAAAACAAACCGCCAAAACATCTGGCCGTAGCACATCGATCACCGAAAGGGACGAGCTGGTGTGGGCTATTGATCCAGAAGAACTAGGCCGTCTGGGTAACGATCTGATTCTGATTCATCCAGCCGGGTATGAACGGTTGCGAAAGGCACCGTACTATAAATATAGCAAAAAGCAAAGCACACAAACACCTATCACACTGGACACACAATGCTGGAAGGAGGAATACTAACAATGGACACGACAAATATTAGTCTAAAGGACAGCAATGATACCTGCATGCACTCAAAATCTAGCCACTGTGTTCCTCTATCCGGTGACCACAGAGCCACGATAGAGGATTATCCCATTGTCCTGCGAATCGATGATCTGATTGAAATTCTTTCAATCGGACGCAATGCCGCATACGATTTAATCCGCTCGGGTGAAATTCGAAGCATCCGCATAGGCAAATCCTATCGGATCCCCCGAGACGCCGTTGTGGAGTATATCAACGGCACACGCAAATAAAAGTATTGATTCTATGGTTGCAAATGTAGTATAATCACCCTATATACCTGCTATGCGACAACGGAAGGAGAGCATTATGTCGCATAGTTCCAATAAATCCCGTAAAACCGCAGCAGGTTGCGGTAATATTCGCAAAAAAATCGTTAATCGTGGTGGGAAAGAATATGTATACTGGGAAGCCAGATACACCACCGGCTTCCATCCCGGAACAGGAAAACAGATACAGAAATCAATCACCGCCAAAACCCAGAAAGAAGTGGCGCAAAAGCTAAAATCGGTCACAGCAGCCCTTGATACAGGAACCTATATTGCTCCAAGCAAGATAACCGTTTCACAGTGGTTAGATATATGGCGTTCTGACTATCTAAAAAGCGCCAAGCCCTCTACTGTAAGTGCTTATCATGCAACGATTGAAAATCACCTCAAACCGAACTTGGGCGCAATTCGTTTAGATGCACTTGTTACCCACGATATTCAAGAACTATATAACAGGAAATTCGAAGGGGATAACGAAAACCAGCCGCTCTCTGCAAAGACAATCAAAAACATTCATGGTGTTCTCCACAAAGCACTTGAACAGGCTGTGCGCAACAACTACATTCGCACCAACCCATCTGCCCCCTGCGTTCTTCCAAGAGTAGTAAAGCAAAAAATCAAGCCACTGAACGAGCATCAAATTTCCGATTTTTTGCATGCGATCAAAGGAAATAAATACGAAAAGATGTTTTTGGTCGCCTTATTTACTGGAATTCGTGAAGGTGAAGTCTGTGGTCTTCAATGGCAATGTGTGGATTTTGACCAAGGCACCATTGTTATTGACAAACAGTTGCAGGGGCTGAGAGGCGATGTCCGTGGCGAAAGTGAAAAATACGCACTTGTCCCAACAAAGAACGGTAGAGAGCGTACCATCACCGCTGCACCATTCGTCATGGACTTATTGTGGCAAGTAAAAAAAGAGCAAAACGCCAATCGAAAGCGAAACGCCGACTTTTTTCAAGAAACCGACCTCATCTTCACAGACGAAATTGGCACACGCATTACGCCACAGGCTCTATATCGAGCATTTAAGTTGGTTGTCTGTGAGCTTGGCATGCCGGATGTGCGTTTCCACGATTTGCGCCACTCTTACGCTGTTATTTCGCTAAAATCCGGCGATGATGTAAAAACCGTACAGGAAAATTTAGGCCATGCAACTGCCGCCTTTACATTGGATGTATATGGCCATGTCACAGAAAAGATGAAAAAAGACAGTGCCAATCGGATGCAGTCGTTCATTGAATCGGTACGCTAATAAGGGAAAACGCAAGGGAAAACAAAAAAGCGCCTTCAAGATTTAGAACATTTCCAAACCCTAAAGGCGCAAAAAGCAAAAAGAAACCCCAGAATTCCGAAGAATTCTGGGTGATTCCGATGGCAGAGGATGAGGGATTCGAACCCCCGCGAACGGAGTCAGAGTCCGGTGTG
>CAZLVK010000023.1:0-16336 GCA_964563025.1 uncultured Bacteroidaceae bacterium | reverse complement strand
CGATTGTGATAATTGGGACAACGGCGTATACATTATCGACGAAAATTGGCAAATTATCGGACGTCAATATTTTGATGGAAGAGAACAAAACGAATACGACCTCGAAGAGTTTGTGACATATCTCGACTCGTTACAGCCCGAAGAAGAACAACTCGGAGCAGATAAGGTGCACATCTTGCTTGACGAATTGAGCGAAAAGAGAGCCGCCGTCAAAAGAGATACGGCCGAAGAAAAGGCGATAATGGAAGCGACTCGATTTGTGATTGAGCAGAACTCAACGCGCGACACAGACGGCAACATTGTCATTAATGGCAACAATCTTGATACCATTAAAGATGAAATTTTGCAAATGGTAAAAGACGTCTTGACCGAACACAAATACATGAGCAAATAAAGAAAAACGGCGGCGGAAATCCCGCCGCCTTTCTTTTATATCCGTTACCGTGCTTAATGTGCATCAAATCTGACGCAAAAACTTTTGAAAATTCTTAAAATATTTTGCGTAAATCTATTGACAAACACGATTTTATTTGATATATTTTATATGTAAGATGGTTGGCAACCAAAACAGCCAAAGGAACATTATAATATGGCAAGTTTTACAAAAGAAACGCAACAAGGTTACATCATCGTCGGCAAACTCGAAAAGAACGACAAGACACACATCATCGCCAAGCGCGAAAACGACTATATGGTTGGCTTGTACTATGACGAGATCGACGGAACGTGGGGAAGTGGCACTTATGGCTACAAGACCACAGACGAGGCATTCACAGCACTAATTGAGCATTTGTTTTGATTGTTCATGGTAACTCCTTTAAGAAAGGCGACTGCAAAAGCAGTCGTTTTTCTTTTATATCCGTTACCGTGCTTAACCCTCCCTGATAAAATCCTCAAAATATTTTATCAAATATGGTTGACATTTATTTGATATAGGTATACAATTATAAGCGTAAAAGGGATATGAAGTCCCTGACACAAAGGAGCGTACACTATGGAGAAAATTAAAGACATCACCGAATCATTGGAGCAAAGAAGTGCAAGCGATTATTTGATGGCACCTGACGTTATAGCCAGTCTTGCTGATAGTTTGTTTGCGTTAACGGTTAAGGACTTGTACAACGTCTCATACGACCTCAAAGAGGCATTGCAACCGAACTCGAAAGTATCGAAGAGAAAAATAACGAGTCTCAAGAGAAGCTTATCTGAGATAATGGCATATTTTGATTCACCGCTTTACTTATTCCGTTGCAAAACACCGAAAAGCGTATGGATAGAATGGGCGGAGAAAGCGATAACAGAACCGAGACGACGCGACATCGGACTTATTATCGATATCGCTTACGGACGAAAGATTGTGGATATATCGAAGCAAACAACCTTGCAGAGGCAAGCAAATGCTTGACGTTGTTGAAGCACAAATGCGATGTGCAGTATGTGTTTGTTAAAAATTGCACACAAGACGAGATGAGAACAGCATTTAATTTGAGGAGGGCATAAAAATGGCAGAATGGACAAGATGGGCAGAAGACGTTTTAGACGCACTACAAAGCACTGATATGAACAACGATGTTGAATTGAGAGAGATGTTGGTTGGATTTGTGCGAGAACTCAAACAAACGCCCGAAGACGCAATCAAAGTCTTTGAGAACGAGATTGAGAGCTTGACGGAAGAACTGATTGACAAGGGCAAGTGCCCGATATGCGGTTGCAAACTCGACTACAACCACGATTCTGATTGCGACACATACGTCCCCTATGGCAGTACAATGGTGCTTGAAAGCGAGGGCAGAACGATAGAGTGTCCGAATTGCGGATACGAAGTGGAGGGCTGATTGTGACAGACAAACAAATACGCGCCGAAAAAACGGCGCGTTTACTATTGCACCCGAGCACGGTTGAGAACGAGTGCAGACTGAAAGAACTTTGGTGTCGACAAATGATAAATGCCGTGCTTGCATACGGTGACGAAACCGACCTCGAAAGCGGGAACTATTTTGACGTCTATTTAGCAAGGTATAAACACACATTGGGAGCGGAGACGTATACGAGGTTGTGTATGGAGCAGATAAGGGACTTTGCGGCGGCGGAAGTGTTCCGAGACGTTGACGAAAGCGGTTGTGCGTTTGTGTCCGTTACGTGGAGCGACGAAAGCGTTTGCGTCGAATAAGTTATCGAGCACGGTACTATACCGCCTTAAAATCGATTTGAGAGCGTCAGAGAGCGTTGCCGTTAATACAACGAGTATGGACTACAAACAGAACGCATCCGAAACAGGGTGCGTTTTTCTTGCGCTGCATTTGCACGGTAGCCGTTTCTCCATTTTTCGATATTCTAACCGTGCGGATTGTGTTGTGTACTGTTTGTGTGCTACTATCAAATATTTTTAATATTTTTTTAGGGAATTTGCGCAAAAGCCATTGACAACGATTTGATATTGTGATAATATAGATAATGTCAAGAGGGTGTCAAACCCTTGTACAAAGGAGAAAATTGCTATGGCAAAAAGTTACGAAAATGCAAGAAAAGCAGACGTTATCAAAGAATTGAAACTCACACAAAAAATGAAAGACTTTACGGGCACAAAATATCCGAAAGGAACGGAAGTGTGGACGGGTGAAAAAGAGACCAAAAGCGCAACGTACCACTACACTCTCGATAACATATTCGATAACGATGACAATTTCACCCTCGTTGTTGAACGTTTCAGCAAGACGGCAACGGTATGGAGCGATTTTTATCAAAAATTGTTCCCCGCAAAAACAATGCACACTTACCGCATTCTTAACTAATCATAAAGGAGACACACTATGAAGAACTATAACACGATTTTAGACGACAACGCACCCACAACCGAAGAGATAGCAATTTACCGCAGAGTACGCGATTACAACCGCATACGCGCCCTCGACGGTATTCTTAAACGCGTCGGATACAAGAACGGACTCAAAAGCCTTAAACGTTCCGAAGCCAACGAACTCATTGCCGATTTTAAGGAGGCCTTAGAAGTCGCTTGTATCGACGCCCTCGACAATATCGAATTCGAATATGAACGCAAAAAGCAAAGGGAAGACGATTTTGCAGAGAGAATGGACGAATTGCATCGCGCAATCGACAACATAACTTATTCCCTCTGGAAATAGTCAAAGAATCGCTCCTGCCTCCACCACGAGGCGGGGGCTTTCTTTTTGTCTTTTGCACGGCAGACAAAATGCATAAATTTTGCATAAACGCTCTTTGCACGGTACCGAATACGACTCAAAATTTTTCTTGTTTTTTCTAAAATATTTTCGCTTAATGGGTTGACAACGATTTGATAGTATGATAATATATATAGTGTCAGGAGGACATATAGCCCTCGAATATAAAGGAGTAAAATCACTATGGCAAAAAACAATTCTATCAGCAGCATCAACCTCAACCACAACGAATCTATTGACATCGCGAGCCTGCCTTATGGTATGACACAACACATTCTCGTCAAACTCGGACAAAGACGCTATTATGTGGACGTTCAAAAGAATTCATACAACGCCTGTGTCGATTTCTATCGCTACACAGAAAGTGGCAACAAATGGGGCAACCTCGTTGTCGGAGTCGTTTTCGTTAAGAATAACGCGTTCCTGCGCCGTCCCTTCTTCGACAACATTCTCGACATCAAGCGCGCCCAAGACGTCTATCGCGAGTTCGAACGCGTTCTCGGAGTAGTGGAATACTAATCCGCCGCCGTTCTCGATATGTATAATTATGCAAGTTTATCCCCAAATTGTGCATAATTATGCAAACGCAACAGGGGCACGGTAAACAAAAAAACGGCAGCACTCGCTACCGTTTTTCCTTTTCTTCTCATCCTCTTCGGAACATGTTGTCCAACATCCCTTCCGTGTTCGCTCCGTCTCCGCTCGCGTTCGAGTACGCGTCCGTCCGCGCTGCACGGCTCTCTTTTAAGAACGCTAATTCTTTCTCTTTCTCCGCACGGCTCATTGTATCCCCATACAATTTCTCGATATATAACTCGGGTGAGATCTCTTCCATGTCGTATGCCTTTCCCAACTGTTCCAATTTGTTCTCAAAACTGTCGTCCGCAAACTCGTTAAACTTCACGCTCAATCCGTAATCGCGCACGGTTATCTTTCCCGTGTCCATGAACTCTTTCGCGTTCAGCATTTGTTCACATAACGCTCTCAGTATCCGTGCCTCTCCGTCTATAAGCATGTTCCGTGTGAATATCGTCACCTTCTCTTTCTCTCTCTGGGCGGCGGCATTGTCTTTCTTCGCCACGTCTATTCCCAACGTCGCGGGTGACAACACTCCGTTCAGTATCTGTAACAATATTTGCACGGCATGGTCGTCATACCGCCCAAACTCTACACTCGGCTGGGTGATTTGTATCGGTTGTCCCACACTCACTCCGTCCGCGTTCGTTTGTCCTTGCACCATTACGTACTTCCTGTCATACGTCACGGGCTTCTTCGGCATTCCATTCCTATCGCGTTCCAAAAACTCTTCGTTGAAGTATTCGATCGGTGTACTCAATCGCACGGCATTCGACGCCTGACTCAACGCCTGGTCCAAGTCGTCAAACAAATCTATCTTCCCTGTGAATATGCTTCTCCCGTATCCCCAACTTCCGCTCGTGTTTCCTAACAGTATGCACGGTACCGCTAACAACTTGTCATATGGCCCGATTTCTATCCGCTCTTCAACCTCTCTCAGTTCGGGCACGGTTCCTAATTCGACCTTCTCGATTGCGTCGTCCTTCCCTACTCCCACTGCTGGCATGCGGAATAACTCGTTCTCGATTACAAGTCGCCTCTCCCCCTCGACCTTTTCTATATGTCGGCTCTCTACCAACATATACCTCTTCTTCCCCTCGCTGTAATAACTCCTGAATATCGCTCCCGTTATCTTTCCGCTCTTGTACACGAAATCGACGTCGCTTGCTCGGTAGTATTCGGGCAACGGATAATCGCTCACGTCTTTATCCCAGTTGATTTTCCAACACCCCCATCCCTCGACTAACGTCAACGGCAGTTGTTCTTCTTTGTACTTGCTCTCTACTCCTCCTTCTTCAAGCAGTTTCTCGATCTCCCCCCTCTCGCTCACTATCCGCGGAAACGGCATTATATTCACTAACGTGTCCACTATGTTCCTCGGCTGCCCGCTGTGTGTTCGCTTTATCTGCGCTTCTTCACTCGATATCGCCCAAAAATAGTTCTTCTTGTTCCGCATATAATACGGCTCGTTCGCGTATTCTATTATGTTCGCCCGCGTGTAAAAGTTCAACAACTCGTCCCCGTCTCCGTCATACCACACGTTGTATTCCTTTATCTTCGTCTTCGTGATTTGCTCGTTATCGTTTATCAACGTCAGGCGGTCGCTGTCTCCCAACTTCTCGTCTTTCACAAGCCCCAACCACTTCAATACTCGCTTCTGTACATATTCTCGTATCGTCATTTCCTTTCCCTCCTCACGTGTATGTGTGCGTGTGCACTCGCGTGTTTTTTTTCGTTTTCGCGCGCGCCCTCGCCTACGTGTATGTGTGCGTGTTTATTTCTTCTTATTGCTTTTGCTTCTTGCCAGCATTCGCTCTTTGCTCTCGTTATATAGTCTCTGATGATATTCTTGATTCGCAAGTTCGCTCCCCTTTGCTTCCGCTTCGACACTCAGCAATCTCGCATCTGGCGGCGGCTCTTTCCCGTACGTCTCTCGATACAATTCTTTCAAGTGCTCATTATATCTTACGTAATCACACCCTATCGGTATTGTTGCTCCTGAATTCGCTTTTGCCAAATCAAAATATCCTTTGCTTATATCTGTCCATTTTTTTATAAGTTTTTGTATCACATCTTCTTCCGCTTTCTCACAATAATCCTCCCATCCTCGATATCGTGTTCGTTGCCCTCTTCGGCAATTTCTCGGCTTCACGATATAGTCTCCCATTTGTTCATATTTTGGCATATCTCTCCTTGGCTTGTATGATATCGTTACCTCTAAATTTAATATATATTCTTCATCGGCTCGAGATATGTCATTTTTGTCTAAAAGTCCACCATTTAGACGAATTTTAGTCCACGCGTAATAAGGTTGGAGGTCTGTATTCGCGGCTATTTCATCCCTTTGCTTGTCCCCTAACATAAGCGAAAAACTCCTGTAAAAAAAAATATACTTGGGAACGATGCCGTTTCCAAGTAAAATGGTAGCATAAAATAGAAAGAAAGTCAAGGATTAATCGAGGTCGTTTTTGATAGTGATGTTGATAGGTTTAGAGGAGTCGTCGTCGAAGAGTTGAGCGAAGTGAGTTTTAGCGATAGAAACGGCGGAAGCGTTGCCGTTTTTAGCGAGCTTATCGAGAGCCTTACGGGCGATAACCTTAGAGATAGCGCGGAGGCGGTTATAAGCGTTTTTAGCGGACTCGCCATAGAGAGCGCGGCAGAAGGAATTGAGTTGTTTTTCGTCGACTTGGAGGATAGTGAGGATGTCGTCGAAATCGGCCCAGTCGTCGATGAGGTTTTCGAAGGTATCCTGGTCGAACCAGAAGCCCTCGACGGAGTGGTTAACGCGACGGCCGCGGACGAAATCGTCGTAGGAAGTAACGCGACCGAGAGAGGCACCGCTGGGGTTAGGGGAGGGAACGACGGAGACTTTTGGAGTCGATTTTTTAGGAGCGGGAGAACCGCTTGAAGAGAGATTATTTTTACGTGATGGCATAAGGACCTCCGATAATAGAAATAGAAAAAAATATTGATTTACGAAAGAATGATAACACGCGGGGAGGGAAAAGTCAAGGGGAGGGCGAAAAAAAAAATAAACACACGAAAAAAAGAGAAACAGAGGAAGGGGAAAGTTTCACAAAAAGACTGGGAGCAAAAAGAAAGAAACAAAGAAAAACAGCAGAAGAGCAAGAGAAAGAGAAGGTACGTAGTACCTAAGAGAAAGAGAAAGAGAAGAGTTGTGAAACAGTAAAAAAGATTTGCGTTTTTTATGAAATTTGTTTTGTTTTATTACTTTTATTTAATTCTTTTTTACAGTCGATACCAAAATATTTCTTAAGATGTAAATAGATATAAAATATACTGAAAGTATATGTTATATACTATTTACATGTCCCGAAAAACGTAAAAATTTTTGCATTTTTTCATATAAGAAAAATTTCGTAGGAAGCGAAAAAAAATAAACGATATAGGATTTTTGGAAAAAAAATAAGAGAATGGGGACACGTCAATAGTATATAACGTATACTAAAGTATACATTATATCTATTTACGTCTTAGAAAATATTTTGGTACGAAGGGCAAAAAACAGGGGTTGACAAAGGGAAATGAATTCGATATAAAATTTCCCCCCCATAGGGGAAATTCGTGTACGCGCGCGAGGAAAAAGTGTACTTTTCTTTGGCTTTCTTTTTTGGGGTACATACGTACCCCTTTTTCTTTATATTTCTTTTGACAAATGGGGGGTTTATGATTTAATTGGGGGGAAACAGGGAAAAACAAAGACCCAAAGCGCGAAAAAAAAACACGAAACGTGTGAAAAAAGGATTATTTTCATATTATCTTTTCTTAGGTGCTACGCACCTTCTTTTCTGTTGTGCTTTTGTTGATGATTCTATTAACCACTCCTGCGCGAGGGCGCGCGAGGGGAAAGAGGGGATGTACCAAAAACGGGACATAGAAAACAGACAAAACGTATGATAGGCATACAAGAGTAGGAAAACGATACAAAAACGAGAAAGTGTCGGATAGCGGACAAATGTATGAAAAAGAAATGAAGGAAGAGAAGGGGAATAGGGGTAAAGGGTAAAGAAGGAAGAGAAAAAGGAGAAAAGAGAAGGAAGTGAAACCGCAAAAGAAAGGGAAAAACCGAAAGGAAGAACGAACCACAAAAACGAAAAAAAGAAACAACATCAGGAAGCGAGGGAGGAGGCGAAATTTTTACAGAGTTTGAAGAGGGAGGGGTGGGAGAGGTGGAATTGGGAGCGGGTAGCGTTGAAGGAAGAGATGTTGAAGAGGACGTGAGCGACGGGGGACGAGAGGGGGAGGGACGAGAGGGCGGAAGAAGAGAGGGGCGGATTGAGAGGGAAGGGAGCGTTAGATTTAGCGGCTTTGGCGACGAAAGCGGGGAAGGACGAATTTGGGGCGGAGTTGAGGACGAAGAAGGCATAGGCAGCGTTAGCGATTAAATCGAGGGCGGAAGAGGGGGAGAGGTGGAGGAAAGACGAGAGGAAGAAGGGAAGAGGGCGAGGGGAAGACGAGATTGAATTGAGGGCGGAGGCGGAGGCAGATTGGGCGGAAGCGAGGGAAGGGAAGGACGAGCCGAGGTAGACGCGGATAGAGGCGTAGTCGAAATAGGCTTTGAATTTAGAGCGGCGTTTATCGAGAGCTGCGTGGGAAGGAACCACAGAAGAAGCATTAAAAACAGTAGAATCAGCAACAGACATAGTAGAACGACTCCTTAAAATCGATTTTGACCGCTTTATTTGGGGCAAAAACGAACGAAAGCCCTAAAATCGATAACTTATTCGACCTCGTTCCCAACACCGCCTTAAAATCGATTTGAGAGCGTAATCGAAACAACAAAAAACAAATCTCCTCCCCACGCAACAACAAAGCAACAACAAACAACAGTCAGCCACCGTCTCCGAAAACGAAAAAAGAACGAGCGAGGAGCGGTTACAACCTCGGTTTCGTTCTTAAAATCGTTTTTGAGAGCCTACAACGGGGTAAAAACGAGCGTTGGACACGAAAACGATAACTTGTTTGACCACGACCGCAACGCGCGTTTTTGGGGCATTACAGCGCGAAATCACTTTTTACTATGAGCGTGGAGCACCGTATAGACGCGTTGGCGAGAGATACCGAAAGCTTTACCGATTTCCGTATAAGTCTTTCCGTCCTCAACATACATTCGTATCATTTCATCCGCGTTTGCATTGTTTGGCGACGGCGAAAACATTTCGCTACAAACTTGAGCGCGTTCTTCCACCGACATATTTCGGAACATTTTCTTGCGAGGCTTTTGAGAGGGCGGCGCATAAGAAATACTTTTATCGGCGTTTGCCATTGTTCGAATATAACACGTACGGCACAAGCCTTTTGCCCAGATATGAGGCGTACCGCAACACGCACACAACTCCACAGACGGCCCGTAATCAAAGTCGGTTACTTTTCCATACTTGCGAACGATATATCTGCGAATCCATCCGTGTTTGCACTCATCACACGAAAGAATCTTGCAAGCGAGCAATTCGCCCTTGTTTACTGTTACGACTTGTCCACAATCGCAACGACATTCGATTGCATTCGGGTCAAGCGCAGAAACAGCAACAGCCGTCAACTTTCCGAAACGACGACCGATAACCTGTTCGTTATCATAAGCACAAAAATCAATTTCTTCTTTCTTCTTCACGATCTATTTCCCTCCTTTTTTGAGAGTCTAACTTTTCTTGCGTTACGGGAGCAAAGCGAACCCGACACGCGCTCTTCTTGTGTTGCGTCACAATGAAAATCGTGAACGCGACGAGGGCAGTTTTCACAGTAGTACATAGCCCCGCTTTGGTCACAAGACGCAGAGACAGATTTGTTCCATTTTTCGACATCTAACCGCATTTGTTGTCTTTTCAAAGATTCATTTGGCATAAAAAAATAATACCTCCTAACGATTAATTTTCTTTCAACTTTTTGGCAACGTCTTTTGCGACAATTGCATTGCTTTCGGCGACGATTGCGAGCATGTGTTTAACGGTTGAAACGGGGATAGACATAGACAAATTTATATCCAACATTCGCTTCAACGATTGCGCACTTTCGACCGCTTCGTCAACGAGAGAATTTAGATTTTTTAACTCATTTATAACACTCACAATAGCACCTCATTATCGACCGCGATTTCGCTTTGTGACGCGAGCGATATATGCAGCCTTATCATAGCCTTGCGCCGCTTTATCGTGGTTGATTTGGGCACGTTTTGCTTTGAATTCGAGATAAGGCGCGCACGTATCGTGGCAAGCGAGAGCGCGTTTTTCACAGCCCTTACAAGGGCAATTACATTCTAACATCATAGTCTTATTATATCATATAAAAGTGCGATTTCAATTCGTCTTCAGTCATCGGCTCGGTGCAAGAAGCGTGGTAATAGAAGCCGTCATCACTCGTTATCATAACGTGGCAACTTGTACCGCTTTGCGTTATGAGATATTTACCAACTTGAATGGCTTTATCTTTTCGCCAAAAGTCTTTCCAAACATACGGTTCGTGGCATCTCCAACAAGTGCCGTCCGCACCATAATATTCTGGGTCGTCGAGCAAAGCCCCACAATGAGGACAACAAGGGTTATATCCAAACTCTTCAAAGTTTTCCCATATGATTTCATTGTTTGCAGTGTTAGTCATAATTCACTCCTCCTGCAGTCTATCCGATAGGTTTAATCTTTCCTCTTGTATCATTACACTCACTTCTTTACACATTTCAAGTATGCACTTTGCATAATTCTCGTACTTCTTTTTCTCGGCTGTCAGCATATCCATAACGCCTTCCAGCGCATCCATTTTTGATGATTCGTTTGCTCGGAACATATACGCTTCTTTTTCGTTTCTCAACAGTTCTATTTCTTTTTTTTGGCTATTATTTTCATAAATTAGACTGTGAACTAAATGATTTGATAGTCTTTTTATATTGTGATAATACTTTTCATTTTCCTTGTCATAGTTTGGACATTCGTGACAGTTGATTTCCACATCCGAACATATGCGCAATGCTTTTACGATTTCGTCTCGTGACAATCCTACTTCACCGTCAATTATTTCCATTATTCATTCCTCCAACCGTATATCATATTATATGTTCTTTTGACTGCATTTTCTACCTCTTCACAAACCGTTGATGGTGTTTCGCCATATGTATCCATATACCACTTTACGGCAATTATCAAAGCCTTAAAATCTTCTCTTGACAGTTCAACAGTATCTTTAACATATTGAGGGCATTTCATTTGCTCACATCCTATTTGTTTTTTTCTTGTCATTTTTCCATCCCCACTGCTATGTCGTTCATAATTTCGTTGACTTGTGCGTCGATAAGGCTAATTACGTCTTTCATTCCACAACTATATCCGTAATCAAAGTCATCTCTACCGTCACAATTGTTAAGCCTCTTTTGTACCGCTGTTTTTAGGTTCAGCAATACCTCTATCTTATCGTTGACCATTCAATTTTTCCTCCAATTCTTTAATTTTCTTCGCTTGCCAAACCGTTAGTTCGGTTAAGCGCACGTTCTCTTCATAAAACGTATCGGCGTGATTTTTGACGTCGTCCAACTGGTCTTGCATATCCTCAACACCTTTTTCGTAACCCTCTTTGAACGCTTTTTGAGGAGCGGTTGCAAGGTCGCTCGTACACGTTTTGCGATAACCTTCGTCATACAAGAATGTGGCTTGTTCTATAACCGCATCACACGGAGTTTCTTCCTCGCACATTTTGTTTGCGCAGCCATAGCACATTACTTCCGCCATATCTTTAATTGCTTCATCTCTCGTCATTCCTCTACCTCCACATATCCCCAACTTGGGAACGATTTTGTAATCGGCTTATAGCCCTTGCCCAAACAGTACGCAAAATCTTCATATTCGTAACTTTCGCCACCGCAACTCGGACAATCAAAGTAAGGGCAATCTTCGACGTTCTCTTCGTCTTTGCAAAACCAACCGCCATCTTGATAATAAGCGTATTTGCACTTTTGCCCCCTAAACTCACTCAATTCTTTTGGCTCGTCATAGATTTTTAGGTCGGATATGTGCCAACCGTAAAGAGTCTTGCCTTTGCCGTATGTATTTACTTCATCGTAAGTCAAACACATTGATTTGTAGTCGTCCTCAAAAATCAAGTACGAGTCGTAAGTCCCACAAGGTAAACCCATATCGTTAAATCGTGTCAGCCCCTTGAAATAGCGGTATTCGTCTATTCTATCGCACACAAACGAGCCGATTACTTTACCATTTAACCCCATAGGGATATTTTTGTATATATTCACATTAAGATAGATTTCCCCCGTTTCCGACTTATCAAGCATAATTTTTCTATCGTTTGTACAATATATATAGCACTTAAATGGCGTTTCAAGTTTCGGTCTTGTCTTTCGCACCTCGATTGTCTTTTCGCCGTTTGCTATCTTCTCAACCCACTTCGGTTGAATACTAAGCATTACTGCTTTCATTCCGCTTTTACCTCCTTAAAATCATTCAAAAAAGTCTATCATCCTCTTTGCTTTTGCCAAAGCAATAGCCTCTTCTTCGGATGTTACATAGCCGTTACAAGAATATTCTACATACTCGTCATACTTGTTCCTTGTGGGATTACAGCCGTACATACACATATACCACCTTAATGCAGTTTCCAATATTTCTATGTCTGTGTCGGTCATTCCGCTTTTACCTCCTCGATTAGTTCGTCAATGTCGTACACAAAAACGGCTTCGTCAACTTCTTTATCGTTTATATACACCGTTGTGCGTTCTTTTTTCAGCATCTCCAACACCTCGATTTTCGCTTGCTTGACGGCAAACTCTTCCAATACTTTATGCTCCGTGACAACTCGGTGTTGTTCATCTTGTGCATCTTTTAATGCCCTGTTTAACAACGCACTGTTTGTCCGTTCGGTCAAGAGGCAGTCTTTCAACCGCTCAATCTCACGTTGTTGCGATTTAAGACGTTCAAATGCCTTGTCATACTCTCCGTTAAGTCGTTCAATCTCTTGCTCTTGCTGTTCAATAACGTTGCGAGCAAACTTGTCAGCATCCCTCATTTCTTGTCGAAGTCGTTGGTTCTCGGCTTTTAGTTCTTTAATCTCTTTGTCTTGCTCGGTTATCACCCCGATTGCACTGTCACGCAAATTATACATACATTCAACACCTGTGCCACCAAACGGACAAGTGGAACAAGCCGATTGCTCGCTGTTGCTGTGTTCTTTGCAGTCAATTATTGCTTCCTTAATCTCGTCTTTTGTCATTTTCTTTCCTCCATATTTTCATTCTTCTTCTTTGGAAGATAAATTATTTTACGTCTAAAGCAAATCAATAATTGTTCATCTAAATGGTAGCGAAAAAAAAGAAGGAGTATTAATAATTCGATTGCGTCTCCATAGTTTTCGAATATGCCATAAACCTCTTCTTTATTGGTTGCTAAATTCCTTCCATGAACATACCACATTCTTAAAACCTCCTTGCAAGCCAATCAGCAATCTCTACTACTCGCTTGCCGTAGTTCTGTGGCTCGTTTGTGACAGGATTTACCGATTGCACAAACTCCTCAATTTTGCAAGCCGACTTTGGCAACCACGTATAACGAGTGGTATTCAGTGCATACCCCTCTTGTATACACACATATACCGCTTTTTCGGTTTCCCTTTCAACTGTAAATTCGACGTCTAACATTTGTTCTTCTCCTTTGTTATGTTGCACTCAAATAATATCAAATAAAATGCGATTTGTCAATAGGTATAATAAAAAAAGACGGAATTTTTACTCCGTCTTAATCGTCTTTATCGCCTGCTGTCAAAAAGTCAACAGCGATATCTGCCCGTTAGCGTCAACATTATCGAGTCGATTTTGTGCGATTTCAGCCCATTTCGGGTCAATTTCAAAGCCGATATATTGTCGATTCTGATTTTTAGCCGCAACCAAAGTTGACCCCGAACCCGCAAACGCGTCCAAAACAATATCGTTTTCGTTTGAACTGTTTATGATTAAGTTTTCGAGAATGTTTACGGGCTTACACGTGGGATGTGCGAATTTAGATTTATCGCGGACGTTTATGCTTTGCTCATAGTGTGTTTTTGCAGTATCATAGGTCGTATTCAACTTCATTGTGTCGTGAAAGTACAAACAATATTCGGTATCAGTTAAATATTTGCTCCCACACAACGGCATTGCGTTTGTTTTATGCCAACAGATGATGTCGAACAACGAACCCTTATAGTATTCAAACAGTTTCGGTATAAGCAGTTTATTGCACCAAATATAGATATTGCGCTTTTTCATAACGCGGTCGAGTTCTTTTAGGATTTCGAAATCGAAAGCATTGGTGATATCGGCGTCGATGAGGGAATCGAACATATTACGAATTCGTTTTTCATTCAGCATCCCCCCCCCCCGTAGTATGCGGAATATCATACGGCGGGTCTATAATAACCAAATCAATACTTTTATCGGGAATATCTTTGATCGCCTTATAACTGTCTTTACAATAACAATTATTCAGTTCAAAATGTCCAAGACTCATTGCTTGTTATCCTCGCTATTGATTTTGTTCTCGAAATAGTGTTCAAGTTCAGGAGAAACGATTTCATCTTGTTTTTGTTCTTCGATATGTAGCAATCCCATTTTCTTCGCTTCTTCATCAGATTTGGCTTTAATTAAATCATAGTCTAATGATTTGACTTTGACGTCAACATATATGCCCCGTTCTTTGCATTCTTTTTTGAACAGCCCTACGCGAAAACCAACTGCCATATCTATAAACATTTTTTCAATATCGTCAATCATTTAGTTTTCACTCCTTAAAGCACTTTATATCATACGCCTTACTTCTGCCTTCTTTAATACAAAGGTTGTCCAAATCTGTTTGATGTTGTGAAAGAAAATTTCGGTATTCTATTTCGTGTTCGATTGCGCTTTTAACAAACTCTTCGTCAATCAAATATACGTCGTCAAGATTATTCTCGCGAGCATAATTGATAAACGCTTGAATTATAGTTTTATTTGCGCAGTCTTCCACACAACGCGCTATGCTTTTGTAATTATCTGTTACTGTGCAATTCTTTTCGTCAAATTTAATTGAACACTCTTTATCGCGATTGTGTAATTGTGTAATAAAATTTTTAGTCTTATACATATTATTCTTTCTCCTCATTCAATTTGTTTGCCCTTCTTATAATCTATAATTTCGTATAGCGTATCGACATCGTTTCTATCGAGTGCATCGAGGTCGAACAGACTATTCCAAAAGTCGTAAGCAACAGTGTTATTGTTTATAATACGGAGTTGGATTCCATATTGAATCTTATCTTTAACATAGTCCAATACAGCCTTTTTTGCTATTCCTTTTCGTCTATATTCAGGCAAGACATAAACACAATCAATATAATCGTCGTATCCGCCTATCATTCCGACAATTTTATTATCTGCCGTAATGAAGTTTTTCCAAACCAATTCATCTATGACAAGAGGCACGCACATTTCGTCCAATTCTTTGCGAAACGATTTATAGAATTTCACATAAGAAGAATCTTTAACGCTTTCATAGATTTCATTGCCGTCCACGTCATATAAGCCAGTGAATTGCTCAACACTTTCGGGCAAAACTTCTATAACCTTATAATTGATATAACGTTTCTTATTCGTATCGACCGCAATGCTTTTATATTGTTTATTCGTTATGTAAACGTTATCGTTGTCACGAATCAATGTGCCATATATCCAATTACCGTCAGATAACGTTTTCCCTCTGAATTTGTATTCTTTCATTTTGTAATCTCCTTTGTTATATACATCGGTCTTTTTACTTTCTCGAAATCAATTTCGGCGCGTTCTATTGGCACAATTTTCCCGTTAATAAGCCATTTTTCGCCGCGGTTGTTTTCTCGACATACAATATGCATGTCTTTCATTTTCTTAGTTGGTTTCATATTTGTCTCCTTTGCAAAATCAAGACTTAAAGTGCTTGTTTTGGTTATATAAACTATTTGTTTTGTGATTATATTATTGCAAACGAAATAGTACTGATTTCGTATGCGGTTCTGATTTCGTATTCGTTATCGCCTATTTGTTTTTGATATTCACGAGATTGGAAGCGGCCCTCGATTGAAATTTTATCGCCCTTGTTGCAATGCGAAAGATATTTTGCTTGTTTTCGCCACAAAATGCAGGGGATATAATTCATATGGCCGTTGTATACAGACGACACAATAATATCTATAATATTTATTCCGCTCGGTGTCAATCTCAAAGAGGGAGCGTTTGCAATTATTCCTGAAAACGAAACGTGATTGTGATATTCGTCTTCGATTTCGGTTCCGTCGGTGATTTCAACTGCAAATGCCCTAATGTGTGTGCGTCTTTTGTTTGCCTCGGTGTCGTAATAGTTTTCAGTGATAATTATTCCATATACGGCAACGGTATTGCCAACGGTTATCAAATCGACCGAATTTGTTCGTACTTTTATTACGTCTTCAAAGCCTGAAAGGCGCAAAATACCGAGGTCGAATTCGAATGTTGAATCGTTATCAATGCGTTTAGGAATAGATTTTACTACACCTTTTAAGATAAGTTCGTTGTGATTGTTTGG
>CAZLVK010000022.1:0-16572 GCA_964563025.1 uncultured Bacteroidaceae bacterium | reverse complement strand
AGAAACGGAGGGATTTTCGATGAAGCTGATTTTGAAGATATTGTTTGCACCCATAATTGCCGTCCTTGTGGTATTCATCCACCTGTGTGCCTTGACCCTGCGGATGTCCGCTTGGGTGTTCGGCATACTCGGTACGGTATTTGGTATCCTTGGTCTTGCAATCCTCATCCTCGACAATGTGACCAATGGCATCATTGTTCTCGTGTTCGCTTTCCTTGTCAGCCCCATCGGTATCCCGATGTTGGCGGCGTGGATGATCGGGCAAATGCAGAGATTCCGCTACTTCGTGCAGGACGCAATTTACGGATAACCAACTTCTGTCCAACTTGGACAGAATAAAAACAAGGCGGGTACGGCTTCGGCTGTACTCGTCTTTTACATAGAAACGGAGGTGAACGACCATCGCAACAACACGCATTATTCCCATGCACATTGCCAAGGGTAAGACCCTTGCCCAATCCATTTCCGACAGAACGGACTACGGCTTAAATCCCGAAAAGACAAATGACGGTGAGCTGACCTCTGCCTACGCCTGCGACCCTCACACTTTTGCGGCAGAGGTGCTGGTGTCGAAACGGCAGTACAAGCACTTCACCGGCAAGGACGAAAAGAACGATGTGCTCGTTTATCAAGTCCGCCAATCTTTCAAACCAGGCGAAGTCACACCGGAGGAAGCCAATCAGATCGGCTACGATTTTGCCGCCCGTTTTCTCAAAGGCAAACACGCTTTCTTTGTCTGCACTCACACCGACAAAGCCCATATTCATAATCACATCTACTGGAACGCTGTCTCTCTGGACTGCAAGCACAAGTTCAGAGATTTCCGCAGATCCCACAGAGCTGTGGCAAGGCTCAGCGACTTGATCTGCACGGAACACCAGTTATCCGTGGTGCAAAATCCCCAGCGTGGAGGTTCTGCCTACAACAAGTGGCACGGCTACAAGGGCAAAATCTCAAATCGGGAACGCCTGCGAATTGCCATAGATGAAGCCTTAGATCAGAAGCCCCATGACTTCGATGCGTTCCTTTCGCTCCTTGCCGAACAGGGCTTTTCCGTGAAAAACGGAAAGCACCTGACCTTCGTTCATGCCGACTTCAAGCAAAATATCCGCATGGACACTTTGGGAGAGGAGTATTCCGAGGATGCCATTCGTGCCATCATCAAGGGGCAGAAAGTGCATCAGCCGAAAAAGCGGAGAGCCGTTTGGGAGACCAACAGACCGCAGACCATCATCGACATTCAAGCGAAACTTGCCGCTGGCAAGGGCGAGGGCTACCGCCGTTGGGCGACGGTGGAAAACCTCAAGCGAATGGCGAAAACCAAGCTCTATATGGATGAGCACGGTCTGAGCTATGAGCAGATGTCGGAGCGAAAGGCAGAACTGGCGGCAAAAGAAAAAGAGCTTACTGCGAAAATCGCAGAAGCTCAAAATCGGCTTGCCGAGGTCAATGTGCTGAAAAACCACATCATCAATTATTCCAAAACCAAGGATGTGTATGTGGGCTATCGGAAGTCCGGCTACTCCAAAAAGTATTTGGACGAACATGAGAGCGACATCGTGATCCACCGTTCTGCGAAAAATGCTTTTGACGAATTGGGTGTGAAGAAGCTGCCCACGATCAAGAGCCTGCAAGTGGAATTTGCAGAACGGCTGAATGAGAAAAAGGCTGCGTATGCGGAACTGAAAAAAGTCCGTGACGAGCTGCGTGACCTTGCCGTACACACGGCAAACTACGAAGAATTGCGTGATCTGGAGGAACGGGAGAAACGCAAAGAAACAGAGCACGGTCGAGACTGACCGTGCTCCAATAGCGTCGCTTGCGATGCGTAGCCACAGATGAAATCTGTGTTAAAGGGGTTCGGGGATTTTATCCCAGACAAGCGATTTATAAGCTCCTGCTTCGGCAGGGGCTTATAAATTTGGCATGAGTGGGTACCGCCGTGCCCTGCTTGCCAAGTATGTTTCGCTGGATCTTATGGACAAGTTTTTTCCTCAGTTCCAACTAATTTTACAAGCGTCAACTCCGACTTGCTGAGCTTAATTCTAAATTAAAAAATGCAAAAAGTACATCAGCAAAGACAACTCGCCTCTCATTCCGATACCAACCCCCCAAACGGGTGAAAAACGAGATTCACGAACATTAAATATTCTTCTTACAATATAAGCGATAACTGTAAATATAACTATAAACAGTAAGCAAAAAGACAACAGTATTTGCAAACAAACTGCCAAAGTTCCCCATCCGAATCCTGCAAGTCTAATGTCATTATAAATCGTAATGGCAACAATGATTGCTGATATTATCCCGACAATATATGTAGATGTTCCTTGGGTGCTTGATGATCCCGCAAGTATTACAAGGGACAGTGCCAAAGCAAACAAGAAAACGCCAGACCAAATGCTAAAGCGAAATCTTTCCCTATAGAAGTTTGACACATTTTTCAAAACTGTAATTGTTCCGGCTACTATCGCTATCATTACAATAACGATTACCGCAAGAGTTAAAAGTTCCATGATAACATTCCTCTGCTCCAACGAGAACCGGAAACCAGTTCATCAACGCACCAATAATATAAAAGGCCTGGTGAATGCGTCGCACTCACCAGGCCAGTATACAACGCCTTGCAATAAAAGTTATTAGGAAATAACGTTCTCCAAACAGTCGGTGAGAATGGTGTAGAAGTTTTCTTCCTCCTGCAGCTTTGCATTCTGACCAGTAAGGCTGTTGAAGATTTTCTGAGTAGTAGAACCGCCGGCAGCCTTGTTGTAGTTGCGGAAGTTCTTGCTGGAGCCAACCTTAAACACATCCATGAAGGCATACTTGCCTTGGTGGGTAATGCGAATAAGGAACTGAAGATAATCAGTAGGATGAGCAGTATTATAGAGAACGAGAACGTCCTCAACCTGCTTGCTGAACAGACCCCCGGTTTTGAGAGTGTCGTTGCGGAATGCGACAGGGATACCGTTAGAATCGCATTCATCCTGCAATCTCTCCTGGAGGACTGCCAAGTTTACGCCGTTACCATCGGGGAAACGGATACGGTTAATAAAACGATAATCTTCATTAAGATCATTCTGAGAATAAGCCATAAGTAATTACCTCTCCTTTGTAATGGATTTTCTATTGCAAGGCGAATGTATCAAAAAGAAATTGAGTTACTGCAATCCCGATCTACGAACTTCATCACTTGAGGTTTCGTAATTCTTTACATAACCAGGTTTTGCGAAAAAGCCAGATGTTTTCTCGGCAGCAATAACCATCTGTCGCAGTTCTTCCTCAACCTTTACTTGTTCACGCCTATCCTTGTTTACCATGGTAGAAAGTTTGGGTAGGTACTGTTTAACAAACTGAAGCTGGCGCTCGTTGGTAATAAGGTGTCTGCCCGAATTGCGATTGTATGATGTAGCTTGATAAATTCTGTCACGCAAGCAACAGAAGTAAATAGACTTTGCGGTGGTGCTGAGATTGTCGGGATTTTGTTTATAAGCAGCTTCTGCTGTAGAAAGAGCTTCTTCTGTTCTCTCCATCAAACGTAACGCTTCTGCACACAAAAATTTATAACCGGGAGTGTTGGGATCAAGTTCAACCGCCTTAGAAAAACAATGGTAAGCATCGGCGTATTTGTCGTGATCCATATAAATAAATCCCAAGGTCTCATAAGGCATATCGCTCGGATCAAGACGAATAGATTGCAAACAACATCTTTCCGCTTCAACTGCATTTCCCTGATAGTAGTGTGCATCACCGAGAATATACCATGCGAGTGCGTTTTGAGGCTGTGCATTAACAACATTCTGTACCAGTTGAGCCAAGCTGATATAGTCACCTCTGTTACGGAAATAACTTGCTTGGTCAAGCCACGAATTATCACTATACTGCTGTTGAGAAGAAGATGTTGTTGACGTAGGTGCAGAATTGCTACTTTGTGAAAGAGCAACATCATACTTTGCTCGCTCTCCTGCATCTAACAAAATCTTTTCAGCTTGAGCAATATCACGAATACACTGTTCTGCCTCGGCTCTAATATCTGCATTGGGGTTTGTTGAGCGTGTATTCCAAACCCGGCGAACTTTTTTAATCGCCGCTTGTATTTCATCGGCTGATGCCGATGGCTCAACATTTAGTAATCTGTAGTAATCAGTCATAAACGAAAACCTTCCCTGTAATTGATTTGTACTTTTATACGATGCTTAATCCAATGGGGTACGAACACCTTTGAGATAAGCATCTAAATGTCGCTTATAGCCAACAGATGAATCTGCATACAACACACCACCATCGTCACCGATGATCAGTGATCCGCCGCCTTTTTCCGGTACACTAAAGTACACAGCATTAGCTTCGTCTATTTCGCCACAACAGCCCGTCAAAGTTTCAACCGGCACATTCAGAAGCTTGGCAGCTAATTTAATTTTTTCAACTTTAGTCATAACTTCCTCCTATACCAATGCACACCATTCGGTAATGTCACCGTAATCGTGTGGCCATTCTAATATTTCTCCACTTTGCCCGTCGATTGTGTGAAAATTAACGCCGTCAAAGAAAGCGTTAAACCAATGACCGGATTGTGGGCAACCGTTTGGCGCCGGTCCACGATTGATACCTACAATTAGATGTGAACCTGCACCCTGGTTTCGCAAATAATCTTCTATACTTTCAAGCGGCATATAGACACACTTTTTCCCGGTAGCCAATTCCATTGCATGGTCAGTACCGATATTCTTCTGTGTTGCTACCAAATCATCGCCTCCCGAAAGGCGAGTATCTACCGCAAAAGCACATGAGCCGCAATTAACATGATAAGGGTTCCGGCTTGGTAAGATAAATGGATCATAAAAGTTAGGGTTTATATCCTTAATCCACTTTGTTGCGTCATCCAAGCAAAACGCTCCATATTCGTTTACGAGACTATCAAATCCGTATTCGTCACTTGCACCAGCGATGCGATATGTATAAAGATCTTCGTTTTTTACAGCACCATGACCACTCGCTTCGTCAAGAACAGCAGCTTCATACTTTAACATCTTGGCTCGCTGAACTTGGAGAAATTTTTCTAAAAGATTGTTATCTTGGACTCCTCTTGCAGTCAAGGCATCTCGATAGTTTTCAAGAACTTGGTCAGTAGAAGCGACAACGGATTTCCAACGTTCGTTTACTTCGTCTGGCGATAGCAATTTTGGTTGCATAGACCCATCCGAAGCATTTTCAAATTCGGGCGTAGATGAGGAGTTAGACGATGTTGTTTCCATTCTGCCGCCAAGCGACACACCCATACGCTCCTGTGACCAACGATCTAATATCCCATCGACATTGTTAATCGTTAAAAGCGTCTTGTTCATACAGTCTATTGATGCTTGAATCAATGTTTGAATCTGACTGTATTGAGCAGATGCCGTTCCTTCAATCCCCGAACGAATTTGGCTGGCAGATTGTTTACATGATACAACACACGCCAAGAGATAAGATTGACCTTGTTCAAGACTTTTATGAATTGTTTGTATATTTGCTCCTATGTCCTGAAGAGTAGCCAACAGTCTCACCTCCTATGGCTGTGTGTATTTTCTTCCTCCGGATCTTCGTAACCGGTTCCAAAGTTCAAGCTGTGGCTGGAGAAGGGCGAAGATGAACCTGCTCCAGAGTTTTTTGCGATCCAATCGTTTGCAACAGAAGATGATTGCCCTAATGATTCTTGCATTTTTTGCAAAGAGTTAATCGCACCACGGACAGCAATCAAGCAGTCTTTAATATCGGTTTGGCTTGAGCCTTCTGTTTGGTCAACAATGAACATGATATGCTGTGCTAACTTTTGCTGATAGGAAACAACGGCTTGCCTAACCTTATCTATGTCTGTTGCAACTGTTTGGACGGTTGCAACAATATTGCTTAATTCGCTCATACGAGCTTAAACCTTGTTGCACCAATTCTTGGCTTTTTGAGAAGCCGCTCGTAGCTGAGCAACTGCTTCCATAACGGATGCCCGTCCCTGTTGTAATGCGGCAACCATCTCTTTATCTTCGTTTGCTGCCGTGCCGCCAATAGCACTACTAATGACGGTGATTTGCGAATCCAACTGATGTCCATAGGTGTACAACTGTCCTGCTGTTGTTTCAAGATTTTGGGCAACATTGTTGATTGCGGCTTTAAGTTGAGTAAGCTGTGACATGATTTATTACCTCCAAATTTTTATTGTCCTGTTAAGAAGTCAATGAACTTCTTGAATGTACTTCTGTTTTCTCTTTCAAGTTGACGGCGGTATTCTTCTTCCCGTTGCCGTTCAGCATCTTCCGCCTGTCTTCGTCTATCTTCTTCCGCTTTTGCCTTCAATGCAGCTTGACGAGCCTGCTCTGCTTTCTCAGCTTCAATCTGTACTCTCTTTTTCTCAACTGCCACCTGTTTCGCTTTATCGAAATGCGATTTCAGTCGGAGAGCAAGAATGTTTTGAGCTGCCATAGCATCTTTAAGAGAGAGTGGGGTAGGTACAGGTCTCGGTCGGGATACCGGAACTGAAAACAGAACCTTGTACTCACACGCAACATCATTAAACTGTTGAAATGCAATCTTTTCTGCTTTCTCCAATTCATCCAGTTGCGATTTAGTAACAGACTCAATTTGTTGTCTTTGACTTTCAAATGATGATTCTGTTCTTTGCTGGAGTTGTTGCATCTCGGCGGGCAGAGTAGCTAATCCTCTGATTGCTTCGGCATACGCCTCATAATTAAATTGACTCATTCCCAAACTACCGCCTCCATTCGTCCTGTATCCCTTATTGTGCAAGGCGACATTGGGATTAAAGTGAGATCTGATTGTAAATCCGTTGCATCGTGAATCAATGCTCTATGAGATGCACCGTTCCATTGAACAAACGGTCCCAATACATTTTTAGAAGTTGCATCATCAAGTCTTAAAAGGATTTTTGTATCAATATATCCCTCGCCATTAAAACCGATATGATCTCGATACATAGCCACATTTGACCACCAAGCTATAGTATGGATACCTTTGGATGGTCCCGATTTTAGTAGCTCCTGGAAGGCAGATGCTCCAGTCACCGGGTTGAAGATGTCTGTTCCAATCGGCTCAGCCATTCCCGAACACCTATCCATAGCAAGGGCTAAAATGTATTGATTATCCTCACAGTCCTGCGTAGCTTTCATTTCGCTCGACAGATTAGCAAAGAACGATGGTGCATCCTTGATTGAAATGTTCTCCACAGGGAAACCGAACCGCTCCATAAGTCTGAGCCATTGGGGTATCCCGTTTTGATTGGCAACGCTTTGCTCAAGACCATTCATCAAGTAGAAACGAGCATTTCCTGTTGGATGTTGTAGTGCCAAAGAAGTTGCCATACCTTGAATCATTCCTACGGCATAGTTCGGAGGTGGTGTATCCGCCGATTTTCGTTCATCATCTCCAGAGCCAAGGATTGCGACATTTCGACCTGCATCATTTGACATTCTAACCGATACGATTTTTCTGCCAACAGAAATAAGCTGTCCGCAGGGAAGAACGGGGGCTGATTGCAGAGACACAACATTGTTTCGCCATTTCTTAATTGCCGGCACAGTATTCAACAAACTGAACTCATCGTTTTTGCTAAACACCATTGGGATTCGTTTAGAGTAAGTTTCGTGCTTACACCAACTCTTTCTCAAAGTCAGCATGGCATTTGGTTCAGCAAATGCTACGGATAGCTTTTGATTTGAATCTATCGCACCATAGTTCACATTCATTACTGCCTCGCCTCTAACACGAAGTTTAGCAGCGGCATCGTTGCCTTGAACAAAGGTCGCATACGATTCTTGCAAAGTGTTTTGCAATGCAATTCTCACAGGGAACGCAGGATAGATTTGATCCTCACGCCCCATAAGTGCAGCTCCATGTGCGACAGTCTGCGATGCAAGAACCATGTGGATTCCGCAAGCTCGACCTTGACGAACGATGTTTTCAATTAGCTCTGCAGCTCGCTTTCCAAGATCATCTGCTATCTCAACGATCTTTTGATACTCGTCAATCAGCAAGATGATTCTCGGCATTGGGATGTCGGGGCGTTTTGCTCTAAAGGCAGCTACAGAGCTTGCCTCAACCTCGTTCATACGCAAGGCACGGTTTTGCCTTTCTGCTTCAATGTGCTCAAGAACGGCAACACCAAAATCTCTTGCGCTCTCCAGTCCAAGCACCTTAGCATGGGGTATCCAAGAAAACTGAGGAGAGTATGAGTACGGCTTGAAGGTAAGACCATCCTTGAAATCCAGAAGATACAGCTCTAATTCATCTGGGCTATATCGGCAACACATACTGTGTATCATTACTTCAAGCAAATTGGATTTACCTTTACCAGGAGCACCTGTTATCAGCACATTATGTAGCTGAGTGGTTTTATCACCAAGTCTTAAAGTGACGGTTTCCAAACCGACTTTTCCAAGGCTGAATGTTATACCCTCTGCGGAAGATTCCGTCCAGAAATCGTTTGTGTTCTCGATGGTGTCGAAAGGTATCGTTACAGCGGCGGCATTTTCAGATTGAGCGACATATTCAGCCAAAAAACTGTCTGCTTGTTCTGTAGAAACTTCTGTCAGATTCACCTCCAGATTAGGTAAATCCGAAGGAACCCATTTATTTCCGATTCCACTTTTTCTCAAGTAAGTTGCCTTTTTGATTAAACTCTGAACCGATTGCAAATGCTTTTCATCCGTGCAGAAAACAAATGCACATCCAGCTCTAAGAGAGCTTTCGGAAGCTCTCAGTAATTGCTTTCTGAGAGCTTCGTTTTCGAGCCAATCATATCCAGCGATCACATATAACCGAAGCTGTCCAACAGCTTGCTGTGACTTGTTTCGCAATTCAATCAAAGAGGCATACTTGCCTTTCAAGAGTCCATCGGTAGCGACGATCTCTTTTGGCAATTCGTTCAGCTCTTTGCCGAAAATATCGGGGGACGAAACCATAGAATACTGTTCAAGTTCAGAAAAACAGGAAAACGCATCTTTCAGTTCTGGGTTATATACAGTTACTTTGATTTGCCCAGCCGCTGTTTGCACCAACGCACTAAAAATAATATTTCTTAGTGCCGTGTATATATCTTTGCCCTGTCCTGCCAAGACAATATTGCCATGTCCTAAAAATGGGATTAAGTACGGAACACTTGCATCTGAATTGATTTGCTGAAAGCGCAAACTTCCCAAATGCAGATATTCGGCAACTTTCAAAATCTCATGTTGAGGGGCAGTGTCTGTCGAAAGCTGCTCTTTAAGACTCTGTACAAGACTAATACATTTTTGGCGTACTCGTTGCTGTGTTGCTGACATTTGAGCAGTCGCAGATTGCTCAAGGTTTGCCAAGACATCCTTTTTCTTTTTCAAAAGGAGCTTTTTTTCACGGTCTATGGCAAACAAAGTGCGCCCATACGCTTGATGAAAGTCTGTGTACCGTTTTTCAACTTCTTGGCGATCCACTTAGTTCACCTGCTTTCGTTAATCAAATACTTATTTCTCGACAGCAACGATAACATCGGCTGCTCTAATCACTTTTCCATCACGGACATAGCCGTGTCTCACTACGGTTGCGATGCTGTTTGCCGGTAATTCTTCGGTTGCTTCAACAACGGAAACAGAGTTATGTATTCTCGGATCAAATGTATCCAACTGCTGAATTTGTTCTATTCCACGCCGAGCCATCACTTCAAGGATTTCTTCCATGATGGAGTACGCAAAAGCGTCGCTTGTAGGTTGATTCGTAATTCTATCGCAAATCAAAATCAGCTCTTTTACGAAGTCCAAAACCTGCTTTTCCTCGGCAGCTTTAATAAGGGCTGTGTTGGATTCAGACAGTTTTTCAATAGCTGCATTTTTAACTTTATCGTCCATCAATCTCCGAGCGAACAAGTCTCTTAACAAAGAAACTTCAGTAAACACCTCGTCTATTGAATAGACATTTGAAGTATTTTTATTATCTTCCATTTTTCAAATCTCCTCTCTATGGCATCATCCAACAGGCATATCATTCATGCGCTTCATCGCATTGATAACGGATTCCTCGCTCATGTTCATAGAGCGATCAATCTCAAATGTGCCTACCGTCTGTTGAGCAGTATCATCGAACAACTCAACATAAACCGTTTGGTCAATGTCATAAGCGTAGGAAACAGTAAAAGGAGCACCTTTTCTGTATTGAGGAATCGGGATTTCCTTTCCACCAATAACGACTGCGTAACGAACATCACTATCATCGCCTTGAGTAACCTGGACGTAAATAGCACTCTGATTGTCAACTACAGTTATTGCATGGCGCTGTCCCTTTGTCGGTATCTTAGAGTTCTTAGGAATGACTACAAAGTTTTCTTCTTGGTCATTTTCGTTGAGAAGAATGACACCGAGGGCTTGCGAGGTAACATCAGAAATATTCAGTACCATATCGTTCACAGTAGTAGGAACGAGAGCAGTTTCGCCGCTTGTTGAACCTTCTTGCTCGCAAACATAAGCCTGTACTGCTGCGCCGAGGGCAACAGCTTCATCGGGATTAACATTCAACTCTGGCTGTTTACCCGAAATGTTCTTCACCATATTTCTGACCATAGGCATTCTCGTAGAACCGCCGATCAGCAGCAGATGGTCAATGTCAGCCCACTTTTTACCAGCCGCATCCAAAACATCTTCAACTAATTCTTGGGTTGTATTAAGAAGATCCTTTGTGATTTCCTCAAAGTATTCTCGTGTGATCTTGATTCTGTACTGCTTGCCTTTAACGGAAAGAATGATGTTAGCTTGAGTAACTGTGCTCAAGCTTTTTTTTGCGAGTTCTGACTTTTCACGGATTTCTGCTACGAGGGCATCATCAAGAGGCAAATCGCTACCCGCACCCTGACTCTCCAACTGCTCCATAACATAATTGGCAATTCTATTATCGAAATCGAAACCACCAAGATTTCGGTTTCCGTCAGTAGCAAGAACATCAAAGTTTCCGTCCTTGATTTCCATGATGGTTACATCAAAAGTACCGCCACCCAGGTCATATACAAGTACCGTACCGTTGTTCTCATAGTTCAAGCCATAAGAAAGAGCTGCAGCAGTTGGCTCGTTCAGAACACGAAGAACATTCAATCCTGCAATTCGCCCGGCCTGCTTTGTTGCCACTCGCCGTGTATCATCAAAATACGCAGGAACGGTAATAACGGCATCCGTAACCGGCTCACCTAAAACCAACTCCGCATCGTTTTTGAGTTTTTTCAAAATAATTGCAGATACTTCTTCTGCGGTGAAGCTACTTCCGTTTGTAGATTCAAACCTCCAGTTAGGATCACCCATCTGTCTTTTTACAAACTGAACAACATCCAACGGTGAAGTTGCTGCAGAATGTTTTGCCATATCTCCAACGAGAGGTTCGTCATATCCATTTGCCACATCGGGGAATAATACTACAGAAGGAGTAATATTCTGCCCCTCGCTATTCGGGAGAATTGCCGGTTTTCCATCGGCTTGCAGAATTGCTGCAGCCGAATATGTAGTGCCTAAGTCAATGCCTATTGCTCGTCCCATTTGTCAGCCTCCTAAAAGAAATTCGGGGATTCCCCGTTAAATTTGATAAATAGATCGGACGGAAATACATGAAGACCATCAATCATATCTTTGGTCGCTTTAATCTCGTGGAAGAAAAATACCAGGGATAAGTACGCACTCCACGACATTGTTCTTTTTCCTACCTCGATTGCACTATAGGTTTGGCGAGAGACGCCAATAATATTTGAAAGTTCTTCTTGTGAAATATCTGCTTTCGCTCGTAGAGCCGATAAATTCTCCTGTAAAACAGCGATGCTGGTGTGTTTATATTGTTCTGAAATTGCCCATTTATCCCTTATCACATTATCACCCACCTATAATTTTCGTAGAGTATTCTCCTTGACGAGCAAAGCGGAATAATCCTTGATGCTGCAAGGGTTATTCCGCTTTTTATGACTATATTTTTGACGGCGAATAGCTTTATCAGTCAAAGGGCAAGCGATAACTTATCCATATTATTCCGTTTCAACTGCATCGAAGAATGAACGTATCGATCAAGCGTAATTTTCACGCTTGAATGTCCCAATATCTCACTCAGTGTTTTTACATCAAATCCTGCTTCAATACATCTTGTCGCAAAGGTGTGACGGAGGGAATGGAAATTTGCATCTTCAATTTGTCCTTCAACTAAGTATTCCTTAAATCGGTTTTGCATTGTTCGGGGTTCAATAACAGATTTACACTCGCCCGAAAGAACATAAGTATTTGGAGAGCCGATGAACGGCTTTATTATCTCGAGAACGAAATCGGGCAACGGTATTGTTCTTAGCGCCGCATTGCTTTTCGGCTCGGTAACGATAATTCTTGTCTTGTATAATGCGTTTGGATCTTCGCATTGAAGTCGCTGCATAGTATGTTCGACCTTTAATGTCTTTTCGTTAAAGGAGATATTCTTCCATTGCAAAGCACACAATTCTCCAATGCGTATTCCGGTATAAAGGCAAATGAATACGCCTAATTTGTAATTATCAATATTATCAAACAGTACGGAGATTAAGCGTTTTTGCTCAGACACACTCAAAACTCTCATTTCGTGATTGCTTTTCTTAAATGAGATCCTGTCAAAACAACATATTGTAAACACCCCTGAACCTTGTGCATATTTGAAAGATTCCTTTATGATTACTAAAATATCCGACATTGTTTTTGCGGACAAACCGCCTTTGCCGTCTAATCTGCCGCCCGTAAGTTTATCCGACACAAAACTTTCAATCAGTGCTGTGCTGATTTTGTTAATCGGATATTTACCGAGTTCGGGATTGATATGATTTTTGATGATATTTTGGTATCTGATATAGGTGGACTCTTTAACGCTCAATCTTTTTGTTTTCAACCATTCGGACAACCAAAACTCATACTTTTCTCTATCACTATTCTTTTCGGTAATTGAAACAGAAGATATTTCGTGTTGAGCTTTCAGCAATTTAGCTTTCACTTCGGCATAAGTCTTTGCATAAAGATATTTATATTTTGCTTTTCCGTTACCGTCATAGGAAGCAATATAACGAGCTTCCCACCGCCCATCCTTTCTCCTATATATGTTTTCACCTGTCCTTGCCATTGTACTCATCCTTTCGCTTTTTTATTTGGCTGACGGACAATGTGACTGAGAATAGCGTCGAAAAACTATTATTTTACCCTCATAAATCGCAAACCCGAATCAAAATCTGCGGATTTTTTCGAGTTTTTTCTACAATTTACATTTGACACCTTGACAAATCCGACAACACTAAGTACAATTATAATTGCTATTTCGAGTTATTGCTCCATCGTCAAGGAGAATACTCTACGAAGGGAATTAGGATTTGAGCAGATGCGAAAGGCCTCTGCTTTTTTGTTTTGCCTCTTTGTTTCACCGAGTTTGTGCCGTCATGTGCTGAACTCGGTTTCTTTATGCCTTGTAGCAGATACTAAAAGTACATAAAAATTCAATTCTAATATTTATAGTATATCACACTCAAGAAGGAATATCAATAGTCTGTGGAAAATTGAGGATAATATTCATAGACTATATATAGGAGGATGTACTATGAGCGAAATATCCAAATTTATCGGACAGCGTATCCGTAACTATAGAACGCAGCAGAAACTTAGCCAGGAGAAACTCGCAGAGCTATCCGGTTGCCATCCGACCTACATTGGGCAGTTGGAACGAGGGGAAAAGAACGCAACACTTGAAAGCGTTGAGAAGATTTCCTCCGCATTGGGTGTTCCACTTTCCAAATTGTTTGAAAAACTTGGTGAGGAAACCGGCGATAAAAGCATCCCCCTGAAATGCTATGAGTTTCTGTCTGCAAAACCTCTGGACGATCAGGAGCATCTGTACCGAATCTTGCTTGAGCTGGATCAGTACAAGAATAAGTAAACTCCTACAATCGTTACTCTACCCCCTATATCAGCGATAATTGCCGGCTGACCAAGCCTTTGACCATTGCTGACAGTTGAACAAAGACGAAAAGACCGCAGGCCAACCGACAATAGGGTTGGTGTTCTGCGGTCTTTTTATATTTAACCTAAGAAGGAGGGCAACATTATGGCAAACTTCATCAACCGCTTGTTTGGAAAATCAGAAAGAGCGAACGAGCCTTCCTGCCAGCATCCTTTGCCGGACTTTTCCCAATACGAGCCAGAGTACATCGCTTATTGCATTGAGCAGGAGCAGACGGTCAGCCATCTGGAAGCCCGTCTACACGAGAGCGATGATCCGAAAGAAATCGCAACACTGACTTTGAAAACGGTCTGTGATTTCTATGGTGCAGACTGGGCGGGCATCCTTGATGTCGATCTGGACTTGGATATTTGGACGCCGCTTTGGTGGTATAACACCCATAGCCGTGACCACACGATTGAACTCTTTGAAGGGAATGATATTGCAAAGTCTGTGCCGAATTGGGCAAAAGCCTTAAAGGATGGTACGCCTGTTATCATTCCAGACACAAAA
This sequence comes from uncultured Bacteroidaceae bacterium, assembly GCA_964563025.1. GTDB lineage: Bacteria > Bacillota > Clostridia > Christensenellales > CAG-917 > RGIG4097. The sequence goes on along the minus strand of CAZLVK010000022.1, from coordinate 2,076 downwards.
GCGGTGCTGGCGGAGCACCCCAAGGAATACGAAATCTACAAGCATCTGCGGACAGAGGCTGTTATGGGTATGCCCTTCAGCCCCAATCCGGTTGGTTTTCTCGTCATCAGAAATCCGAAGCGCTATCTCCAATATCCCAGCACAATGGGTACGCTTGCCTATGTGCTGCATCGTGCAATGGCACAGCAGAAAACCATTGACAGTGCCAAGCTGAGTCTGTCACCGGATGAAATCAAAAGCGATAAGGATATTATCGTCAATTTCTTTGGAAGCATGGCGATTTATACTTCCAGTGGTGTTTTGCAGGAGCGGGTGTTGAACTCACCCAAGAGCAGCCGTGTGGTGACTTATTTGCTTTTGAACCGGAAATCGGCTCATTCTCCGTTGGAAATCGTTGCGAACATCTGGCCAGAAAGCGAGGACAAATGGGAAGCTATGAGCCAATATATCCGCAGCTACATTCAGACTTTCCGCAAGTCTTTTTCCCTCATTTCGCCGTATCCACTGATTGAGTCCTCGGCTAACGGGTATTATATCAACCATGATTTTCACATTATGACGGATTTACAGCAATTTGATATGCTTTGGGAACAGGCACTACACGCTGTTACCATTCCGCATAAAGTAGAGCTTTTGAAACAAGCCGTGGAACTCTACAAGGGGCCGGTCTTTGAAAATGCCTGTGATGAGCATTGGATTCTAAGCACGGTCAACCATTACCAGCTCCGCTATATCGGTTTGGTGAATGAACTGCTTGCTACGCTGGATAAAGCCGGTGACTATACCGGTGTTCAGCAGTATGCAGCGAGGGCAATCCAGCTTGCACCGGAAAACACAACTGCGCACTATTGGCTGATCCACTCCATGAACCACCTTGGAACATTGGAACTGGCAAAGAATGCGGTCAGCCATGCTAAGGCTGTTTTGACAAGTGAGGAGTTTAACAGGCTCAAAAAAGATGTAGCACAAGATAAAACTATGCCGTACAGCGTTCTTTTTGCCGACGAATGAGTGAAATTAGTTACATCATACATTCATCCGACGCCCATCACACAATCAAAACACACGATTTTTCCAAAAACATAGCCTATCGCACATTCACCCGACGCAAATAGGGGCTATCACACATTCATCCGACGCTGAAATACTTTCATCCTACCTCCGTAAATTAGGCTTTTAGAGCAACAAGCTCTATACCAATTTACGGAGGTTTTTATTTTGCCCATAGAACCACCTAACACAAGGGGTGCTTTTGCAAAACGTAAAAGCACCCCTAATTTTTTTGCCCATTTTGACTGGCAGCGTTGCCGTGGTCCTCCGAACTGAAATTTGATCTCACCCAAAAATCAAATTTCAAAAATTCGGAGGAACCACTAATGTTCAACAGTACAAGCAACTACGCACTCAACAAGAAGGACCCCAATGCCATCGTTTATCCAACCGCAACCGGCGAAATCATCCGTGTTACCCGTGAAGATTTTGCCACTGAGGAGGAGTTTCTTGCTCTCAAGGCTTGGTCGGACGAAAACTACCATCTTCAGGACAACGGCGATGTTACCGAAGACAGACACACTACTTCCATCGAAAGCGTATCGGATGCGGCACTGGCTGTTCCATCTGATGAGGTAATCATGGAACGCCGTCAGATTCGAGCAGAGAATCGCCGCAAAGAAAAGGAAATGGTTGTTAATCTCAAGGGGATGCTGACGGATGTGCAGTTTCGCAGGCTGTGGATGTACAAGGCTGAAGGAAAAACGGAAGAGGAAATTGCGGCTATCGAGGGTGTAGCTCAGCAGCAGATTTCCAAGTCATTGCGTGCTGCAACGAAAAAAATCAAAAAATTTTCACATCAAGAGTAAAAAACAGGGTGTAAAAACGCCCCCAAAAAGATGATAGGTGAAGGGATAAATAAATGCCCCTTGCACCAGTTGGAACAGCATCTTCCACGGTGCACCTGTTCCTTGAAAACTGAATAGTCACTCATCAGATACATTCCTGTGTACCACGAGCCACGGCAGGACGAGCGCCACGACCCCCACTTGGGGCGAGCGATCAATCCTCCTGCGAGATTCGGAT
>CAZLVK010000021.1:0-19110 GCA_964563025.1 uncultured Bacteroidaceae bacterium | reverse complement strand
TGGAATATATTGAAAACCGAGGTTTTTTACTGGCAGGTACTTATTTGGACTAATATGGAATAACGCAAGGACGGTTCCCGACGATGAAGACCATCGAGAAGTAGAAATGGCTTAAAATCAAGGTTTTCGGGACTTGAGTATACGAAATATACGATTGGTCAGGGCGGTTTGACCAAGTTTTGACCAAGAAAAGTCATAGTCAAATAAACGTGTTTAAGCTTATATAAAGAATACATTTGTCCAAAACTTAATAGAAATGGCATTACTTAGAGGATATTTTCTAAAGAAATTTAGAAGATATCCTCTTTTTGCGTTATAGGATAAATTTGTATATTGAAAAAAGTATACGAATTAAGAACAGAGATTTGATGGTGTTATCGAAAGGAGTCAGACATATGGAAGAAACAAAAACTTACAGGAAGTATAAAGAGAAGTCAAAGGATAAATTTGTAAGATACAGCGAAGGGGCTGAAATGTATCATGTGAGTATTTCAAAATTTATGCAAATGGCTAAGGATGCAAAGGCTTGTTATAAATTGGGACAGGCGGTACTTGTTAATCTGGAGATTTTTGATAAGTATTTAGAAACATTTCATATAGTAGATGAAGATTACTACAAGTAGGAGAGGTAAGGCATGGCAAATAAATTGAAACCATCGGTAAGGGAATATTTACATTCGGAAGATATTGTGAAGAGGTATGTTCGTATAGATGAAATGGCAGCTGAGTTAAGGATTAATAAGGATGACGTCAAAATGATTGCAATTGCGGCAGGCTCATTATATAAGCTGTCCCGGATAGAGTTGATACATAAAGAAAGGTTTGATGAATATATGAAGCATATGTATAAGGTTCCAGGAACAAATAAGCAGGTTCAGAAAAAATTTGTCAGGATAGGAGAGGGTTCTATTATTTATAGCATTGGTCATCACAGGTTTATTGAAATGGCAAGGGCGGCAGGAGCAACATATAAAATAAACGAGGGAACCGGAGGAACAGCTCTTATAAATCTAGAGTTGTTTGATGAATATATGGAACAGTTCAGGCAGGAATCGGTTCCTATGAAGAATCCATTATTCAAGGCAGGAGGTGGCAAATAAATGTCATATTCATATAAATGTTATTCAGAGATTAAAGATGTAATGAAAAAATATGTTAATGCAACAGAAGGGGCAATCATTTATGGGATTAGTAAATCACATCTTATGACCTTGGTAAATGATGCAGGGGCTTTATATAAGGTTGGAAATACCGCACTTATAAATACAGAATTATTTGAATCCTATTTAGAGAGATTTAGAGAGCCTGCCAGACCATTGCCTAAACATGTATGGAATAAAATTGAAAAAGAAGCAGGTCAGAAAGTGACGCAAAATTCGTTAAATTAGTACATGTATGTCCCTTTTCGATTTTATGGAATGGCTATAAAATAACATCAATCCGAGGCGACTTGGAGAACAATTGAATATCAGTTACAGACTTGAGTAAAATTACGGGACATTTACCCGGAGGATGAAAGTCACAGCTATCACATTAGTAGACCGATGGATTGAGAAATGAAGGTCGAGAAGCTGGATGGAAATCTGGTAAAGGGACGAAAGAATGTTGCGTAAGGATAATAACCCATGAAGGGCGAGAGATTTGTCCTTATCCTCACAATGGCTAACAGAGGAGATAGTGCTTCTTAGATAAAGAAGGGCGTCGTGAACACAATTGCGTGACTCGTTTGTAACTCCCGGAGATGAGCACATCTCTATGTATACGGGGCGATATGGGTGTCGAAAAGACAGACGTATACCTACATGCTTCCATGAAGCTGTCCTGACTGGATATCAGCAGGTAATACAAGGAGGATGTAGAAAATGATAGCAGCAATTTTATCAGCAGGTTTTATTATGGCTTCATTACTGATGTGGACACTTGCAAAAGCGGCAGGTAATGCGGATAAACGATTAGATGAAATCTATCAGGCTTTTCTTCTCAGAGAGGAGAGTGCAGATGGGAACTGTTCAGAAAAAATCGGTCAGACGGTATAAGCATAGATTATCTGCTGAGGAGAAGTTAGAAAAGGATATTAAGGATTGTATGCACTGCAAATTTTTCTGGGGCAACAATCACAGGTGTGCAACAAATAAATGTGGCAGACAGAAGGCTAAGACAGAACCGGAAAAGAAGATACCGGAAAAATGTGTCGGATGTCCATACAGACAGTCGGAAAGTTACTGCTTTCCATGTATGAAGGACATTCTGAAAAATAAGAGTTGATTTAAAAGCATAGGTTTAATCACAGATAAAGAAGGAGGAAACAGACGATGAATAACAAAATCGAAGTAATCGGTATTGACCATGGCTGGAGTAATATGAAAACCTCGTCGCAGGTATTTATTACCGGTGTGAAGGAAATTACAACTGAGCCGGCATTATTTGATGGAGTTTTGGAGTATAAGGGTAAATATTACAAGGTTGGAGGAAACAGACAGGAAGTAAAAGCCACAAAGACAGAGGATGAGAGTTTTTATCTTCTGACACTGGCGGCGGTGGCAAAAGAGTTAAAGAAAAGAGGCTTGTGTGAAGCGAGGTTATTCCTTGCAGTAGGACTTCCATTAACCAGATTTGGCAGTGAAAAGTCGGATTTCATAAAGTATCTGACAGTCCAAAAGGATATCGAGTTTTTCTTTGAAAATGTTAAATACCACATCTTCATAGAAAAAACAGCAGTATTTCCACAGTGTTATGCGGCAGTGGCGGATAAGCTGCAGGCATTTGGTAAAAAGACACTAATTGTGGATATCGGCTCCTGGACCATAGACATTATGCCGGTTATGGATAAGGTGCCGGATGAATCAAAGTGTGTAACCATTCCAAAGGGACTGATTACCTGCATGAGAACCATCAATGAACAGTGCGTCAGACAATTAAATGGAGAACTGGATGAAACATTTATTCAGGATATTATGAGAACCGGCAGATGTGAGATAGACAGAAAATATTTTGACATTGCAAAGGCTGAAATCGAAACTTTCTGTGAGAGGATTTATAACTCCATCAGAGAGTATGGTTACAATCTTTCCACAACACCGATTGTATTTGTCGGAGGCGGTGCACAGGTGATGAAACTGTTTGGTGGACTTGCCCAAAGCAATATTACCTATATTACTGATGTCAGGGCAAATGCAAAAGGATATGAGCAGCTGGCAATGATGGCACTCAGAAAAATGAAAAAGCTTGCATAGGGGGTGTGGCAGATGGCATTGGAACATATTATTAAGCACTCCTGCAGGTTTAACATCAAAAATCCACAGCATAAGAAGGTAAATGATGTTCTGGTAAATTTAAGTCCGGATGTCTGTAAATCAAAAAGCCAGTTTTTAATCAATGCGGCAGAGTATTATATTGACCACTTTGGAAAGGACGCATTTGTTGAAAGTGGCAGGGATGACAGTCCTTATGTTACAAAAAAGGAATTGAAGGTCATCGAAGATAAGATGACGGAGGCTGCGGTTACAGAGGCAAGAAATGAAGTTATCAGGCTTCTTGGCGGTGCATTATCAGGAGGAACAAATCTGTCGGTAATGAAGCAGGCAGATGTCACAGAAAAAGAACATGTTTCGGAGCAGTCGGAATACCCGGTGGATGATGAAACAGTTTCGGATTATGCACTCAGCTATATGCTTGACGGAATGGAGGAATAGGTATGGCAGGAAGGTTTTTAGCCGGATTTGGCAGTGTAATAAAAGTAATCATAAAAGCGGTTGTATGGATTATCTTAAATCTGTTACAGCTGGTCCTAAATGTGGCAAAGGTCTTTCTGCTTCTGTTAGGACTTACAGGAAGGGTCTTTCTTGCCTTTGTAAGGGCAGGAACATCATAGAAGGGAGGATGTGATATGCAGGATGTTTTTATGACTTATCGTAAAATGCGAAGATTTTGCCGATATTTCTTTACCATAAAACAGATGGTATAATGGAAGGAGATTCAGAATGCACCAGGTACGGGACAGACCATAGGAAAGTGTCTCGTGTACGAATAAGATAATGTTCACAGGGTAAGAGTGGACAGGCACAGGACACAAAAGCCTATCCCTCTTACGGAAAGGGATGGGTGACAGTTATGAAGAGATTATTTTATATTCTTTTATCCGTAATGCTTTTAGCCTTAGCCGGATGCAACACGACAAAAGAGGGCAGTCGTACAGAATCCGGTACTATGGAAATAATGGAGACAGCGGAACAGGGTGAAAAGGTTCAGGATGTGAGTGGACAGACTGCAGAGACTGAGAAAGTAGCAGAAGGAATAGAGGAAGCTGCATCGGTAACAGATAAGGATACAGTTGGGGCAGCTTTGGCTGACAGTGATAAGGAAAATCAGCCAGAGACAGCTTCTAAGGAAGAAAAGACTGAGCCGGATAGTTTTAAGGATGACAGCAAAAACGAAAAAGAAACTCAGTTATCGGCATTAACTGAAAATAAAAAAGAAGAAAAATCTTCTGAAAAAAAAGATGATGCTACGGAAACAAAGAAAGAGCAGGATACTGTAACAGAAGCCAAAGCGGTTTCTTACAGCCCGGATACTGTAGTGGCTCTTGCCATTGCAAAGTGTCAGGCTGGCGGTATGATTACCACGCAGGATAATCTTGCCAATGCGCTCTCTGAGGGCAGGATTACACAGGAAGAGTACAATGAGTATTATCCGTATGACGGATTAGAGGGCAGTTATTACAGTGTATTTGTGGAAACGGATTTAAATAAGGCTTCCACTACTTCAGGACAGCCGCTTAGGAGTCAAGATGCTATTGCTGGTTACATAGCAGATATGCTTCTTTTGGAAAGCAGTCCGGTATTCAATGTAGTATATGCAGGTACTTATTCAAAGAACGGAACATCATTTTATGAGTTCCGGTGTCTCAGATAACAATTAAATAATGAAACAATGACAAAATGGCAGGCCATGAAAGTGACCTGCTTTTTTTGTACCCAAAATTAAGAGGAGGAATGAAACGTGAAACAAAAGTTTAAACGATTTATGGCAGGCTTTTTAGCAGTGCTTACAATGTTTACGACACTGTTTTCTAACGGAACGACGGCAATGGCGGCAAGTCCGAGTGCAAAGATTGCCTTCTGGAATGCTTCCGTTAAAAATACAGGTGAAGTAAGTGAATTAAAGCCAGGTTATAATCACAGCAAGATTTTGTATTCCATGCTGGATGGGAATGCGGCATACTGTATGAATTTTGGGCTTGCTGCAGATGGCGGTCAGCTGATGAACAGCTATGAAAATCCAAGTACAGAATTGACAGCAGCACAGGAAAAACTGCTTGCCTATTGTTTGTATTTTGGTTACAGCTGTAATTCGGCAACTGCACCGACGAATGAACAGTGTGATAAGTATATTGCCACACAGGCAATGGTGTGGATTATTGTAGGTAACTTATTTGGAACTTCTGCCGGAGATTCTGCGGCAGGTAAACTGTGTGCATCAGCACCGGATTCTACAAATTCTTACAATTATTATACGACACTGAAAAATAAGATCAGTGCATCCTACAATGCAGTAAGACCGAGCTTTGCCAGTCAGACAAAGAGCGGGGCTGCAACTTATGAACTGAAATGGAATGAGGGCAATCAGAGATTTGAAACTACACTTACGGATTCAAATGGCGTATTGTCAGGATTTGATATTTCCCTCAGCGGTTATACGGTGGAGAAGAGTGGCAATAAGGTAACCATTCATACCACATCCGTAAATACGACGGCAACAACTGCAGCCTTAAAGTCCACAGCAGGAATTGTGGAAACCACATCAAGCTGTGTGTTCTGGCTTACGGGCAAGTCAGGATATCAGGAGTTTATTTCTGAGAAGCCTTCGGCGGATCCGGTTTCTGCTTATTTCAAGGTAAAGACAGAAAATATCGGCTATGGAAAGCTGATTAAGCAGGATGAAGAAAGCGGTGTGAAGTTATCCGGTGCTAAATATGGCATTTACAGTGACAGTTCCTGCACGAATAAGGTGGATACCATTACAACGGGAAGCGACGGAAGTGCAACATCAAAAGCCCTGGTTGCAGGTACTTATTATGTGAAGGAGATTCAGGCTCCAAAGGGATATGTGCTTAGCAGCAAGGTTCATACACTTACCATAAAAGCAGGACAGACCACCACTTTTACGGCAACGGATAAGGAACAGCTTGGAGCAATCACCATTTATAAGGAAGGCGAGGTACTTACAGGATGGAATGGCAGTAACTTCACTTATGAGATGAAAAAACTTTCCGGTGCAGTTTTTAAGGTAACTGCCGGTGCAGATATTTATAAGGCTGACGGAACGAAGGTTTATAACAAGGGAGATTTGATTGCAGAGAACCTTACAACAGGCAGTGACGGACAGGTAGTGCTTACGGATCTTCATCTTGGCACTTATGTGGTAACGGAGACAAAGAGCATTGACGGATATACCATCAATACAACTCCACAGACGGTAAAGGTGGAGTATAAGGATCAGACAGTGACAGTCCAGTATGAATCAGCAACCATTCAGAATGCCAGACAGAAGGCAGAGGTCTCTGTTGTAAAGAAGGACTCTGATACTGCAAATGTGTTGGATTGTGGAAAGTACACACTTTATGCAGGCAATGACATTAAAAATCACGCAGGTCAGGTTATTGTGACAAAAGGCAGTGCATTACAGACAGTAACAACGGGAGCAGATGGCAAGGCTGTCTATTCTTTAGATTTGCCTGTAGCAAACAGTTATTATATTTCGGAAACACAGGCTCCTTTCGGCTATGTGAGAAATGAAAGCGATGTTTACAGCTTCAGCTTCAATTATTTGTCAGAAAATACGGCAAAGGCGACTTTCAGCCATACCTTTGTCAACGACAGAACTACTGCGAAGATTCATATTTACAAGGTGGATAAAGAGACAGGAAAGGCTGTTCCACAGGGAGATGCATCCTTAGAGGGTGCTGTATATGGATTATATGCCCGTACAGACATTACTCATCCGGATGGAGAAACAGGCGTGGTATTTAAGGCAGGTGATCTTGTGGCAACACTTACCACAGATGAAAAAGGAAATGCAGAGGTAAACAATCTTTATCTTGGTAATTATTATGTGAAGGAAATTACTCCGCCGGAAGGATATCTCTTAGATGAGGAAGAGCATGATGTTATCTGTGATTATGAGGGAGACCTTGTTGCAGAAGTATCAAGAAGTATAATATCAAAAGAGCAGGTAATGAAGCAGCCATTTCAGCTGATTAAGGTATCTGATAACGGAGAGGATTCGGAAGCTCCATTGCTTGAAAAGGCGGGCTTTACAGCTTACCTTAAGTCATCTTTATCCGTAAAGGAAGATGGCAGCTATGATTTTAAGTCTGCAACACCGGTAATTATCGGTAAAGACGGAAAAACAGAGATTTTTTCAGATGAAAAGGGATATATGGTATCCGTTGCGATTCCATATGGAACTTATGTGGTGGTAGAATCCACAACACCTCACAATATGGAAACCATCAAGCCATTTGAGGTAAAGATTATGGAAAATAACCCTGAAGTGCCACAGGTCTGGAGAGTGTTCCTTGACAGAGAGTTTAGTGCAAAGCTTCGTGTGGTTAAGAAGGATGCGGATACGGGAAAGACAGTCTTAATTCCGAATACAGAGTTTAAGATTTTCAATATGGATACAAACAAGTATGTGGAAATGATTACCACTTATCCGTCAAAGGTGGTTCATACTTCATTCTTTACGGATGAAGACGGTGATCTGATTTTGCCGGATGTATTACCTCTTGGAAATTATCGTATTGAAGAAGTGGCTGCTCCTTATGGATATGTGCTGAATAAAAATTATGTGGAAGTGAAAGTAGATACGGATATTTTCTACGAAGTAGACCCTGACACTTATGAGGCAATTATCACAGTAGAGTATGAAGATGTTCCGGCTGTTGGAGAACTTGTAATTGAGAAGAAGGGCGAAGTTTTTGATTCCTATAAGGGTGGATTGTTTGCAGCTTTACAGGATAAGGAATTTGTCTATAAGGAAGGTTCCCTTGCGGGTGCAAAGTTTGAAATTTACGCTGCTGAGGATATTTACACAGCCGATATGCAGCTTGATGAAAATGGAAACAGAAATAAGTATTACAGTGCCGGGGAACTTGTAGCAACAGTTGTAACCGGAAAAGACGGAAAGGCGACCGTAAAAGATCTTCCTCTTGGAAAATATAAGGTGGTGGAAGTGGAAGCACCATACGGATATGTGCTTAACAGTGAAGAGCAGGTTGTAAGCTTTGTGTATGTGGATGATAAGACTCCGGTGATTAAGGAGAGTGTGACATTTGCAAATGAGAGACAGAAGGTTGATTTATCCGTTGTAAAAATGGATGGAGAAACAGGTGAACATATTTTGGGTGCAGAATTTGGTTTATATGCTGCTACTGATATCTGTAATGCAGAGGGTAAGGTAATCGTGGAAAAGGATACTCTTCTTGAGGTGGCAGTATCTGATGCAAACGGCGATGTGCAGTTTGTAAAGGATTATCCGCATGGCACTTATTATGCAAAGGAAATCAAAGCTCCGGCAGGATATGTTTCTTCTGATGACATCATTGCATTTGATGCCGGATATCAGGGACAGGATGTGAAGTGTGTAAGTATTTTTGCAACTTTCCACAATTTCCCTACAACCTTTGAATTTACAAAGAAAGACATTACAAGCGGTGCAGAGCTTTCAGGAGCAACACTTTCCGTAATTGACATGGATGGAAATGTGGTTGATACCTGGACTTCCGTAGCAGGAGAGGCTCATATCATTAAAAAGCTTGAGGTTGGAAAGACTTATGTGCTTCGTGAGGAATTTGCTCCTTACGGATATCTTAAGGCAACAGACGTAACATTCGTGGTGGAAGATACAGAGGAAATCCAGAGCGTAGTGATGAAAGATGAGGTTCCTACCGGAACAATCATCATCAATAAAGATGGCGAGTTTCTGACGGATATTAACCTTGTAAAGGGTCATTGGTACGATTTTGTATTTGATTATTTTAGGAAGTCACTTGCCGGTGTAACTTTTGAGGTCTATGCGGCAGAGGACATTGTAAGTCCAGATGGTCTTGATACCGTTTATTATGAAAAGGATGAGCTTGTTGCAGAAATCGTGACAAATGATAAGGGAATCGCAAGCATTGAAAATCTTCCGATAGGAAAATATTATCTTGTGGAAACAAAGACCATTGACGGATTTGTGCTTGACAGTACACCTATTGAAGCAGACCTTTCCTATATCGACCAGAATACAAAAGTGGTATATGCCGGTATGGATGTAACCAATGAGAGACAGAAGGTTCATATTACTGTTATCAAGAGGGATGCAGAGACAAAAGAAGCACTTGAGGGTGCGGTGTTTGGCTTGTATGCAAAAGAGGATATCTTTAATGCAGACGGCAGGCTTATCGTGGCAAAGGATACCTTTGTTGAAAAAGCAGTAACCGGGAAAGACGGAAGAGTAACCTTTATCTCAGACCTTCCTCTTGGAAAATATTATGTGAAGGAAATGGAAGCACCGAAGGGATATGTGAAATCAGATGTATGTTTTGATGTGGATGCATACTATCAGGGTTCTGATGTGGAAGTAATCGAATTTGAAGCAGAATTTGAAAATTATCCGACAAAGCTTGAAATTTCAAAGACGGACATTACCGGGGAATACGAGCTTAAAGGTGCGGCTCTTTCCATTATTGATGCTGACGGAAATGTAGTAGAAAGCTGGGTATCTGATGGGACTGCACACTATATCGAAAGAATCCCGGTTGGCAAGTATATCCTTAGAGAAGAAACTGCACCATACGGATATAAGATTGCAGCTGATGTGGAATTTGAAGTGACAGAGACTAAGGAAATTCAGAAGGTATCCATGAAGGATGAGACTGTAAACGGTAAAATCATCATTGAAAAAACAGATGAGTATACAGGCAAAGGCATTGGCGGTGTGGAATTTGAAATCCGCGATAAGGATGGAAATGTGATTGAAACCCTTGTAACGGACAAGAACGGTCATGCAGAATCAAAGGAGCTTCCGATTGCTGTGTTTAAGGATGGCAATTTTGCTGAGGATATCAAATACTATGTAGTCGAGACAAAGGCTGCAGAGGGGTATATCCTTGACGAAACTGTGCGTGAAGTGGTGTTACAGTATGACGATGCAGCTCCTGAGGTTGTGACTTATACTTTAAATATCACAAACAAGCCGACAGAACCTAAACTTCCACAGACAGGAGATAATTTCAATCCATATCTCTGGGGCGGTCTTGGACTTGCGTCACTGATGGCAGGATTATTTACCTTCTTTAGAAGAAAAAAGGAAGATGAAACAACAGAATAGGAAGTGATTTATGAGGTGCAGGCTTGGTTCTGCACCTCATTGTTTTGGAGGAATGGCTTTGATTGGAGAAAAGATAAAGGAATATCGTGACAGAAGAGGATATTCTAAGGAAGAGCTGGGACGATTATGTGGCTTTGGCAGAAAGGGAGAGGCATTGATAGCGGGTTTTGAAAGAGATGAGGGATTTCCTGACCTTGAGAAATTAAAAAGAATAGCTGAGGTGCTTTCTGTACCGTTAGAGGTGCTGTGTCCGGTAGCCTGTTGTGAGTGTCCGTTTCGGAAGAAGAAAAAAGTAATTATTCATGTAGAAGATGATCCCGGCTATGAAACGGAATACAAAGATTACAGAAACCCTGATGAGGAAGGAATTTTATACGACAATTTGGATTAAGGAGGACTTTTATATGATGAATTATGAGATTTTTAAGGAAGTGGTGGCAGAAAAGTTTAAGGATTATCTGCCTGCACAGTACAAGGATATGGAGCTTCGTGTGACAAGCGTTAATAAGGTAAACAGACTGATGGATGGGATTAGCCTGATAAGCATGGGTGAGAACAGAAATGTATCGCCGACCATTTATATCAACGATATGTATGATCATTATCTTCATACGGAAAATCTGCAGGAAGTGTTACAGGATGCAGCAAATTGTATGGAAAGGGCATTTGCAGAACTTCCGGTGGCAAGAAATCTTAATTTAGACAGTGCAAAGGATAACATTGTGTTTCAGGTAATCAATACCATGCAGAACCAGGAAATGTTAAAAGATATGCCGCACAGGGAGTTTCAGGATTTATCCATTATTTACCGCTGGATTGTGTCAGTGGATGAAAAAGGCATTCAGAGTACGGTAATCAGGGATGATATGGCAAAGCAGCTTGGAATGAATGAGGAGCAGCTATTTAAATATGCAGTGGAAAACACGAAAAGGATTCTGCCTCCGGTAGTCCGTTCCATGAATGATGTGATTCGTGAAATGATGGTGGGGGAAGGTATGCCCGAAGAAATGTCGGAGATGATGATGGATGAAATACCGGACGATGAGATGATGTATATCATCAGCAATGACAGGGGAATTAACGGAGCAGTTTCCATGCTGTATGAGGACAACCTGCATAAACTGGCTGAAAAGCTGGAGACAGACCTTTATATTCTGCCTTCGTCAGTGCATGAGTGCATTGCCATATCCGTAAATGCAGGCGATCCGTATGAGCTTGCGGAAATGGTCAATGAAATCAATATGTCGCAGGTTGCATTGGAAGAGAGACTGTCAAATCAGGTTTATCATTATGATAAGGATGCAAGACGACTTTCTCTTGCTACAGACACACCGAATAAGAGACTTGACGGGATGGTTGCAGAGGCAAAGCTTATTTATGATACCGGAAAGTCCAGATAGGAGGGCATCATGGAGCAGGAAATGACCATAAAGGAACTGATTGCTCTTATAAATGACTGTCAGGGAGATTTTATGATACAGGTTGAGCTAAAGGAGGGAGACATTTGTGAAGAAAGAGATAGTGATACAGATGGATAAAGAAAATCCCTTCACGCTTGATGTGGTAAGGGTAAAGCTTGTAAAGGATGCTCCGCTTTTTTCAGAGCTTCCTTTACGGACTCCCTACGAGGCAGTCGGTGCCATCGGAGAAATTTTGTGTGAAATGGACAGGGAAGTGGTGTGTGTGGTAAATCTGCAGTCAGATTTAAAACCGGTCAATGTGACATTTGCCAGTATCGGGTCATTAAATGAAGCAATGGTACATCCGAGGGAGATGTTAAAGGCAAGTATTTTATCCAATGCAGCCGGCGTAATGCTGATTCATTCCCATCCCAGTGGTAATCTTATCCCAAGCAGGCAGGACACCATGATTACGGACCGTATGAATATGGTGTGTGAGCTGGTTGGAATTTCACTTATAGATCATGTGATTGTGGGTGGAAATAACAGAGAGTTTTTCAGTTTTAAGGAAAAAGGACTGATGGATAATCCAAAGATAAGCTACGCAACAGATTATAAGAATTTCAATTTTGAAAACAGTCTTGTGGCAGAGCAGGGGAAAGGGAGGTAAGGATGGAACGGTTTACGGAAAGTGAGCTTGCCATTGCAAAGAGTGTGGATCTGACTGCGGTAGCCTCATATCTTGGCTATACCGTAAAGAAAGTGGGACATTACCATACTTTAAAAGAAATGGATTCCATACGGATTTACGATAAAAGCCACTGGTTCCGCTGGTCCAGGCAATACGAAAAAGGTGAGAATGGCGGTTCCCAGATAGATTTCCTTCGTGTGTTTTGTGGGATGGAGGTAAAAGAAGCAGTCTGGTGGCTGCTTGATTTTGCAGGTTACCACAGAATGGATGGTATTGAAAAGAAGCCGGAGCTTAAACATCAGGTGGAAGGTAAAGCAAAGCAGGAAATAAAACAGTTTGTGCTTCCAGAGCCAGCAGTTGATAATACTTATCTTTATTCCTATCTTGAAAAAGAGCGTGGAATCAGCAGGGAGGTCATAGATTACTTTGTATCAGTAAAACTGATTTATGAGAGCAGTCATTATCACAACATAGTTTTTAAGGGAAATGATAAAGAGGGTATTACAAAATTTGCCAGCATGAGAGGTGTGTTTGACCGGGACGGAAAAGCTTTTAAGTGTGATGTAGCAGGCAATGATAAAAGATATGGTTTTAATGTTGCAAATGATGCCAGTACGGAGCTTGTTGTATTTGAGGGTGCGATAGATTTGATGAGCTATGTGGATATTTTCTCAGATTTTGATACGAACAAGATAGCACTCGGTATGCTTGCTGATGCACCTCTTGAAACATTTTTATCAGAGCATCCGAAGATTACTTCCATTAAGTTCTGTCTGGATGGTGATGAGCCGGGCAGGAAGGCGGCATTGCAGCTGATGGAGAAATATTACGGAATGGGATATGAGGTGGAGGATGCTCCGCCGCCAAAGGAATGTAAGGATTATAATGAATGGCTGGTTAGAACAAAGCAGAAATTAGAGGTGGGTCAAAAAGTGGAGCACCTTTATGAAAATGGCTCCAAAAAGTGGAGTAACTTTTGAAAAGTGGCTCCAGAAAGTGGAGCACCTTTTTTGTCAGGTGCGAAGTGACTATGATAAGCAGTATAAAAGGTGGGTCAAGAAGTGGAGCACTTTTATGAAAATGGCTCCAAAAAGTGGAGTACTTTTTGAAAAGTGACGCCAAAAAGTGGAGCACCTGTAAAAATATCGGGGTCTTAGGGGGAAAATCCCCTAACCGGATGTATTTTGGAATGGATATCCAAAATGCGTATCTGGCAGAGGACAGGGCTTTGCTCTGGACTCTTAAGGCTTCTGAAAGATTTCTCAAAACACAGATAAGGAGGTACGGTTTAGGCAATGGGAAAGGAAGATATAAGCATAACAGAGATTCGGCAGCCGGAAGAGTTACTGGCATTCATCAAGGACAATGAGATTTCCATAGTTATGACAGATAAAGAGGCAGAGATGCTTCTTGGCTATATGGAAGGGCATGACTATGTGGCAGGTTTTGCCGGTGGGGAATTATACCGGGGAGATTTGGATGAGGTTCCGGGTGAAATTGTATGGGATGCGTACACAGTGGATGATCTGATAGATTTGGTATGTGAGTGGAATTATGAACTGATTCTTGATATGGAAGCAGAAAGGCAGAATCCAAAAGACATGATGGATTTTACGGCAAAGCAGGGGAAGTATGAGCAGTTAAAAAGGGATGAGGCAGTACTGGATAAGCTTTTTAACCAGACAAGGTACAGGGCAGATATTGAAAAACTGGCAGAAAAGCTGGCGAATCAGTTTATAGAAAATATGAACAGAAACGGAATGGAACATTCTGTAGAAAAACTCGTATCGGACATCAGGGAACCTGCCATAGGCGGAAGGTGATGAAATGGAGAAAAGACAGCACAGTGTCAGTAAACTGCTTCGGCTTACACCGGCAGAGTCAAAGCTTTTGGAGGAAAAAGCAAAGGCGGCAGATATGACGGAATCACAGTATTTGAGACTTTTGATCAGTCAGAAACCAAATGATTATCAGGAAATCAGGCAGCTTCTTCGGAATCTGATAAATGAAGTGAACCGTATCGGGGTTAATATCAATCAGATTACCTATAACCATAATGCAGAGCTTTACTCAGCTGATGATAAGGAAAGACTCATTGCCTATATGCGAAAACTAAACACAGCAGTGGCAAAGGTGGTGGATATGGTTGGCAATCAGTAAGATTTTATATATGAAGGACTGTGGTGGTCATTTTCATGGGAAACACTTAAAACAGTCACTGGATTATGTCATGAATCCTGAGAAAACACAGAACGGAAGGCTGATTGGTGGAATGAACTGCCAGCCGGAAACTGCATTTAAGCAGATGATGGCTACGAAAAAGAAATTTGGTAAAGCAGATAAGAGGCAGGGCTATCATCTTATTTTATCCTTTCAGGAAGGTGAGGTAAGTCCTGATACTGCTTATGAGGTTACACAGCGTTTTGTAAAGGAATATCTCGGCTCGCAGTATGAAGCGGTTTACTGTATTCACGATAATACGGAGCATGTTCATTCGCACATCATATTTAACAGTGTGGGATTTCTTGACGGAAGAAAGTACCGTTATGAAAAAGGAGACTGGGCAAATGATATTCAGCCGATTACCAACCGTTTATGTGAAGAATATGGTCTTTCTACTATTGATATTGGTGCAGATAAAGATAAGGACCGGGATTATTATAAGGAGCATAATGATTACCGGGATGGGAAATTTGTGTGGGACAAAATGATAGTCAGGGATTTGGATGCCTGTATTCTTCAGGCTGGTGATTTTGATGAATTTCTGGAGCTGCTTTATGATAAAGGATATGAAGTAAAGCTGGGAAAATACCTTGCGGTCAAGCCACCGGGCATGGGAAGATACCGCAGATGTAAGACCATAGGCAATGCATATTCGGAAGAAAATATACGAAAAAGGATTGAAGAAGAGGATTTATCCTTTTACCGGTCTGAAAATAAGTTTCAGCCGGAGCTTGTGAAGTGTTATGTCAGACGATATAAAAGGGCAAAACTATCCGGATTGCAGAAGCGCTACTATGCAAAACTGTATCGTATCGGCAGACTGAAAAAAAGACCGTATTCACAGGTTTGGAAATATAAGGATGACATTAAGAAAATGGAGAAGCTGCAACAGCAGTATCTGTTTTTGGTAAGGCACGATATTCACAGTATGGAGGAGCTTGCCGGTGTAGTTTCTAATCTGACGGATAAAAGAAAGGAAGCTTCCACAGAAAAGAGCCGGGTATACAGGGCAAAACAGAGATGCAAGGGATTGTTTGATATTGCTGAGCAGATGGATGAACTGCAGAGTGCGGAAAAAAGCTTTCAGAATGGGGATGACTTCTTTTTGGAAGAGCATAAAATGTGGACAGAGCTTGACAAAAAGCTTGCAGAAGAAGGGTATTCCTATGATGAGGTAAAAAATCTTCGTGAATATTACCGGGAACAGACTGCCCTTATGGGAAATAAAGAGAGAGCGGCAACGAAGGAGCTTAATCTTGGAAACGCCATATGGAAGGATATGGTCAGTACAGAGGCAGATGTGGAACTTCTTTATGAAGAAATCAAACAGGAAAAAATACAGGACAGAACGATTACAAAGCAGCCGAAACGATAGGCTGTATTTTTTATGGAGGCAACTATGGAACGAAGTGTAGAAGATACAATTAAATGTAAAAATTATATCAGTGACCTGCGTAATGCAGGCAAATACGGACAGGATGTGATAGGACTTGTGGAGGCTGATATCGGATATGGTCTTACGGTGGAGCAGACGAAGCTTTATTTGAAAAGAAATCTTAAATTTCCTCAGATGAAGAGTATTTCCATCTGCCTTAGAAAAGGTGCAGATGATGCCTTTGTCGAGCTTGTCACAAGATATAATATGGAACCGCACCAGATACAGGTGGCGATGGAGTTTTATGAAAAGGGTGTTCTGCTTGAAAATATTGAAACGGTATTTATTAAAAATGAAGCACCGGCAATTATGCGAAAGTCTTTTGAAGCAATGCTTGAAAAGGTAAAGCAGATGCAGGAACTGTCTGAAAATGCCCCGGAATATGTTCAGGGACTTATAAAGCAGATAGAGGAAGCGGTGGCAAAAATCCAGTTTCAGGAGGAGCGGTATGATGAACTGAATAAAAAGCTTAAGGTATTTGAAAATGCCAAAAAAGAGGAAGAGGTTCAAAACGGACTGGTTAAAAAACTGGGTGATACAGAAAATGAACTCAGTAACCAGCAGGATCAGCTAAACAGGGCAAATGCCACGATTGCAAGACTTCGTGAGCAGATTGAAGAAAAGAAAAAGGAGATGGAGAAAATGCAGAATCGGATTAACACATTAGAGGATAGGCTGGTAGATATGGCAGGAGCTAAAGCAACTGATACAGTGTCGGAAACAGTTAAAGGAGAAGATGAAAAAACGTCAGGAGACAAAGAAGACAGAGTAGCTTCTTTGTCACATGGCTTTTTAGGTGAGAATCCTGTGGCAGACAAATCCTATCAGATTCCGGTGTTTTATCAGCTTCCCGTAGTGGATGCAAATGGCAGGGTAATTCAGCGAGTGCAGGTGGAAAGAAGCATGAAGAAGGGAAGTCAGGGAGCATTTACAGGACTGCTTGGTAAATTTGGATTTATGAAAAAGTCCCGTCAGGACATCGTAAAGCTTTTGGCTTCCGGAGATTTGGTTCCTGCCCAACTGGTGCAGATTCGCTGTGCAATAGAAAAGGGGCTTACGGAATCACAGCTTGTGGAGCTTATCAACAACAATGTTCCGGCAGAGAGAATGAAAGAGATTATTGATATTGCAGTTCTTGAAAACAGTATGGTGTATTAGGAGGAAGTTATGGGATTGACAATTATTAGTGAAACTGTAAATGAAATGTGTAAAAAAGAACATCATTTTTCGGACGGGGAAAAGGAATTTATTGTTAGTTTTGCATTTAAAAGTGGCGATAAAAGCTTAACCGGAAAGCTGATAGAGGAGCTTTGTGAATGCGAAAACGGGCAGGAATCAAAAAGCATTATGGAGCAGTATACTGGGATGATTGAGAATAAGCCATTGTGGGTCAGCCAGATTGAAAATCTTCTTATTTCTATAGAAATGTATCGTGTGGAAGAGGAAAAGGCAATCAACCGACTTGCAGAAGTTTTAACTGCCTATGGTGTGGATGTTACAAAAGAGCAGATTAAAAGAGCAGATGCTGAGGAAATTAAAGAAAAGGTCAATGAGAGCAGAAGGGAGCAGGAAGAGGAAGATGTGGAGAGAGAAAAAGAAGAACAGTCCGAGCAGTATATTCCTAAATGCACACTCAGGGAACCGGTGTTATAGGAGGGATTTAAATGGCAGAAGAAATACAGGAAGCGGTACAGATTATAAGAGTTGCCTATGACGGGATTGAGATAGCCATGAAGGTGGGAAGCGGCGGTATCGGAGCCATGCAAAAGGCAGTCGATTTCTTAAAGGGAATGCTTGATTATGAAAAATCAATCGGTAAGACATCCATGAGAAAGCTTCTTATGAAGGGCGGAGATCTGCAGGTACTGCAGTTTGAAACCAAAGATATGAAAAAGATAGAGAAGATGGCAAAGAAATATGGGATTCTATATTCCGTATTGCCGGATATCAATAAAAAGGATGGTCTCAGTGAAGTGATATTTCATACGGAGGCAGTTCCGAGAGTAAATATGATGACACAGAAGCTTAACTTTGGTCGAATCGCAACCTTTGATGATTATCTGAAAAACGGGGATGAAAAGCAGCTTGGGAGACTGATGGATTTTCTTAAGGGTCAGAAAATGGGAAACGATAAACCCCACACTGTGGAAAGTGCAAAGGCAAGTGAGGCAATGGAGGGGCTGATAGAAAAAGTCGGACTGTTTGCCATGGAGAAACAGAGTATCAGTGTGGATGCGGTAAAGGAGAATTTCAGTATTGACCATGCACAGGCAGAAAATGTGATAAAGCAGCTGGAAACCATTGGGGTGCTGGGAGCAAAAAATGAAGCCGGAGAGCATAAGGTTATTATGGACAGGGATGCGTTTTTGAACCGTATCAGAGGCTATCAGAATCTTGCGGAGCGAATGATGGCAGTGTCGTCATCTAAAAATACTAACCTTTCTGATGTGACCATCAGTAAGACACTTATTGTGCAGGAAAACGATCATGCGGTTAAAACAAGAGTGCCGGGTACCTGGGGCAAAAATGTCCGTTATGTATGGCTGAAAAAAGAAAATATCATGGACATTCACAGTGGGAAAACTATGCTGACATTTCTTGATAACAGCAAAGATTATAAGCTGTATGATGAAGCTAATCGTGTTGTGGAAACAAGACGTGGAGATAAGTTATATGCCCATTATGATATGGTAGAATCTTCTGTGCGTGAAAAATATGAAAAAACGCAGGCAAAAGAAGAAAAAGTATCAAAGACCGTACAGCAGACAAAGAAAAGCACTTATGCAGGAAAGAAGAGGTAGTGTTTATGCAGACAGGTAAGAAGAAACCATCTGTGGTGTTTCTGCTGCTTGGTGCAGTTTTTGCCGGATATCTTGGCTATCTGGTTGGTGGTGCGTGGGAGCCGGGGATGAATCTGATGGAATTTATGGACCGCTTTCGTGTGGTATGTGAGAATCCCTTTGCCAATTATTTTAATGAGAATACAG
>CAZLVK010000020.1:0-25952 GCA_964563025.1 uncultured Bacteroidaceae bacterium | reverse complement strand
AAGGAGATATACAAAATGAAAAAACAATATCAAATAAGCGAATTTCAATTTTATGACGGTGAAGCGTTCATCACTTTCAACCTTATAGACATAAACACAGAGAAAAAAGAAATCACGGTTGCCGTAACCAACCGTGGACGTATTAGCGTAAGAACTTTCGACTTGCTTGAAGATTGCGGAAGGCTCCACTTCGAATATGGTCCTATGTTCGATGAAATAAATCTTGACGACTTTGAGGAGGTGGACTAATGGATACACCTATTATTGACTTAGAAGAATTGCTTAAAGAAGCACAAGACAGAATCGAAGAAAAACTCATTATCGAAGGAGCGACTAAAAATGAAACTTACACTTGCTAATATCAAAAGTCTTAAAAAAGATGCTACACCGTTACAAAAACGTGTATGTAACTACATTATCAATGAATGGCACGATTATGACGATAAGAAAAATATATTTACAGACGTGCTTAACTATGGATGCCAATCGGGAACGGTTGGCTTCTTAATTTACTATAACGATACCGTTCGTTTTTACAAGCAATATAAGGACGAAATAGACGAATTGTTATACGAAACAATGTCAAGTTGTGGTATCTACTCTCTCAAAGAATTATTTGGAAAGCGTTGGGATGAAGAAGATCCGCTTGGTAACAACGATTACAATATGAACCTTTTAGCGTGGTTTGGCTTCGAAGAAACACTTAGGAATATCGGTCAAAATTTTGAACAATTAGAAAATTATATTTAAGGAGATAAAAACAATGAACATTACAAGAGAAATTAAGAAACAAAAAGCAATCGAATTTATGAAGAAATTAGACATTTACAAGCCGTATATCGAAGGTTTTAAGAAGAACGATACAATCTGCTACTTTGAGAACTTCGGCGGTTTTTGGGCTTACCAAGAGCCTGAATTGATAGAAAAGATAAAAGAGTTCGAAGAAGAATATAACTGCCTTGTATACGCAGTAACCCACGAATACCTTGAGTTTGGAGAGTGCTACGATTTTATTTACATAAGGAAACACCAATGTGATGTGAATGTAACTACAAAAGAAAAACGCCGTCTCTTTTTGAAACAGCGCTTCTTTTTATTTCTACACTCTATTTACAAACAAATCGCCATATATGACGGAATACAAAGTATTTCTCCTTGTTTGCATAGGTTTTTGGTATGAATTATATATGCTTGTCCTATACGGCTATGATATTTTTCCATAAAATTGGCCAAGGATGTAGTTGTATACCTTACTCCGGATTTTACTTCTATCGGAAACAGTTTTTGTTTTGTTTTGCTTCCATTAGAAATTAAAAAATCTATTTCGATATCATTACGTTTCTTCTCAGAATTATATTGTGTATAGAAGAATAACCTATATCCGTTTGCCACCAAACATTGAGCTATTGCGTTCTCAAAAATCATCCCTTCATTTATTGATAGTTTATCATGCAAGATTTGTTTGTATAGATTTTCTTCTGCAAGTTCATTTTCGTCGAACGCATGACTCACCAATAATCCGGTGTCGCCCATATAACATTTTAACGCAGTCCTTTCCTCGTTTAAGGATAAACCAACATTTGGATCTGCACAGTTAAAACATTCATTTACAATCATCGAATCACCAAGCCAAAAGAAAGTGTCTTCATACATTGGGAATGTCGATTTTTCTTCTATTGACGACAAACGCACTCTTTTCTCGTGTTGAGACAAAAATGCAGGGATTTGGTCAAATATCGAAAGAACTCTTGAACGATAACTTCTGTCAATTTTGCCTATGTCACTCCGATAAAGAGACAATATGTCCCGTTTTTCTATATCAGCAGCAGCAAAACTACGATTGTTGTCAATATATTTTGCTACGGCTTTGGGCATTCCTCCGACAAGAATATACTGCTTAAAAAGCATCATTGCTTTATGATGCAATGCTTCTTCAAGCGGTTTAACGTCATTAAAACATTTACGGATATATTCCACCATCTTGGTTTCTCCAAGGGCCCAGCAAAATTCTTCAAAATCCATCGGATACATATTTATACGTCTTTCTTCCGATGGTATAGTGATTTGTTTGACATTTTCCCTTATAGAAATTAATGAACCTGTTTCTATATAATCGTATCTTCCGTCCTTTACTAACTTTTTAATAGATTGTCGCGCCTTGGGGTATTTTTGAATTTCGTCAAAAATAATAAGCGATTCTTTTGGATAAAGAGTCTTATTGTATTCTGTTGATAAGATCAAAAAGAATGTGTCAAGATCGTTCAAATACTTTTCAAATGCGTCAATAACAACATTGCTAACATCGTTAAAATCAACAAGAATATAACTTTTATATTCTTTTCTGCCAAATTCTTCTGCAATGGTGGATTTTCCTATTCGCCTTGCGCCCTCAATAAGCAATGCTTTTTCTCCGGCTCCATTTTGTTTCCAGTCCAACAACTTCTTATAGACTTTCCGTTCAAACATAAAACACCTCAAATAAATGATTTAAATTATTTTTCAATGGTATTATAGCACACCTTGCGACAAAACGCAAGATAATTTTTGTCGATTTTCCAGATAAAACGCAAGATAATTTATAGTAAATAAAGATTTTGGGGGTTAGAGGAAATGAGTGTATCAGAAAAGCACTTGTGGTCAAGGGAAAAAACTATTGCTTAAGACTGTAAAGATTGTTGTTTCTATGCAATACTTTTTTCTTTTTTCCTTGACCGACTGCGTGCTTTCCCGATTGTTTTGAGGGTGTCAAAAGAAAAAGACAAGTTGAGAAAGGAGGTTTCAATGATGTTCCAATCGGGTTACGATATGGTTTCAATCCCATCACAATGTTGTTTTTATATCGGTAAAAGTAGGCACAAAAATGTCACTGCGATGTCCTACTATTTAAGATTCGAACACGATATACTCAAAGCACCAAATAAAAAGGAGGACTAAAAACTTGAAAAAATGTGTAATTTATGCTCGTTATTCGAGCGACAGACAAACAGAGCAATCTATCGAAGGACAGCTTCGTGTATGCTATGATTTTGCCAAACAAAACGATCTCGTCGTTATTCGTGAATATATAGACCGAGCAATGACGGGAACAAACGACTTGCGTAAAGACTTTCAACAAATGCTTTCGGATAGTGAAAAAACAAAGGAATGGGATATTTGCCTTGTATATGCGTTAGACCGTTTCGGTAGAAACTCTATCGAGCAAGCAATCAACAAGTATAAACTGCAAAAGACAGGCAAAATCGTTATATCCGCTACACAAAGAACGTCCAGAAACATAGACGGTTCACAAAACTTAGACGGCATCATTCTTGAAAATATGTACGTCGGTATGGCTGAATACTATTCGGCTGAATTATCTCAAAAGGTAAAACGTGGTATGAATGAAAGTAGACAAAAAGGAAATTATACAGGTGGCTATTTGCCCTATGGTTATTATGTCACCGGTGATAGGAAAAACGGAAAGAAGGTCCACATAGACGAAGACAAAGCCGTTATTGTTCGCAAGATATTTGAAGACTATGCAGCAGGAAGGCTTGTAACGGATATTATTGATGAACTCCACGAAAAAGGTATTGAAAATCGAGGAAAGCCATTTGCGAGAAACACCGTGTACAATTTGCTTAAAAACGAAAAATACGCAGGCATTTTTAGGCACGGTGATGAAGTATTTACAAACATCTATCCTGCGATTATATCTCAAACGACTTATGAAATAGTTCGTGCTAAAATTGCAAGCAACAAATATGGTAAACACAAACCCGACGTTGAGTATTTGTTGAAATACAAAGTGATTTGCGGTTACTGTGGCAAGGCGGTTAATTCAGACTCAGGCACATCGAAAAACGGTACAATTATGAGGTATTACAAATGTGCAGGCAAAAGACAAGATAAAACGTGTCTGCATAATCCTATTCGCAAAGAGGTTTTGGAGCAAGTTGTCATAGATGCGACTTATCAGGCACTTGCATCACCTCAGCTCATTGAAGATATTGCCGCTCGAATTATGGGTGTTCACAAAAAGCGAATGGAAGACCAATCTATGCTCAATATATTGCAAGAACGTCTTGAAGAAAAAGAAAATGCTATCAACAACCTCATAATTGCTATGGAACAAGGCATTATTAGTAAAACCACAAAGGAAAGGTTGAATAACCTTGAAAGTGAAAAAGCGGATATAATAAACAAAATTGCTGTTGAAAAGGCTCGAGCTTCATTGTTGATACAAAAAGAAGACATAGTGAAATATCTCCAAAATGCAGTAAAGAAACGACCGCTTCAAATGATACAGTTAGTAATAAAGCAAGTCGTGCTGTATAACGACAAGATAGAAATTCATCTAAACTACACCGACACAAAAAGACCTGACGAGGAAAGCCGTCAGGCCTTTTCATTTTATTCACTAACACAAAGAGTTGAAATAGACACTCACAAAATTGGACGTGAACCGATAGTAACGAACTACGAAATAAACCTATTTATTTGAGTGTTACGGAGTATAAAATGTGCACTTTTTGCAGTAATGACAGTGGAAAATTTGGCAAGTTAATATATACAAAGTATATATTAAAATTCTTGAAATTGTGGTGTTCAGTTGGGGTTCGGTCGGTTCCGCCATCGAACCGCAAATTTCCCACTACACAGTAGGGGTTTGCGGTTTTTGTTTTGCCCTGCTTCTTTATTTTATTTCTCGATTATAAGTACTTTTTACCCCCTTATTTAGTATTTCAATTTGCTTTTCTTCGTGGTCGGAATTGCAGTGCATATACACTCCGAGTGTTATAGCAACGTCCGTATGTCCGCACCACTTGGAAATCGTTTTTTCATCAATGCCCATTTCATAGCACCTAGTCGCAAAAGTATGACGCAACGAATGTATTTTTATGGGCTTTTTGTCAAGCCCTGCGTCAATCAATATGTTCGACTGTAAGTTTTAATATTTAATGCAGAAGGTGTCTGCGTTTTCAAAGTCTCATAATTAGAAAATCGTTCCTTCGGTGCGCTGATAGACCGCGTCGTAGTCTATCCCCCTTTTGATGCAATGGCGTATAGCCTTGTAAATAAATAATATGGCGTAAGCCGAAGGAGCATTTTATGCAAGTACAAGTTTTCAAAAGAATCAGCAATTACACGGACAAAGACGGTAACGAAAAATCCGCTACTAATTTTTTTATTGAATGCGGAGACTCTCTCGTTCCGGTCGAAGTTAAATACTTCCGAAACGATGAGGGGCAAGACCCTAATTATAGAACACGCAAAGCATTGTTGAGCGCATTTGCAGAACTTCTTCCCGAAAAATCAAAAAATACGGAAAAAGGTGAAAGCGGTGAAAAAAATGAGGTCGAAAATCCTAACTAAATACTAAAGTATTTAATCCTGCGCCCTTGGGCTTGTCAAAGGGCGCAGGAAAAAGGTGAAAAAATAGGAAAATTGCAGAGGGGTAAAAGAAATGCAATTAAAACAATACGAGATAGTTACGGATGCGGACAAATTGAACGTAGATATTCAACAAGTCTGCATGGAACACAAAACGATAAAGCAATGGGCGTACATACTTCACGACAAGGATGACACCCGTCCTCACTATCATATCTACGTCAATTTCGGCAACGCAGGGATTCCGCACGATATGGTGGCAAATTGGTTCAAGGTAGACCCGAACTTCGTTGAAAAGGTCAAGGGCAAGAAGTCCGACGTATTGCTTTATCTGATACACGGGAACGAATCCCAACAAAATAAACACCAATACGGCGCGGACGAGGTGAAAGCGAACTTCGATTGGACGAACGTTATCGAGCAGTCCAAAGTTCTCGGAGATTTCGAGCGATACTCATACGCACAGCAGTTACGTTACGTAGATTCGCTCCCCCGCGACGAGAAGACGACGGCATATAGCAAGTTGAAAAAGTTGTGGGAGATATATTGCCAAACCTCGTTGATGAATCCGGACAGACGTATAGACGTCGTATTCATCTGCGGGAAAGGCGGGACCGGGAAAACGTACTATGCGAAGAAAATGTTAACCGAAATGGAATTGGACTTCTGCGTTTCGTCCGCAAGCAACGACCCGTTTCA
This sequence comes from uncultured Bacteroidaceae bacterium, assembly GCA_964563025.1. Classification (GTDB taxonomy): domain Bacteria; phylum Bacillota; class Clostridia; order Christensenellales; family CAG-917; genus RGIG4097. The sequence goes on along the minus strand of CAZLVK010000020.1, from coordinate 19,880 downwards.
AGATTATCTCGGGCAAAAAGCAATCATCTTGGATGATTTGCGGGACACGTCGTTCGAAATGGAAGACCTCTTGAAAATGTTGGACAACAACACGAACTCGTCCGTGCGTTCGAGGTTCAACAACAAGGTATTCAACGGAGAGGTCATCGTGATAACGACGTCCGTTCCTCTTCGATACTGGTATAGCGAACGTAGGATAGCATATGGCGGAATGGATAGTCTCGAACAGTTATACCGACGTATAGGCGTGTACGTAGAGGTTCTTCCGGACGTGATACGTCTATACAAGGATATAAACGAAATGGGAATGCCGGTTGGAGAGTTCGTGCAATTCAAGAACGACGTTCCCGAACTCAAAAAGGAAAAGCAAGAAGGCAAAGACTTCGTGAGCGTGTTCGGGAAGATATGCAAACCGTCTATGCCGTTTGAAGAGTAAAAAGAAAACCGCCCTCGAGGACGGTTTCTGCAGAGCCTCACAGCCCGTATCGCTCTATGGCGAAGAGTTTCAGCGCTTTTGCTACTCTGCTCGGTCGAGCGACAGCGTCCTCGACTTCAGGCTTTCTACCTGCCAGCGCAAGAAGAGATTATCAAATTAAAAGGAGAATGTCAAGTGCAAACAAAAAAAGTCAATCGAAATCGAAAAGATAAGAATCTTGCCGGTTTATATGCGGTGTCATCAGACGTCGCTTATAAAAACGGCAAATTACGTCCGGAAATCTACGGCGTAGTAGACAAAAAGACTCCTTACATTTTTAAGACGTCTACTAAAAACGGAAAGGCAAGGACTTTTGTTCGCGATAGCACAGATCTTCCCAAAGCCTGCAAAAACCGCATATTGGCATTTTGGGATGACAAGAGCAACAAAAATAAACAGTGCTGTTACTTGGCAGAAAAGCCCCTTTATGAGCAAAACGTAAAGAAAAAGTGAGGTAAAAATTTATGGCAAAAAAGAATAACGCAAAATTTGTAATTGAAATCATCGCAATTATTATGGCAATAGCACTTGTGGGCGCGTTACTCTCGATGATATTTACGAATATCGGCATGACGGATGAGGTCCCCGATGATACTCCGGGGATATCTCAACCGAAAGACGATACTCCGACGCCGGATGATTCTGTTTCCGGAGATGACGACAACCCCTCTACGGGAGATGAGGACAATCAGATTGCGGAAAGCACCGCCGTATTTACAAACGGAAAGGCATTTTCTTTCTTCAATGATATAGAAGGCAATCGTTTGTGTTTAGACCGTGAAGATGAAACCGTAACTGCGGCGTTAAAGAGTTATGTAAGCGGTTACATCACCGCTCATCCGGATGAAGAGGAACAAATGCTTGTGCTTGCGGTGTTCGCAAACGAACAAAATGCAGTCCTCGATTCAACCAATGCGTCGAGTGAGCATTTCAATGCGATATACATATTGTTGAGATTCACGGGTGAAGACGACATCGAAATATCTTTTGCCGGTTCATTTTCGAGCGATGCAATATTGCTATCGGCTAACGAAGACGCAATCAATTGTTTGAAAGCGGATAACAGCATAGGTCTTGACGATTTTTATACAAAAGACCACGAAGTATATTATTTCGTTGACAAGGAATATGTAAGCGAAGACGCCCTTCCGCTTGAATTTGTTTCAGACGAAGTGGTAAGCCTGCTGTTCACATCAAAGTAAAAAGAAAACCGCCCTCGAGGACGGTTTGAGAAACGGTCGACTATCGTTATCTCGTGTGTTCACGGCTCAGCCCAACACTGTTGCTCAGCAACTAGATTAAAGTCGTCGAAATTATTATAAGGAGCAAAAAACAAAATGTCAAATTCTTATCAACCGAAAAGGAAAGAACTTGCAAAGGTCAACGTCGTGTCGAGTGAGTTTTTCAAGAAAAATCGTAAAACGTTGCGCCTTGTAGGTACGGTAAATCGAAGTTATACAAACTTTGTCACTACGCAACGTAACAAAAAGACCGGGCAATGCACGTTCATTGATGATACGTCTGCATTGACCAAAAAATCCAAAAACGATTTGACGCGATTTTTCTCGAGTAATAAAAACCACAACAAGAAAGTTGCGTATCTCGTAGTAAAAAAGTGAGGTGAAAACATGGCAACAAAAAGAAAAGTAGCACCAAAGCCGACGGGTAAAGTTTCGAAAATTCTTTATTCGAATAAAATCGAAGCTGCAAGCGTAGCACCCAAGGCAAAATCCATTTCTGTTTTTGATGGTTGGAAAAATACATACATTCCTAACACCCCTGAAAACAGAAAAAAACTAACCGAAAAATTCGGAAAACCTCGCGTATCTAAATATCGTGGTAAAGAACGTAAGGTTTGGTTGGATTCGAGTATTTATTAAGTGAGGTGATGAGTATCGAGCAATGAAACGTTACGTTTCGGCGCGGGAGTTCTCTTCTGGGGCGTTGACGAACGACGGTGCGGAAACTTTGTGGCAAAATCTATCCTCCTGACAAAAATAATATACTGCGATACGGCGCATAATCCGTAAATAAAACTAAAAGGAAAAGTGCAAAAATGAAAGCAAAATTTAAGAAAAATTGGTGGATATACCTCATCGTAGGCGTGCTTGTGTGCGCTATACTCGGCGGTATAATATATGCGTGCGTTGGAACAACGAACGATAACGAAGAAAATACAAAAACTATATCCGCTTCCGAGTTTTCTTTGGGGGGACTTGACGAAAACGGCGAGTACGTAGAAACCCATAAAAGCATATATACCAAAGACGCGTTCGAGTGTCAAGGTTTGACGGTTACACCGAAATTTGAAAGCCAAGTGTCGTATCAGATTTTCTTTTACGATGAATATGGTGATTTTGTTGAAAAGACAGAATCCCTTGAAAAAACGTATAACGATGAAATTCCGGATGGCGTAACTCACGCAAGAATCGTTATTACACCCGACGCAAAAGAAGACGGTACCTCGGTAACGATGAATGTGTTCAATAAGTCAAAATACGCAAAACAATTGACTATTAAGGTCGATAGTGAGCAAAAAGACTTGAATCCCGTCTACTACACCGTGACGTTTGATTCGGGGGAAGGAAGCAAAGTGGAAAGCCAACAGGTAATTTCCGGCGGTCACCCTATTCAGCCTACACAGCCGGTGAGAGCAACCTACTCTTTTTGTGGTTGGAAGTACAACGGCGAATATGTTGACTTCGATACGTTTGAAGTAAACTCGGACGTAACGTTTGTTGCAGATTGGGCGTAACGGCATTCTCATCGGAGACGGTGATGAGCGACGGCTTTTAATCTGTAATTGAAAGGAGAAAAGCAAATGAAAGCAAAATTCAAAAAGAATTGGTGGATATACCTCATCGTAGGCGTGCTTGTGTGCGCTATGCTCGGCGGTATAATCTACGCTATCGTTGTTGCTGTAGACGGCAAGGTAAAGACGGAGAAAATCTCTGCGTCTGAATTTTCTCTCGGCGGGCTTGACGAAAACGGCAAATATGTAGAAACCAAAGAAAGCATATATACCAAAGACGCGTTCGGATGCTATGGTTTGACGGTTACGCCGGAATTTGAAAGCCAAGTGAAATATCAAATATATTTCTACGATAGCACTGGTGAATTTTTGAGCAAAACAAATGTTCTTGAAAAAGCATATACGGATGAGGTCCCCTTGCTTGCAAGTCACGCACGTATTGTTATCACGCCCAACGAGGAAGACGGCGAAACCGTGACAATGAACGTCTTTAATAAGTCTAAGTATGCAAAGCAACTTACTATCAAAGTTAACAAAGAGCAAAAGTCTATTGCAAGCAAATTGCAATCTGTAGGCTGTTCTCAATTTCTTAATATGCAAAAACAAGATTTGACAATTTTCGGAAACGGCATTATTTCGGATAATGGAAATGAGGGAAGCGTTCTTTCACTGGTTCATTCCGATGAAAACGACAATTTTTGGTACAATGAATTCGAATTGACAGATTATGACTATATTTGCGTAAAATATCTTGCGAGCTCATACAACAACGGCGAAATTGTATTATTTTATAAAGCAGGTTTGACTGAGCTCGAAAAATATATACCCGCCGAGGTTGGACATTTTATAGACGGAGAATTCGTCTATGTTATGCTCGACACAATCTCTGCTACCGGTTCGTATTGGTTGCACACAAAAACTTCTTCATTAAGTTGCAATTTGTTTGAAATTTATGTATAGTTGTTTTGGTGGTCTTTTATGAAAAATAAAATTGTGCGTATTGCTATTGGTGTTTGTTTAATATTGGCACTTGTTGCCAGTATCGGTGTTTGTGTATCGTTGTTTTTTAATGACGGCGAAGACACCGATAATGATGTCGAGGATACTATTGTCCAATATGTCGAATTGACTGATGCACGGTATATCGCTTTTGGCGATAGTATTACTCACAATGGCGATCCGTCTTATACCGAGGTTGTTGGTGAAACTCTTAATCTTAAAGAATATACCAACAAAGGAATAAGCGGTACGGTTATGGTTGATTGGACACAACCAAACAATGACGGGAAAGGTATGGTCAATCGCATTGGAGAAGCAAGCGGTGGTGCAGAAATTATAACTATAGCTTATGGTACGAATGATTGTTCTTTTAGTAAAGCGCTGGGAGATATTACAAGTACTGAAAGCTCATCGTTTTATGGTGCTTATAAGAAAGTTATATTAGGGTTGCAAAGATTATGCCCCAACGCACAAATAATGCTTATTGCTCCATTGCAAAATTTGGATTATAATCAAGCAAATGAAACCACTAAAACAAATGGTCAAGGCAAGCATTTGATTGATTATGTCAATGCCGTTAAGGAACTTGGCGAATATTATAATTTGCCGGTGTTGGATTTGTATAATAGCAATTTTAGTTATTCTTCCGATTCCGCTGACGGCGTGCATCCCAGCCAAGAATACATAACAAATAACCTTGGTCCGCAAATAGCACAATTTATCAAAGACAACTACAAGGGATAATTCCCTAACAACACATAAAAAACACGCAACGCCCCCTCGTAGACGAACAAGCCTACGTCGGGGCGTTTTCTTTTAGGACAACAACTATGAAAACTACTAATACTTATAAAAATCAAATAAAATTCAGTCTGCTCATCATCGCAACGTGGATAATCCTCGTCGTGCTGTTTTGCATTGTTCTGAACGCCGTCACGTCGGTGACGTTCGCATACAGCGTTTCAAAAAACGATTACTACTCGGACTATTCTTCCGGAAGTTTGGATATTACGGACTACTATCGCGATTCGAGCGTAACAAACGGCACCGTTGTGAACGGGTTAAGCAACGGCACGTTTTCCTTCACCGCCGGCGCAAGCGTGATGAAAGAAGACTTGAATACTCTTGTGTTCGAGTTCAATCTGGATAATCCTACGTATGAAAATCTAAAATCCGGGCAAGTTACTCAATGTTCTTTTCAGTTCGTTGTATATTCTTGCGCAAGGGACGGTGCTACTGCGTCTGAAATGTTCGATATTATTCTCTATACGCAATATAATACATCCGAATTTGATTTTCTGGGATTCCGCCGATCTTCATATGGCGGTGAAAAAGTGGGCGTAGTGGATTATTTTCAAGGCGTCGATTCTCCTTCTTCTGCACTCTCCGGTTTAGGTTCGTTTCTCGGTTTTTTTGAAAATATGGGATATGAAACTTTGACCGTCGGGAACCCGTCTAAAACTGCTCGTTGGAGCGGTACTAACACAAAATCGTTGAAAATCGCTCTTCAAACTTCTTCTGCTTATACGAGGTATTTCGTTCGTGCCGGTATGTCTTTGCAATATTACGGCAGTACCGTTGTAGAAGACACGTTTCTTGATTCGTCCGTAGTATCCGTTGCGGACGTTCTCGGACGAATGAAAGACAAAGACGAACTCTCCGTTCTCTCTACCTCGATACAAGCGGAAGCAAATACCATTCTCAACGAGGGCTCGTATGAAATGGTTACCGTTGAATATCTCAAACGTATCGGAGAAACTCCGTTTGCGGAGAAAGTAACCGCAGAAGTTGAAGTCCCGGTCGTGGACCAAAATATTAAACCTGTGGACGTCGCAACCGCTCTCGGCATATCTACTATGTCCGTAATGCAATCCGCTTGTACGAAGTTTAATTATGACGCAGATAAAAATGTATATACTGCTTATTATTATAAGTCTGTTTGGCTATCGGCAAAAGCTGCAGACGGGAATAATAAGGATTATTTCCTTGATTGCAATCTGTCTTTTAAGGATTACTATCATCAGTTCGTTGACGACGATATCTTCGGCAATGATGTTTATGAGTGGCTATTGAACGGTATTTATATTGATTTTCCCGAAATTTTGAATATGGGAATCGAAGACAGCAATTTGTACGGTTATTTCGGTTACGTCGTTATTCCCGAAACCAAAACATATAATGAGTTGTTCTTCAAAATGTTTGACGGCGGACAATCTCACTTCGAGGGCACCGTTGCAGAATTTAGTGTATTAAGCTCTCTTAACGTAGATGAATACAATAAACTTCTTGATGATTATCAATATAATTGGCTCGAAACCGCTTGGAACGACGTCGTCGGATTCTTTCAAGGCGGAGAGTGGAATGCATATCACTATATATTCTACGTGGATTCGGGAGTTACCGAAGCGTTCATCGCAAACAACGGCGCAATAGATATAGACAATAACCTCGGGCACGTTGCAAACACCACTATTGAGGCGGTCGAAGATATAGCGGATATGCTTTCGGATATATTCTTGAAGTATGAGGACGTCTGGATGGTCGTGCTCGGCTTCATCGGAATATTCCTCTTTTTGTTCTTTTTCTTCTATCTTACCACGAAGATTTTCAAACTGAAAGCGTCCGTGAATAGATATAAGGCAAGTGTAAAAGAGCGTGATAAAGCATACGCCCTCGCTAAACAAGACAAAGCAAAATCGGAAAAGAAACTTAAAAAGAAGTATAAGCGCGGATAGTATCTGCGCTTATCCTATAAGGCTATGAAAACGTTGAAAAACTTTCTCGTTGTCTTGCTATGGATTCTCCTTGCGCTCGTCGTCGGATATATGATTTACGTCGGGGGTAAGATATGAGAAAATTCGTAGCGTGGCTCAAAAAAATAGATTATCGTCATTATATCTGCATTGCAATTACGCTCGGATTTGTTGCCGTAGCGGTCTTCGTCTTCCCGTATGCGTTCAGGCGCGTTCTCGAAAGCGGTAGGGATTTCGGACGTAGTATTGCGTTTTATTTTTGCCGTGTATTCGGCATAGATGAGGTGCAACCGTCCGTAAACGCCCTATCCGTTATGCCTATTCATTTTCCGAAAGGATTCCCCGAAACGTGGGAAGAGTTTAAGGCGGTGTCCGAGACGTATTGGGACGTTTTTTTTGAAAAAGAAACTTTTGTCGGATATTGGGGCGCAGTAGGCAAGGTTGCCGTAAAAGGTAGTCGCGTTACGCTTATATTATTGCCGTTGATTATCATCGGAGTTTTTGTCTTCAAGAAAATAATCGAAACGCAAAATAATCGATACGCAGAAGAAACGGCACCTCTCAAAAAGTTTAAGAAGATAGCGAACGTAACGTATCAGCCCGTTAAGCGTTGGTGTTTGGGATTCGTCGAATTTCTCAAAATCAATCGCGTGTATCTCGTCTTGTGGGCGTGTATATGGGCATATGCGTTCAATTTGTTTGCTATCGTAATCGAGTTTTTTGCGTGGTACTTCTATTTCTGCGTGAGTTTCGACATCGGCAACTTGTATCGTCAAGTTTATAAACTTGTCGTAGACTTGTCCGTGATGATTACGTTCATCCCCTTGTGGGTGTGGGCGTTCGTGTTTGTGGCGGTGCTCCTCGTCTTGCGCCGTAAAATCGCGTATTCGAGGTTGAAGCACTTCGAGATGAAAAACCGCGGATTCATAAACGCTCGCCCTATCGTATCGATGATTGTCGGTACAATGGGAACGGGCAAAACCACAATGGACGCGGATATGGCGTTGTCGGTCGAGGTTATGTTTAGGGATAAAGCCCTCGAACTCATCCTCGAAAACGACTTGAAGTTCCCGTATTTCCCTTGGATAAATCTCGAAAACGCTCTACGTTGTGCAATGGATAAACATATCGTTTATAATCTCGCGACGTGTAAACGTTTTATATCGGACGTGCGAAATTGTTATTCGATTGCGCATTCGACCTCTCCGGCAACGCGAAAATGTTTGCGACGTCATCTCACGAAAAAATACGGTTATGCGTTCGGCAACGATTTGATTTTCGGTTACGACGTCAAAAAATGCGACGTTACGTATTGCGACGATTTGCGTATGCAATCCGTTTGGGACGTGCTTGAAAATTATGTGCAGTTGTACTTCATCTATATAGTGCAATCTTCGCTTATTATAGGGAATTACTCAATTCGCACGGATAACGTCATATCCGACATAGGTAATTTTCCACTGTGGAACACGGATTTCTTCAAGCGCGACGCGCGTCTTATGGACGCGTATAGCCGTCACGCGCACATATTGGACTTCGATATGTTGCGCCTCGGCAAACGTCTTATTGAAGAAAATGAACAATCCGACGTCTTCGAGTTCGGTATCATCCCCATAACCGAAATCGGTAAAGAACGCGGGAACAATCTTGAACTCAAAGAAGTGAAGAAACGCGTCGATGAAACGAATCAAAAGAACGATTTGTTCAATTCTTGGCTTAAAATGGTGCGCCATAGTGCAACGGTAGACGGTTATCCGTTTGTGAAAGTCATCACGGACGAGCAACGTCCCGAAAGTTGGGGCGCGGATGCAAGAGATTTATGCGAAATCGTGCGCATCGAGGACCGCTCCGAACGGAAACTTGCTATGCCGTTTTTCTCTCTCGAAGAGTTGTTGCATACGTTCGTCTTCGAGAAGTTCTCCGACTTCTATCTACAACACCGCTATGCGCGCGGTGATACGACGTTGACGTTGTACGTCTTGAAAACGATTACGGCAAAATTTCACGACTACTACATGCGTACGTATAACCGTTTCGGGTATTCCGTTTGCGACGTAAGCATAGAAAAAGGAACGCAAGACGGCTTGAAATCGTCTAATAAATACTACTTGTGCTCAAAGAAAATATACTCGAAGAGGTTCTCAACGGACTGTTTCTCGGAGTTTTTCTCTAAAAAAGCGTTACGCGCGGAACTTGGGCTTGACGATTTACCCGAATTTGCAAGCGAAAAAGCGACGTTTGAGGAAATGTTGCGTGAAAACTCGTATTTTTTCGGAGATTTATGCCGTATGCTCCGACGTAAATCTACATCTGAATCCGAAGAAGCGGAAGAAAACAAGCAAAAGCGGTAATTTTATGCCGTAATGGAAAAGAAAAAGCGGTTTGCCTCAAAGCGGTTTAGCGAGGCAACCGCTTTTTCCATTACAAAATAAAGCCCGACTGTTTAATGTAGGATTAGAGGCGGATAGTAGGGCGTCAAGGGAAGATGCGCGGTTTATGCCTTACGGGAGATAAAAAGCGCACCTTGACGCTCGGAGATTACGAATTATAATCTTCAATCAGAGTGCAGAATTTCTCTGCGCTCTTCGCTTACAAAAAAAAATAATACGGGGTTTGGGGATTGAATCCCCAACGCGGTAAGGTGCGAAACCTGATTTTGCCCGGGAACTGGGCGGACTGGGGAATATTGACAAGCCTAATAGCTCGTGCTAAAATTGTGACGAAAGGGAGCGTTAATCGTCAAGTAGTTTTATTAACGTTAAAATTATTTGCAATGATACAAGGACTATTTGCAAGGTGGTGAGTATCATAGCGGTTAACCTCCTTTTCTTTTACAATCAGCACAAGCGATAACGCTTGTCATGAGGGTGCAGACGTCAGGCTACACCCGAAGGGGCAAAAAATAATTATGGGACGAACATTCAAACATTTAACGTGGACGCAACGTTTGCAACTCGAATCTTTTCTCACTGCAAAAATGCCTGTCAAAGAGATTTGCAAGATTTTAGGCGTTTCGAACTCAACGATATATCGTGAAATCAAGCGTGGAAAGTATGAGCGTTTAGACGGTAAAACTTGGATTTATCATACGGCGTATAGCCCGGATATAGCACAAGAAAAATATAAACAGAACCTTTTAGCAAAAGGTCCGGACTTGAAAATCGGCAAAGACTATGAGTTCGCCGAATATTTAGAAAAATGTATCAGAGTAGACAAAATGTCCCCTTGTGCCGTGCTGGGAGAGATTAAGCATACCGGCATGCAATTCAATACATCCATTTGCCCGGCAACGTTATACAGTTACATATCAAAAGGTGTGTTCGCTTTCCTGACACTTAAAGAACTGCCGTATGGCAATTGTAGACGCTCCAAAAGGCATAAGGTCGTTGCAAAACATCCGCCAAAGGGCACAAGCATAGAGCAACGCCCGGCAGAAGTTAGCGAACGGAACACATTCGGGCATTGGGAAATGGATTGTGTTTGCGGACTGACAAAGGCAACGTTGCTTGTGCTCACAGAGCGTGTAACTCGCCGTGAGATTATATTCCCTATGAAAAATCAAAAAGCGGATTCGGTTGTTGCTTGCCTGAACACGCTTGAGCGTAGATATGGAAAACTGTTCACAAAGGTTTTCAAGACAATAACCGTTGACAATGGTTCTGAATTTGCAGATTTTTTAGGTATGCAAAAGTCTACTTATGGCAAACGCAAGCGTGTTTCGATTTATTATTGTCATCCGTATTCGAGTTATGAGCGTGGCACTAACGAAAGAATAAATCGAGAGATACGCCGTAGGTTGCCGAAAGGGACGGATTTATCCAAAGTTACAGCAAAACAAATTCAGGACATTGAGAATTGGCTCAACAATTATCCTCGAAAAATTCTCAATTACGCTTCAGCTCGGGAACTGTTTGACATAGAGCTCAAGCGTTTGCGGTTAGCAGCGTAGCTTCATAAACATATCCGACAAACAAAAGGCTCAACAAGTCCGCAGGGCTTGTATTTCCACATATAACATAACTTAATTTTCTCCTTGCAAGAGTCTTAAAATGCCAATCTGACCTCAAAATTTTGAGGTCGGATTGGCTCTAACATTGAAAAAAATAACGTTTTTAACTTTTTCAAACATAATTTCTGCATTTAATCTTGACATTTACACCTTATTTTGTCCCCATTCGTGACTCTAATTGAAAAATTTTGTTGCTTTATAGTTAAAATAACAAAGATGTCTGTTGTGTTTAAATGTTTTTATAATTCGGCTCAACAACAGATTTTATAACCTAATTATTTTTTGGAGTTTTGTATTAATATTATAGCTTTCCTCGGAGGTTGCGTGATGAGCGAGAATGATTACCATGAATAGCGAAACGATTACTAGAGATGTTGGTAAGTTTGTCTAGTTAAAGCCGATGTCGGAACGAGTATTTGCTATATAAAAAGATTCGACAACAAATACAAGATTGAGAAAATATATTACTAAACTGTGGATAAAAATACAGGATACTAGACTTTTTATCAAAAGGTGATATAATATGAAAAACGATAGAGAAAATCCGGAGGTCATAAAATGTGGAACGTAATTATCAAAATTGGAGATCTAACCAATCTTATCCGAGATAAAACATAAATCGTTTTGTGCATACAAAATGTATTACAACACAACATGGGAGACTATATGGAAACAATATTAAGCAAAATAAAGGAACAAAATAACAAAATAGAGCGAGATATAAGTCGAATTGGCATATTAGAAGATGGGGAGATTTGCTCAAATATTATTATGAAATTGCGCACTTTTATTGAGCATATTGCCGCATACCATTATGTAAAAGTTAAAAGGTTACAAGAAGTTGTTACTCAATCAAATATTACATCTGGAATACCGTTCATGAAGCAAAATAAGAACTTGAAATTTATTTCTGATTTTCATAATTGTTTGCAGGCCTGTGCTTCTCATTATGTCGTGTCTGAAGTTATGTCCCCGAGATTAATGCAAAAATATTTACCATATTTATACAAGCTAAAAAAATGGATAAATGACACCTACAATGTAGACATTTTAAGCAATCTAAAATCTATCAATAAAATTAATGAAGATGCTTCCATTGAGTTTTATAAACCGATTAAAGAATTACTAGTTGGGAAAATATACTTGCGCAATCCACATCCTTTAGATAGATATTATGTAAATTCATGTCATCCTATTATTGTTGATGACGAGATTATATATGAAATTACTTTGGGGATTGCCAGCGATTATGCAAGCAAATTTAACAGATTCATTGTTTTTTCAAATGAAGAGATTCCGACCAATTATTCAATTAGATGTGAGTTTATTGAAAGAAAAATTACACTTCCAAAATTTGCAACAAATATTAAATTAATACAAGATTGGTGCATTTCAATTAGACCTTGTGAATTTGAGAATTTTGGGAAAATATTAGGAGTTGATGAAAAAATAATCTCAACATCTAATGAATACTCGAAATTGATGAATTACTTGAATAAGAATAATACTATCTTGGATTTGTTAATGTTGAACGCACAAGAATATACTTCTGTCAAAGAAGACATATTATCTTCTACAAAGGAAATTCATTTGTTTAATATAATAGAAAAAGCTAGATCTTTTCTTAACACATCTTATTCTGAGGTTAATTTAATCAAGTATTTAGCATACAACCTTAATAATAGAATAATCAAATCACAAAAGAGCCATATTGAAAACAATATCGGATTATATGTTAAAAACAAAGTTAAGCCATTTTGCTCTCTGCCTTTCGCCATGTCATTGATAGATCATAATCCATCATTGATTGATTTAATAAACATATTTGGCGCACCAAATGAAGATGAATTGATATATAGAAAAATTAGGAATGAGACAGACGTTAATAATGTTATATATCATAAGCTCGATGAAATATTTAACGAAAATGCAGAAAAAATCAAATCAAATATAACAATGATTAACAATAAATTGAATTGGTCTCCTGAAAGCAAAATAGAAAATATTGGTGATTTTTACTACATTAAACATGTTGAAGATTCTACTATTTACATTCTGGATCAACTAATTGATTTATCAAGAAATGGCCTGACAGGATATACTGATTTTTCAAAAGCAAGAATTGAACAAGATAATATTACTATTGATTCATTAGAAAAGAGAAATATAGTGTTAAACCTGTTTTCTGATACTAAAGTGGCTTGCATTTATGGCCCTGCAGGCACCGGAAAAAGCTATCTAGCCCGAATTATATCAGACATTTTTAAAGATAACAAGAAATTGTATATATCAAACACAAATACAGCAGTAAATAATATTTATCGTAAAGTCGGCGGAAACATTGAAGACTTTATGACAATTCGTAAGTATTTAAACAATTCCATATCGTGTGATATTTTGTTTATTGATGAATGTAGCATGGTTAGCAATGATGACATGTTAGAAATATTGTCAAAAAAATCATTTAAATGCATGGTGCTTATGGGAGACATAATTCAAATTGAGTCGATAAACTTTGGAAATTGGTACAAAATGGCAAAGGCATTTTTAAAAAAGAAATCTATAAACGAATTGAAAGAAATACATAGAACCACATCTGACCCATTAAAACTATTATGGTCAAAGCTAAGAGCGAAAGAGAATGTAATAGATGAGGTATTATTTCAGTACGGCATGGTTAAGGAATTAAATGATGAATCATTGTTTGAATCAAATGAAGACGAGATCCTTTTATCATTAAATTATAATGGGATTTATGGAATAAATAATTTAAATAACATTATGCAGGAAAGCAATAAAAATGCTTCTATTCGCATTTGGTCATATATTTACAAAATAGGTGACCCAATTATTTTTACTGATAATAATCAATTTTCTCCTATATTATACAATAATTTAAAAGGGGAAATCGTATCTTTCAATGATGCATTAGATCAGGTTACTTTTACATTAAGTATAAATACTATATTAAACGAGATTGATCTTGACCAATTTAAGGATATTAAATTGCTAAAAGTGGAAAATGGCAAATCGATTATTACTATAAAAATAGATAAAAAATTTGATAGTGATAAAGATGAAAACAGATCCAAACTTGTCCCTTTCCAAATTGCATATGCTGTTTCCATTCACAAATCCCAAGGGCTAGAGTTTAAAAATGTAAAAATAGTTGTTAGCAAAGATATAGACAATGAAATAACGCATAATATATTTTATACCGCTGTAACACGATCCTCGGAGAATTTAACTATTTATTGGTCTAATGATACTCAAAACCGAGTGCTTCAGCGTATTTTAATGAAGAATGAAATGCGTGATATTGGTATATTTTCAAGTAAAAATAAGCGTAAAATTAGAACCGGTAATGAGATGTCTTAATTTTGTCCAACATTGCTGAAGCGGTATGGTTTTCACATAATTTAAGATAAATCAACATCGTAAAACACCAATATCATGATAATAAAAAATTGAATCAGCGTTTCTTAAGACATAAATAAAATTGTGCCTAATATTGAGGATTCTAAATTAGTGATTGAAATGATATTTGATGTTACATCATTTGATAAAGAAACAAACAAATAATGCTGGAGAATTCGACACAAAAAATAAACGATATTACTGCATAACATAGCAATATCCTCAAAACAGATAAAACTCATTTAAGGTCACTACCACTCCACCACCATTTACCAATCCGCACCTATGGCGGATTGGTATTTTGTTATTGAAGAATTTTTTGAATGACTTGGCTGTTATTACGATTGTTGATAAAAATAATATAGCCATAAAATTTGCATTATTAAATTTTAATGTTTTCAATATTCCGTAGATAAGGCAACTTGACTTTGTTGACAGGTCAAACAATCGCCATCACAATCTACTAAATCAAAACTGTTTGGCTTACGAACTATGCCTACATAAGGGATTCCCTTTTTCTTACAAATATCTATAATATTTAACCGCTCGGCGGCAGACATTTTATTTCCTAAGTATACTTTTTTTATTTTGAAGAAAGGAATACTTTTTGCCATTTTATCCGATTCATATTGAATAAGTCTCCATTCTTGTTGATCCACCCAATGTAAGCTTTTACGCAATAAACCATTAAAGTAGATTTGCCACAAATCATCCATGCTTGGTTTTTGATCACAGTGCTCACTTAATAATGTAAAGTCATTACGTTTTTGAGAGTATATAACAGGAAATAAATTGGTATACAATTCGCTATTACAATCGATTTCATATTCAATACAAAAACCCTTATTGCAACTATTAGCCCACATTCGATTGAGATAAGGAGATGTAGTAAAGCAGGCAATCTTGAAATGTTTTATTAGTTCTTGAAATTCTCGATATTCCTCTTTAATGTGCTCAACGATAGCACCAACCCATTCACTCGATTTTTGCCCTGCAATAAATGCCGTATATATAAAATGCTTTAAATTTAATTTTTGAATTTCATCTAACGACTTATCTATATGATCTATAGCATTCAAGGCAGTACCATACTCATATAATTTTAGTGCAATTTTATATGGTAAATCTTCTATTGCAATATTGTCGTACTCAACATTAAAATATTGACAATATTTTTTAATTCGTTTTTCGTAAAACGAAGTCCATTCCAAATCAACCGCACAATCAAAACAATCGTCAAAGTTTTCCGCATCATTAAGATAAACTGTATTGTTCGATAAAGCTTCTACTGAATAATTTTCCCCCTTTGCATTAGTCGTATTAGGAAAATATTTAACGAGACGAAAAATAGGGCGTTGTAAATGGACCAATTCATTGAATCCTTGATATCCCATTTGCTCTAATTCGGACAACGAAAATATTTCCCCACACACCATGCATTCATCCATAAGCGTCATGTCATTCCCCATCAGTTTTATCATAGATTCGATAAAGTTTATTTTTTTATAGATTCCAGTATTGAAATCGCCCAGTCCAATTCGCTATTCCTTTGTACATGTGCTTTATCCTTTAACATTTCCATTGCAATTTCTTGTGACAGTTTTGCTCGATATTCTGACGGCAATTTGTTGCCTTCTTGTATAAATCCAATACCCAATTGTTTTACATACTCATATTGTTGCTGAACTGTTCTCATCATAGTTTTTCTCCGAGTGTTATTTCCATAGTACGAAACAGCGGTTCCAAAAAAATTCATCCTATATCTGTTTAATTTATTCCTGTTTTATTGACTCCAATAAAAAACACGGTTTTGTCGTTTCGTTTATTAATTTTTCTGTCATTCCGTTACGTTTTATGCAACCCACCACAATACTGTCCGCCATTTCTATGACATGCTTATTTCTTATTTCCGCACTCGCACGAGTTACTTTATATTGGTCTTCTTTAAACGGCGACACGATAATCACATGTCCCGCATCAACGGCTTGTTTTAGATTCTTGGGTACGCTTCTGAACATTCTGCAAGCCAAAACCACAATCGCATAACCATCGTTCTCAATAATAGCATCCAACACCGCTTGTTCGGTTTTGCTTTGAAACCCCGATATCACGCAATTGCCTTTTTTTGCTTGATTGCACGCCCACGATATCGACATCGCCATGGTATCTTCGCTAATCGTACTTGAACACAAAAAAGCGACTTTTTTCTTTTGCAACAATGACGCATCCCCAATAAGTGGCATGTCCGTCTTGTCGTCACATGGTTTTTTCATACTCAAATTGCAACAATCGTCTTTGTTGTAATTCACGTTTTGCGACCAATAATTGTATGCTTCCGAACAATCCTCACAAACGCTTATTTCTTTAAAACCTGTTATTCGTTTTACTATTCTAATTTTATCATCGAGTTCCAGATGGTAATATCCGCCCTCTTTATGGGTATATTTTGAATAGTCTATCGAAGTGAATGTTTTCTTAATGAACGTATTAATCCTCAAAAATTCTATTATTGCCTTGTCACAATTTACGTTATTAATAATGTCAAAATTTAAAAATTCGGGGATCAGCGGACTCAATCTGATTTGCACGTCAAAACCGAGTCGATGTAGTTTTTCTATCGCTTTAATTCTTTTTGACGGAGGCGTTGCATGTTCATAAGACGATGCAAAGCCATCATCGGTGCTTGTAATAGTAATCTGTATGTGCGCCAAATTTTTATCCATTACGGATATGTATTCATCGTCGGCGACCAAATCGGATTTAGTTACTATTAAGTATTGAATTCCGTATTTGTTGAGAAGTTTTATTGTGTTATATGTGTTCTTATACTCTCTTTCGCACGGTTGAAAGCAATCGGTCATCCCGCCCAATCTTAGTACGGATCCTTTTTCGATTGTTTTAATTTTTGCCTCGACTTTTTTCATGTCGGCTACAGCGGGATATTGCGGATCCCACAGGTTTCTAAACGACAATAGCGATTTTGCATAACAATAATCGCAGTCGTGAGAACATCCGCATCCATACACGTCCAATCTTGTCGGATAGTGACACTTTTCTCCTTCGTTCCCGGAAACGGTCTTATAAAAACTTTTGTACTCTTTCATGTCGTCCTCTACTCGGTTAGTGCGCATGCGGTATGAATTTGCTCAAATATTCTCTCAAATTCTTGTTGTATGCATACACGTAACATCCCTTAATACCACGGCTTAACATTGTCGTGTATGTATTAATTATATACTTCCTTACGGTTTCTTCATCGCAACCCGCCTTAACGTTTCTATCGAAAAATAGCTTTAGATCGACTTCGATCTGATTCGTTTGGGGATTATAATCTATCTCTCGCCCAAAAATCACGCCCACGTAATTCAAGTCAAACCCTTGCGTAGTATGTATGCATCCTATCGTATCGTGGGAATCCAACCTGTTTATCCAGTTTTCAGTCGTCAAATTCCAAATTAGTTTTTTCCCTTTAATATTTATATCATATGCACCTTTTCTTACTAAACCATTGTAATAATCATAGTTATCCGCAGGCTTTTTTCTTTTTGGAGGCTTCGTTTCCCATTTCCATGAATAACCCGCAACCGTTTTGCTAAGACCGTATTGATTATCCAATGCCTTTATGGCGTTTATCATTTGTTCAACATCATTATAAATCTTAAAGTCGTAATTACTTATAGGTTTAAACGTGTTTTCACAACAATCAAAAATACGTTTTACATACGACGTATAAGATTCCCCTCCCATACATCTCATTTGTGTAGACAACTCCAATTCTTGCACTTCCGAGAAATATTTGTGCAGAGTTGCATTATACTCGTTGTATGTGACATCGGAAGATTTTATACTTTGATCTTTATCATAAAATAACACGGCATATTTTGATCTAAGAAACACCCAATCCAATTGATTTGCAGTGTTTCTATCTAATCCCAATACTTCGCATGTTTCGTCAAAATCACCGAAATTTGAAGCTAAATTTTTTCTTTTCGTCAACCTATGTGATTCATCGACAAATAAAATGTCGTATGTTTTCTCTTTCAATTTATACGGACTTAATACCATCTTTTTAGACAGCCCGTTCCCTGTTGCCTCAAAAACAGCCTCGATAGCCCCGCGTATGCCACTCATGGGGAACACAAATCCTATTTTTAACTCGCCGTAAAGATTGACATATCGTTTTATTTCCAGCAACAATTTAACCTTCTCGGTGGACAAGTCGGCATTATTTAGGTCGTCATCCTGCATGCACGTTGCATTTACCAGTGAATTAATTAGACTGATTGCCAAAACAGTTTTACCGGTCCCGGCACAACCGTTAACCAAACTTACACCTTTTTCTTTTGCATTCAATTTTGCAACAATATCTTTAAGAATAGAAATGCCGACTGCGTTTTGTTCTTCGGTCAAACATGTATATGGCGAAAATTTAAATATGTTTTTATTCTCTATAATGTCCATGCTGTTTTGAACCATTTCCAATTGGAATAGTTCGAACCACAAGTTTTTAAATGCGTTCCCGTATTTTTCCCTTTGATAATAATTGTGTTGAGACGACTGTCCCGCATTCTTATTTAAGAGTTCGTATTTACCGTCTGCTTTACAATATTTAATGAGCCTTTGCTCGAAATCCAAAATTACGGATTTGTTATAAGTATCGTCAAAAACAATCTTTATAGTGTCTAACTTGCTTTTTTGCTCATTGGCAAGATGTTGTGCAAACCTCGTGGATGCGCTTGTCGTTTCTCCGATGTATAGTTGCCTATCGTTATGTATTAGATAAACAACCGGCCAATCTTTGCCTTTGACCTGTTCTTCCACTGTCTTTCGTCCGTTTTCATTAAAATCATAACTTTTTATTTCCATAATTATCCCTTCATGCCTCATTATTCATTATACTTTTTGTTGCAACCTTTTACTTTATCTATCGGATATTTTGTCGCACTCTTGCCTATTTTTTGTTCAATGGCATCGGACAAGTCCATATCGTTCATTTGCGCAAATCTGACGACGAAATACAATATATCTGCTATTTCTTCTTCGATTTCCGCTCTCCGATCGGAAGCAAGTAAAAACTTTATTTCTTCCTCTGATTTGAACCTAAATATCTGAAGTAATTCATTCGCTTCCGTAGAAATCCCAATTGCCAAATCCTTCGCATTGTGAAACTTGCCCTAATCTCTTTCTTCGCAGAATGTTTTCACAATCTCTTTGATATTTTCTATCGTTGTTTTGCTATCCATAAATTACCTTATCTCTCGTTTTATTCATATAATAATATATCACATTATGTCGGTAATATCAATATACAAAATCAGTATCCTAATAAAAACGAGCGGTTCCTTTTGCAAGAGGCTATGCATACATCAAAATTAGCACATATGTAGCCAAATTAAGGATAAAATTAGTAATTTTAAAAATTTTTAGACTTTTTTAGGAAAAAGTATTGCAATCGGGGTGGTTTTTTAATATAAT
>CAZLVK010000019.1:0-26000 GCA_964563025.1 uncultured Bacteroidaceae bacterium | reverse complement strand
AGTACGGCATAACCGAAGCATCCTCCTCTACCTATTCCCTCTCCGCAACGGACAACCTGAGATTCCGCATAGTTAAGGTCTACCCCACCGCCGCCGCCACGACGAGAGCGTCTATATCCCTCTCCTTCTCCGCCACCGTCTCTACGGATTGATATGGCGGGAGCGCATAGAACGAGTTCTCACTGAAAACCTAAAATACAATCCTATTTTCATACATAAACGATATAAGCAGAAAGAATCAAAAAGCAAACCCAATTCCCACGCATCCAAAAACCAATGCTCATACAAACAAACCGCCGTTTTAACGCAAACGGCGGTTTAATTTGTTGAAAGTGTTGTTTTAAGTTTGGATTGTGTAAATAATGTGTTGTTCTCGGCGTATGTATTTGCGGTTCAGTCGGTAGGTTTTGAGTCACAGTAGAGGCAACGGTAGATGCCGTTTTCTTGGTCGACGCATCTGAATGCTTGACCGAGTTCTTGTTCGGTTTGCGTTATGCATTTCGGATTGTGGCAAACGTATCTGTGCGTTTCGTATTCTTCGTTTTCAAGGGAGAGTTCGTTGACGGGGTTCTTCTCTTTTTCGGCAAGGAGTTTGAGGATGAGCGCCATACGCATATACTTTCCGTTCGCTACCTGTTTGAAATAGCAAGCCCTACGGTCTTTGTCTACGGCAACGCTTATTTCGTTCACTCTGGGGAGCGGATGCAAGACGATTGTCGAGTCTTTGGCGAGGTTCATTTTCTCCGCTGTCAAAATGTAGCTGTCCTTTAATCTTTCGTATTCGGCGGGATCGGGAAAACGCTCCCTTTGGATTCTCGTCATATAAAGCACGTCGAGGTCGGGGAGAGAGTCTTCGAGACTCACTGTTTCGGAGTACGGCATACCGAACTTGTCGAGGACGTTATATTTGACGTAGTTCGGCAATCTCAGTTCCTCGGGGGAAATCAACACGACTTTTATACCCTCGTAGCGGGACAGTGCGCCTATGAGAGAATGAACGGTTCTGCCGTATTTCAAATCCCCGCAAAATCCTACGGTGAGGTTATCGAGTCCGCCCTTTTCTCTATATATCGTGAGCAAATCGGCAAGCGTTTGAGTCGGATGACAGTGCCCGCCGTCCCCTGCGTTTATCACGGGAATCGATGCGGACAACGCCGCGACGAGAGGCGCGCCCTCGACGGGCGAACGCATCGCTATTATATCGGCATATTCGCTTATGACCTTTGCGGTATCGGATACGCTCTCCCCTTTTGCCGCGGACGAACTGCTTGCCTCGGAGAAACCGATTACGCTACCGCCGAGTTCCAGCATAGCGGATTCAAAAGATAGGCGAGTTCTCGTAGACGGCTCGTAAAAAAGCGTCGCAAGTTTTTTGCCCTTGCACTTCTCCGAATAATCGGCTGGATGACCTATTATATCCAGCGCCGTATTCATAAGGTCGAATAGTTCGTCTTTGCTAAAATCGGTTACGTCAATTAAACTTCTCATAAAATTTTCGCTTAGCCTATCCAACTTTCGTCTGCGGGATTATTTCTGAATTTGATAAGTCTTTCGACGTCTTCTTCTTTGATATATCCCTCTTCCGCGGCGGTACGAGCGATGACGTCGAAATTGGTCAAGGACACGTTTTTGACGTTTGCCGCTTCGAGTTTTTCCAATCCCTTCTTCATTCCGTAAGTAAAAATGCTGGCTATGCCCAAAACTTCGGCGCCCGCCTCTCTCAACACGTTGACGACTTCGATACAACTTCCGCCCGTAGAGATGAGGTCTTCGACGACGACGACTTTTTGTCCTTTTTCGAGTTTGCCTTCGATTTGATTTTGTCTGCCGTGGTCTTTTGCGCCCGAGCGTACGTAACCCATGGGAAGGTCCATGATATATCCCGTAATCGCGGCGTGCGCAATGCCTGCGGTGGAAGTGCCCATAAGCACTTCGACGTCGGGATAGTTTTCTCTGATGACTTGCGCAAGTCCGTTTTCGACGTCTTTTCTGACTTCGGGAGCGGTGAGCGTCAAGCGATTATCCGTATAAACGGGACTTTTGATTCCGCTTGCCCAAGTAAAGGGCTCTTCGGGACGGAAGAAAACCGCCTTAATCTTCAACAAGTCTTTTGCGATGAGTTTTTGCAAGTCTTTCATATTTTTATTCTCCTAAAAATTCCTTTAAGCATCTGTTATATGCCGCTACGGGGTCTGCCGCCGCCGTGATAGGTCTGCCGACTACGATATAATCCGAGCCGATTTCTCTTGCCTCGGCGGGAGTGGTGACTCGTTTTTGGTCCCCCTTTTCGCCGTCCGCAAATCTAATGCCGGGGGTTACGGTCAAAAAATTCTTCCCGTGACGTTCGTGCACTTTGCCCGCTTCGAGAGGAGAACACACCACGCCGTCGAGTCCCGCATCTTTCGCCGTGCCCGCATAGTGCATAACGACTTCCGCTATGGGTTCTTTGACGAGAATATCGCGTTCCATACTCTCTTGGTCGGTGGACGTGAGTTGAGTCACCGCGATAAGCAAGGGACGAGTGCCGTCGGGACGGGTGAGTCCTTCGATTGCCGCTTTCATCATACTCGTCGTACCCGCCGCGTGAAGATTGGTCATATCGACGTCAAGTTTGGAAAGGACAGCCATACTCTTTTTGACGGTGTTGGGGATGTCGTGAAGTTTGAGGTCCAAGAAAATTTTGTGTCCTCTTTTCTTGATTTCGCGAACAATACTCGGTCCCTCCGCATAGTATAACTCCATACCGATTTTGACAAAGGGCTTTTTGTCGGTGAACTTATCCAAAAACTCGAATGTTTTCTCCGCACTGTCGAAATCGCAAGCGATTATTACGTCTTTTCCCATAACTATCTGACTCCTTTTATAATTTCACTCAGCGAATTAACGCCGTATTTTTTCATAACCGTCGGCAAATTTTCCACGATATTCTTGCACGCGTACGGATTGACGAGGTTTTCAGCACCGACTTCGACGGCGGTTGCGCCCGCAAGCATCATTTCGATTACGTCCTCGGCGCACGACACACCGCCCATACCCACGACGGGAATATCGACTGCGTTCGCGACTTGATATACCATTCGCAAAGCAACGGGGAAAATCGCTCTTCCCGAGAAACCGCCCGTCTTATTGGCAACGACTGGCTTTCTCGTCTTCAAATCTATCCTCATACCGAGCATAGTGTTTATAAGGCTGACACCGTCCGCACCGCCGTCCTGAGCTGCTTTCGCTATTTGCACTATGTCCGTAACATTGGGCGTAAGTTTGACTATAACGGGTTTTGCGGTCACCTTTTTCACCGCCTCGGTCACTGCGTAAACGTTTTTTGCGTCCGTACCGAAACTCATACCTCCGCCGTGCACGTTGGGGCAAGAAACGTTGACTTCTATCCAGCCGATTATATCTTCGTTTTCGAGTTTTTCCACGACTTTCACGTATTCGTCAATAGAAAAACCGCTCACATTTGCCATAACTTTTTTGTGGAAAACTTGTTTTAGTTTCGGCAATTCTTCCGCTACGACTCTGTCTACGCCCGGATTTTGCAATCCTACCGAATTTATCATACCCGCGGTACATTCCGCTATTCTCGGCGTGGGATTTCCGAATCTTTCATTCAAAGTCGTGCCCTTGAAAGAAAAGGTGCCGAGCATATTTATGTCGTACAATTCGCCAAATTCATAGCCGTAGCCGAAAGTTCCGCTGGCGGGAATAACGGGATTGTCGAGTTCTATTCCGCAAAGATTGACTTTGGTGTTTATTTCTCCCATATTATCTCCTCTTTTTTCAAGACGGGACCGTCTTTGCATATGCGCTTGTTGCCGTAGAGAGTCTTGCACGAGCAACCCATACACGCGCCGAAACCGCACCCCATACGCTCCTCGAACGAAAATTGACCGTTCGTAGTAGACGCCGAGTAGACCGCTTTCAGCATAGGTTCGGGACCGCAACAATAGAAGTAGGAATAATCCATATTCTTCATCGCGTCGGTGACATACCCCTTGACTCCGCAACTTCCGTTCACGGTAGCGACGGTTACTTCGAGTCCGAGCGCCTTGAATTCGTCCTCGTAGAATATCTCTTTTGCGTCGTTGAATCCGAGAATTACGGCGGGGTGTTTGCCTTGTTCGATTAGTTTTTTCGCAAGATTATACATAGGCGGGACGCCTGCTCCGCCACCGATAAGAAGCGGATTATTCCCGGAAACGCTTAGGTCGTATCCGTTGCCGAGTCCGGTTAGAATATCGAAAACGTCGCCGTTTTTTGCTTCTGACATAATCTGTGTGCCCTTACCCACGACCTTGTATATTATCGTGAGCGTTTCGTCGTCGTAGTCGCATACGGATATGGGACGACGGAGGAACAATCCGTCGATTTGCACGTTCACGAATTGTCCGCTCGCGGTTATCTCGGAAACGTCACCCTCGTATATGGTTTTGAATACGTTAGGTGCGATTTGAGCGTTCTCTTTTACTGTAAAAAGCGATTGTTTCATTTTGCTCCTTATGCGTCTATCGTGGAGATAGTGAGGGTGGTCTCTTCCAAAACGTCGAGGAGCACTCTGACGGTGTCGAGGGAAGTGAATATGCTGACGTTGTTTTCGGTCGCGATTTTTCTGATCATATATCCGTCTTTCGTGCTACCCGTCTGACCGACCTCGCTCGTATTGATGATATACGCAAGTTTTCTTTGGCGAATGGCGTCGGGAATATCCTCGCTACCCTCGCTGATTTTATTCAGAACGTGTGTTCTAATGCCGTTTTCTTTCAAAAATTCGGCGGTGCCTTGCGTCGCTTGGATGTTGAAACCGAGGTTGTAGAAGCGTCTAATGAGCGGAAGTGCTTCCTCTTTATCGCTGTTTGCGATGGTGGCAAACACGGTGCCGTAGTTTTGAACTTTCATTCCCGCCGCCTGCAATGCCTTATAAAGCGCGCGATTGAGTTTGTCGTCGTAGCCGATTGCCTCTCCCGTTGACTTCATTTCGGGGGAAAGATATGCGTCGAGCCCTCTGATTTTGTTGAACGAGAATACGGGAACTTTGACGAACCATCTGTGGCGTTCTTCGGGATAAATCGTGAATATACCCTGCTCTTTGAGGGTTTTGCCCATTATAACTTCGGTCGCAATATCCGCAAGGGAATACCCCGTCGCTTTGGAGAGGAAGGGTACCGTTCTGCTCGAACGCGGATTGACTTCGATGATATAAACTTGGTCGTTCTTGTCCACTATAAACTGGATATTGTATAAACCTTTTATGCCGATACCGAGTCCCAACTTCTTGGCATATTGCAGTATCACGCCCTTCACTTTGTCGCTTATCGAGAATGCGGGATAGACCGAAATGCTGTCGCCCGAGTGAATACCCGTTCTTTCGACGAGTTCCATAATACCCGGCACGAAAACGTCTATGCCGTCGCAAATGGCGTCTACCTCTACTTCTTTGCCGATGATATACTTATCAACGAGAACGGGTTTGTCTTCGTCGATTTCGACTGCGGTTTTGAGATATTGACGGAGTTGAGTTTCGTTTGCGACGATTTGCATTGCCCTTCCGCCGAGGACGAAACTGGGACGAACGAGGACGGGATAGCCTATGCGTTCCGCCGCCTTGACGCCGTCTTCGATTTTGGTGACGGCACAGCCTTCGGGTTGCGGAATTCCGAGTTCTATCAATAGTTTTTCAAACAAATCGCGGTTTTCCGCCTTGTCGATTGCGTCGCAATCCGTGCCTACGATTTTGACGCCGTATTCCATGAGCGGGGTGGCAAGGTTGATAGCGGTTTGTCCGCCGAGGGAGGCTACGACGCCTTCGGGATTTTCGTAGTCGATTATCTCCATCACGTCTTCGGGAGTCAACGGCTCGAAATACAATTTGTCCGCGGTGGTGTAGTCCGTCGAAACGGTTTCGGGATTGTTGTTGACGATGATAGCCTCGTACCCTTCGCGCTTGATAGTCTGCACGGCGTGCACGGTGGAATAGTCGAATTCTACGCCTTGCCCTATGCGGATAGGTCCCGCGCCCAAAACGACGAGTTTCTTTTTGTCGGTGAGGCGGGATTGATTTTCGCCGGTGTAGGACGAATAGAGGTACGCAATATATTTCCCGGTGTGCAAGGTGTCCACCATGCGGTAGACGGGAACGATGCCGTTTTGCTTGCGCAAGCGCCGAACGTCTTCTT
The DNA here is from genome assembly GCA_964563025.1 of uncultured Bacteroidaceae bacterium. GTDB lineage: Bacteria > Bacillota > Clostridia > Christensenellales > CAG-917 > RGIG4097. The sequence goes on along the minus strand of CAZLVK010000019.1, from coordinate 19,827 downwards.
CTTTGGCGTTCCAAAGTTTTGCGACATACTTGTCCGCAAAGCCCGTCTTTTTCGCTCTTTTCAACTCCTCGACGTCGAAGGGATTATTTTTCAAGTCGTTTTCTTCGTCGACTATTTTCTTGAAACTTTCGATGAACAATTCGGTTATTTTGGTGATTTCGTGGATTTCGGAGACGCTCACTCCTCTTCTCAAAAGTTCGGCGACTGCGAACACGTTGTCCGACTTGAACTCGCCGAGATAACTCTTGATTTCGTCGGTGGTCATATCGTCGAATTTAGGTAGGTGGAAATGATTGCAACCGATTTCGAGGGAGCGCACGGATTTGAGCATACACTCCTCGAGCGTCGAGCCGATGCCCATAACTTCGCCGGTCGCTTTCATTTGAGTGCCGAGCGTATTGGGTGCGGACGTGAATTTGTCGAACGGGAATCTTGGGAACTTCGCCACGATATAATCGAGTTCGGGTTCTTTGCTCGCAAACCCGCCGGCAACGGGGATTTCGTCAAGGCTCATTCCGACTGCGATTTTGGCGGTAACTCTTGCGATGGGATAACCGCTTGCCTTGCTTGCAAGTGCGGACGAACGAGATACTCGAGGGTTGACTTCTATGAGGAAATATTCGCTCGTTTCGGGGTTCAACGCATATTGAACGTTGCAACCGCCCGCGATTTTGAGTTCTTTGATGATTTTGATTGCGCTGTCGTTGAGCATTTTGCGGTCCTTGTCGCTGAGGCTCAAGATGGGCGCAACGACTATGGAGTCTCCCGTATGCACACCGACGGGATCTACATTTTCCATTCCGCAGATGGTGATTGCGTGGTCCTCGGAGTCGCGCATAACCTCGAATTCGATTTCCTTATAGCCTTTCACGCTCTTTTCTACCAAGACCTGATGCACGGGGGACAGTGCAAAGCCGTTCATACCGATTTCGACGAGTTCTTCTTCGTCGTTGGCAAAACCGCCGCCGGTACCGCCGAGGGTGAACGCGGGACGCAAAACGACGGGGTAGCCGATACGTTTCGCCGCTTCTTTCGCTTCTTCGAGGTCGTATGTGATTTGAGACGGGATTACGGGTTCGCCGATAGATTCGCACATTTCCTTGAAGAGTTCTCTGTCTTCCGCGCGCTCGATACTGCGACTGCTCGTGCCGAGGAGTTCGACTTCGCACTCATCGAGAACGCCTTTCTTTTCGAGTTGCATGACTATATTGAGTCCCGTCTGACCGCCGATGCCGGGGATAATCGCGTCGGGACGCTCGTAACGGAGAATTTTCGCAAGGTATTCGAGAGTCAACGGTTCCATATAAACTTTGTCGGCGATAGTGGTATCCGTCATTATGGTTGCGGGGTTCGAGTTGACCAAAATGACTTCGTAACCCTCCTCTTTGAGTGCGAGGCACGCCTGCGTTCCCGCATAATCGAATTCCGCCGCCTGCCCGATTATGATAGGACCGGAGCCGATGATGAGTATCTTTTTCAAGTCTTTTCTTTTTGCCATTTATATTTCCTCCGTCAAAATTTTATCTCTATATACGATTTTCCCGCCGAGGACGGTATATAGGCATTTGCCGTACACGCTCTCCCCCTCGAACGGAGTCGCTCTTCCCGCCGACAAAAAGTCGTCGGGGTTTATCACGTATTTTTCGTCGAGTTTCCACACCGAAAAGCCGTCGTCGTTTATTCCGAATCTTCTGCGCGGATTTGCGGAAAGCAAGTCGATTAGTTTTTCAAAACTCACGACTCCCGTTTTCACGAGTTTGGTATACAAAATCGGAAATGCGGTTTCGAGTCCCACGACTCCGAACAGACTTCCTTTCAAGCCCTTGCTTTTCTCCTCTGCAGAGTGAGGCGCGTGGTCGGTGGCAATCATATCGATAGTTCCGTCCTTTATGCCCTCTACGAGCGCAAGTCTGTCCTCTTCTCCTCTGATTGGCGGATTCATTTTCCACCTGCCCTCGTCGCGGAGACAGCCGTCGTTATAGACGAGATAATGGGGCGCGGTTTCGGCGGTTACGTCGAGTCCCGCCGCCTTTGCTCTGCGTATATACTCGACGCTTTCTTTCGTCGATACGTGGCAAACGTGATATGCGCAACCCGTTTTCCTCACAAGAGCCAAATCTCTCTTCACCATTTCGTATTCGCTTGCGGACGAGATGCCGACGAAGCCGTTTGCTTTTGCGTATTCGCCGTCGTGTATCGAACCTCCGCACAGCAACTTTTCGTCCTCGCAATGCGCGACGATTATCTTATTTAGGGACTTCGCTTCGAGCATTGCACGTTCCATAAGCGCATCTGATTGCACGCCCTTGCCGTCGTCGCTGAACGCTATGCAATAAGGCGCAAGCCCGTCCATATCGACGAGTTCGACGCCCTTTTGTCCTTTGGTTATGGCGGCATAGGGATATACGTTTATCACCGCGTCTTTTTCGATGATTTCGGTTTCGAGTTTTATCCCCTCTACGCAATCGGGAACGGGATTTAGATTGGGCATTGCGCACACCGAGGTGTAACCGCCTCTTGATGCCGATTTACTTCCCGTCGAAATTGTTTCCTTATACGCAAATCCGGGCTCCCTGAAATGCACGTGCACGTCGCAAAAACCTTTCGTTACGACGTATTCTCCCTCTATCGGCAATGCGCGCACATATTTTTCCGCTACCGCCTTTTCGTCTTCGCCGAGCCCTATATACTTCACTTTTCTCTCCGCCATATTCCGCCTACTCTTCGCTTATATAAACCTGGTCTGCGCCGTCGTATTCTTTCAAATTGACCGAGATGCTTTCTCTCTCCGCCGTAGGGACGTTTTTGCCGACGAAATCGGGACGTATGGGGAGTTCTCTGTGTCCCCTATCCACGAGCACCGCAAGATGCACCGCCTTAGGACGTGCGAAATCGAATATGCATTCGAGCGCCGCCCTTGCCGTTCTACCCGTATATAAAACGTCGTCCACGATGATGACGGTTTTGTCTTTCAAATCGCAAGGGATTTCGCACTCCGCAACGATTCCTTTCTTCTGCTCGTCGGAGAGGTCGTCGCGATTTCTCGTGACGTCGAGACTTCCGACGGGGACTTCCTTCCCCTCGAATTTCAAAACGTTCTCGGCAATCCTCTTTGCAAGCGGAACACCGCGACTCTTTATACCAAAAAGGCACACGTCCTCGACGACACGATTTCTCTCGATGATTTCGTGCGTCATTCTTGCCAGCACGCGCGCCATAGCGATTTCGTCCATAATTTGAATTTTTCGTTGCATACCTATCTCCAAACAAACAAAAAATCTTGCCCGACGACAAGACTAAAAAGCGCACGAAAAACACCAAAACCGATATTTTCGTCAATCATATATAACCTTGTCAATCTCTCTGTATCGACTTAAAAGTTTGTTCGTCCTCAATATACCACCACGGACACGCAATGTCAAGCGTTTGCCCACCGTGCCGACATATTCTGACAAAAATAAATCATCCCTCGACGACAAGAAAAGGGACGGCACGCCGTCCCCTTCCTTTTGAGGATAATTATTAACCGCTCAGTAGCAACAAACACCAATCAAATCCGTTACCCCGCTCGGTTTGCTGACAAGCCTGATTTTAATTGTAATACACATACATTGCGCCTTCTTCGGCATACGAATATATGCGTGTATCCACTAAGATTTTAACATAATATTGAGCATAAGAACTTAGCGAATTAAATGTGAATACGATTTTATTCTGACCATTTGAACTTTGTTCGCACAAGAGATTATTGCTATTATCGTAAATCTGAACTTTATAACTGTTAAAGTTGCAAGTTTCCGGCACAAAAACGCTTGCTAAACTCGGATAAGTTTCGATATAGAAATTCACCTTACAAGTTCTATTCTTCAACAAAGTAAACGTACTTTCGCCAACTACCTCTCCTACGCTCTCTCCGTTGAAATCAAACGTGCCATATTTAATCGTATTGCCGACCGCCACAACTGCAAGGTTCAAGAAACCGGCACCTGCTTTTTCGTGCCACAAATTGCTATCTAACCTTGTTGCACCGTTCATAAACGCCGCGACTACCATTTCAGGATTCTGCATCATCTGGCTATTAACTCTATAGTATTTAGCGATTGCCCCTGCGACAAATGCGGCGGCATATTCCGTACCAGAACGCAATACAGTATCGGATTCACCGTTTATTTCGGTTAAATATTTTCCCGGCGCAACCAACGTCGGTTTCGTGTTAAACGCCGCACGAGTAATGGCCGTTTGATATGCCGAAAACTCTGCAACTTCTTTATTCACGTCTACTGCTCCGACCGATATTACATTATGTGCCATGGCAATAGAATTAACGTAATTGCCGGAATTTCCTGCCATGGTTACTACTATTTTACCTAAATTGTAGATTATGTAATCAACGTAATAACTGTCCGAAGTAAACGTGCCTGCATCCGAATTGGAAGTTTGAATGTTGCATGCGAAAAAGATAATATCAACGCCATCGGAAGCCATAGTTCCCATTAGTTCATACGGGGTTTGACCGGAGTTGTACAAATACCTATAAATGACTGTGGACGGCGTGATTTCTTCGATTATAGTCTCAATCGAACTAATGTCCGTGTAACTATCGTAAATAACCCCTATGGTAATACCCTCCTCGTCTGTGATCGTATCACAAGCAGTATCAGACAAAGCATCCGATAAACTATACGTAACACTTGAGTCAACGCTGTCAATAGACGCCTGCGAAGTTTGAATTATCGATGTCGCCGAAGTCGACTGAATTTCTCTCGGCAGCAAATCGTTAATTGTAAGCATTTCAACATGTCCATTTGTTCTCAAAGCCATGATTCGACTTTCGTCTTTTTCAAAATCCGCATTTTTCCTATACTCAATATAAACAAACGGAGAGACGGTATCGGTAACTAATTTGCTATAATTAGATAATCCGATATTGTTTATGAATTGAGCATTACTCTGCGCATAACGCGTCTTTTGTGCATTAACGAATTCCTTACTTTGACTCTTGTTTTCTTCCGCCGTTAAGTCGTCGCTATAAGAAAATGAGTATCCATTATCTTCTAACTTCAAAATAACTTTCACGCCTAAGTCCATGCTCGTTTCCTCTCGTTGATCGACGAAGTCACATTCGCCTAAGGCGAAAGTCACGGATGACGCTTCTGGAATTGAAACAATTATGGCAATCGCAAGAATACATACCGCCAAAAATGCAATCAAATTCGTTTTTCTCATAGTTGTTCCTCCTATATTGATTTATTTTAAGGCCGTTGCCTTATCTCCAATCAAATCTCATTTCTTTGGCATTACAAAAACGCTCGGTATCGTATTTTACGCAATCATCGTTCCAATAACTTTTTTTGGCATATCCTATGAAAAGAGAATCTCCGTTGCCGTCGTTAGATGCGTTCGTAATCATCTGCTTGATTTGTGCTTTTGACATATACACAATAGAAGTCACTTCGGCATAATATTTTTCTTTTATCATTCTGGAATTAGAGTTTGAATTCACCGCCTTGATCTCGTTTATCGAATCATATTGTTTTTCATCTGCCGCCTGCAGTTTGTCCGATAAAGAACTGATTTTCATCGTTTGATTTCCATGAATTGCGCCGTCGCCATAAACTGCCAAAGTTTCTTTGCCTTTAACGACTTTTGCAATATCGTACGAGAAAAATATCGACATCCACGTTTGATTTTCTTCTACGTTCTCAAACAAATCAATATCTATTTCTTTGGCTTGTTCTATATTGTCAACGTAAAAATAGAATGCGTCGCTATAATATTTTTGAGAACAATAGTCGGTAAAAATCACAGACGCGTTACACCCGCCTTGTTGAAGCATTTGTATCAACTTTTCAGTGCCGATATAATTCGCAATATCGCCGGTATTACCGTTCAAATACATATCGTGATATTTTGAATATTCGGCTTTAATGCGCACTTCGTCGCTTATACTTTCACCGAGCAAAGAATCATTTGCGGTTGAAACCATTTTTTGAAGTGTACTCTCGGAAAAATTTTCTATCTCATCACGAGTTAATTCTATTGTTTGAACGACTTCTACCGCCACTACGTCGCTATCTTCCAACGAATCAAACGAATTTGCCATATAATAACTCATATATTTCGAGCCGAGTTCGGAGAGTTCGTAGGTTATGTTGACCGTGATGCCCGCAACGTAGCGCACGCCGTCTTTGCGGTAGATATTGTTCGGGCATTGTTCCTCGTATCTTTTTGCAAAGTCAAGGATTTCGTTTCTCGTCCAAAGTCCCGTGAGTCCGCCCACTTCGCCGTCGTCGTAAGACAGCACCGTTCTGTCCGTCGGGACGTCGAGGCTTTGCATCGTTTCGACAAACAAATCCCTCACCGCCGAACTTTCGTGATTGAGACATTCGATTTTCACCCAGAAATGCAAACCGCTCGATTTGTTCGTTTCGAGAAGATAGGCAAGATACGCGGATATACTCTTCGGGTAGTCGCCGAGGACGGCGTCGTATTCATACTCGTTCAGCCATTCGCATTTGTCGTAGTCCCATACGCTTGCGTCGTAGCCCGCCATACCGTTGAGCGGTTGGCGTTCGATTGTCGCGGTGAAGGATGCAAGATAGTCCGTAGGCTCTCCGCCGTCCTCCCCTCCGAGAGCGATAGGGAGCACGGTGCCCAACGTTATCGCGACGACGAGAAGAAACGACGTTGCGGATATTGCGAATGCTTTTCTTCTTTTCTTTTCCTTGCGTTTATATTCGTTTGCTTTTCTGCGGACGCTATCCGCAAATTCTTTGTCAGTTTTCATCGAGGTTTACCTCCTTCGCAATTCTTTTTAGTTGAGCCTTGGCTCTATAAACAAGATTACTCACCCGTCTAGGGGATATTTTCAGCACTTTTGCGACTTCCGCCACCGACATATCTTCGACGTAACGGAGCACGAGGACCTCTCGCAGATTGACGTCCATCTCCTCCAATGCCGAGAATAGTTTTCTGCTCTCCTCGGTTTGAGCCACGGATGAGAACGCGTCGTCGGTCGCAATCGGAACGCCGTCAATTGGGAGAATACGCGTCTTTCTTCTTCGCAATTCGTTCAACGCTTTGTTCCTTGCGATTTTGAAAAGATACGTTTTGAAGGTCGCCTCCGCGGTGTACCGACGACGTTTTAGATACAAGTCGATAAAGACTTCCTCCGCAACGTCCTCGCTCTCCGCTAAGTCGTGAAGATAACTGCTGATAAACAAAACGAGCGTGTTACGGTATAACGAAACGAGTTCGTCAAAGGCTCGTTCATCCCCTTGAATAAACCTAAGATATACTTCCGCTCCTTTATCCATAACGTTTCTCCTTGTTCATAGTGCCGTGGCTCACTTATTAAACACGCGAAATCGCGATTTTTCTCACGATTTTTTCAAACTTTTTTTTCGGCGCGGTTTTTACTATAACTTTGTTATAGTAACTTTTTTTATTTTTTTCGCCGTACGCCTCGATATAATGATATACCGTTTCCGCGCGTTTGACCATACCCTTGTTTTGAAATTCGTTCGGGAAAATTAAGCGGTGCGAGACGAATAGACGTACTCAGCAATTCCCCTTGCGACTTCGTAGCCGAAACGATGACGGTATTCGTCGCTGAGAAAATTCGCCTCGTCCTGAGGATTTGACAAAAATCCGCACTCCACGATTATCGCGGGCGCGGGCGATTTCCATAATATGTACTTCTCGGCGGTGAGGGCGGAATACTCCCTGCCTATATCGACGCCGTTGAATTTTTCGTTAAGCCGTGCTTGCATCAGCCGTGCAAATTCTCCGCTCTCCTCCGACTTCACATAATAAAAAACCTGCGCGCCACGCCTTGCGGATGAGGTATAAGTATTCATATGCAAACTCACGACGACGGACGGCTTCGCTTTTTCGACGATGCGCACCCGCTCTTCCATATCCGACCGTTTCCGAAACTTCCCGCCGACAAGCGCGCCTTCGTTTTTCCTCGTCTGTACGACGCGAAATCCCATACCCTGCAAATACTCCCCGACGATTTTCGACATATAAAGATTTATTTCGCTCTCTTTAACCCCCGTTTTCGTACCGACGACACCTCCGTCCTCCCCTCCGTGTCCCGCATCGATGACGACGACGGTAGCCGTTTCGCTCTTCGTCGAAACGGCTACGAGGACGGGTGCGAACACCGCTACAAGCAATGCAATCACCGCCAAAAACACCGCTATTCCCCTTTCTCCGACCTTGATTATTCTCGTCACGAATTATGAATATTGTTTCAAACGAAAATATATTCATTTCGGTATAAAAATTCATAGTTGTACACAAAGTTATCCACATTTTTCGCGGATTTTGTGGACAACTCGGTGGATTACTCCGAATTTTTCGACGTTTTCGTTTCATACAATTTGAGCGCACGCGTGCAAAAACGCGCGCATTTTTGCCTTATTTTCATCGTTAAAATACCGCTTTCGTTACTTGCCGTCATATGCGCTCGTTTTCGTACATATATTTTCGAGAGGTGGCAGTTATGATTTCCTTTTCTGAAGTCAAAGGTCTTGACGTATTATCAAAAATCGATTGTTCGATTGTCGGACGAATAGAAAACGCATTTTTCGATGAATATTGCAAAAAAATTGCATATTTCGTCACGGGCGGAGAACATCCGCGTTTGATACCGCCCGCCGAAATCAAGCGCATCGCAGACGTAGTGGTACTCGAGGACGCCGTTTCTATCCTAAATCTCGAGGACGCGGACCTCACCGCCTACGTCAGCGCGGTAGGAAAAACCGTCTACACCCCTTTCGGCGTTTCAAAAGGAGAGATTATCGACTGCTTTTTCGACGAAAAAGGCAAGGTCGCAACTTATAAAACTCCGTTCGGCGAAATCTCCCCCGCCGAAATCAGAGGAGTCGGGGACGTGGTCGTCTTGAAAGAAAACCGCAAACCCCGCAAACGTAAAGTCGACTTCTCGTCCCTTGCAACCGAAGACACCCCCGTGTCCCTTCAAGCGGATGCGGACAAAATCGGCGGTGCTATAATCCCTCCCCCTACCGTTACGATAGGCGTGGGCGGTGATTTCACTCCTCCTCGCATAATCGGCGACTATAACTTCTTGCTCGGACGCACGCTTTCCGCCGACCTTCTCACCTATTCGGGAGACCTCATCGCGCCCGAAAACTCCTTCGTCACTATCGACGTGGTCGAAAAAGCGCGCGCAAACGGCAAGCTCCTCGACCTCACCCTAAACTCAAAATGAAAAAGCTATTACCCTTTATCTTAATCGCAATCCTTGTCGTCACCGCATTATCCCTTACGGCGTGCAACGACGACACCCTTGACACGACGACGGAGTTTCCTTGCTACGATATGGCTTTGTCCTACGACGGCGAGAACACAGTGACGTTCTCCGAGGACGTATTCTTCTCGGCAAGGGACAACCTCGACGACTTGAAGTTGCACCTGTACCCGAACGCTTTTTCCGAGACGGCAACCGCACCCATATCGCAATACGAATGGGACAAAGTTCAATCTTTTGGCAAAATCGAGATTTTATCCGCCAAAATCGATAGACAAAACTGCGATTTTGTAATTAACGGCGTCGACGACACTATTCTTTCCATACCCGCATCAATCAAAAAAGACGAGAACGTTACCCTTTCGATTTCGGGAATTATCACCCTTCCGGAATGTGTCGCGCGCTTCGGGAAAAACGATGAGACCGTCAACCTCACGGGCTTCTATCCCGTGCTTTGCGCACGCAAAGACGGTATGTGGATTGAAGACGGCTACTCGAATATCGGGGACCCGTTTTGCCTTGACACAGCCGACTACTTCGCGTCGGTGTCTTACCCCGCCGAACTCGTTTTGGCGTCCTCGGGGACATGCGAAACCGTCGTCGCGGGCGATTTGAAAACTACTGAAATCTCCGCCGAAAAACTCCGTGATTTTGCTCTCGTGTTTTCCTCTTCGTTTAAGACGGCAACCGCCGAGACCTCGAACGGAGTCGAAGTGAACTATTTCTATCTCGACGACGATACCACTCCACTCGACATCGCTACGACGGCAGTAGAAACGTTCTCGTCCGCTTTCGGCGACTATCCGTATCCCTACTTCACCCTCGTGCAAGCACCTCTTCCCTCGGGAGGTATGGAATACGGCGCACTTGCCGTCGTATCTCCTATCTCCGGCGCGGAAACCGTCCTGCACGAAACCGCTCACCAATGGTGGTATAACGTCGTGGGCAACGACCAAATCCGAGAGAGTTGGTTGGACGAAGGTTTGACCGAATTTTCCACTGCGTATTTCTTCGCACTGATGGGGAAAGAGGACTACTATTCGAGTTTTATGAAGTCCGTGAACGAAACCTATTCCGAGTGGAAATCCTCCGCTTCTACCCTTGCAATGACGGCTGAAATCTCGACTTTGTCCGAGACCGACTACACCGTCCTGTCTTACGTAAAAGGCGCAATGCTTTTCGACACTCTACGCACCCTCGTCGGGGACGAAAAGCTCCTTTTAGCACTCTCGACGTATTACCGCAACAACGCCTACTCTATTGCGACGGCGAACGACCTCGTTTCCGCTTTCGACGAGATAGACGTGAAAGCGGGCGGGATAATCCGCTCGTTCGTCGAGGGAAAAGAAATGGTATTTTAGTTCGCTCGCCAAGAGCAAATAATACGAACTTCAAATCGAAGTTCGTATTATTTTCCGCAAGAGATTTCTTTTCTAAAATATATTTATAAAGCACTCCTTTCCATATCGTTTTAACGTTCTAATCTAAGTTGAAACATCCCGTCTATTGCAAAATATATTGACATTTGCATCGATGCATGTTATTCTTATTCCGAAAAACCTCAGCAAACTGTGTTTTGCCGAAATGTATTAAAGGAGACGTGTGGTGAACAATAAAGTAATACAGCGAGACAGATACCTTAATCAATTGATAAAAAAGCAAAAAAACGGTGCAATAAAAATCGTCACCGGACTTCGTCGTTCAGGCAAAAGCTATTTATTGTTCAATTTGTTTTATGACTACTTAATTGAGAAAGGAGTTAAACCAAGTAACATCGTCACGATAGCATTAGATGATGACAAAAACATCGAATATAGAAACCCTGACAAATTATCCGAATTCTTGTATTCGCACATAACAAACGAAAACGAATTTTTTTACGTTATATTGGATGAGGTCCAACTTGCGATTACCGATGAGGAATTGAAAAGCCACTCTCCGATAAGGCTTTACGGAATATTAAACGGCTTGGCTCGTTTAAGAAACGTTGATATTTATATCACAGGTAGCAATTCTAAGTTTTTATCATCCGATATATCAACCGAATTTCGTGGCAGAGGTGATGTGATACACGTTAATCCCCTCTCGTTTGCAGAATTCTATTCTGTTTTCGACGATGGCGATAAATACGATGCATGGGACGAATACATGACCTATGGCGGTATGCCTCACCTTGTATCAATGACTACAGATGATGAAAAATGCAAATATTTGCTTGATTTATTCAAAAACACATATATAAAAGATATTGTAGAACGTCACAACCTGCGTGGCGATATTGTCTTGGAAAACCTTATAGACGTGTTGGCTTCATCGATAGGCTCTCTTAACAATCCGACAAAAATAGCATCAACATTCGTCTCTAACGGAACTAAAACGTCGGATAAAACTATATCAAATTACGTAGATTATTTAGAAGATGCTTTCCTTATAAGAAAAGCACAACGATATGATATCAAGGGACGAAAATACATCAACTCTCCCCTCAAATACTACTTTACCGATATTGGATTAAGGAATGCGAGATTGAACTTCCGTCAACAAGAACCCACACACTTGATGGAAAACATCATTTATAACGAGCTCATCGCTCGTGGTTTCAATGTAGACGTTGGCATCGTAGAGCATTATATCAGAACAGAAACAGGCAAGCAACAAACAAAGCATTTGGAAGTAGATTTTGTCTGCAATCTCGGCAATAAACGCTATTATGTTCAATCAGCGTTTTCTATTCCAACGCCAGAAAAAATGGCTCAAGAGCAAGCCTCTTTGGACCGAATCGACGATTCGTTCAAAAAAATAATAATAACTCAAGATAGAACAAAAACATGGCGTAATGAAAAAGGATATCTTATAATAAATCTTTTGGATTTTCTTCTTAATCCCGAGAGTTTAGAATTATAAATATATTAATTCAAAATATAAATTAACTCTCTCACAAACTAAAAACCCCGCAAGATGCTTGCGGGGTTTTTGCAAATTCTGTCGATATTACTTCAAAGAGTTCAGAAGTGCGAAGTTTTTCTTGTTGGATTTGTACAAGTTCTTGAAAACTTCAAAGCCCTTGTCGTAGACTTCCGCTTTGACTTTGAGGTCGGGAGTGAAGGTCTTGCGGACGGGGATAAATTCCTTGACCTTTTCAAAGTCGGGGATAAGTCCGAGACCGATACCCGCGCAAGCCGCCGCGCCTACCGCGCCGACGTTTTGAGGGCTGTTGACGGTTTCAACGGTGTGTCCCGTGATATCCGCAAGGAGTTGGCAAGTGAAATCGTCGAGGGCGCCGCCGCCGACGAAACGGATTTTCTCGGAGGGTTTGACTTTCTTTGCAGAGGCTTCGAGCATCCAACGTTTATGATAGCAAACGCCTTCGAGGACTGCACGGATGAGTTCTGTTTTGCCCGTTTCAAGCGAAATATTGAAGAACATTCCTCTTGCGTTGGGGTCTTCGAACGGACATCTGTTGCCGTGGAGCCACGGAGTGAAAATAACGCCGCCGCTACCCGCGGGCGCGTCGTCCACTATCGTGGTCATATATTGATAAAGGTTGAGATATCTCTTTTCGATATCGTCGGTGATATGTTTCTTTTCGATATAGATACCCACTTCGTCGAGTGCGATATGGTCTTTAACCCATTCGAGGCACTTACCCGAAGTTTCGAGTTCCGCAAAATAATTATATTTACTGGGTTGAGCAGCCACGACCGCCGCAATCATAGTGGTTACATCGACGGCGGGTTTGTCGGTTATCGTGCCAATCCAGCCCGAAGTGCCGCTATAAACGTGCGTATCGCCGAGAGCGGTGCTACCTGCGCCGACGCCGATGAGGTTTGCGTCCATGCCGCCGCCGTAGACTTTGATTCCGGGAGCAAGACCGAGTTCGGTCGCCGCCTTTTCGGTGAGGGTACCCGCGCAATCCGTAGAGGAAATAAGTTTGGGCATATGTTCGATATTTACGCCGAAAGATTTGCAAACGGTCTTTGAAAAGCGTTTATTTTTGTAATCGTACATGAGGGTGCCGAAAGCACTGTCGTAAGTCATGACAAATTCGCCCGTCATTCTGCAAATGAGATATTCTTTGACGTCGAGCCACTTATGAACTTTTTTGAAGTTATCGGGTTCGTGTTTCTTCACCCAATTATACTTCCAAACGGGGTCTTTGACGGACACGGGTGCCGCACTCGTGATAATAAGCGCGGGAAGAAGTTTACGAATATTTCCGAGTCCCGGGATTTGAAGACCGAATTGAAAGCCTTCTTTTATTTCTTGCACGGCGCGTTGGTCCATATAACTGAACGCGCGACGGATTGCGTTGCCGTCCTTATCCACAAGTACGAGTCCTTGCGCTTGAGAGCAGAAAGAAATGCCTTCTACTTTATCGGGAGTTACGTCGGTTTTGGAGAAAATAGTGCGCGTCGTCGAGCGCATAGCCTCCCACCATTCGTCGGGGTCTTGTTCCGCCCCGCCGTTGTCGAGGACGTAAAGTTTATACCCTTCGCTTGCCGCTGCAAGCATCTTGATATCCTTGTCGATTTCGAAAAGACAAGTTTTGACGCCGGTTGTACCAATGTCGTATGCGACGACGTATTTGCTCATAATTAACCTCACGTGATCTTTTGAATAAATATATTATAAAACATAGATTGATAGTTGTAAATAAGGATTTTTTAACCCTCGGGTGCATTTAGCCGACAAAATCGCAAATTTGTTACGAAATAAAAAATATTTTAAAAATTTTTGCAAAAACTATTGACATTCACGGCAGACGTGTTATTATATTAGCAGTCGATGGGCGAGAGTGCTAACAGACTAAAAGATAGTTTGCCAACACTCAACCACGAGAAGTGCCAGATCCCCTCGACGAAAGGAGTACTGAATATGAAAACTTATATCACCAAATACAATCGCGACAACGTGGTCGACAACTTCTTTTCGGACGCATTCGACGGTTTCTTCCGTCCCCTCTTCTACGACGAGAAATTCGATAGCATGAAGACGGACATCAAGGAAAACGAAAACGATTATACCCTCGAAGTCGAACTTCCGGGCTTTGACAAGAAGAATATCACTCTCGACTACGAAAACGAGTACGTGACTATCAGAGCGGAAAAGGACGAGAAAGAAGAAGGCAAACACAACTATATCCGCAAGGAAAGAAGCGTGTCCTGCCAAAGAAGTTACTACGTGGGCGACATTAACGAAACCCTCATCAAAGCGTCCTACTCTAACGGTATTCTTTCGGTCACCATCCCCAAAGAAGAACGCAAGAAACCCGCAAAACACGGTATCGACATCGACTAAAAAAATCGTTGATATTTTAACGTAACGTTAATCAACGTATGCAAAATTGATAATGTTCTCTCCATAATAATATCCCTAAGGGAAAGGCGTTCGCTACGGCGGGCGCTTTTTCCTTATAAAATTTCGGTCTTTACAAATGTGCGCGAAGTTTGTAAAATATTATTAGAAACCACTTTCGAGGTCATTATGAAAAGAAACGGTATGTGCCCTATATGCTATCTCAGAAACGCCCTTTTCGGCGCAAAACGCGTCGCGGACGTTCCCGAAACTCCCGACTACGACAACAACGTTAGAGAAACTCCCCTTATGGGTTGGTCGAGTTGGAATACTTTCAGAGGGAATATCACCGAGGACCTCATCTACGACACCGCAAAGGCTATGGTGGACGAGGGACTTGCGGATGCAGGCTACCGCTACGTCAACGTGGACGACTGTTGGCAATCCAACAACCGCGACGAGAACGGCAATCTCGTGGGGGACTATATCAACTTCGCGTCGGGGATGCCCGCGCTTGTAGGCAAAGTCAACGCCCTCGGCTTGAAATTGGGACTTTATTCCTCGAACGGCACCCTCACGTGCGAAGACCTACCCGCCTCCCTCGGCAGAGAAAGCACGGATGCCTATACTCTTGCAAAGTGGGGAGTGGAATATTTCAAATATGACTACTGTCACAATATTCCCTTGCCCGTCTACGCACCCCTCGTATACGGCATAACCGTCGCACCCGTAGGGAGCAAAAACGGCACCTTCTATTCTTGCTCGAACGGCATCGTATCGGGACTCGCAAGGTTTATGAACTGTTCGCACGTAGAGGGCGGACGGTACGTTTCGGGACTCGACGCCGGGAAAGGCGCGCTGACTTTCAACAATATATCCGTCGAAGAGGACGGAAAGTACGCTCTCACCGTCAATATCTTCAAAAAGGGTAAGTACGAGAAACATCTCGTCGTCGAAGTCGGCGACAAAACGTACGAAATCGAATTCCCTTCACAAAAACACTACAACTACACCGCGCGCTTCCAAACGGTCGTTACCCTCAAAAAAGGCGTCAATACCGTGAAACTCTACAATCCCGTAGCAAACAAACAGGATAGTACGATACTTCTCTACCGCCGTATGGCAAACGCCCTCAAATCCGCTACCGCAAAAGTCGCGAAAGAAAACGGCACGGACAATAAACCCATCCTCTTCTCAATTTGCGAATGGGGTTTCAACAAACCGTACGAATGGGGACGGACGGCGGGTAATATGTGGCGTACCACCCCCGACATACGCCCGATATGGATATGGATAAAACTCATCTACGCACACAACGTGAAACTATATAAATACTCCCGCCCGGGACACTTCAACGATCCCGATATGCTCGAAGTCGGCAACGGCAAACTCACCCGCAATCAAAACGAATCGCACTTCGCTTTGTGGTGCTTTATGAATGCTCCGCTCGTGCTCGGCAACGACCTCAGAAAAATGCCCGCAAGCGTGAAAGGAATCGTCACCAACAAAGGGCTCATCGCAATCAATCAGGACGAGGCGGGCAAACAAGCGAAACGCGTAAAACACGGCCTCGTCGACGTGCTTGCAAAGCCCCTTGCGGACGGCTCGACGGCTGTGTGTTTCTTCAACAAAATCGGCGGGAAAAAGAAAGTCCGTTTCGACCTATCGAAACTTAAATCGGACGACTACGTAAACGCAAAATTCGGAGACTCCGTCACCGTCACCGAAGTCGCGGGGAAAGTTTCCGTCGACGGGACTTCAGCCTCCGCAACGCTTGAAAAAGACGCCGTCGTGGCGTTTATAATAAAATAAATAAGGGAGATAAAATTATGACTACGCTTCTTAAAAACGGCATCGTCGTAGACGGAACGGGCAAAAAGCCGTTCGTCGGCGACGTGCTTATCGACGGCGATAAAATCGCAAAAGTCGGTGTTAATCTCGACGTTTCGGCAGATAAAGTCGTTGATTGCGCAGGGCTCACCATTGCACCCGGTTTCATCGACGCACACTCGCACAACGATTTCTTCTACGATTATCCGAATGCGGAGGAATACTACAAACCCTTTATTCGTCAAGGCATAACCACTCAGATTACGGGCAACTGCGGTTTCTCCCCTTTCGGAATTGCGGACAACAGCAAGTATAAAGACAAAGTCGGAGGCGGACTTTTCCACGCCAAAAATCCCGGTTCGTTCAAAGCGTTCGTCGAGGGAGCCAAAGGCAAACTCTTCGTCAATATGATTCCCCTCGTCGGACACGGCACTACGAGAATCAGTCTTTCGGGCTATAACCCCGAACCTTTGACGAAAGCACAAATCGCAGAGGAAATGAAACTCGTAGACGAGGCAATGGAAAACGGTGCTTTCGGCGGAAGTTTCGGCTTTATGTACGAGCCCGGTATGTACGCGAAAAAGGACGAACTCGTTGCGTTTGCTTCCGAAATCGCAAAGTACGACGGCATAGTCACGGTACACCCCCGCGCCTGCTCGAAAGTCGCACTCGGCTATCCGCTCATCTCCAAACCGCATATCGAAATCGCACTCGACGAAGTCATCGATATTATGGAGCAATCCAAGTGCAAAATGGAATATAGCCACCTCATTTTCACGGGTACGGCGTCGTGGCCGAGCGTAGAACCTATGCTCAAGAAATTCCACGACTACAACGAAAAGGGCTACAAAATCGCATACGACAACTACGCCTTCACCTACGGCGCATCCGTCATCACCATCGTTATGCCGCCCTGGTATATGGCTCTCGACAAAAAGGACCGCAAGAAACCTATCAATCTTCTCAAACTCCGCATAATGACCTACCTCACCAAAAAACTTCTCGGTCTCGATTTTTGCGACTTCACGGTTGCGTATATCGGCAAAGGCTACGAAAAGTACGAAGGACGCATCGTGTCGGATATCGCAAAAGAAGAGGGACTCTCCGACTTCGATATGTATCTCAAACTCGTCGACCTCAGCGACGGTCAAGGCAGACTGTATCTCGATAAATACTACAACGACGAAATCATCAACCGCCTGATGACGGACGACCTCTCTATCTTCATGACTGACGCTTGGCTCGAAGAAAGCGGAACACAAAACGGTTCGGCATATCAGTGCTTCCCCTACTTCCTCGTGCGCGCGCGTAACAATAATATACCTCTCGAAAGCGTCGTACGCAAGATGACCGGCGCAACCGCTGATAGGTTTGAAATTCCCGAACGCGGATATCTCAAAGAGGGCTATTACGCCGACGTAACCGTATTCGATTACGACGGAGTCAAAGTGGACGTCAAACGTCCCGATGCAAATCCCGAGGGTATCGAATACGTCTTCGTCAACGGCGAGGCGGTCGTCGAAAACGGCGATTACAAGACGCATACGGCGGGCGAAGTCGTCCTCAAAAAGCGCGCGTAACCGATGACGAACTTCCATAAAATAACAGACGAAACGCTGACCGCATATCGACAAGATATGCGGTCTCTTGCTATTCCCGAAAAAGCGGAATGGACAAAACGGATAGTCAACACGAAAATGCCCGTCAATGCAATTCCTATCCCTACCCTCAGAAAAATCGCGAACGATATATTTGCGGGGGACTACGAAACTTTCCTTGAAAAGATAGACTTTGAGTGCTACGAAGACACCGTAGTCTACGTGTCGGTGCTGAGCAAAATCAAAGATTTTGAAACCGTAAAAAAGCACTTTCCGAAAGTTATAAATGCGTGCGACAACTGGTCCACGACCGACTCGTTCCGTCCCAAAATCACAAAAGACAACTCCGACGACTGGTGGAATTACGCCCTCGAACTACTCGCGGACAACCGCCCGTTTGCGAGACGTTTTGCCATAATCATCTTTTTCTCATTCATCAAAACAGAACGTTTAAGTGCTATTTTCGACAATATAAACTCTCTTTGCGGTGAAAAAGAATACTACGTCAATATGGCGGCGTCGTGGCTTATTGCAGAATGTTTTATAAAGCGCAGAGAAGAAACTCTACGGTTTTATAAAACCACGACGACGAACGACTTCATCGTCAACAAATCGATAAGTAAGTGTCGGGACAGTTTCAGGGTGTCCCCCGAAGACAAACGTCTTCTTCTCTCTTTCAAACGGTAAAAATACAGCGACTTCAAATCGAAGTCGCATTTATTTCGCCGTTTACTTTCTCACTTGCCGGTGCTTCCGAAACCACCGCCGCCACGTGCGGTATCGTCAAGCGTTTCGCTTACTTCAAAGTCCGCTTGTACGAACGGGGCTATCACCATTTGCGCAATTCTCTCTCCGTAGGCAACCGTGCGCTCCTCTTTCGATTGATTGTAGAGAGCAACCATAATCTCTCCGCGGTAATCGCTGTCTATGACGCCCACTTTGTTTGCGGGCGCAAGTCCTTTTTTCGAGGCAAGTCCGCTACGCGCGTACACGAGTCCTACGTACCCGACGGGGATTTCCACCGCTAAACCCGTAGATACGAACGCGGTCTCCCCCGCACCGATTACGACCTCTCCGTCAACGCAAGCGTACAAATCCGCTCCCGCCGAAAACTCCGTCCCGTAAGTCGGAACGATTGCCTTATCATTCAACTTCTTAATTCTCATTTTCATATTATCACCTATCTTTATTATACACCCTTTCTCTTCCTAATACAAGCATTTCTCTCTCCCCGTCCGACTCTTCCTCTCCACTCTTCTACGAGTCCTCTCATCGAACCGTTTCCGACCCATAAACCAAAGTTATATTTATCGCAACACGCTCTGTAACACGGATACGCCTGCACTGTAATAGTGCACGCCGTATTGTATCTTATAAAACGCCCATTGCAAGCCGTTTCTTTTTTGTTCCCAAAACTTCTCTTTCCAAAACCTTGCCTTCTCCATCCCCGTCAACTAAATATCCTACTTGTCAATCACAAGCAAAACTCTTAATACACCAGTTGTGAAGACTTCCTTCTCCCGCTTACGTTAGGCATAAAATGTGTCAACACAATTATTGAGAATTTTTGTAGAAAGTTACGGTTTTTCTAAACGCATTTTTTTACACACGGAACTCTAGTCAAACTACTAAAACCCCACTGCACAATATGTCATTTCGGCACTACTACTCTGTACGGCAAAGACATATTGAAGAGGGGCACCTCGCAAATGTAGAAGTTTTTCTATCAGAAATCATAGCTAAATCTCTGCAAAAGCAACTATTTTAGAAATTTTTTAGACTTTTTTAGGAAAAAGTATTGCAATCGGGGTGGTTTTTTAATATAAT
>CAZLVK010000018.1:0-27957 GCA_964563025.1 uncultured Bacteroidaceae bacterium | reverse complement strand
GGTGTACCCGCCGAGATTTGTAGGCGCGATGCGCCGTAATAGCAGAGCGAGAGGGCTTGCACTCGGAGCGAAGCGTCAGTCGGGGACCGAGTTCATTTGCAAAGCAAAAGCGCACCTAAACAGGTGCGCTAATCTCGCGTGGTGTACCCGCCGAGATTTGAACTCGGAACCGCCGGCGTCGGAGGCCGGAATTCTATCCAGTTGAACTACGGATACACGGCTAATTCATTTTATCCGTTTTCGTGCGCTTTCGCAAGTGCTTTTGCGATATGTTGCAAAAATAGCGAAAAAATTCCTTTTTCTCCACGGAATGCGTTGTCGCGGACGCGGATTGCTATTATAATTGAAACGGATTAAGCATAATTTAAGCCGAATGCGTATTATAAAATCGACACTTCGCACAAAGGTTGTCGTTCAGTTTGCCAAATTTTGCGGTTATAATCAAAGCATAAAAAACGTCAGGAGGCAAACAATGAATACAGACAAAATTTACGCAGAATCCATAGCAAACGAGTACACCGTAAAGGATACCACAAAGGTCGTACAACTGAGAAAACTCGACCAAAAGGCAAAGACGCCCGCAAACGTCTTCGCATATACGTTCGGCATCATATGCGCACTGCTTTTGGGAGTCGGCATGTGCTTGACGATGGGAGTCCTCGGCAACGGCTCCACCGCCCTTTTCGCAGTGGGCGTGGTGATAGGAGTCGTCGGGATTGCGGGAGCGTCGGTCAACTACTCTATCTACAAAAAGATACTCGAAAAAGGCAAAGCAAAATATGCGTCGGATATAATTCGCATAGCAAAAGAAATCGCAGACGAAGAGGAATAAAATGGGAGTCGCAAACAAAAACGAAACCAAATACCAGAACACCGCCCGTCTATTCGACGAGGCGTTGCTTCTGCTTTTGGAGAAGAAGGAATATCCCTATATAACCATCAAAGAGATATGCGCGAAAGCGGGGGTGAATCGTTCCACTTTTTATCTCCACTACGAGACTGTGGACGACCTTCTCCGCGAGTGCATAGATATGATAACGGCGCGGTTTCGCGAAAAGTTTGCGGGTGGTGCCACCGCTCGAGACGTGAGCATGGCAAGCAAAGAAAACAGTTTTTTGATAACTCCCGAGTACCTCACGCCCTACCTTGCCTTTATCAAAGAGAACAAGCGCGTGTTCGTTCTCATAACGAAGAAGCCCGAACTATTCGATACGATGAACACTATGAATCGTATGTATAAAACCCTTTTTTCGCCGATACTCGACAAATACGGCGTATCCGAAAAAGACAAACCGTACGTGTTTGAATACTACTCGAAAGGCATCCTTGCGATAATTTTCCAATGGTTAAAAGAGGACTGCGCAAGACCTATCGACGAAGTCGTCGGACTCATCACGACTTGCCTTCCGCCCGTCTCGAAGAATAAATGAAGAGACTAAGAGGGCTCCTCGAAAACAAAATTTTGTCCGTAATTATAACGCTCGCGTTTGCAACGTTCAATTTGACGTTCGGAATAATCAAAAATTACGCTTTCGGCGTGAGCATAGCGATATACTATTTTCTTTTCTCCGCCATCAAAATCGCGCTTTTCGCGGTGTCAAAAAAGCATGAAAACCCGAAACTTGTCGCAATCTCGGCGGGACTGTTCGCCTTGAATGTAGCCCTCGTCGCTCCTATCGCACTTATGGTCGCATGGAAGAGAACGTTTGCTCTCGGCATAATCCCCGCAATAACCGTTGCGACTTACACCGTATACAAAATCGCAAGCGCTATCGTCGGATACAAAAAAGCGCGCAGAACGGAAGACAAAGTCGAAACCGTATCGAAATCCGCAAATCTCATAGACGCCGTCGTCTCCGTTCTCCTACTTCAAAACACCCTTCTCGTCGCACAAAATTCCGAACTCAGCCACGACATGTACGTGCTCACAATATGCACGAGCGCGGTAGCATACGCAATCACTATAATCATTTCGATTGCGACGCTCCGTCACGCGCTCGTCGCGGGCAAAATGCGTAGCGGTCGCTAAACTTATGTCCGCATTTCACCTCGTATTCGGCGCTGCTTTTTAGTCGGGTTTTTACTCCTCATTCGCAGAATCGCAAGATAGCAACACATCGATAAGGTCTCTGAATTTTTTGAGAGTCAATTTGCCGTCGGTATAAAGTTTGTATAGCGAATCCATAATATAAGCATCGCTGTCTCCGAAATCTTTAAGTTCGTCGAAAAAGGCTTTTACTTCTTCAAACGGCATATCTTGTATCCTATCAAAAGTTGCCATTTCCTTTTTGATTTTATCCAAAACAGACGGCTTTTCAGAGTTGTAATCGTCCTCGCTCATCGGGTGAATCCACGGCGGTAATATTCTATTTCCGTTTTCGTCGTATTGATTGAACCACGGTGGCAATTTTTTCTCTTCTTTCTTCTCTTCTTCCTCGTCTATTTCTTCTTCCACGTCTCGTAAAGCGTTTTTAGGATTTTTCTTTTCTTCTTCGGATAACGCTTCGAATTCGTCGGTAAATTCATATCCGAGGAGTTCAACCATCACCCTCAAATCTTCGAGCGTCAACTCGTCGTGTTGATACATCATGTACATTCCGCCCAAAATTTGCTTTTCGGTTTCGCCTTCGTCTTTTAGTTGTTGCAATGCTCTTTTCGCTTCTTTGATAGTCATTATATTTCTCCTTTATGCGTTTTCTTCTTCAAATACGGCGTCTTCGCTTTTCAAGATTTTAGCCATTCTCAATGAAATCGTCGCAAACATTTCTCTCTTTGCCTCGTCGTTCAGCGCGTCGAATTCTTCCGTCAAACCGTACCCGATTATCGACAAATACTTTTTAAGTATTGTATCGGATATTTTATTTTCCAAGTACAAATCCGAAAACTCACAAAACATAATCATTTGCAAATCTTTGTGCTCGTGGATTTCGTTTTTAATTTCGGAAAGCACAATCTTTCTTCTGTAGTTCTCGGAAATTACTCTGATAGCCACCGTCAATTTATACCCGAAACTATCTGCAATTCGTTTATACGTTCCCCAATCCATATCGAATGAAAGGTAAAACACAGCGCATAAATGTATAAGGAACTCTGTCGTGTACGTTTTTTTGAGGTTTTCAAGACATTCCATTACCCAATCTTCAGTTTTTCCTTTTGAGTTTTTTCTCATTTGATTACTTCTCCTATCGTTTACGCCACTTGCTCGTATTCGGACAGCCACGCGTTTTTGTATTTTTCTTTAGTATTCGGTCTCATCTTCGGTCTGGCCTTTTTCTGCAAGAGGTTCAAGCCGTAGCGTTTCTCGATTTTCTTGACGTATTTCGGCAATTTTTCAAGCGTATTGCGCACCGTAACGGCGGTTGCCTTGCTGAAATTTCCCAAGTCCTCGACGGCTACGCCACCCTTAAAATAGAGATGGTTTGCCATGACGAATCTTTGCTCGAAAAGATAATATTTGTCCCCGTCCGCAACGAGATAAAACTCGTGTACGTCCTGTGCCACCGGTCTACAATAGATTTTCGTTTGCATATCAGTCCTCCCAAGATACCCAGTGATAATTCATCCATATGTCGTCGGAGAGACAACAACAATTTTCTTCGGGGTCCTCCCACATCTCAATCAATAACTCGGTCCCGAATTTGTCGTATTGTTTCGCCCACTCAAGTTGCTCCTTTGTGCATTTTGAAAAATGCGTTCCGTTTTTGATTTCAATCTTTTTCATAATTTTTCTCCGATTTTTAATTTTGTTTGCTCAAGGATTTGCTCTATTCGCCCTTGACACCTTGATTTTAGCGCAAAAAGGGTGCGAAAAAATACCCCTCCTTGGGTGTAAAATCGATTTTTTTATTATTTTTTTTGATACCGCCCCTACGAATTTCTTTCCCCCTGTATAAATTCGGAAAGTCTTCGATTGAAAAGGAGTTTTGTTCTCGACGAACGCGAAACGTCATCGAGTGCGGTAATAATACAAAAAACCGACCACCTATGTCAATAGGGTTTGAAAAAATTTTTTCGCGTAGCGTTTGTTCTCGGCAAAAAGTTGTCCACTTTCGCGTGTTCTAAACCGACAGACTCTACGAAAAAAATTCAAAAAATTTTTCAGAAAAACAACAAAACGCACGTCGAAGTGCGTTTTGTTCGGAATATATTCGATTTAGAAACCGCTACGTTACAAAGTGCTTGCCACGGATTTCAAAAAGTCAAGCACGTAATCCTCCGTCAGTTCCCTTTGTTTAGTCTTGACTTCTGCGCTTGCCGGACCGTCGCTGAAAAGTTTCAGTATAGCGTCATCGTCGTTGGTGCTGAAACTCATATGACAGCCGTCGATAAGATACTCGGTACGACTTTCGGGCAAACGAGATTTCGCCTCGGATTTCATAGTGCTCGACAAAACGCCGTCGTTTTCGGCATTGAGGAGCAAAACGGGCATATCCGTCTCCGCCAAAGAATAACCGTCGAACGTCAGCGGTGCAAGCAAGAATAACCCCGCAACTTTATCCGCATTCTCGACGGCGCGTCTGACGCCCGCTCCCCCGCCTTGGGAATGCCCGCCGATGAAGAACTTGACGTTCGGATAATTTTCAAAAGTCGGCTCTTCTTCGGCGTATTGTATATACGCAAACAAATTCGTAGATACGACGACGAGATAACCTTGTTTTGCAAGCGCGGTTGTCAGATATTCGTAATATGCGGGGGCTATCGCCGTGCCGAGATAGAACAGCACTCCACACGTTGCCTCTACGCCCATCGGCGCATATGTGACGTAATCGTCCTCTTCGACCTTCTCGATTTCGTAATCGTTCACGGCGGAATAATCGACGTATACCGCCGTATCTTCTCCGCTGTCGTTGCACGCGCAAACCGCAACGACACATATCGCCAAAACCAAAATCAACGCTATCCCTTTTCTCATAATTTCACCTCACCGTAACTACGCTACTTTTTGACAATGAACTTTTCGTCGGAAGCGGGGACTTCGTCCTCGACGTAGCGACGGACGGTCATGGCGAGAGAGTACTTTTCGCGTAGCCTCGCTATCTCGGTCATCATAGGGGACGCATGGTGTGCGTCAATCGATTCTTGATTCTCCCATTCGTCGATGAGGAGCACGGTTTCGGGATCGGATTTCGAGAACCAATACTCGTAGCGGACGTTACCCTTTTCTGCTCGAATTTTGTCCGCGACTCCCGAATTTTCCATTTCTTCGGCAAAGGCTTTTGCACTGCCGTCCTTGCCGTGATAATAAAGGTTCACCGTTATGCTCATATCTTCTCCATCATCATGTTTTGTCGTTACTCGTTGTTTACCGTTGCGTTTTACTAAATAAACTATCGTTTATGTGTCAATGCAAAATTATTTCGCTGTCGTGGAACTGCTCTTGAAACTCTATCTCTTTTGCGATTTGTTCTTTCGAGTAGCGGTTCCCTTCTCTTGTCGCAACCCACTTGCACTCATCGTCGTCGTAGCGGTGCACCACCGCAATAACGATACCCTCGAAATAAGAAAGCGGTTCGGTTTCCCCCAGCACGTACACATCCTGTTCTTCGCCGTCCCCGCCGATGAGTCCGTCTATATAACCGTAGTTGATAGGATAAAAAACACCCGCGTGTTTCGGGTGTTCCGTGCCGACGGGCCTATCCATCGTCACGCCGACGCGCCTACCTATAATTTCAAGGTAGGAGCGTTTGAGTTCGTCGGTAAGAGCCGTCATCTGAACATTTTGAGTTTGCCGTGAACGACTTCGATATCGAGTTTGGTATCTTCGATGATTTCTCCGTCCAACTCGAAACGGCTGTCGTCGAGGGCTTCGATGGTGACTTTCTTTGCGGTGTATTCTCCGCCCCATTCGGTGTTCACGTGCTTGCCGGAGAGGAACTTCGCAAGTCGGAAAATGATAATACTCTTCTTCATCTCGCTGACGTATCCGACGTTGAGAACGCCGTCGTCCACGACTGCTCCCGGGCAAATGGGAATACCCCCGCCGATGAACCCGCCGTTGCCGACCCCTATCATGAATACGCTGGTGTCCATAGTCTTGCCGTCGAGCGTCAGTCGCAAATGGTGGAAACGCGTATGGAGCAAGGTGTAGAACAACGAATAATAGTACGCCGCTTTACCTTTCAAGGTCTTGCAAGTGGCGTATTTCAAGAGGACGTCCACGTCCATACCGCCACCACCGACGTTCAAGCAACGATACTTGCCGAGTTCCATATAATCGACATAGCCGACGTTGCCTTCAAGGATGGTATCCACCGCTTTGTCTATATCGGTGGAGTGGCCCGACTTCTTGATGAAGTCGTTACCGCTGCCGCACGCAATAAGACCGAGGGTTACGTTATCGAAGTTTTCGATACCGCAAAGCACCTCGTGGAAAGAGCCGTCTCCGCCCATCGCAATAATGTTCGTGTCGGGCACGAGGGAAAGTTCACGCGCAATTTCGGTTGCATGTCCCGCACGCTCGGTCGAATGCACGACGTATTCCACGTTCGCTTTTTTCAATCTTTCTTCGACTTGTTTGAGGGCTTTGAGGGTTTTGCCCTTCCCGCCCGTGGGGTTGACTATGATATGATATAGCATATATTTTTCTCCGTTAGACTATTTTATATATCATATATTATCACTTAAACCCCTCTATGTCAAAAGTTTTTGAACATTTTCAGCAAAATGTTGAAAATCTTCTCAAAAACTTCCGCCATTCTTATAGTAACGGCACCGACAATTCATCGCAACCTTATTTTTTGTCAACACATGAAAAAGTCCCGCGGATGCGGGACTTACATATTGTTTACGTTTTTGGTTAGAACTCTACGACTTTATCGTTACCAGCGACCTTAGTCAAAGCGGAACCTTCTTTCCAATCGGCGTCCTTATCTGCGCTGTTCCTCACTCACAGTTTATACCAATAACAATAATCATAAGTGTCCGTAAAATAGGTCGCGTTTGTAGATGAACCTGTTACGACAACTTCCGTTCCACCGGTCTTGTTGCTC
Organism: uncultured Bacteroidaceae bacterium; assembly: GCA_964563025.1. Taxonomy (GTDB): domain Bacteria; phylum Bacillota; class Clostridia; order Christensenellales; family CAG-917; genus RGIG4097. The sequence continues at coordinate 20,968 of CAZLVK010000018.1, read as the reverse complement.
CAATTAGAAACGTTTGTAGTTCTATACCAATTCGACACATCTTCAAACGTAACGTTTGTGAGTTTTGTACAACCCTCGAATGCATGCTTGCCTATGCTCGTCACGCCACCCCCTATCGTCGCACTCGTGAGCCCGGTGCACCCATAGAAGGCATAATCACCTATGCTTGTCACGCTGTCGGGAATGGTTATACTCGTGAGTTCAGTGCAACCACGGAAAGCATTGTCTCCTATAGAGGTAATATAACCTTCTACTTCAAAAGTTTTTACGTTTGAATTCAAGAATGCGCGTTCTCCTATCGTAACGCCACTCCCGCCGTCTATTGTTACCTTTCCATCTTTGAACTTAGCATCTCTGAACGCGCCGGGTCCGATTTCGGTTATAGTCGTAAATGTGAGACTATGGGAAAAATCAAACCCGTAAAACGCTTCTTCTCCGATAACGGTCACTCCGCTCGGGAAAGTGCCCGACGTTGTGCCGTGAAGGAGCACTTCGCACCTTACTCCGTCTCTCGTTTCGTACCCGATAAGACAACCGTTCTTCGACGAATAATTCGGATTCCCGGCGGATACGGTGAATCGTTCCGTCTTCGTGCAAAGTTCAAAAGCCTTATCTTTGATTTCCGTTACGCTTGCGGGAATAGAAACGGTCTTCAAATTGATGCAATTCCTAAACGCCTTTTCGCCGATACTCATCACGCCTTCTTCGATTGTAACGGACGTGAGAGACGTGCAATCCCAAAACGCTTTGTCCGCGATTTCTCTGATCTCAATTTCGCCTATGGATGACGGAATAACCAATTCTTCGATTCCCTCGTCCGCTCCGACGACAGAGTAATAAACGCCGTTCTTAACCCTATCCCCGTTTTCATCGGTAGCGTAGATTTCATTTTCTTGCAAATCCAAACCGCTGTCTTCGTCGTGAACGATTACCGGGGACGGAAGGTCTCCGTCTTTGTTGCAGGCAACGAGTCCGCAAACCAAAACCGTTACCGCCAATACGAGCAAAACCACTCTGAATTTTCTCATACTTTTCTCCTTTCCAGAAAACGCTTCCGCCTTCGCGCGCGTCTATATTGATATTAAAAATCGTTTTCTGTTTATTATAATAATATTATTGTAGTCATTTTTATGACTATTGTCAAGATGTAGACTACATTTTACAATAAAAGAATGATAACGTACGAACCGTTTTGGAAAACGATGAAACAGAAAGGAGAGTCGACTTATTCGCTCATTGAAAAACACGGAATAAGCAGCGCGACTATAGACAGATTGCGAAAAGGGAAAGGGATAAGCACCGCAAAGGTGAACGACTTATGCAAAATTCTTAACTGCGCCGTCTCCGACGTTATCGAATACGTCCCCGACGAAAACGACTGAACCCGACTTTGTCGGGTTTTCTTTTTCCGTTTCCATTATGCAAACTTAAACTCCGCTTAAATAAGGCGAAAATAAAATCCCGACACGACGTGTCGGGATTTTGTTCGGGTTTGAAAGCCTATTACATGATTTGACGGTAGATGGCTTCGACTTCCTCTTTGCCCCAAACTTGAGGACAAGGATAGAGGGGGTTCGCTTCTGCGAGTGCGTGTGCGATCATGCGAGGGAGATCCTCTTCTTTGATGAGTTGAGAACCGTCTTTCGCTCTGATTTTGGTGGGGATGTTCATTGCTGCGTTGAGGTCTTCAATCCATTGAATGAACGCCTTTGCCTTGCAGGAGTTGCATTCGCCCTTGATGCCGATGACGTCTGCGAGTTGTGCGAGTTTCTTCTCTGCGGATTTGCCGTACGCTTTGAGGACGTAAGGAAGGATGACCGCGTTTGCAAGACCGTGAGGTACTCCGTATTCGCCGCCGAGGGTATGCGCGATTGCGTGAACGTATCCGACGTAAGAACGAGTGAACGCCTTGCCTGCGAGATACGCCGCGTGTTGCATATTGTTACGTGCGGTGAGGTTTTTGGGTTCATCGTAAGCGAGTTTGAGGTTGTCGTTGATGAGTTTGACCGCTTCGATGGAATCTTTCTTGGTTTGAGAAGTGTTTTCTCCGCCGATATAGCCTTCGACTGCGTGAGTCAATGCATCCATACCCGTGGTGGAGGTGATGTGAGGAGGAAGACCGATAGTGAGTTCGGGGTCCATAACGACGTATCTGGGAATAAGGAACGGGTCGTTGATGGGGTACTTCTCGTGAGTTTCGGGGTTGGAGATAACCGCCGCGAGGGTTGCTTCGGAACCCGTACCGGAAGTGGTGGGGATTGCAACGAGCGGGGCTTTGAAACTCTTCATTATCTTGACGAGGCCTTTCATTTGAGGAACGGACTTGTTGGGTTTCGTGACTCTTGCGCCGATAATCTTCGCGCAGTCCATAGCAGAACCGCCGCCGAGTGCTACGATGACGTCGCAGTTGTTCGCATGGAACATCTTAAGACCATCTTCGATATTGCCGATGGTGGGATTGGGGACGACTTCGTGGAAGACGCACGCATTCATACCTTCAGCCTTGCATGCTTCGAGGATGGGGGTGTGCATACCGAGATTGTAAAGACCGCCGTCGGTGACGATAAGGATGCTCTTGAAGCCTTCGGATTTCAAGAACTTGGGAAGTTCTTTGACGGAACCGGGGCCGGAAAGAGTCTTTTTGTTTTGATTCCACGGAATGAGCCACATAAGGCACCACGCCGCTTTTTGGAACACTCTGCAACCAAACTTGTAAAGAGGATTAACGCTCATACAAATTGCCTCCTGATTTTAAGGAAATAACCTTAGTATATTTTTATGCATACATTATATAATTAAATTCCGAATTTAGCAAGCAATAGTTTACGATTTTACTTGTAAACCGCGTTTTTGGACGGCGGAAACTCTCAAACTTGCGTTTTGACTTGCGAAAAATACCGCACTCGGTTATAATGAATTTATGAAAAATTTGACCGTATTCGACTTAGACGGCACCCTTGCCGAACTCGGAAAAGGCGCGACGGCGGAAACAGTCGCTCTTCTTCTCGCACTGTCCGAAAAATCTCGGATAGCGATTTCGTCGGGTAAGCCCACCTATTACCTTTGCGGATTTGCCCGCCAACTCGGAGTGCCGAATCCCATACTCATCGGTGAAAACGGATGTACCGTACAATTCGGCGTCGACCTACCGCCAAAAGAAAACGTCATTCTCTGCTCGTCGAGCGAAGCAAGAGAGGAACTAGACTTTTTGAAGGACGGCATAACGAGACTTCTCCCCGACGTTTGGACGCAACCCAATCAGATTATGTTCACCCCATTTCCGACAAGCGAAGAAGAGTTTGAAATCATACGCGGCTTTCTTCGCGACAATGCGGACAAACTTACGCATATCGATTGCTACGAGCACTGCGACTCTTTCGACTTCGTGCCCCACGGACACGACAAGTACTCCGCCCTCGAATATCTCGAAACGAGAATAGGCTCCTCACGAGAATCCACGATAGCGGTCGGGGACGGCGTCAACGACTATCCTATGTTTCGTTATGCGGGAACCTCGGTCGGCGTAAACGTCCTCGACAAGTCCGCGGTCACCCACAATTTCAGCGATATAAACACCGCCCTCGCTTTCATATTGGGTTATTTAGAATAATCGACCGTTCGACTTCATTCAAACAAAAACACATAAAACGGCGTTTATCCTATCAATTTAATAGAATAAACGCCGTTTTGGTTTGTATCGCGATTTCGATAAAGTCCGCTTAAGTCCTTATGCGTTCAAGCCGATGAAGTACTCCGTAAGCGTTTCCGGGGTTTCTTTGAAATCGGTTTTATCCCAATATCTCACCACCAAAATAAAACTCTCTTTGACGACGTCGAGGCGCAATTTTCTGGGCACGGACTTTGTCGAAACGAATCCGTTGTCAACGCACGCCGTCGCAAATTCGTCTATCGCCGCACGCAAATATTCGAGGAACAAGTCCTTGCTTTGAGAGAGCAAAATCGCGTGAATCAAAGTCTTTTCGTCGTGCAGATGATAAAGGATATGCGTGATGAAATGCTTATAATCGAGCAAAGATGATTTTGAAAAATCGTGACTCTTTTCCTCTTCGAGTGTGTGCGAAAACACGTGTCCGAAAATGGTAGAGCATACGGATTTCAGCAAATCCTCTTTCGTCTTATAGTGGGCGTAAAAAGTGCTCCTTGCGACTCCGGACTTGTCGAGGACGTCTTGTATGCGCAGGTCGTCGTAGTCTTTTTCAAGAAGCGCCTCGGCAAAAGCATCGTAAATTTTCTCGTTCGTTTTGGTGATTTTCTTATTCATAACCATACCTCGTGCTTATTATATCGTACTTCGTGTTCGATTGTCAATACCCCGTGTTTTGTTTTTATAATCAAACAAAACTCTTTGTTTCGTTTAGTTTGATTTTTGCAAAAATAAACCGAACATTATCGGGATTTTTGTTTGCTTAATTCAGACTATAATGGTAAAATTTATATAGATATGATACTCGATTATTTCAGTGGGAAAATCATAGCGAAATTGGATAGGTCTACGGTGACTCTCGTAGACGGCGTTTCCTTTTCAATCGAAGAAGGACAAACGGTTGCATTAATCGGACAAACGGGCGCAGGCAAAACGATAATTGCGGATTCAATAATGCGCCTTTTGCCGACAAACGTAAAAGCAGTCGGAATGAAGACGACTTTTCTCGGTGAAGACTTGCAAGGCGCAAATAGCGTAAGAAAACTTCTCGGCAAGGATATCGTCTATATTCCCCAAGGCGGAAAAGAGTGTCTTAATCCCACCCGCAAAATCGGAGCGCAAATCGCGGACGCAACGGGCAGATTAGGAATAAAGAAAAAGGATATCCCCGCCGCCGTCGCAGAGAAACTCCGCCTTGTCGGGCTGGACGAGAAAATCGCAAACTATTATCCCTCCGCGCTTTCGGGCGGAATGGCGATGAAAGTCGTGCTTGCCATATCTGCGTGCTCGACCGCAAAACTCGTCATTGCGGACGAACCCACTAACGGCGTAGACGAAAACCATAAATTCGAATACATGCAACTCATAAGGACGGTTTTTCCGAGTTGCGGCGTTTTGCTCATAACACACGACGCGGATATCGCAAAAATCGCCGATAAGATTCTCGTCGTATCAAACGGCAAGATGCTCGAAAGCGGAAACGCACGCGAAATTTTCGACGCACCTCTACACCCTTACACTCGCGCAATTTTGTCCGCGCTCCCCGAAAACGGGCTTATCCCTTATCCTAAACTCCGCGACGACGAGGGCGACTGTCCTTTCTACTCGCGTTGCTCGTTTGCGGACGAAAAGTGCATATACGATATTCCTTTGAAAGAAATGGACGGCAGGCAAGTGAGGTGCGCAAAATGATACGACTTGAAAGCATATACAAAAATTTCGGAGAAAAAGTCGTTCTTGAAAACGTAAACCTCGAAATTGCGGACGGAGAAATCGTCGGATTGTACGGAGATAGCGGTGCAGGCAAATCCACTATCGCAAAAATCCTCGTAGGGCTCGTCCCCCCAACGTTCGGCAGAGTGACGATAGACGACGAAATCCTCGTATCATCATCCGTTCCCTATGACAGAAAAAGCGGCGTCAAGATACAAATCGTATCCCAGCACCCCTACGAAGTGCTCGACCCCACTCAAAAAGTCGGAAAAGGGCTTGAAGAAATCATAAGGTTCTTGCATCTTGCAAAAGGTAAAGAGGTCAAAACGTATGCAAGAAAAATCGCGGAAGACGCGGAACTGGAATCGAAAATCCTCACTCACCTTCCCCACCAAATTTCAGGCGGAGAGGCACAAAGAATCGCGATTGCAAAAGCACTATGCTTTTCACCGAAACTACTCGTTCTCGACGAGGCGACTTCCATGCTCGACGCGGTGACGAGTGCAAACGTCTTGGACTTCATAAAACGCAAACAACAAGAGTTAGGATTTTCAGTTCTTATGATAAGTCACGACCGTAATCTCATCAATCTTCTGTGCGACAAAACGTACGTCTTAAACGACGGAACAACGGTTTTAACGGATAAAATTATATGAAAAAAGTGCTTGTTTTGCTATTAACTGTAATAATCGTGCTCTCCGTCATAGGAGCGTTTTCGGCGTGCAACGGGTCGGGCGACGACGGGCTTTTCACGGTGACTATCGGCACCACGTCGGCAATCGAAAACGCCGTGCGCGACGAATATGCATACGATAATTTAGCATCCGCAACGTCCGAAATCCCCCTCGTGTCGAAATCCGCAAACGGTGAATATTCTCCCCTTGCGGTTTCCTACGAAACTGCGGATTTCAAGAGTTGGACTCTCACGGTGAAAAACGGTCTTACTTGGTCGGACGGCACCCCCGTCACGGCGGAAGATATCGTCTTCTCTCTCGGCTATGAAGGCACTGCCGAAAAACCCGCTTTCTCGACGGATGAAATCAAAGGCACTTACGAAAGTTACACCCTTTCCGCCGACAAAAAGAGCGTCTCTCTCGTTAGAGAAAAAGCGACATTGACCGCACTCGACGAAATGGCGGTTTTCCGCATCCGTCCTATGCATATCTACAAGGATAAATCCGCGGAAGAATTGACAACCGAAGACAAGAGAGTTTCTTGCGGACCTTACGTCCTCTCGAATTTCGACAAAGCGTCCTCCTCCCTTACTTTCGTCCAAAACGAATACTATCCCGAAACCCCTAACGTAGATACTATCGTTTACAAAATCTATGCAAACGACGACGTCATGTACACCGCCCTTTCAAACGGTGAACTCGATTTCGTGTGGAATTATTCTCTCGGCGTATCCAAAAACTATCAAACCGCGCTCAAAAATTCGGACGCGGTGACGCTTGAATTTGCATCCGCGCAAAACTGCCCCGCAATTCTTGTTTTCAACAACAAAAACGGGCTCGGCTCGGACAAAAACGTGCGTCTTGCAATATCCTATGCTCTCGACTACGAAAAATTCAAAACCTATTTCGGCAGCGAAGCGTCTTCCACCCCCAATAAGAGTTTCGTACCTTCCGCGCACGTAGGATATAAGGAAACGGGCAAACTTGCGAAAGACCTAAATAAGGCGAGCGAATATATGACTGCGGCGGGCTACTCGAAAGAAAACGGCGTATGGAAGAAAGACGGTGTCCCCGCAACTCTCACTCTCACCGTAAATTCGGGCAAAGAAACACACGTGAGTTATGCGGAATTTGTCAAAACCGACCTCGACGCATTCGGCATTAGCGTCACTCTCGATGCGGTCGACGGCACGCACTACAACGAAAAAACAAGCCATAAATTTGCAACGGAAGGCTCCCACGGCTACGGCGAAATCACCATGGAATGTGCAATCATGGGATACACCGCATTCGGCGTTTCTTCGGATTTGGGCGCAAAATATATCAATGGTAATCACGCAGTGCAAGGCGGTGCGGAAGTTTACTCCGACGAATTGACGACGATTATCAACGACTTCTCAAGCGCAAGCAGCATGAACGATTACGTCGCCGCGGCAGAAAGACTTCAAGACTTCTACGCAGGCGAACTTCCCGTAATCTCTCTTTTCAGCGACGGCTTGGTCTATGCCCGCTCGTCCTCTCTCGGCGGAATCGTCATCGACGCGACCTACGGGCTTAATAACGCAAACCTTTGGTTTAGCATAACGAAATAAAGGTATAAACTCTTGTTTGTGCAATCACAAGCAAAACACGGCAAATGAAATTACTCGGCAAAATCAAAAACTTATCTTCGGGCACGAAAGCAAAAATCCGCAAGGGGTTGAAAGTCCTTGCGACTGCTTTCGCGTGTTTTTTAATCGTGCTCGTTTTGAATTTTGCCCTTCCCCGTCTTCTCCCCGGCGACCCCGTTGCATATCTCACGGGGTTTGACGAAGAGGAGATGAGTGCGGAAAAATACGATTACTATTATCACGCACTGCACCTTGACGAGAGCACGTCGAAACAATTCGGCTACTATCTTGAATCGATATTCGACGGCACTCTCGGCTACTCTTTCAAAAAAGACGCCGTCGTGTCCGACTTGATTTTAGGAAGGCTCGGTTATACTCTTCAAATCACCCTGCCCGCGATTTTTATATCCGTAATTATCGGGCTCTTTTGGGGGCTCAAAGCAGGGCGCAAAAAAGACGGTGTATTCGACGGCGTTTCCACGACTTTCAATATCGCACTCAACGCCGTCCCGTCCTTTGCGATAGGACTTCTTTTGCTTATTTGGCTTGCACTCGAAAACAAAATCTTCCCATCGTCGAGTTTATCCTCCCCCGCCGTTGTTCCGGGGACTTCGGCATATTTTGCCGATAGACTTCATCATCTCGTCTTGCCCGTTCTCACTCTCGTAATCGGCTCCACGCCGTCAAGGTATCTCATCGTGCGCAACTCGACCGCACTTTTTATCGACGACAGGAGCGTGCGTTACGCCGCCGAAAGAGGACTATCTGACGGGAAAATAGAGCGGTCGTATATTCTCAAAAACGTTGCTCATCCCTTTATTACGATGATAGGCACGGCGGTCGGAAGTTGCATAGCGGGCTCCGTCGTCGTGGAAAATATATTCTCGATTAACGGCATAGGCAGGCTCCTAAACGACGCCGTTTACACCCTCGATTATCCGCTTATGCAAGGCATACTTTTCGTCACTTCCCTCGCGATGATTTTATCTATCGCGCTGTCGGATTTGATTTGTATCGCAATCACCCCCGCGGGAAAGGAGGGACGCGCATGAAAAAGAAAGTATTTCTCGGAATAGGCGTTGCTCTTCTTCTCGTATTCGTGCTTGCGACGTGCGCTCCGTCCATATTCACGGACTACGGCAGAAAGGAATCCTTCGGTGCCTGGATCGAGCCTTGCGACGAGCATATACTCGGCACTAATTCACTCGGTTACGACGTTTTCACCGAACTCGTCTACGGCACGAGAGATACGTTGCTCGTCGGCGTGTCCGCAGGACTAATATCCCTTCTTCTCGGCGTTTTGATAGGTTTTCTTGCGGAGAAAAAAGGATTTATCGGCACGATTTTCAACGGGCTTATCAACGTCTTTGCAGTCTTCCCGAAACTCATCGTCGTCATCGTGCTGTCCGCATTCATCGGCGGAAGCGATATAGGGCTTATTATGCTAATCGCATGTTTTGGCTGGGTGGGGACGGCAAGAGCGGTCAAGGCGAAAATCGCAAGCATAAAAACAAAGCCTTTCGTGGAAATATGCGAAACGTACGGCTACGGCAAATTTAGAACCGCCGTCCTACACGTCCTTCCAAACCTAAAAGACGTCGTCGTCCACAGAGCGTTACTCGGCGTAAACTCCGCGATTATGATGGAATCAACGTTGAGTTTCCTCGGCTTCGGCAACCTCTACTATCCCACTTGGGGAGTCATGATAAACTTCGCGCGGTCGAGAGGAGCAATCATAAACGGCGCATACGCCTACCTCTTCGCGCCCTGCGCGTGCATAATAATATTATCCATATCTTTCTACTTCATATCGATATACTTCGATGAGAAGAAAAACGTCATATCTCAATACAAGGAGTAAACTATGTGCGACGGAAACGGTGAATGTAAATGCGGAGGCTCCTCCCTCCTGCGGGGCGGAAAAAGGATTTATCTTGCCGAAAACAAAAACGGCTACAACATTGAATTTTTCGAAAACGGAAAATCCGTCCCCGACAGCGACGACGTAATTTTTGCAAGAAGCGTCTTGTCGAAAAACTGCGAAAGCGTAAACACGTTGCTCGGACTTGCGTCCGCTCTATGCATGCAATTTCGCTATCGCGAGGCGATAGACTGCTGCCTTAAAGCGCTCGAAATCGAGCCCGAAAGTTATCGTGCGAAAAGGATTCTTGCAATGCGCTATATGTCTACGGGACAAGCGGAAAAATCTCTCGACGCTTTCCTCGACCTTGAAAAACGCGGCTACGACCTTCTCGATATAAATTATCGCATAAGTCTTTGCTATTTCTATAAAGGGGATTATGCAAGCGCGAAAACCGCCCTTGAAAAAACTTTCGGATTTGCAAAGGGAAATCCCGAAATGTATATCGCGACTCTTTATTGGTATATCCTCTGCCTCGTGCAATTAGGCGACGACGTGGCGGACGGCACCGCCCTATATCTCAACGACGAAATCAGTCATCACGTAGGATACGACCTTGCCGTACGCCTATTCATAGACAAGACGCCGAAAGAGCAAGAAGAGGAATCCAAGCGTAACGACTTGACGAGAATAATGTACCTTTTCGGGCTGTACCACTACTACCTTATGAAAGGGGAAAACACTCTTGCGAAAAAGGTTTTCAAAGACGCCCTCGAGTGCGACACATACTGGCCGAGTTTTTCGGGACTGGGCGTGTTGTATCTTCTGAAAAACAACCCTAATATCACAAAATAGCGAGTTTAACACACAAAAAACATAAACTTAAACCACAGATCATGCAATTTACATCGTTTTTACACGGCACAAACCTCGTAAACTATAAACTAAAACCGCCTATTGCAAGGCGGTTTTCATTTTAGGTTCCTTGATTAAAATACTTGCCTAATTCCGTTAGCGATAGGCTACTTCTTTTTCTTTTGTACGGACTTGAAATGAAGTTCGCGCATACCCTCGACTTCGTCGCATATCGCTTTCAAATTGCAGGACTTGCAATCCACCATAAGGTTGTCGTACATATGGTTGAACGCGTCGAGAATGTCCGAGGCCTTTTCTGCGATTTTGGTAAGTTCGTCATAGCAAACGCCCGCATCCGTCGCGAAGATTATTTTGACGGCTTTGACGCCCTTTTCTTTGAGGTATTCGCGGATTAACGCATTGCCTACTCTCTCAAACGTCAAGCCGTCTTTGAGGGCTTGTTTAGACACTCTGACTTGCTCTCGATGGTTCATAGAGGACGCTCGCGACATAAAGCCCTCTACGTTCAGTTTATACTTTGCGTGTTCGAGGTCTTTGATTTCGTTGAAGAGAGTTTGCTCGTCCCCCGAAAAGTCGTCGACTGCGAAGAGCACGATTTTTGCAAAAGGCACGTCGGATTTAATCTTGTCGAGGTCGCGTCCTACGACGACGGTTTCGCTTTCAAACGTCGCGGTCGAGGACACGAGAGAAAATCCTACGCAACCCAAATCGCTTCCGCCGAGTTCGTAAGCCATATCTCGCAAAAGGACGAGTTCGCTTCTCGGAGAAACTTTCGCCGTATTTCTCGGATTATAAGCAAACCTTTCGGACGGCTTGCCGTCCAAAAGGTTTTGCGTTTTTTCGATATACGCGTCAAAAAAATCAATCATATCTTTCTGTCGCGGTCAATGTTGTCGTAATGCGTCTTCATTTTTCCGTAGAACCAATGAATGACTTTCATATCGAGGTTGAACCAATAAAGAGTGAACGTGAGCGCAAAAAGGAGCAATCCCGCACCCAAAAGCGCGCCTATCACTATCAAAAGAATTTGCCACCAAAGCATAAGTCTTTACCTCCTAAGGTTAGGCTCTCGCCAATCCTTTTTGTCTTGCGTACTCCGCCGCGCCGAGCGCACCCATAAGTTGAGGGTCGATGGGCAAGTCGATGACTTTGATTTTAAGGACTTGTTCGATTGCTTGTTTAAGTCCGTCGTTTTTCGCGCATCCGCCGGACAAGGTAATGCTGTCGGTTGCGCCCGCTTTCTTCGCCATAACGAAGCATCTCTTTGCAACAGACATTTCGATACCCGCCGCAATTTCGTCCATAGGCTTGCCCTCTCCGACAAGGGAAATGACTTCGGACTCTGCGAAAACGGTGCATTGTGCCGAGATGGGGATGACGCTCTTTGCCTTCAAGGAGAGTTTGGAAAAGTCGCTCAAAGACATTTCAAACGAACGCGCCATCGCCTCGAAAAATCTACCGGTACCCGCCGCGCACTTATCGTTCATCGCGAAGTTTTTGACGGTGCCGTCGGTGTCGATTGCGATACCCTTGATGTCTTGACCGCCGATATCGATAATCGCCTTGACGGACGGGTCGGACACGTGAACGCCCATTGCGTGGCAAGAAATCTCGGAGATATTCTCGTCTGCGGTTGCGACTTTGTTTCTGCCGTAGCCGGTGCCCACGAGATAGTCGAGGTTTTTGACATCACCGCCGAGAGCGGGGACTTTTCTTACTACTTCCGCCATAGCGGCGTCTGCGGATTGAGCCGCATTGATTTTGCTTTTTATCGTCGTATCGGCAAGTATTTTGCCGTTCTCGTCGAGAATTATTGCTTTCGTATAGGTCGAACCTACGTCACAGCCACCGAAATATTTCATATTATTTCCTCCAAAAAATTTATTTTACCAGGCTTCTGAATCGTCGAAGTCGAGCATGCTTTCGTCAAGAGGCTTCTCTTGAAGAACGGTTTGCATATATTTGTTGATTTGCTCACGCATATCGCGACGAGAGATGGTTCTGGGGTCCATAAGGTCTTGTTGCACCCAAATGAAGTTGACGCCCTTTTCTCTTGCCTGATCGTCGAAAATACCGACCAAACCGTCCATACCCTTACACGAGATTTGGTCGTACATGATAACGGTATCGATATTATATTCTTCGACCACTCTCCAGCACTCGTCGAGAACGTTTTGATAACCGCCCTTGGTGTGAGTACGCATAGTGGCGCGTTGATAGGTCTTCGCGAGGTCTTCGAGGGCGTGCTCGTGAGTATCCGTGCGGAATTTGAGGTAGGAAATCATAGTTTCCATATCCATAACGACGTTGATACCCCAGCAGTTTTCGAGCCAGTTTGCGAGGGACGTGTAGTAGTTTGCAGGGCAACTCCACACGATTGCTCTATGGCGCATTTCCTTGCTGACGGGAGTCTTCTTCTCGTAGGCTTTCGTCATAATCTTGTTGACTTTCTTATCCACTTTGAGGAAGCGTTTGTCGAAACCGCCCGAGAGGTGGTAATAATAAATTCTATACAGCCAGAAAGTCGCGCCCGTCATTTGCGGATAATTGGTCTTGTTGACTTCCCATTTTTGCATCTCGTAATCGAGTTGCTTGTTGTATTGTTCAAGCGCGGAGATGAAGGAATCCCAATCGAATTTTTGACCGGTTTGCTCCTCGACGAACTTGATGAGTTCTTTGATTTCCTCGACTGCGTACTCTTGCACGTCGTCGCCCTTATATCTCAAAGGCACGTTGTAAACGTGAGTGGGCAGTTTGAAGTATCTGTCCTGGAAGGTAGAGGTCATAATCGAGCCGTCGCAAGGCATATTGCAAGTAATCATGCATTTGCCGAGTTTGGGATAGTCGTCCTCGACCGCTACGCCCGCCTCTGCGCTGGGAAGAGGACAAACGTCCGCGGGCACGCCGAAACTCTCGATTGCGTCGAGGTACGGCGGGGTGATGAGTTGGTCGACCATACTCGAAAGGAAGATGGGCATAGTCTGCATGGGATAGACTTTGTAGCCGGGGAAACCTGCGCCGAATTCCACGGGGATAAGTTCGTCGATGCAGATGAGTTTTTTGCTCTTTTTATTGTTGGGAAACATCTTCTCGTCGCACTCGAACGCGGTAAGGATAAGCCCGGTTGCGTGCTTGACGATCATATTGAAGTGAAGATGCGTCATGAGAAGTTGCGGTCCGCGCAAACCCTCGGTGTGACGATCTACGAACGCGGGAGTGGCAAGATAAGACGCCATCCAACGGTATTTCCACAACCCTTTCACGACTGCGACAGGGTTTTTGAGAATCATCACTATCATATCTTTCCAAGTGACAAGCCATCTGTAGTAGTCCACGAGAGTGTCCTTGACTCCGCGCCATTCGCGGTGTTTAAGAAGTCCCGTCTTGTCCTCGTGAAGATTTTTGTAACCACCGTATTTTTTCTTAGCCATAGGTTACTTCTTCTCCTTTTTGGATTTTTGGATATTTTTGATTTCGAGACTTTCGACGAACGCTTGAATACGCGTACGAAGTTGTCCCGATGCGCTGGCGGTATATTGACGGTCGATTGCGATGGACGGAATGCCGAACTCGTTGACCATGATATGCGACGCAAGTGCGCGCTCGTAACCCCAATATTCGCAGAATTTGAGTTGCTCGTAAACGACGCCGTCCGCGTGGTATTCTTCCACGAGGTGCTTGACGAATTCCCGTCTACCCTCGACTTTTTCGTGTTCCATATATCTCGGGCATTGCGCGGTCTTCATATAGTGACGGCAAATTTGAGTGAGGACGTCCTCGGTGTCGTTGAGGATAATTTCCTCTCTTCCGGGGAGGGAACCGAAACAATATCTGTCCGCGACGACGTACGCACCGCTGTCCTCGAAGAGTTTGGTGAAGTCGGGATCGTCGATTTCGCTTCCGACGACGACTATTCTCGCTCTGTAGAACTTCTTTTGGTCGGGTTCACGCGTTTTGATTTCCTCGAGAGTTTCCTCGAGTTTGTCCACGATGAGATACTTCGGACAGCAATAACTGACGAGGCAAAGCACGTGGAATTCGTAACCCGTAATACGCGGATTTTCTTCCTTGCGGAATTCGCCGATAGCGGTAATCGCTCTGCAAACTCTGTTGTGAAGTTCGACTGCCTTACGAATTGCGTCGTCGGACGTATCCACGCCGTATACGTCTTTCAACTTGTCGAGAACTTTCAAGCGGAGTTGTTTGACGTAACTTTCAAGGCAATGTTGATTGGTCTTGAAAGGCATATCGAACAGACTGATGAAGAACTTGTCGTTGTCGACGAGGCGCATAAGTTCGTAGTGTTCGACGGCTCTGTTCATTTCCGAGCAGGTCTCACCCGAGAAAAGCGCGGACAAGAAATTGTAACCGCCTTCGATACCGCGTTCGAGCATTGCCTTTGCGTATCCGCAAATGAACGGACTGAGATAGTACGTTGCAATGTCAACCGAACCCGTGCGAGGCGCACGCAATCTTATGCTGACGCAATTGTCGAGATTGAGAAGAACTTCGGGCACGTGATAACAGGTGTAACCGAGTGCGAGTTTGCCGTCTTTTTCAACCGCTTGCTTGACGAGGTCGTTGTTGGCTTCTTGCAAGAGGTTTTCAAAATAAAGCAGGTGTTTCAGGTCTCTCATATTTCTCTCCTAATATAATCGAGTTAGCCGATGACGTTAAGCGCGGTGAGCGCAGTCACGACTCCCTCTACTACTTTTGAATTTTCGGGAAGTTCAAAGACGTTTTCGCCTTTGAGGTCGAAGGACGCGAGGTTTTTATCGTCCCCGACGGTTGCGAGGAGTCGCACGCCGTCGTAATCGAGGGAGCGCACCGCCTCTTCGTCGCTGACGCGATTGACGATTATGCCGATTTCGCGATACATGACGAGTTCGTCCGCGACTTTTTTGATGGTCTTGCAGACGTCTCTGCCCTTTTTGGACTGGTCGGTCACAAGGATAAGGTGAGACACCTTTTCCATAACGCGACGGTTGATTTGTTCGATACCCGCCTCACCGTCGATAACGACGTAGTCGAATTCGTCGGACAATATGCTGATGACATCTTTGAGATAGGAATTGATTTTGCAATAGCAACCCGCGGATTCGGGACGACCGACCGCGATAAAGGCATAGCCGTCCTTTTCGACCATTGCGTCGAACAAACGATAACGCGCCTCTCCGAGAATTTCGATTGCTTGCTTCGAATTGCCGTCCTCGACGTTTTCGATAATATCCTTGCGAATATCGTCGATGGTGTGCTTTACATCCACTCCGAGCGCGGTAGAAAGCCCGACTGCGGGATCCGCGTCGATTGCGAGAATCTTTTTGTCCTTGAAATTGTCCACGAGAACGCGCACGATAGTCGCCGCAAGGCTGGTCTTTCCGACACCGCCCTTTCCCGCAACCGCAATAATAGTCGCGTTAGACATATGCCCTCCGTAACGATTAGAATATTTATTCTAATCCATTTTAACACCAAACTCCCTCTTTGTCCACAAAAAGCAATACGCTTTTGATAATTAGTCATACACCTGTCGGTTTTGAGGGCGAAATAAGCGGAGTGCTTGTACTCTAATCTAAATTTCCCCTTTCCTCACGCGTTTTCCCACTCGACGTTCCCCCTCTACGGGGAACCCACGTCGACCGCTTGCGCGGGGGACAACACTCGGTTTCGCGCAAGTGAACGTTCCTCGTTATGCCACTGCGCTTTGTGCGCACCGCTACGCGAACCCAATGTGCGCAGTCGCTTGTACTACACGGCTCCGCTCAACACTCGCTTGCTCGGCGCGTTGCGCCTCGTGTTCCGTCTCCAAAAGAGTGAGTGCTTGTACCTCCCGCTCATACTGTCATTGCGAGCAACGGAGTTGCGTGGCAATCTCCTGGAAAGGAACCACCTTAGAGGGGTATCCCCACCGTGAAAATAAGCCAGCGGTAGTGCGTATTTGAACTTGGTTTGGATTAGGCACAATTTTCACGGAAGGGGAAAACGGAGCAAGGCTCGTCGCATCAAATCCCTCACAGAGGGCACAGCGTAAAGTGCCTTGTGATGTGCCGACGGCTTCGCCGCATAAGCAACTGCCTCTTGCTTTTTTTGAAATAAGTGTTATAATATCGTCATCAACTTAGGGAGGGTATTTTTATGGCAAAAATTGAAGATTTCGACGGGTTCACCGTCAGCGACGCAGTGGAAGGCGGTTTGAACGGATACGTAGCCTATCAATTTGAAAACGGCGACCGTTACGAAGGCGAAGTCGTGAACAGCAAAGCGAACGGCCCCGGCACCCTTTATAGCAAGGACGGACTCGTCACCGAGGGCATTTGGAAAGACGGAAAACTCTGCGACGGCAAGGTTGTATACTCTTATCCCGACGGTAGTTACTATGAAGGCGAAATCGCAAACGGCAAACGCAACGGATACGGCAAACTGTATCTTGCGAACGGCGACTATTATTATGGCAAATTTGAAAACGACGAACTTGTGTACGGTGATTATCAAAACGCCGAATTCCGCAGATGCATGAAAGAAGGCTTTAAGACTCAACAAGGGAAAACCGTCTCCTACAAAGGTGATTTCAAGAATTTCAAATATGACGGCGAGGGATATTTGCTCGAATCGGGCGAGGACGGATTTGAGTATAAAGGCGAATTCAAAAACGGTTTATTCGATGGGGACGGAAGATGCAGTCGCAGAGGTCTCACTTACATAGGGAAATGGAAAGAAGGCAAATTCTTAGGCTCTACCGAAATATAGCCGATTAGATTATTGAAACCAACAAAAAAATCCCGACCGAAGTCGGGATTTTTATTGTTTTTGACACGTTGCTATTCACCCTTCGTTATAGTTCCGTCCGTGCAATAAATCGTGTAATCGTCGGGAAGGGTTTCGTCCCAACTGCCTAAAAGAGAACCACCGAATTTATATATTGAATTCCATTCTTCTTTCGTCCCGTTGAAATGGATTTCCTTCAATTCATCGCAATCTAAATCAAAAATGTAGATGATTGTATTCGGTAAAGTAAGTTTTTCCAAATTGACAAAATTACAAGACATGATTCCAACCACGTCCTTTCCGTTATATTGAGACGGAATTTCGTATGATTTCAAAAGGTATCCGTTTTCTATATCAACAAAAACACAACTATTACCGTCTTCCGAGATTTCATATTCTGCGGTTATCGGTGCATTTTCCGACAAGGATTTGTAATCGGCATATACTTCGGGAATCATCGGCTCGGTTTTGTTGAAATCATAGTAAATGTAACCGTTGATCATTAATTTATTATCCTCAACCGAAATCGGAAATTCATCCTCTATCGCCATATCAAATATGCTTTCAAGATACGCCGTTGCAATGTTGTCATGAACCTTGTAATCGTATCCGCTGTAATCGGTCATCTCGTAGGAATACTCCTCTCCGTCATATTCAAAATCATAATACTTTGCACCGTCAAACACACAACTATACATCGAGCCATATTTGCCGACTGCCTCATTTATGATTGTACCGCAATATCCGTTTTCCCAGTAATAGTACAAATAGTAATCGGAAATATTAACTTTATAATTTTTCACGTCTTTAAGCACGGCTTTGATTTCGTCAAGCGACATATCCTCGGTGAGGGTAATCGTCGGCAACAAATCGTCGTCTTCTTTTTTGTCGTCGTTGCACGCAACGAGTGCGAAAACAAGCGTCAAAACGAGAACTATTGATACAATGAACAAAATACTTTTTCTTTTCATCTTTGTTCCTCCATATGTTGATAATTCATTCTACCCCCCCCCCGAAAAATGTCAATACCCTTTTGAGTTATCCACATAAAAAATTGCGACGACGGTTAAAAGTTATATCGCCTTCTTGCAAAAACCTATGCCTAATACCAACAAAGCACAAATTTGTACTTCCGTTGGCTTATTTTCACGGTGGGGATACCCCTATGTGTTGCTCGGAATGACAATATGAGTTTACACTTGCTTTTATCTGTCATTCCGAGCGTAGCGTGGGAATCTCGCGGAAGCGTACCACTTAACTGCCGTAAGGCAATATCACTTTGCGATAGCAAAATATATTTTTTTTCTACTTGGGGACGGGGCAAGTTTTGACGGCAAGCATCAAAACCATGCATGAGTTGCCCCCAAGGGGTACTTTGTACCCGCGTCCCCTTTTAAGGGCGGGACACCCGCACCCGATTGTCATTGCGAGCAACAGAGTTGCGTGGCAATCTCCTGGAAAGGAACCGCTAAACTTGCCGTAGGCAAATATAACTCCGATAAAGTCGAAATATAACTGCGTAGCAATATCACTTTGCGAAGCAAAATATAACTGCCGTAGGCAATACAACTCCCTTTGTCATTTTGTCATTCCGAGCGTAGCGTGGGAATCTCGCGGAAGCGTACCGTCATCGCTTGCTAAAAAGCCAACAAAAAAGGCACTCGTTCGAGTGCCTTCCGTTTGGATTTTTCTTATATTAGGCTTTGCCGTTGCAACCGAGAACGTCCACGAGTTTGTGTTTGACGATCTTCTTGACTGCTTCTCTTGCCGGTCCGAGATATTGTCTGGGATCGAAATGAGAGGGATTGAGGGCGAAGTGTTCGCGAACGGTTGCGGTGACTGCAAGACGGAGGTCGCTGTCGATATTGATTTTGCAGACTGCCATTTCCGCCGCCTTACGGAGCATTTCTTCGGGAACGCCTTGTGCGCCGGGCATGCTGCCGCCGTATTGGTTGATGATTTTGACGTATTCTTGAGGAACGCTGGACGCGCCGTGAAGAACGATGGGGAATCCGGGAAGACGATTTGCGACTTCTTGGAGAATGTCAAAACGAAGTTGAGGTTGACCTTTGAATTTGAATGCGCCGTGGGAGGTGCCGATTGCGATTGCAAGGCTGTCCACGCCGGTCTTTTCGACGAATTCTTGGACTTGGTCGGGATCGGTGTAACTTGCATCCTTTGCAGAAACGTTGACGTCGTCTTCGATACCCGCGAGTTTGCCGAGTTCCGCTTCGACCACTACGCCGTGATCGTGTGCGTATTCCACGACTTGTTTGGTGATGGAGATGTTTTCCGCAAACGGATGCGCGCTTGCATCGATCATAACGGAAGTGAAACCGCTGTCAACGCAGTCTTTGCAGAGTGCGAAAGAATCGCCGTGGTCGAGGTGCAAGCAGATAGGAAGACCGCTCGTTTCGACAGCCGCTTCGACCATCTTCGTGAGATAGGTGGTGTTTGCGTACTTTCTCGCACCGGACGAAACTTGAAGAATAAGGGGTGCTTGTTCTTCTTGTGCCGCCTCGACGATACCTTGAATGATTTCCATATTGTTGACGTTGAATGCGCCGATTGCATAACCGCCGGCGTACGCCTTTTTGAACATTTCGGTTGTTGTTACCAATGGCATAACCTTTTTGTCCTCCGATAATTTATTGAGGTCATTGTACTACATATCTCGAAAAAAGTAAACAATTTAAGCACCGAAAAAAATCGGGCGCCTTTTTTCGCCAAAACGAGCACGCGAGAACCGCAAAGAAAACGGCACCCGTATGAGCGCCGTCCGTATTTAGAGTTCGTCGATTTTTTCGACCGTGTTGATGAATTTGTTGTTTTTGGTGATTTCGAGGATTTCGTTTGCGGTGAAGTCCTTTTCGGTCACAAGTTCGATAATGCCAATAATTTTGTCGTCGTCCTCGTTTTTGGTCTTGAA
Source organism: uncultured Bacteroidaceae bacterium (assembly GCA_964563025.1). Taxonomy (GTDB): domain Bacteria; phylum Bacillota; class Clostridia; order Christensenellales; family CAG-917; genus RGIG4097. Next base: position 876 of record CAZLVK010000018.1, on the reverse strand, counting down.
TTGCAAAATTTTCTTGACCGAGAAGAGTTCGTTTATCTTGTCCACCACCCCGTCGTCGTCGAGTTTGACGTTGAGCCTGATGACGTGGACCATATTGCCTTTGAGGAATTTCCACGGGAAGTGAAGCAAAACTTGCAACAGCACGAGAGCCGCCGTCGCGATGAGTCCCACGAAAATCATCCCCGCACCGATGGCAAGTCCGATACCCGCGGTAGCCCATACCCCCGCCGCCGTCGTGAGTCCGTGCAAGAAGTCGTGTTTGTAGAAGATTATGCCGGCGCCGAGAAAACCGATACCGCTGACGACTTGCGCCGCGATACGCTCGTAGTCCACAGCGCCCGTGTCAGAAAAACCGTACTTGGACACTATCATTATGATGCACGCCGCCATACATACGATAGAGTGCGTTCTGATGCCAGCCTCTTTGGACCTGCTTTTTCTCTCGAAGCCTATGGCAAAACCGCACACGCACGCGATGAGTATGCGAATAACCCAGTTGAGAATATCCGAATTGCAATCTATGATTGCAAAGTTGAATGAGGACAAAATCGTTGTCATATTTACCTCTTATTATCTCAATAAATATATCATATTTATTTTGCCGTGTCAATATGCCTTGATTCCGCGCGTTGCATACTCGTGCGCACATTTATAGACACCGAAACGTAATATCGTTCGCATATAATTTCCCGTATCCGCAAAAAAGGGGCGCAATTTGCTTGCTAATTTCGTCGAATGTGTGTAAAATACTAAGCGAAATTTGCACAATATATATTGTGAATTTGAAAAAACACCTTTTGGAGGAATAAATAATGGCAAATAACGTTAGAGTTGCTATCAACGGATTCGGCAGAATCGGTCGTCTCGCTTTCAGAC
>CAZLVK010000017.1:0-30839 GCA_964563025.1 uncultured Bacteroidaceae bacterium | reverse complement strand
TTGTTTCGTTGCTTTATCCATTGTTTAGCCTCCTTCGTTGGATAAGTGATTCGCTTTGAACAACGTAGGGATTTGGAGATTATCCTAACCTTGTACAAAGTACGGTAGTTATATTATCACATAAAAAAAATTTTGTAAAACGAAATCGACCACTTTCGGGCAAATTTCAAAATTTATTTTCCGAGCCAGAACGCGCGTTGCTTCGCCATGACCGTATCGAAGTTCTTGACGTATTCGAGAGGCTCTTTGTAATTTGCGTTTCGCTCGATCAGATTTATGGATTTCGTCCACTTTTTGGAAATTGCGTTTGCGCCGACGGCGATTATGGACGTGTCCTCCTCCATTATGTCGATATTGTAGACGCACGCCTTATCGGGCTTTGCGTAACCGACGTTTTCGAGGTTCCCGCTCGTGTATTTTTGGCGATACATATAGTACGGCTCGTATCCGCTTTCGGTGAGACGGCGATAAGCGTAATCGACCATTTCTTCCGCGGTATCGTTGTCCGTAGAACGGTAGCCGTCCACTTTCAGCGAGGAACCTTTTTTGAGATAGAGAGTATGCACGGTGACGTTTTCGGGAGACAACTCCACCGCCTTATCCACCGAACGTTTGAAATCCTCGGCGGTCTCACCCGGGAGCATCGCAATCAAATCCATATTGACGTCGAAGAGATTTTTGACATGTTTGAACACTTTCTCCACCTCAGCGGATGTATGCTTTCTGCCTATAAGTTCGAGGGTTTTGTCGTTGAAAGTTTGCGGATTCACCGAAATTCTTGTCACTTTGTGTGATTTCAACGTGCGGATTACCGTTGCGCTCATAGTGTCCGGACGTCCCGCCTCTACAGTAAATTCGTCCACGTCGAAATCGTCGCAGGACGCGAGTATTTTGTCGAGATGTTCGACGGGTATCGAAGTAGGCGTGCCCCCGCCGATATATACCGTTCGCACCTTAATATTCCGTATTCTAACGACTTCTTTCGCAAATTCAAGTTCTTTGAGCAAACACTCGACGTAGGGTTCGATGAGTTTCTTTTGCTTGTCGATGGGGACTGAGACAAAGGAGCAATACGCGCATCTCGTCGGACAAAACGGTATGAATACGAACACGTCGCAAGTGTTTTCGTCTCGGTTACGCAAAGGGAGTTGCACCTCTACGATTTTCTCAATCAAATCCGCCTTTTTGGGAGACACCGAAAACTCTTTTCTAAACTTCTCGTCCGCCTCGTCTCCGAGTTCGACGAAAAGTTTCGTGGGACGTATACCCGTAAGACAACCGTAAGGCAAATTTATCCCCGTCAAAAAGACTATCGTTCCATAAATCGACTCTTTTAGATACCGCTTTTCAAGGCGTTTTTTCTCCATTTCGTCTCTTGCCGAAAACGGATAGCGGAAAGTTTTTTCAAAGTTCGGGAACTTGTCCGTTTTCACCTTGACGACGAGTTCGTCACCTTTGTTGAGGTAGTCTACGTCGATAGAAAAATCTTCGTCCGTGCGCTGTTCAAACGCGCGAACGAGTTCCATAAGGTCGTTGAAATAATTTTCGTTTGGGCAAGAGAATTTTATCATACGTCAGTCAAAGTTTATAGGGTTCGTTCTCTTCTCTTTGAAAAGTTCGGTCGGGGCTCCGTGTCCCGTATATACTTTCATATCTCGGTCTAAACCGAAGAGTTTTTCCGTTATTGATTTTTTCAGCGCACCGTAATCCCCCGTCGGAAAATCCGTTCTGCCGTAGGAGCAGTTGAACAACGTGTCCCCCGAAAAAAGTGCGTCGTCTATTATATAACACACTCCGCCCTCGGTATGACCGGGAGTTTCAATCACCTGCACGGGCATTCCGTCCACGTCGTATTCTCCCTCCGAAACAAGTACGTCGGCATCGAATTTTTCGGTGACGCATCCGAAGGAAAAACCCAAGTTTTTGTAGGAGTTTGCAAGGGCGAAATCTTTTTCGGAGATATACGTCTTAGCGCCCGTTTTTCGCACGAGTTCGGCGACTGCTCCGACGTGGTCGTAGTGACCGTGAGTGAGCAAAATCGAAGTGATTTTTACGTTCAGATTTTTTGCGGTTTCGAGTATTCTATCCGCTTCAAATCCCGCATCTATCACTATTCCGTTCCCGTTTTCGGAGAGTAGGTAGCAATTCGTATCGAGAGGTCCTACGACGATTGTTGTCACATTCATCTACGCACCTCGATAACGCCTTTCAGTGCGGAAATTTTCTTGATTACGTCGTCAAGGTCGTCCGCTTTTTTGATAAGCACGGACATGACCGTTTCGGCGGTGCATTTCGTGGTATCCGTCTTGATATTCGCCCCGGTAATCGTCATCTTTGCACTTGCGATAAAAGCGGTCATCTGGGCAAGCAGTCCGGGAATATCTTCGGAAATCACCTTGAAGGTTGCGCTGTATTCTTCAGCACCGTTGGTATCCCAACTTGCCGCAATCAGTCTCTCGTTGCCGAGATTTGCAACGTTCGGGCAATCCTTGCGGTGTATGGAAACTCCTCTGCCCCTCGAAATGTATCCGACTATATCGTCACCGGGGACGGGTGAACAGCAATGCGCCATATGCACTTGGAAGTTTGCGTCGCCGTCCACGAGAACACCGCTCTTCGAGTGCGCCGTCATCTTCTTTTCGGGAGAAACGGGAACTTCGATGAGAGAAATCGGATGCTCTTTTCTATACGCTTCAATGAGTTTCGAGAGGACTTGCGCGGTGCCGAGCCCGCCGAAACCGACGTTTGCGTACATATCCTCTTCGCCGTTCAACGAAAGACGTTGCAAAATGGACTCAAACGCATCGACTGCAAGCAATTCGGATAGCGAAAAACCTTTTCTTCTCGCTTCCTTTTCGAGCATATCCTTGCCTCTTCTGACGTTTTCGTCCTTTTGCTCTTTTTTGAGGAAAGCGCGTATGCGCGAGCGCGCGCCCGCGGTGCGGACGAATTTTAGCCAATCGAGGTTGGGTTTTCCGTTGGATTGGGTGAGTAGTTCGACTATATCTCCCGTTTTGAGTTTGGTGGACAGAGTCACCATTTTCTTGTTCACCTTTGCGCCTACGCAATGGTTGCCCACTTCGGAGTGAATTTTATATGCAAGGTCTACGGGCGTGGAGTTCACGGGCAAGTCGTACACGTCGCCCTTCGGCGTGAACACGAAAACTTCGTCATCGAAAACGTTGATTTTTATCGCGTCCATGAACTCTCTTGCGCCGTTTATATCCTTTTCGGCGTCCATAACTTCTCGTAGCCATCTGACTTTGTCGTCGAGATCGGTACTCGAAGTCGTCCTACCCTCTTTATACTGCCAGTGAGCGGCGATGCCGTACTCGGCAATCTTGTGCATTTCGACGGTGCGGATTTGAATTTCAAACGTTTCGTTGAACTGCGTAACAACGGTGGTATGCAAGGATTGATAGTTATTCACCTTGGGCATTGCAATATAATCCTTGAATCTACCCGGCATAGGTTTCCAAAGGGTGTGCACTTCGCCAAGCATGGTATAGCAATCTTTGACGTCGCCGACGATGATTCTGACGGCAAGAAGGTCGTATACTTGGTCTATATCGATGCCGTTATATTTCATCTTTTTGTAGATGGAATAGTAATGTTTAGGTCTGCCGTTGATTTCCCCTTTTATGCCGAGTTCGAGCATTTTCTCTTTGATTTCGGCGCAAACCTGGTCGAGGAAACCTTGCCTTTCGGCGTGTTTGGCGGTGATTTTGGAGTCGATATATGCGTATTCCTCGGGATAGAGGTACTTCATCGCTATATCTTCGAGTTCGCACTTGAAGAAAGAAATACCGAGACGTCCCGCAAGAGGTGCGTATATATCGAGGGTTTCTTGGGATTTATATTTCTGCTTTTCGGGCGGAACGAATTCGAGAGAGCGCATATTGTGCAATCTGTCCGCAAGTTTGATGATGATAACTCTGAGGTCTTTTGCAAGAGCCATAAAGAGTTTGCGGAAGTTCTCCGCCTGCGCCTCTTCTCTGTTGTTGAATTGGAGTTTGTCGAGTTTGGTTACGCCCTCGACGAGTTCGAGGATTTCGTCGCCGAATTCCGCGGAAATCTGCTCCGCCGTAACCTCGGTATCCTCGAGAACGTCGTGCAAAAACGCCGCGATAATGGATGACGAATCGAATCCGTAGTCGCAAAGTATCTCCGCAACCGCGCACGGATGGATGAAATAATCCTCTCCCGAACTGCGTTTTTGTCCCTCATGTGCGGCGGACGCAAATTCGTACGCCTTTTTGATTTGGGCGTACTGTTCGGGATATGCTTTACGTAATTTCAACAAAAGTTCCATATCAACACTTCACGTTCCTATAAACCGCCGACCTACTAAGGTCTGTTTTTGCGTTGGACACCTCTATAAGACCTCGCGCGCCTATGGTTACGGTGCCGAGATATTCGAGGACTCTGAGAGATATTTCTATAACTTCGAGACTGAGTCCCGTGAGATTCGCTATCATTCCGTACAACTTGTTCATAGACGTAACTCTCGTATGGTCGAGGGAGAGTTTTCTCATCGCCTTGAACACGTTTCTGAAGTGCTCGTCGGGAATTTTTACGCCTATGGGGGTGCAATCGCCGTATTCGTAGCACTTCGCACCGCCGTCGGATACGTATTTTTTGTAGCCGTCCGTGAACGGTCTGCCCGCAAACACGACGTTTTCATAGTACGAAAAATCGAAAACTTCGGCGGGGCAAATCAAAACCGAGTTGAGAGGATTAAGCACGCTCGACGTAGCGACGAATACGGGAAGTTTTTTGACGTTTTCGTTTCGAGATACGAGGGTATCGTACTCCGCTCGATTGAAACAAACGAACAACGTCCCGAAAGGCTTTTCGAGCATTCTATCGACTTCTTCGTCCGAAATATTCGGGAGATTGCTCACGCCCTCGTGTTCGAGATGATGGACGTTGACAGTTCTGCATTCCTGTTCTCCGATTTCGACGCTGTTTGCCTTGAAAGTGCGGATGATGCCTTGCGCGTATTGCCTGTTTTGGTACACGTTCACGCCGAGATTGAAGTTGACTTCAACGTCCCCTCTCGTCGCACCGAGACAATATTTGAATTTATTGAACCCGATGAGTTCGATATTTTTAAGGCTACTCTTCACGTGCTTGGTTAGCCCGATTATTTCAAAGTTAAAATCCCTGCCCCTCATCATAAAGGTGGGTTGGGGATTGCCGTAGCCGGTAGGTTCGAGGAGTTGCAACTCCTTTGCAAAGGAAAGTACGTCGTCGTTTACGTCCAGTTCCATATCGTACTCGAACTTGGGAAGGAACTCCTCCGCCGAGCAAGTTTTGAGGATAGACGCGTTCATCTTTTCAACGAATTCGTCGAAATTCTTCTCCTCGATAGTGATACCGGCAGCCTGCGAATGTCCGCCGTAACTTACATACAAATCCGAAAACTCGGATAGCGTTTCAAAAATATTGACCGCCTTAATCGAGCGCGCGGAGCCTTTTAGTACGCCGTCGTTTTTCGAGAAAAGTATGGTCGGGAACTTAAACTCCTCTACGAGTCTTGCCGCCGCTATGCCGAGCACGCCCGTTTCCCAGTTTTCTCCCGCAAGGATAATTATGCCCATACGGTTGAAATCGACGCCTTTGAGCATTGCTTTCGCCTCGTTTACGACGTTTTCGCAAATGTTTTGTCTTTGTTGGTTGTCTCTGTCGAGTTCGTCGGCAAGGGCGCGCAAAACGAAAATGTCGTCTTCGAGAAAAATATCCACCGCTTTCATCGCATTCGATATTCTGCCCGCCGCATTAATTCTCGGCGCCAAGTGGAACATTACGTCGTGAGAGGTCAGTTTTTCGGCGCCGAGCAAGGCTTTTATCCCCTTTCTCGGAGAGGAAGCAATCTGTTTCAGTCCGTAATATGCGATGACTCTGTTGTCGCCGAGCAAAGGAACGACGTCCGCAATCGTGGAAACGGATGCTATATCGAGATATTTTTTCATTTCCTCTCTGCCCGCCATAGCCTCGACGAGTTTGAGTGCGACTCCCGCCCCGCAAAAATCGTAAAAGCCCGTCTTTTCCACTTTGGGATCTACGATGATGCAATCGGGCAACTCCTCTTGCGGTTCGTGGTGATCGGTGACGATGACGTCGATACCTTCGTTTTTGAGGTATTTGACTTCGTCGACGGAGGTTATACCGCAGTCGACGGTGATGACAAGGTTAGGTCTGCGCTTGGACACGATACCTTTGAGTGCGTCCACGGTCATTCCGTAGCCGTCGGTTATGCGGTTCGGAATGAAATACTTGACGTCAAGTTTATCTCTGAGGTACAGCGTCAGAATGGACACCGCACCGATACCGTCGCAGTCGTAGTCCCCGAATATGAGCACTTTTTCGCGGTTATCTATCGCTTTTTTGAGCCTATCCGACGCTTCTTTCATCCCCTTTATCGAGAACGGCGAGACCATATCGTCAAAGGACGGGTGCAAAAACGAACGCGCATTTTCTTTTGTTATCCCGCGCATAAGCAAAATACGCATAAAGTTCTCGGATATTCCGAGTTCTTTTGCAAATTCAACGTATTCGCGAGTGAGAGAGATTTCGTTCATTTCCTTTTCCTCGCCCATTTAGGCGTTTCGATTATAAAACTACCCCCGCGAAAGGCGGAGGTAGCCATATTTACAAGATTATTTCTTGTTTTTGAACGTGGTATTCTTTTTGGAATACTTATAGATTGTGTTGTTTTTCTTCTTTTCCTTGTTAGGCTCTTTTGCGGGAACTTGTTCGTCGCCGAGGTCGTCGTAGGAATAGGGATCTGCCTCTCCCTTGAATACGGTGTCGTCCTCTTCTTCGTCGGACTTCAAGTGGTCGTAACTGACTTCACCGGCATGGCGTTTTGCTTTCACCTTGTCGAATGCACGGCTGAGACCGCACCACATAGGAGTTGCAAGCAAGACGGAGGAATACATACCCGCTATCAAGCCGAGGATGATAGGCACGCAGAATTCGCGAATAGAGTCGCTTCCGAGAATTGCGAGGAAGATGACGGTAACCATCGTGGTGAAAGTCGTGAACAAACTTCTGCGCATATTCTCTTTGATGGACGCATCGCCGATTGCCTCGTAAGGAATATCCTTTTGACCTTTGAAAGGTTTGATATTCTCACGGCAACGGTCGAAGATGATAATCGTGTTGTTGATGGAGTACGCAACTATCGTGATAACCGCCGCTACGAAAGACGAGTTGATTTGTATTCTGCAAATAACGGTGAGACAGAACATTATGATGACGTCGTGCACAAGTGCAAGGACTGCCGCAAGACCGCTTGCAGGGGTAAATCTGATGATGATATAGATAAGGATGAGCGCCATGGAAACCGCAAGCGCGATACCCGATTTGGAGAGCAAGTCTTGCGCCGCCGTCGCACCGATTTGGTCGAAGGTGACGTTGCCGGGCATTTCGGGATAGAGTTCCATATCTACGGCGTTGATAATCGCATTGTTGAGTTCTGCGATTTCGTCGTCGTTGCTACTGATATTCTTATAACGGAAAGAGATTGCGGTTTCGTTCACATTGGCGGCCTCTTGGAGTTGGACGTAACTGACTTCGACGCCGAAACTTTCCACCTTTTCGGTAACGTTCTTGACGTGGACGTCGTAGTTGTCGATTGCGTCTTGGCCGAGGGTAACGGTGATGAGAGTACCGCCTTCGAAGTCGATACCGATATTGAATGCGTTCGATACGCCGACGGAGGACGAAAGCACCGCAACGAGGACGATTGCGACTAGCAAAATCACGATAGGTGCGATAATCCAGTATTTCCAGTTTTTGCAGATGGGAAGGCTGTTCCAAGCGGACAACAATTTATTGTTTTTCATCTTACTTGCCCTCCTCTACCGATTCGGCTCTCTTGAGGCCGTAGAATTTCTCGTTGATGGACTTGTCTTTTCTATCCCAGTGCGCGCTCAAAGGAAGCATTGCGTTGAGGATGAGTCTCGTGACGAGCAAGGACGAGAACATAGAAAGAATGATACCGATGAACAGCGTGACCGCAAAGCCTTGAATGGATGCGGAGCCGACTATCCAAAGAACGACCGCGCCGATGATGGTGGTGACGTTGCCGTCGATGATTGCCGCGAGGGAACGTTTGAAGCCGGTCTTGACGGAAGTCTGAATGGGTTTCGAAGTATCGCGATATTCTTCGCGTATTCTTTCAAAGATGATGACGTTGCCGTCGACTGCCATACCTATGGAGAGGACGATACCCGCGATGCCCGGGAGGGTAAGTTGTACCCACGGAAGGACTGCGCAGAACCAGAGCAACAAAACAATATAAACGCAAAGTGCGATGTCCGCCGCAATACCCATACCGCGATAGACGAGGGCGAGGAATATCATGATGATGCCTACGCCGATTGCGCCTGCGATGAGGGCATTTTTGAGGGCGTTATCACCGAGAGTCGGAGAAACGGAACGGAGTTCGCTTTGTTCAATCGTAACGCCGAACGTACCCGATTGCAAACGAGTTGCGAAATCTTTTGCTTCCTCGTAGGTGTAACCGCCGGAGTTGGTGATGATTGCGGACCCGTTGGTGATTGCACTGTTGATGGTGACTTGGGTGTAAAGTTCGCCGTTGATGTAGATATACGAAGTGCTGCCCACGTTGTCGGAAGTCATATCCGAGAACGCTTTCGTGCCCTCTTCGTTGAACTTCAAACCGACTGCGTATTGCGCGTTGTCGTCGTTGGTGACGTATGCGGTTTCGAGGTGTTTGCTACCTACGATATACGCTTCGGCGTTGGGATTGGAATCTCTGCTTTCGAGAGTGAATTCCAAGGTTGCCGGACGTCCGATAAGGCTCAAAATGCTGTCGGGATCGTCCACGTCGGGAACCTCTACTCTGATGGTCTCCTGACCGTTGCTGCTCGTACCGCGGGTTACGGTTGCTTCGGTGTAGCCCTTGGAAACGAGGAGTTCTTGCAAGGACGTGACCGTGCCGTCGATACGGGTATCCAAATCGGCGTTGCCGTCGTCGATGACTTTGTAAACTGCGGAAACGCCACCCGACATATCAAGACCGAGTTTGATAGTCTTGGCGTAGCCCGTATAGTCGATTACCGTGTTGGCTATAGGAAACTCAACTACCGCAAACACCGCCATCAAAACGATGAACACGGAGATGAGAGACAACACTACGATTGATTTCTTCTTACTCACGAGATGACCTCCATAATAGTAAAACAAAAATATTATAACTATAAGATAATAAATAGTCAACAAAAAACCGACAAAAAAACAAGCGTTTAAGGCTAAATCCCCACCGTTTGTCGCACTTTTGCACGCCACCCCGCCCAAAAACTCATATCCGCGACTTTTCGAGCATACGCTTTAGTATGAAAAACCCCGAAAATTTCAAAAGCGACTTCTTCGATATTATCAAAAGCGTGCTCATCGCCGTGCTGTTTTCCCTCGGTTTTATTCTATTGTTCGCACTCATCGTGAGATGGGCGTCTCTTGACGGCACCGTAATAGTTCCCGTAAACTACGCAATCAAAATTCTGAGCATACTTCTCGGTGTTTTGATAGGTTATCGCAACAAACAAAACGGCATTTTGAAAGGTGCGATTACGGGGCTTGTCTACACTCTTCTGACTTTCTTGATTTTTGCTTGCCTCGACGGTTTCAAAACGGTGGATTTCAACTGGCTCGACCTTGTTTTCCTACCTATTGCGGGCGGTATTTCGGGAGTCATTTCCGTAAATTTGAAACCGCATCGCCACTCATAATCTCAAATAGTTTTCTGGAAACACAGCATCCGTTCGTAACATTATATTCCCGAACGGTTTTTTGCAAAACGCTCATTTAAAGCACCGAAATCGAATAATTAAAGTGCGATTATGCGTCGGATTAAAGTGCTCCGTCGTCGCTTTTTCGGAAGCGGAATAAAGTGTAGTGCTTGTACTTTAATCTAAAGTTCCCCCTTCCTCACGTGTTTCCCCGACCGCCGTTCCCCCTCTACGGGGAACCCACGGCGGGTGCTTACGCACGGGGACACACTCGGCACTCACATAAAAGGCTACCGCCGCCTAATTGTGCCACTTCGCACCCTGCGCCCGCTACGCGAATCACACGGCTTGTGTGCTCGTACTGTCGTCCGAGTTCGGCACTCGCTTGCTCGGCGCCGTTGCGCCTCGAGTTCCGTCTCCCAAAAAGTGTTGTGCGTATAATAAGAACTCTCCGAACGAGTGAGTGCGTTCACCTCCCACTCATACTGTAATTATACGCTTCGCTCGGAATGACAGATAAAAGCAAGTGCAAACTAATATTGTCATTGCGAGCAACGAAGTTGCGAAGCAATCTCCCGGAAGGGCATCACCGAACTTGCCGCAAGGCAAATATAACTGCCCAAAAGGCAATATAACTCCGACTCTGTCGTAATATAACTTCTCACAAAGTGAGAAATATAACTCAAAAAAAAGCACTCCGCTCGGGAGTGCTTCTTTCAATTTAGTTTCTATCAGTCCTTGTTCTCTTCCGCGACTTCCTCTGCGGGAACGTCTACGACTTCTTCTGCGGTTTCGGTGAATGCGGGTGCGTCTTCTGCTTTCGTCTCTTCGACTGCGGGTTCCGCTACGGGTGCCGCCGCAACGTTTTCAAGCACGAGACCTACTGCGTTTCTGTCGATGACGATGAGCGTAGGGCTGTTTTCGGTGCCGACGTTGACGATGAGAGTGTTGTCGGAATTGACTTGGGTGATTTTGCCGACCATTCTGCCGATGGTCATGATTTTGGTGCCGACTGCAAGACTGTTCATCATTTCTTGTTGTTGTTTTTGGCGTTTCTTTTGAGGAATAATCGTGAGGACGATCATAAGGACGAGAACGACGCCGATTACGATGTACATGATCGCGGTAGTATCGATTGCGATGGTGGAACTGAACATATTTTTCTCCTTTTTTTTATGCACTTTTGCCGTACATTATTTGATTATCGTATCTATTATACACTACGATTGAAAAAAATCAAGGAATTTTATCCTTTATCCGAATTTTAATCTCCAGAATAGTTTTTCATAAATTCCTCGCGGAATTCCTCGTAGCGGTCCTCGTTTATCGCCTGTCTTATCTCGGCGGTAAGTCTTTCGAGGAAGCGGATATTGTGTATAGACAAGAGTCTGCCACCCATAATTTCGTCCGCTTTTATCAAGTGGCGGATATACGCTCTCGTATAATTTCTGCAAGCGTAGCAGTCGCAACCCTCCTCTATCGGACGGAAGTCCTCGGCAAAGGGTGCGTTTCTGATGGTGAGGAATCCTTCTCTAACCATAGCCGTGCCGTTTCTCGCAATACGTGTGGGAAGCACGCAGTCGAACATATCCACTCCCCTTGCGATGCCCTCGACGAGATAATCGGCGGTGCCGACGCCCATAAGATAGTGAGGTTGGTCCTTGGGAAGATAGGGATAAAGCACGTCGAGCATTTCGTACATTTTTTCCGCACTTTCGCCGACGGACAATCCGCCTATTGCGATACCGCACTTGGCGTAAGGCAGGGAGCGTTTCGCACTCTCCGCTCTGAGGTCGCCGTAGATATTGCCTTGAATTATCGGGAACAAAGTTTGGTGAGGTTTCAACTCGACTTTGGAACAGCGGTCGAGCCAACGCAAAGTGCGCTCCATCGCGTCTTCCGCTTTTTCGTGGGTAATGTCGGGAGCGGTGCATTCGTCGAACGCCATGACTATATCCGAGCCGAGCGCGCGCTGAACTTCCATCGCCTTTTCGGGGGTGAAGAAATGTTTGCTTCCGTCTATGAAACTGTTGAACTCCATACCCTCGTCGGTAATCTTTCGGAGGGAGGACAGAGAGAACACTTGGAACCCACCGCTGTCGGTGAGAATCGCTCCGTCCCAATTCATGAATTTATGCAGACCGCCCGCTCTTTCGATAAGTTCGTGACCGGGGCGCAAATATAGATGATAGGTGTTGGACAAAAGAATTTGCGCTCCCGTCTCTTTGACCTCTTCGGGGGACAATCCCTTCACGGTCGCCTTGGTGCCGACGGGCATAAAGCAGGGTGTGTCGATGACGCCGTGGTCGGTGTATAACCTACCCGTTCTCGCGCCGGTCTTTTTGTCTTGATGAATGACTTCAAATCTCATTTGGTTTGCCTCTTGTTGTTATATGTATTATTTCTGTTTTCGCAAAATCACATTTTATCCGCCGAAAACGTGCTGATAAAATGCCGTTTTGGGTCGTCTATTTGAAAAACGTGCTGTCGCCGAAAGAGAAAAATCTATATTTTTCCTTGACGGCTTCGTTGTAGATTTCAAGCGTCTTTTCTCTGCCTACGAGAGCGGAAACGAGCATAATCAGAGTGCTTTCGGGAAGATGGAAATTCGTGATGAGCGCATCCACCGCTTTGAACTTATAGCCGGGATAAATGAATATCTTCGTGTTCCCTTTTTCGGGGCGCACGAAGCCGTGTTCGTCGGCTACCGTTTCGAGAGTTCTGACCGACGTGGTGCCGACGGCGATGACTCTCCTACCCTCTAATTTCGCGCGGTTGATTTGCTCCGCGGTTTCTTTGTCTATCTCGTAATACTCGGTGTGCATTTCGTGGTCGAGTATGTTTTCCGCCTTGACGGGACGGAAGGTACCGAGTCCGATATGCAACAAAACTTGCGCAAACTCGACTCCCTTGTCTTTGAGTTTTTGAATGAGTTCGGGGGTGAAGTGAAGCCCCGCGGTAGGCGCCGCCGCCGATCCGTCTATCTTGCTGTATACCGTTTGATAACGTTCCTTATCTTGCAACGCCTCGTGGATATACGGGGGCAAAGGCATATTGCCGACGCGCTCCAAAATATCCTCGAAAACGCCGTCGAAATCGAAACGGACTATTCTTTCTCCGTACTCCTTTATATCCTCTATCGTGGCGGTGAGTTCGTCCGAAATTTTGATGACGCTACCCTTTTTTGCCTTTCTTGCGGGGCGCATAATGCACTCCCAATGCGTATAATCCATTCTCTTCAAGAGCAACAACTCGAAGGTGGTTTGTTTGCCGTCTATATGACCGAAAATGCGCGCGGGTATAACCCTCGTATTGTTGACGACGAGAAGATCCCCTTTTTCGAGGTAATCCACTATATCGTAGAAGTGCTTATGCTCTATCGTATCCGTTTCTCTGTCGTATACGAGAAGACGACTGCTATCCCTCGGTTCGGCGGGGGTTTGAGCAATCAGTTCTTCGGGCAAATCGTAATAAAAATCGTGCGTTTTGAGTTCCATACATTTAGTCTTGTTTGAGTCTTAGGTGCTTATAGGCGTTCAATGTGCAAGTTCTGCCCCTCGGAGTGCGCTGTATGAATCCGAGTTGAATGAGGAAAGGTTCGACTACGTCCTCGATAGTCGTAGCGTCCTCTCCGGTAGCCGCAGCGAGAGTGTCCAACCCGACGGGACCGCCGTTGAATTTTTTGATTATTGTTTCGAGAATATTTCTGTCGACGTCGTCGAGACCGAGTTCGTCTACGTCCATAAATTCGAGAGCGCGACGAGTTACGTCAAGATTGATACGGTCGAGATTTTCGTATTGCGCAAAGTCTCTCACGCGACGAAGCAATCTGTTCGCGATACGAGGAGTACCCCTACTCCGTCTTGCGAGTTCGTAGGCGGCGTCGGCGTCGATGGGAATTTCGAGTATGTTCGACGAACGACGGACTATTTGCGCAAGTTCCTCGTTCGTATAGGTTTCGAGTCTGAATTTTATGCCGAAACGGTCGCGGAGCGGGCTTGAAAGCATACCTTCTTTCGTAGTCGCACCGATAAGGGTGAAATGTTTAAGCGCCATTCTGAGACTGCTTGCCATTGCGCCCGTGCCCGTGACGAGGTCGAGGGAATAGTCTTCCATCGCGGGATAGAGTATTTCCTCTATATTGCGGTTCAAGCGGTGAATTTCGTCTATGAAGAGGATGTCCCCTTTTTCGAGTTTTGTAAGCATAGCCGCAAGGTCAACCGCTTTCTCTATTGCGGGACCGCTCGTTACCTTGACTTGCGCACCCATTTCGTTAGCGATTACGTGCGCAAGAGTGGTTTTGCCGAGTCCCGGAGGTCCGTACAGCAAAACGTGGTCGAGGGCGTCCCCTCTCGACCTTGCCGCGGAGATATACACTTCAAGATTGTGCTTAATCTTCGCCTGCCCGACGTACTCGGACATGGTTTTCGGGCGTAAAGTATTTTCTTGATCGTCCTCTTCGAGGGCGGTCGAGGAAATGATTCTTTCGTTTTCGTCGGCGGTTTCGCCGTTAAATCTGCTTATGATTCCCATGGTCTTAGTTCAAGCGTTTGAGCGCTTCCCTTATGATATTTTCAAGTCCTTTGGTGGTTTTTGCGACGTCCGCCACAATCTTCACCGCGTCCGTATTCGAGATGCCGAGAGAACAAAGCGCAAAGACCGCTTCGGTTTGTTCCTTGTCGCTTGCCCCGCCGATTACGGTTTCCGTCGACGTGAGGTCGGCGGAGATTTGGTCGCGCATATTGACGACGATGAGTTCCGCCGTCTTTTTGCCGAGTCCTTTAATCTTCGAGAGGGTTTTAATATCCCCCGTCGCAATCGCTACGGTGAGGGTGTTGAGATCGAGTCCGCTCAAAATTTGCATTGCGAGTTTCGGACCGACTCCGCTTATGTCGATGAGGCGAAGGAAGAGCGTTTTTTCTTCGAGCGTCGAAAAACCGTAGAGCGCGAACGTGTCCTCTCTGACGTAAAGGTAGGTGTAGATTTTCACGGTTGCGCCCACGGTGCAACCGTCGTAAAGGGTGTTTCCGCTGACGCCGATTTCGTAGCCGATACCGTTGTTTTCCACGACGAGAGTGTTGTCCCTCGCATATGCTATTTTGCCGATAATATAATTGTACATATTTCCTCTTGCGGATAACCGCGAATTTTGTCTATTTCACTCTGAACGACGACTTCATTCCCGCCACTTGACCGTGGCAGAGTGCGACCGCAAGTGCGTCCGCGGCGTCGTCGGGACGGGGTATTTGTTTGAGTCGAAGAAGAGACTGCACCATGAGTTGCATTTGTTTTTTCTCCGCTCCGCCGTAACCCGTTATCGTCATTTTGATTTGATTGGGAGTATACTCGTACACCTCGTCGCCAAGTAGCTTGTTGCAAGAAAGAAGGATGACTCCCCTTGCCTCCGCAACAGGTATACCCGTCGTGATATTTTTCGAGAAGAACAACTCCTCAATCGCCACTTGGTCGGGATTGTAGGTCTCGATGAGTTCGGTTACGCCCTCTTCGATTTTTCTGAGTCTTATTGGCAAAGTATCCTCTTTCGGCGTCGATACGATGCCGTAATCGAGAACGGTATACCGTCCTCTGTCAAGACTTATTACGCCGAACCCCATAGTCGCAAGACCGGGGTCAATACCGAGAATAATCATAACCTTTTCATCACGCTGTTTTCGTTGACGTCGTAGAGCGCGTAGTCGTATGCGTCGGGAGCGGTGACGTCCGAGTGTAGACCGCACCAAATGGTGCGCCCGACGTAGCCCTCCGCGACTTCGTCTTCGCGCGCCGTGAAATCGACGACGATTTCTTCGTTTTTGTGTATAACGAGGTTTAACCTGCCGTTATCTCTCGTTAAAGTTGCTTTTTCGACGATATAGCCCTCGTCCGCAACCTCGGCGGACCACACCGACGACGGATGATTTCCGAGGGCGTTCATGTCACCTATTTGCTTGATGTCCCCGTCTACGAGGACGGCGATTTCGTCCGCATCGAGGGCACGTTTTCTCTCCGTAGTCGTATATACGACGGTCGTTCCCGCCTTCGCGACTTCGCGGAGTTTAGATATGAGTTTCGAGTAATTTTCCTCGTCGAGTCCCCCTCTCGGTTCGTCTACAAGGAGAAGTTTTGCGGGGCGTAGAAACAGCCTTGCAAAGGACAGTTTGATTCTTTCGTCGTGGCTCAGCGCAAAACCTCTTTTTTTCAAAATTCCGTCAATGCCGAAATCCTTTGCTACCGCCGTCACTCTTTCGCGGATAACGGATTTTTCCGTCTTGCGAATTTTCAGCGGATACGCAAGATTGCCGTATACGGTTTTCAGCGGGAATACCGCACAGTCGTCGAACGCCATAATCACGTCGTCCGTTTTCGTCGAAATCGGTTTTCCGTCGAGGGTGATTTTCCCGTCGACTTCTTCTATCCCCGCCACGGCTTTGAGAAAGGTGGTTTTACCGCTCCCCTCTCCTCCGTATAGCGAAAGGATTTCACCGTCCTCGACTACGGCGTCCAGCACGCCGAAAAGGCGTTTGCCGTAGAGGTATTGTTTGGTTACTCCGCTAAGGACGAGCATCAGAGAATGTCGAGGGACTCGTTGAACCCGTCAATAAAGTGGTCGAGAAAATATTTGAGTTCGGGATATTCCACTTGCAAATCCTTGAACACGTTTTCAAGACGAGCAATCGCTTTGTCGAAATCTCTGTTGCCGAGTTGACGCTCTTCGAGGCTTTTGATATAAGCGGAAAGTTTGTCCGCCACTTTCATAATCTTGTATTCGATAGTGTTCTCGTCGGGCTCGACGTATTCCGCGTACGCGGCGCGAAGTTCTTCGGGCAAGGAGTTTATCAACCTATCGTTGATTGCGCCCTCGATTTCGCTGTACGCGTTTTTCATCGTGTCGTTATAGTATTTGACGGGAGTGGGAAGGTCGCCCGATACGACCTCAGCGGTGTCGTGATAAAGGGCTAACGCCGCCACCTTATCCACATTGACGTTGCCGCCGAACATTTCGTTTCTGATAGTCGCAAGGGCTTGTCCGAGAATAGCCACGCTTGCGGAATGTTGCATCAAATCCTCACGGATATTAGAACGCATAAGGTTCCAACGCGTGATGAATTTCATTCTGTTCATAAACGCATAAAACGTATACATTTCACCGGAATTATCCTTCATAAACACTCCTTACTCGGCTCAACCGATAATATATTTGTCTTGTTTTTTGGGAGCGGATTCGAGTTCCGCTTTCTTCTCCTCGTAACCGCGACGGTCGAAGAGTGCGTAGGTTGCGTTCTTGCCCTCTTCTACTCCGGGTTGGTTGAAAGTGTCGATATTGAGCATTGCGCCCGCATACGCCGTTTCGAGTTGGAAGAACCACAAGAGTTGTCCGACGGTGTTTGCGTTGACTTCGGGCAAAATAATGGTGTTGTTCATATGTTTGCTCTTGGTGAGCGCGTATTCGGTTGCCTTTCTCTCGGTGTTGATGAGAGTGCCCATAGTGTGTCCGCAAAGGAAATTCACGTCGGGGAATTCTTCCGCACCGTCCGCTATGGTGACGTCGCCGCGGAATTTATCAACCGCTATAATCGTGATGACTTTATCGTAAGGACCTTCGGTGTAAAGTTGCACTTGAGAATGTTGGTCGGTGACGCCCAAAGACTTGACGGGAGTTTGTCCGACGTGCACGGTTTTGCCGTCGAGGTCGACCGCTTTGCCGAGGCTTTCACCCCAAAGTTGGCAATACCAGTCCGCGACGTAACGTAGGCTGTCCGCATAAGGCATCATAACGGATATGTTCTTGCCTTTGCTCATTGCGACGACTTGGAGAAGTGCCGCCATAAGCGCGGGGTTTTTGTAAGGATCTCCGCTGCCGCACGCCTCGTCCATTTCTCTCGCGCCCTTCAAAAGACCTTTGATATCTATGCCGAGCACCGCCGCGGGAAGAAGGCCTACAGGGCAAAGTTCGCTGAATCTGCCGCCCACTCCGTCGGGGATGAAGAAGAGTTTGAAACCTTCTTTCTTCGCAAGTTTGATAAGGTTGCCTTTATGCTCGGACGTGGTTGCGATGATATGTTTTTGCCAACCGTCGCCGATTGCCTTTTTGAGAATATCGCTGATGATGAGATATTGACTCATGGTTTCGCTGGTCGCGCCGCTCTTCGTGATGACGTTGAACATAGTGCGTTTGACGTCGATTACGTCGAGAAGTGCAAGCATTCTTTCGGGATCCACGTTGTCTTCGACGAAGAATTTGACTCCCCTCTTCTCTTTGGGAAGGTCGTTATAGCGGAAATGGCAAAGCGCGTTGAACACAGCCGTAGGGCCGAGTGCGCTGCCGCCGATGCCGAGGACGACGAAGTTGTCGAAGTTTGCTCTGACTTCCGCCGCCGTGAGTATGATATCGTTCACTATCTCGTCTTGATTGTACGGAAGTTCCGCCCAACCGGTCATACCCTCTCCGCGGTGCGCCACGAAATAATCGAACGACGCCTCCGCCACGCCTTTTACGGATTCAATTTCTTTATCCGTAATACCTTGTTCTCCGATGAAATCGCTCATCATGTTGTTGAAATCGAATTTAATCAGCATAAATGCCTCCGATGATATTATTCAGATATTGCACGCTCTCCGAAATTTCGGAAAACGATTCGTAGTCTTTTGCGTATTGTTCGAGAATGACGGGGCCGCCGTAACCCTCTTTTTTCAGCCTTTCGATGAGTTTGTCGAAGGGGAAAACACCCTTTCCGACCATACAAATCTTGCCGTCCGCATCGTGGTCGCAAAGATGCACGTTTGCAAGTCTGTCCCCCATTGCGGATATATAATCGTTCCAGTCGCAACCGCTCTGCCACGCCTGCTTGACGTCGAGAGTTGTGTACACGTCTGGAGCGTATTTTTTCATCTCGTCGAAAAACGACGGAGTGTTGAACGCACACCAATGCACGTTTTCAAAGCAAAGTTTTATGCCGTGCGCAAGAGCCATCTTTGCAAGTTCGTTTATTCTTGCGCCGTATTTTTTCGGGTCGTAGTACGCCGTCTTTTTGACTCTCGTCGAGCCGTGAAAAGTATAGCACTTCGCGCCGAGTTTTTCTCCCGCTTGAAGCACTTTGTCGAAAAATATTTCCGCGTCCGCCACCGTCCTCGGCGCGGCATTGAACAACTGCGGTTCAAACGAGGTGCTGAGCGAATGGACGGAATACACCTCTACGTCCCCCTTTCTCTCCAAAAGCAAGTCCGAAAAAGAGGGGTCGAGTTCGGAATACGTGGTGAGGAAAACCTCCGCGCATTCCCCTCCGCAACGACTGATGACCGAGAACGTATCCTCGGTCACCAGTTTTGTAAAGTATGTTGCGGTTGAAATTCCAACTTTCATTTATTCTTCGTTTTCTCCGTCTCCGACTATGTCGGAGTCTTTCTTGGGTTTCTTCTTGTCTACCGCCTCCCCTCTCTTTGCCCAAATGTCCTTTTGTTTGCGGACTTGTCCGAGAAGTTTGGGGATTACGAGGTCGAGGTTCGTGAACGGATCGCTCGACTCCGCGGTGGCGCGGTAAGTGATACCCCTTGTGGTTACGGTAAGGTCGGTCGTGTACGTATCCCCTTCGAGGGTTACGCAGTAAGCCACTCTGGCGTTTTCGTCGTCCTTGAAGTAGTTGTCGAGTTTAGACGTTTTCTTCAAGGTCATTTCTTTCAATCCGTCGCTAACCGTGTAGTTTTTGCCGAAAATCTCTATCGAGAGTGCGCTTTCGTTTTTCATTTTTGGTACCTCCGTACTTTTATTCAAGTACATTATATCAAATTTCAAGCGACAATTCAATAGCGGATTTGATTTTTTATTTTGCTACCCTGAACGTGAGATCGAAGCCGTCGCAATCGACGTAAACCGAGTCTCTCGATTCTATTCTTCCGTCGAGCACCATTTCGCTGAGTTTGTCCTCGACGAGTCGTTGTATCGCGCGCCTTATAGGTCTTGCGCCGTACTCCTCGCTGTAATTCTTTTCGGAGATGAAGTTCTTCGCTTCCAAGGATACGCGGAGTTTGATGTCCTTTTCTTCGAGGCGTTTCGTGAGTGCGTCGAGCATTATGCCCGCAATCTCGTTTACGTCCTCTCTCGTGAGTTTTCCGAAATCGATTATCTCGTCTATGCGGTTGATGAGTTCAGGTTTCATCGCATCTTTGAGTGCCTTCGTTCTGCGTTCCTTTTCGTCGTCCTCGGCAGTCGAGGAGTTGAAACCGAGCGCGCGCTTATTCTCCGTCGCCAAGTTCGCTCCTATATTCGAGGTCATTATCAACACCGTGTTCTTGAAACTGACCGTTCTACCGTGGCTGTCAGTGAGCCTGCCGTCGTCGAGAATTTGCAAAAGCAAATTGAATACGTCGGGATGCGCCTTTTCTATCTCGTCGAACAAAACCACCGAGTAGGGTTTTCTTCTGACCTTTTCGGTGAGTTGACCGCCCTCTTCGTAGCCGACGAGTCCAGGTGCGGAGCCTATGAGTTTGCTGACGTTTTGCTTGTCCATATACTCGGACATATCGAAACGTATCATCATGTTTTCGTCCCCGAACAACGTCTCGGCAAGTGCCTTGCAAAGTTCGGTCTTGCCCACGCCCGTAGGCCCCAAGAATATGAACGAGCCTATGGGGCGTCTCGGATCTTTGAGTCCCGCTCTCGCTCTGCGGATAGCCCTCGACACCGCGCTTATCGCGTCTTTTTGTCCGACTACCCTCTTGCCGAGTTCGGTTTCGAGTCGGGAGAGTTTTTCGCTTTCGCCCTCGCTGACCTTTTTCACGGGAATACCCGTCCAATCGGACACTATCTCCGCGATTTCCTCTTCTCCGACGCTGTTTTTTGCGGTCGCATCGCCTGACGTCAGAAGTATCTTCATCCTGCTCGACGCCTCGTCGATAAGATCGATCGCTTTGTCGGGAAGGAATCTGTCCGTGACGTATCTGTCCGACAATATAGCCGCCGCCGAAATCGCCTCATTGGTGATTTTCACGCCGTGGTGCGCTTGATATTTATCCCTGAGTCCGTGCAATATCTCTATCGTCTCCGAAATCGTCGGTTGTTCGACGGTTACGGGTTGGAATCTGCGTTCGAGCGCGGGATCTTTTTCAAAATATTTGCGATATTCGTCCGTCGTGGTCGCGCCTATCGTCTGAAGTTCTCCCCTTGCAAGCATGGGCTTCAAGATATTCGCAACGTCCAGTCCGCCCTCCGAAGAACCGGCGTTCAAAATCGTATGAATTTCGTCGATGAAAAGAATTATATTCCCGTCTTCGCGAAGAAGTTTGAGGACGTTTTTCATTCTCTCCTCGAATTCTCCTCTGTATCTCGTCCCCGCCACCATTGAAGTGAGGTCGAGAGAAAACACCGTTTTGCCTTTGAGGGTATCGGGTACGTTGCCCGTTGCGATACTCTCCGCGAGTCCGTCGATAACCGCCGACTTGCCGACTCCAGGTTCGCCTATGAGAATAGGATTGTTTTTGGTGCGTCTGCAAAGTATGCGAATAACTCTTTCGAGTTCTTTTTCTCTGCCTATTACGGGATCGAGTTTGCCCGCCTTTGCCTTTGCCGTGAGGTCTACGCCGAAATCATCGAGACGGAGTTCGTTTTCTTTCTTATCTTTGCCGTCGTCGCAGGACACGACTCCGCGAGAATAATAACCGTTATCCTCCGCCCCGAAACTTTTCCTTTGCAATTTTTTGGTGTCGGCAGTGGCAAGAACGAGGGTCAGGAGTTCCTCTCCGTCGTAGGAATTGCGTATGCCCATATAATGTCCGAGCGCGGCGATGAGATCGTCCGCTTTCGGCGACAACATTCTATGCGCAACGCTTTCGTCCCCGCCCATCAAAAGTGCGTAAAGCACGTGTTCGGTGGAGACTTCTTCGGTGCGAAGATGATTTGCAAGTCCCTCGGCGTCGCCTATGGCGAGCGTCGCGTTTTCGGAATACGAAATCCTCTTTTGAACGGGTTGTGCGGTGAATTCGGTCAATACGTAGTCGGGAGTGAAACCCAATGCATTCAAAAGAACGGATGCAACAGTAGTCTTCTCTGCGGACAAGCCGTAAAGAAGGTGTTCGGTGCAAACCAAACCGCCCGTTTTCGTCGCAAGCAACTCCGCTTGCTCAAAAGCGTATTGCAATTCTTCTGAAATTTTCATCTTATGACCTCCGAAAGAATGCTCCTGACGAGTTTTGCTCTCGTAATATCCCGAACGCCGGGGGCACATTCTCCGATTTTTATAGTTAGCGACGCCGCCGACAAACGCGTGGTGAGCGCGTCGAGTGCGTCCGTATTTATGACGGGCAAAAACCCGCAAATAACGCCGAGTTTTACGTCCGAAATCAGTCGTTGCATTTCCTCGGAACTGAGCGAATAAACGTTGCGAAGAATGTGATAACTTCTCTCGACTCCGTCTCTCACGAGAGTTCCTTTTTCTTTGAGTAGTTTTTCGAGAGCGACGCTTTCCGCTACGCAAATCGCGGAGGTCGCTTTTGCAACCACTTCAAGGATTTCTTCTTCCGAGGTCCCGCTTTTTTTCGTATTGCTCAGTTGGTAGGTATCTCCTATCGCACTGCTACCCTCTCCGTACACCCCGCGTATAGTGAGACCGTACTTTTCGGTGAACACTCTAACGGTATCTCCTATCGCACCTACGAGTCTCAAAGCGGGCAAAAACACCATCGTCGAGGCGCGCATCCCCGTGCCGAAATTGGTGGGACAAGCCGTAACGAAACCGTAATCTCGGTCGTATGCTATGGGGAGTTCGGAGACTATCAAGTCGTCGTAATGCGCAAGTCTTTCGTAAGCACGACCGAGGTTGAATCCTCTCTCCACGCATTGTTCCCTGATATGGTCCTCCTCATTTATCATAAAGGAGAGTTCCTCGGTTTTTTCGACGATACCCGCGCTTTCCGCTCTGTTGCGCACGAGGGCGGGAGATATGAGGTGTCGTTCGACGAGGGCTTTTATCCTTGCGTCGTCGAGGTCGCGGAGTCTGAAAAAGTCGTAACTCAGTCGTCCTCTCAAAATATTCTCGACAACATCGGGGAGAATAAGCCTTTTTTCGCGGTCCGCACCACTCCCCGGATACGCGATACCTTGCACGTTTCGTGCAAAGCGTACCCTCGAGGATATGACGTTGAAGCGAGTGGAGTTCATCTATTATCTTTTGCCTTTCAAGTAATTCGCGAACGCGGAGCCGAGTTCGTCGTCTCTGAGCGCGTATTCGACGACCGCTTCGAGATAACCTTCTTTGTTGCCTACGTCGTAACGTCTGCCGTTGAAAAGACACGCAACCGCACCGCTCTTTTCGGCAACTTTGCCGATTGCGTCGGTGAGATAAATTTCTCCGTCTGCGGAGAGTTCGGTTTTCTCGATTTCGTCGAATACTTCGGGAGTGAGAATGAACCGACCTAATGACACGAGGTCGCTCGGAAGTTCTCCTTGCGGTTTCTCCTCGATGCCCTCGATTTCGGTGATTATTCCCTCTTCGCCTTTTATCTTCATAACACCGCAACGACGCGCGACTTCTTCGGGCGTTTTTTGCACGCCTACAACCGTCTTGCCCGTCTTAATATAGGCGTCGATTAACTGTTTCGTGACGGGTGTTCCGTCCCCTACGTAAATCACGTCGTCTCCGAAAAGGACCGCTACGGGTTCTCCCGACGCAAATTCCTTCGCGAGATATACGGCGTGTCCGCTACCCTTTTGCTCGGTTTGGTAGACGAAACTTATATTTGCTCCGAACTTCTCGTTTGCAAGGGCGTAGAGGTCTTTGTTCCCTCTCTCGAGAAGTCTGCCGTTCAGTTTTTCGTTCGGTTCAAAGAGTTTTCTTATGCATTCCTTTTCCTCGGAAATAACGATTAGAATATCGGTTATCCCCGATTTTATCGCCTCGTCCACAATATAGAGAAGCGCAGGTCTGTCCGCTATGGGCAGAAGTTCTTTCGGTACGACTTTCGTGACGGGAAGAAATCTCGTCCCGAAACCGCCGCAAGGTATGACCGCTTTTCTTACTTGCATAATTCCCTCCTAATCGACGTTTTGCTCAATTATTATATCCGTTCGGATGAGAATGGTGCCACTTCCAAGCAGATTCCACGATAGCGTCGAGGGTGTCGAAGCGAGGTTTCCAATTCAGTTCCCTCTTGATCTTATCGCTGGACGCGACGAGACTTGCGGGATCTCCCGGACGGCGTTCGGTGATTTCGCGTTTTATGGCGATACCCGTGACCTTTTCGACGGTGTCGATGACTTCTTTCACGGAAAAACCGTTTCCGTTGCCGAGGTTGTAATGAGTGGACTTCCCGCCGTTTTTGAGGTATTCGAGAGCCTTAATATGCGCATCCGCAAGGTCGGTTATGTGAATGTAATCTCTAATGCAAGTGCCGTCGGGAGTGGGATAATCGTCTCCGAAAATGCCGATATGGTCGCGTTTTCCGTTTGCGACTTGCAAAATTATCGGTATAAGGTGACTTTCGGGGTTATGCGCTTCTCCGATTTCACCGCTGACGTGCGCTCCCGCCGCATTGAAGTAGCGGAGTGCTACGTACTTCATTCCGTACGCTTTGTCGTAGTCTTGCATAAATTGCTCCATCATCAACTTGGTTTGTCCGTAAACGCTCGTAGGATTTTGGGGGCTTTCTTCGGTAATCAAGCCGTCTCCGCAATCCCCGTAAGTCGCCGCCGAGGACGAGAAAACGAGGTATTTCACGTTTTCCGCTATCATCGCGTCGAGAAGGGACAAAGTGCCCGCCACGTTGTTGTGGTAGTATTTCGCGGGATTGGTCATGCTCTCCCCTACGAGAGAATACGCCGCAAAGTGAATGACGGAATCCACGTTATAGTCGCGGAAGGTTTTTTTCAGAAGTTCGACGTCGAAAAGGTCGCCTTTGACGAAGGGCGTATCGCCTATCGACTCGATATGTCCGGTTGAAAGATTGTCGTACACGACGACGTCCATACCTCTTTCGCGAAGTTCTCTGACTGTGTGAGAACCGATATAACCTGCTCCGCCCGTAACTAAAATCATAATTATGCCTCACTAGATATTTATTGAATTATTATAGCGCAAAATCACTTGTAATGCAATAGTTTAAGGAGTATAATATATTCGATTTTATGGAAAAGACGATACTTCATTGCGATTTGAATAATTTTTACGCATCCGTCGAACAGAAGTCGCACCCCGAGTACGACGGTTTTCCCATTGCCGTATGCGGAAATCCCGAAAACAGACACGGTATAGTTCTTGCAAAGAACTATCTTGCCAAAGCGGCGGGCGTTCAAACGGGTGAAGCAATTTGGATTTCCAAGAAGAAATGCCCGAATATCGTCTTTCTCCCTCCTCACTTCGAGGAATACGTCAAAATCTCCGCCAAGGTCCGCGAAATCTACACACGCTATACGGACAGAGTCGAAAGTTTCGGACTCGACGAATGTTGGCTCGACGTAACCGGCTCACTCCGCCTTTTCGGTATGAACGGCAAGGAGATAGCGGACGATATTCGAGAGACGGTCAAACGAGAACTCGGGCTCACCATATCCGTCGGCGTTTCCTTCACCAAAGTGCTTGCTAAACTCGGTTCCGACCTCAAAAAACCCGATGCGACCACCGTTCTCGACAAGGATACCTATATGGACGTCATCGGAGATATGTCCCCGGGCGAAATGATTATGATAGGCAGAAAAACCGCGGAAAAACTGAAACGGCTCAATATCCATACCATTCGCGCCCTTGCCTCTGCGGACAGAAAGATGCTCCGCTCCCACTTCGGCGTCGTCGGAGACAATATGGTCGACTATGCGGCGGGGATAGAAAAAGAGGAAGTCAAACACTATTACGACGTGCATATTCCGAAGAGTATTTCAAACGGCACCACCACCCCGAAAGATATAACAAACCTCACCGACGCGAAAATCGTGATTTACGCACTTTCCGAACTCGTTGCGGTCAGAATGAGGAAGTACGGATTGTCCGCATCGGGGGTTACTCTCGGCATCAGATACGCCGAAACGCTCAACGGAATTTCAAGACAAAAACAACTCGATTTTCCGACTTCTAACGCATCGGATATTGCAAAAAACGCAATTTCTCTACTCAAAGAAATGCACGCTTTTCCAACCCCTCTCCGAGCGATAACCGTGGGCGCAATCAAACTCGACGACGGCGGTATCACCCAACTTTGTCTTTTCGACGAACGGGACGAAAAAGAAGAAAAACTCGAAAAAAGCGTGGACAAAATCCGCGACAAATACGGCTACAATTCTATCGTCAGAGGCGTTGTCCTCGGCAACAATCTCACGGGTAATCTCCACGAATCCGACGGATTCAAACCTTTCGGTAAATAAGCGGTTTTTATCTTTGCCGTCACAAAAAAGTCCAAACATATATAAATTTTTTACGAATTTTTGATAATCGTTTTACATAGACAATTATTTTCGGTATAATCTATTTAGAAATATCGCGAGGTGTTTTATGTCGCAAATGATGATCGAACTCGCCGAGGCGAAAAAGGTAGTCGGCGGTGCAATATCCGCTTGCACACCCGTCTCTAAGGAAATTGCGGACGAATGCAAACGTCGCAACATAAAAAGAGTTTTCGTGGCGGGAAGAGGAAGTTCCCTACACGCGGGTATCGCTTTCAAATTCTTCTTGGAGACTTTGACCGATTACTCTCTGACTTTCGAATATCCGTCGATTGCGACCGTATTCGAGGCGAAAAGAGACTTGTCCGACGCACTTTATATCGTCGTGTCCCAATCCGGAGCCGGTCCCGACACCATAGCGTTCGCGAATAAGGCAAAAGCGCAAGGCGCACTCACAGTCGCTTGTTGCAACTACGTAGACGCTCCCCTCTCGAAAATTTGCGATTATCTCCTCTACCTCGACGCGGGAGAGGAAAAAGCGGTCGCCGCGACCAAAACGCTGACGGCGGAAATCATCGCCCTCGAAACACTCGCGTTTGCACTTTGCAAAAAAGATTTCAATTTCGATTTTACCTCATTAGATAGCGCGTTAAACGCAAAAATCGGAAATTTCTCCCCCGTACTCCTCGACTCGAAACAAGTCGTATGTCTCTCTCGTCTTATGACGGAAGCGGTAGCCAAAGAATGCGGGCTGAAACTGATGGAAACCTGCTATCTATTCACCTATTCTTCCTCGGTCAACGAATTCCAACACGGACCTAAGGCACTCGTATCCGACTCTCTTCCCGTGATATTATTCGCTCCCGACGGAAACAATAAAGATAATTACGTCGCAGTCGCACGCGACCTCAAAGCAAAAGGCGCGTACCTCGTCGCATTTACGGATATAGACGACGTCAAAGCCGTCGCGGACTTCGTCGTCGATATGCCGACGGTCGCGGAGTATTCGCAAACGGTAGTCTATCTCGTCGCAATGCAACGCTTCGTCGCCCTTCTCTGCGACGCCAAAGGACTCAACCCCGACGCACCCAGAAACCTTAACAAGGTCACTATTACGAATTAGAGGTATCAAATGTCTGCCGGACAAATTATTGCTCAACTTCTCGGACTTCTCGCCGGTATCGGCGTCTTTCTCATTGCCATCAAACTCATAGGCGGTTATCTCGAATCCATAGGCGGTAACAAACTCAAACAACTGTTCGCCAAGACATCGAGAAGCAACACGCTCGGAGTCGGAATCGGTGCTACCGCTACCGCCCTGATACAGAGTTCGGGTGCGACGTCGGTTATGGTCATCGGTTTCGTAAACGCGGGACTTATGTCCGTGACGCAAGGCTCGGCTATCGTTCTCGGCGCAAACCTCGGCACGACGATAACGGGACAAATAGTAGCAATCGGTCTCCTCGGAGGCGGTCAGTCGGCGGTATCCGCAACGGTAGTTTTCACGGCGCTTGCGGGCATAGGCGCGTTTATCCTCTATTTCGGCAAGAAGGATTCTGCAAAAAAAATCGGCGGTATGATAGCGTCCTTCGGTCTCCTATTCGTCGGCTTGTCCACTATGAGCAACTCGATGAAAGTATTCTCGGAGCAAGAATCCATACGCTCGTTTATCGCATCCATCAATTTCCCGGGCTACTCCGTGGTTCTCGTCTTTATCGGCATAATCCTCACCGCTATTATACAAAGTTCGTCGGTTACGTCGTCCATCGCGATTACGATGCTCGTATCCAACCTCATCTCCCTCGACCAAGGCATCTTCCTGATGCTCGGTAGTAATATCGGTGCGGTCGTCGTTGCCCTTCTCGCCTGCATCGGCACGGGTACGAACGCAAAGCGCATAGCGGTATTTCACCTTATCACGAACATAGTTCGTGTGTTCCTGTTCCTCGCCGTAATCGAAATTATCACGGCGTGTACGGGCGGTTGGCTCACTATGGGCTGGGTGTTCGAGAAGATGTTCCCGACCGACACTCTTATTCCTCTCCGCCTTTCCATGTTCCATACGCTGTTTAACGCGCTAACGGTGGCGTTGTTCACTCCCCTCATCGGACCTTTCGTCAAACTCACCGAGAAAATCGTTCCCGAACGCAAGTCCAAGGCAAGCGAACAATCCCCCGAACACCTCAACTATATCGACGATCACTTCCTCAAAACTCCCCCTATCGCAGTCGCTCAAATCAAGAACGAAATCGTCGGCATGGCGGAAGTCGCGATGGAGAACTTCAACCTCTCCCTCGACACCGTGTGTACTCTCGACTTCTCCAAAGCGGACCGCTTCCGCAGAAACGAGGAACACCTCAATTATCTCAATCGCGAAATCACTCGCTTCGTCGTAAAACTCTCCAAGACGGATTTGAGCGAGACGGACAACGTCTACGTCTCCACCGTTTTCCACTCCATAAGCGACTTAGAGCGTATAGGCGACTATGCGGAAAACATTATGGAATACGCCGAAAAATTGCAGTCCGTCAACAAAGGATTCTCGGACGACGCCGTCGGCGAAATCAGAGAACTGCAAGCACTTGTCGAACAACTCTACGAGAGGGTTATGAAAGTCTATATCACGCAGGACGTGGAATCCTTCAAGGACGCCTATCAAATCGAGGACAAAGTCGACCTTCTCACCGAGGAAATGTCCAACCGCCATATAGCAAGATTGGACGAGGGTATCTGCTCCCCCGATATAGGCGCGCCCTACCTCTCTCTTGCGTCCAATGCGGAACGTGTAGCCGACCACTTCCTCAACGTGGCGAACTCGGTTTTGAGTTATATGAAGAACGCAAAATCCACGCGCGCAACGCTTGAAAACATCAAATACCACGACAAACAAGAGTTGAAATCCGCCGAAGAATCCGCTATGATTTTCCAGAACGCAGACGTAACGCCCATCGAAGAACTCATCAACGGAGATAACGAATGAACCTCGCAATCGCTACCAACAATCAACATAAACTCAAAGAAATCAAGGAAATATTAGGCGGTTGTTTCGACAGCCTTAAATCCATGAAGGATTTAGGCTACGATATCGAAATCGAAGAGACGGGTTCTACCCTACTCGAAAACGCCCTCATCAAGGCACGCACAATACGCGATCTCACGGGTATGGTTTCCCTTGCCGACGACACCGGGCTTATGGTCGACGCACTCGACGGCGCACCCGGAGTGTATTCCGCGCGTTTTGCGGGGGAAGAACACGACGACAAGAAGAATATCGCAAAACTCCTCGACTGCCTACGCGACATGCCCGAAGAAAAGCGTACGGCGCATTTTTGCACCGTCATTGCGGTATGCTACCCCGACGGCAAGGAACTTGTCGCAGAAGGACGCGTGGACGGCGAAATCGCTTTCGCGCCTCAAGGTGAAAACGGCTTCGGCT
The DNA here is from genome assembly GCA_964563025.1 of uncultured Bacteroidaceae bacterium. Taxonomy (GTDB): domain Bacteria; phylum Bacillota; class Clostridia; order Christensenellales; family CAG-917; genus RGIG4097. The sequence goes on along the minus strand of CAZLVK010000017.1, from coordinate 1,282 downwards.
ACGACCCCGTTTTTTATAGTTACGACCTCGGCAAAATCTTCGCAACTGCGACGTCCGAGGAGAAAAACTCCGTCAGCCATAGAGGGAGAGCACTCCGTAAAATGCTCGAAATCCTCAAAAACGAAGAATGAAAACCATAGTCGTAGTGTCCGATAATCACTATACGAGTTTCCCCGAAAAACTCAAATCCGTCATAAACGAGGCGGATTATTTTTTCTGGCTCGGAGACGGAGTCTCCATGCTTGGCGACTTGCTCTTCCACAAAGGACTTCACGCCGTCAGAGGTAACAACGACTACCCCGCATTCCCGAACGAGGAAGTAGTCGAAGTCGAGGGCGTCAAGTGTTTTCTCACCCACGGACACCTCTACGGAGTCAGACAAAGTTATCTACCCCTACGCCTGCGAGCCGAGGAACTCGGTTGCACCACCGCGTTTTTCGGGCACACCCACGAAGCGGTAGAAATCGTAGACCACGGCATAACCCTACTAAACCCCGGCGCCCTCTCCTCCCCCGTAAATCCTACTTACGCCTACTGCGTAGTCAACGGCGACAAACTCATCGCCAAAATCGTAACATTATAAAAAGCTCTCACGAAGGGAGTTTTTACTTGCATAGGTGAATTATACTTTCAAGTGCAACATTTAAACAAAATAAAACAGTTCATACGAATCTCTGGCATTATTAGTGTGACAAATCACCGCATAAACGATACAACTTCTTTCTTCCGTCATTCCGAGCGCAACCTAGGAATCTCCGAGAACGGACCGATTTTGTCTTTGTAATCATGCATATTAAATTCGGTCTTGCAATAGGTTAATAATAAACTTTCAAGTTAAATCAAAGTAAATTTAAGCGAAATTGTTCACTAATGCTCACAGTAAAATTTTGACTATGTCAAAATGAAATTTTCTGCATTTCAGAAAGTGAAATAAAATTTGCCACAACGTGCGTTGGCGCACATTTCATACCGTAGGTATTTCATATTGCGGAGCAATATTTCACTTGCCGTTAGGCAAATTTCATTGAAAAAAGCACTTGCAATTGCAAGTGCTTTTTTCTGGTGACCCACCGGAGGCTCGTAGCAAGCGAAGCGCGCGTAATAGCGGAGCGTGTGCTTGCACATGTTAGCGGAGCGTCAGTTCGGAACGGAGTTCGGCACGGGCTACCGTGCGTTCGTTGCAAAGCAACGAAAAAGACTTCGGTGGGTAAAGAAAAAGCACTTGCAATTGCAAGTGCTTTTTTCTGGTGACCCACCGGAGGCTCGAACTCCGGACACCCGC
>CAZLVK010000016.1:0-32436 GCA_964563025.1 uncultured Bacteroidaceae bacterium | reverse complement strand
TTTATCTCGGCATTGGCAAGTACGTCGGCGGAACTCCGGACAACCCCAACACGGTCGACAAAGAAGCCGCAGTGTATGCTCTCTATTGCTTTGACTGCGCTTATATGCTCACAAACGATGCAAAATATCTCAAGGCGGCGGAGCATGCGGCGGTGTCCACAATGAGCTGGACTTACACATATGACTTTGCAGTGCCCAATCAGAACGCAACCGACGTTGCGCAAAACCCGTTCTCGGAAGGCGGTGTCATAGGTTTCTCCGTGATTGCAACAGGGCACTCCGGTGCTGACAACTACAGCGCGTATGCGTTCTATGAACTATACAAACTCTATTTGCTTACGGACAATGAATTCTACAAGGATTCCGCATTGCTTCTTCAAATAGATACAAAGCTTTCCACCGACTATGACGGTAGGATTGGCTATAAGTATAGAGCAATGATGCCCGAAGCAACCAATGTCGCTGACTTTGCGTTTAAGTCGGTCGGAACATGGCTTCCTTGGTCGGGCATAGCAAACATCGAGCCTATCGTCAATCTGTATGAGACCTTTGGCGAGATGGACATTCTGAATCTCGAACAATCAATTGAGGAACAGAAACAACAACTGAAAAATTATGGTTGCGGCGGAACCGCAATCTAATGGAGGGCAGTAATATGAAAAAGAGATTGTTGCTTTTGGCAACACTTGTGTTTGCATTGACACTATGCGTGTCCTTTGCAGTAGCAGGAGTTGCCTTTGCGGATAATTCCGTTGAATGGACAGTCAGAGACAGTTCCAAGGACGGATACACCGTAAACGATGACGGAACAATTACGGCAGGCGCCGACAATAATGGCTGGAATTTTTTGCTTTGCGACAGCTATACCGCAACAGGCGACTATTCCGTGACTGCCGATATCAAAGGCACCATTGCTTCGTCAAGTGATGGCAACGCACAACTCGGTATTGTGCCTTGGTATCTTGACGGAGATAACTATGTCGTCGTATACGCTGAATGGTGGACAACTCGTACTCGTGAAGACGTTGACTATGTTGAAATGAAGTGTGTGCAAGTTACAGGTTTGGTTAATGGACAAGACCTTGGTTGGGATGATCGTTGGACAGACTATGTTACCACATCTCCCGCAGATGGTGTAAAACTTGTTGTAATAAAAGCAGGCGAAACGTTCTCATTTTCACTTCAATCCGCAGATGGCCAAACAGTGTTGAAGAGTGGAGATAAAACCGTTTCCGGACTTTCAACTGAAAATGCTCAAATCGGTATTTACGGCAATGGCGACAACGGTGCAACATTTGAAGTGAGCACCACGCTTTCTTCACATCAACATGACTACCAAAAAGTTGAAGCAAAAGAAGCCACAACGTCTGCGCTCGGAAATATCGAATATTATACGTGCTCAGGATGTGACGAACTATTCGTAAAAAATGATGAAGGGCAGTACGTTGTTACCACCCGGGATGCAGTTTTCATCCCACAAATCGTTGAGAATATCGAATGGACTGAAAGGAATAGCGATGTCAATGGTTATACTGTAAATGAAGACGGAACAATTACGGCAGGTGCAAATTGTGGCGATGGCTGGAACTTCTTGCTTTGCGATAACTATATTGCAAAAGGTGATTATACGGTAACGGCAGTTATCAATAGTTCGGTTGCATCTCAAGATGACGGAGACACACAAATCGGCATAGTGCCATGGTATATTGATGGCAACAATTATGTCGTTATATATGCCGAATGGTGGGAAACCCGTGATGGTCAAGCTCAAATGAGACTTGTGCAAATTACAGGCATGAATAACGGAGTCGATCTTGACTGGAATAACAATTGGACAGATGGTATCACATATGCTCCAAACAGTGGCATTAAACTTGTGGTAACCAAAACCAATAACACGTTCGCATTCAAGTGCTATCAAGCAGACGGATCAACGCTATTGAAGGAGGGAAGCCTTACGGTATCCGGTCTTTCTGATGCAAATGCAAAATTCGGTATCTATTCAAAAGATAGCAAAGGCGCAACGTTCAGTGTAAAAACCGATCTCCCGGTTCATACGCATGATTATGAAACAAGCACCGTGTATGCTTCCGATGGCGAAAATCACTACAAGGTTTGCGCGGTGTGTGGAGCCGAGAATACGGCAAACAAAGTTGCTTGCTCCGGCGGAGAAGCAACATGCGTAGACAAGGCAATCTGTGAAGTTTGCCAAAACGCATATGGCAGTGTTAATGCAAACAACCATAAAAACGTCGGATCGGAATATAGCAAAGATGAAACAGGTCACTGGTATGTTTGCGCAGATTGTGGAGGCAAGGTAGATTTTGAAGGGCACACCTCTTCCGGCGCCGCAACCGAAGAGACGGCTGAAACCTGCACGGTGTGCGGATATGAGATTTCTCCCGTACTTCCACACTCGCACAACTATATTGAAGTGGCCGAAGAGGATTCAACTTGTCAAAAGCAAGGTCATGACACGTATTACACGTGCGATGGCTGTGAACTTATCTTTGTGCTCGATGGCGAAAACAATTATGTTGAGACAACGCTTGAATCCGTGACGCGTGCTTTTGCCGATCACGACTTTGAAAACAGCACTGAGTACGCTTCCGATGGCGAAAATCACTGCAAGGTTTGCGCGGTGTGTGGAGCCGAGGATACGGCAAACAAAGTTGCTTGCTCGGGCGGAGAAGCGACTTGCGTGAACAAAGCCATCTGTGACGTTTGCCAAAACGCATACGGCAGTGTCGACGCAAACAACCATAAGAATATCGAATCGGAATATACCAAAGATGCAACGGGTCACTGGCATGCTTGCGCAGATTGCGAAAGCAAGATAGACTTTGAAGAGCATACCTCTTCCGGTGCCGCAACGGAAACAGTGCCTGAAACTTGCACGGTGTGCGGATATGAGATTTCTCCTGTTCTTTCACACGTGCACAACTATATTGAAGTAGCCGAAGAGGAGTCAACTTGCCAAAAGCAAGGTCATGACACGTATTACACGTGCGATGGCTGTAACAAACTTTTCGTGCTCGAAGGCGAAACTTATGCTGAGACAACGCTTGCAGACGTGACGCGTGCTTTTGCCAATCACGACTTTGAAAACAGCACACGATATGCTTCCGATGGCGAAAATCACTACAAGGTTTGCGCGGTGTGTGGAGCCGAGGATACGGCAAACAAAGTTGCTTGCTCCGGCGGAGAAGCGACTTGCGTGAACAAAGCCATCTGTGACGTTTGCCAAAACGCATATGGCAGTGTCAATGCAAACAACCATAAAAACGTCGGATCGGAATATAGCAAAGATGAAACAGGTCACTGGTATGTTTGCGCAGATTGTGGAGGCAAGGTAGATTTTGAAGGGCACACCTCTTCCGGCGCCGCAACCGAAGAGACGGCTGAAACCTGCACGGTGTGCGGATATGAGATTTCTCCCGTACTTCCACACTCGCACAACTATATTGAAGTGGCCGAAGAGGATTCAACTTGTCAAAAGCAAGGTCATGACACATATTACACGTGCGATGGTTGTGAACTTATCTTTGTGCTCGAAAGCGAAAACAATTATGTTGAGACAACGCTTGAATCCGTGACGCGTGCTCTTGCCGATCACGACTTTGAAAACAGCACAAGATATGCTTCCGATGGCGATAATCACTGGAAGATTTGTGCCAACTGCGATGAGGAAGACGCAGAACATAAAGAAGCACACGCAGGCGGAAGCGCAGGCTTGAACAGCTATGCGGAATGCGCAACTTGCGGACACGAGTATGGCACAACCACTTCCGATTGGCAAGTGACGGACAGCAACAACGCAGGTTACACGGATCTTGAAAACAACAGCGTCAAATATGACGGAAGTAGCAACCAAGATATCACAAATAACAACAACAAGGGTGCGTTCTTCATCAACACCAAGTCCGATGCAACGGGCAACTTCACGCTTTCCGCTTCTATCACCGGCACAAACACGCAAGAAGCCGACGGGTACGTCAAAGCAGGTCTCATCCCCTGGTATCTCGATGAAGACAACTACGTCATCGTTTGGGTGCAATGGTGGGAAGAGCGTGGCGGTGAAAAACAAATGCGCAACGCTGAAATCACCGCTTATATTGACGGAACGTTCCAAGGTTGGGAAGATATTTGGTGTGATGGTATAACCGTTGCTCCGGCAGACGGAATCAAACTTGTCATCGCAAAGAGCGGTTCAACGTTTGCAGTCGAACTTCAAAAGGCAGACGGCACTTCTCTTAAGAGTGGCGCAAAGAGTTTTGCGCTTCCCGACGGCGACGCACGTATCGGTGTTTACGCACTGGGCGATGAACTCACATATTCCGTCGAGATTACGGCAGAAGGTAGCGGAGCAACTCCCGTCGTCAAAGAACTTTGGGAAAAGGACGGAGAAAATTATATCTCCAACAATAATACTGCTCAATATGACAAGTTCTATTTGTTGGACGACGTCACCGTGCTTGGCAACAGCACAATCACGGTCGATTTGAAAGGAACGATGACTCTTCCCAACAGCAAGACGGTTAATGCAGGCGTCGTGCCTTGGTATATCGATGAAAACAACTACGTTTACGTTTACGTTGAGTGGAATTCCGGAGAGAGACCGTCCGATATTCGTAATATAGAGGTAACCGGAAAAATCGATGGGAAATCTTTCTATAGATGGCTTGACGGCGCATATGTTGAAAAACAATGGAATGACATTTGGTGCGACGGCGTTCACATTTCAGCCGAAACAGGTCTTACGCTCAAGGTCGAAACAAAACTCTCACAAAACGGCGATGCAGTAGAAATCACAGCGGCCATTATCAATAGTGAAGGCAACGTTGTAATTAGCGATACTTTTACGATAAGAGATATTGTCAAGTATGCAAGCGTGCCTGCAAAGGTCGGACTCTATGCATACAACGATACGTTCACGTTCAGCAATCTCACCGTTGTGAACAACACCGATGACAATCGCAACTTCAAGAACGAAGGCTCCTTTGTCGCAAACGGTGCGGATTGGAGCGAACAAGACGGCGTTTACAGTGTGGATGCATCGGGCATCTCCTCTCTCACAAACAATATGGCAATTTTGAGCAATAAGCTCACGGACAAGTCCTATAGTATCTCTATGAACGTTGCTTTGAGCAACCTTAGCGATGCAAACGGCGTGGGTATGCTTGTGTGGTACGTTGATCGGTACAACTATCTCTATGCATACGTAGACGGAGAGTATATCGGCTTCAAAGGCGTTTACACAACAAGTCTCGGAGCAAAACTTGAAGAGACTCAAACAATAATCGATCAAAAAGTCGCTTACACGGGTGGCGACGTAACAAGCCTCAACGTTGTCAAACGTGCAGGGCGCTTTACGTTTACGGCAGGCGGTCAGAGCGTTGACGTTTCTGTTGACGAGATGCTTGACAGCGCAAACTATGGCATGTTGGTTTATGGCGCAAGCGCACAATTCTCCGATATCGAGATTGTAAAGGTAGATTTCAGCGCATTCGATACGGTGTCCGACAACCTTGGCGGAAAGGATTATCAAATCTCCGCAAAGGAAGAGAACTCTATCACATACGATAACGGCACTTTCACAATCACTGCCGACGCAATCGATCAAACAGGCGAAAAGCTGACGTCCGTTATTTGGAATACAAGTTATTTCGATATCGCAGGTATCAGTGCGAAGTTCACGGTGCTTGACGGCGGTGTGTACGGCTTCTATCCTTGGTATATCAATTCTACAAACTACGTACTTGTCAAAGTGAGCACAAATGGGATTGAAGTTTCTGCACAATTCGGCGAGTGGAGTGAAACGAAGTCCGTCAATTTGCCCGACGCATTCTTGTATGCGGGCGAGCACACTCTCGAGGCGAAACTCAATCTCGGCAAGCTCTCTCTTGAACTTGACGGACAGGCACTCGATATCGATTTCACCGCACAAGGCATTGACTACACGCTTTCTCCGAAAGTCGGCTTTGTCGCTTCTGTCGAAGCACTGACCGTTGCAGACGTAGAGGTCGAAGGCTTCAAACAAAGAGACACTATCACCGAGGGCGATTGGGAATTCAGAGGCGGTGCTCACGCAGATACCTGGACTCTCAATGAGGACGGTTCTATTTCAGGCAAATTCAACGGTGGCACACAATGGCAAGGCACTCTCGCGCTTAAATCCATCGATTCCGAAGTTAAGGATTATTATACCTCTGCAACAATAGTGGTAAACGACGTTGATGCATCCGAGTATAAGACGGGTATCATTCCTTGGTACGTTGACGGCAACAACTATGTGTTCGTATGGCTCTCCAAGTGGTCTGACGGCAGCCCGTGCATCGTTGTCACTGCAAAAATCAACGGTAAGGTTATCGGAGAAGAGTGGAGAGAAACCCAGGTTGCATACAACTATGTCGGAGAGACACACTTTGTTGAAGTCAAGATCGAGGGCGATGAGATTGCGGTATATCTCAACAAATCCTTCAATCCGACTTACACCACAACAATCGAAGGTCTCTCGGCGCGCAATATGGAAAACAGTTATGCCGGCTTCAACATCAGCAACACAAGTGCTTTGTTTGGCAACATCACTCTTCAAAGCGATGCCCGAAAGTTTGTGTTGACGGAAAAGCCGGTTATCACTCCCGTTACAACTCCTGCAACAACGGGTACGGTCGGCACGAGAATTAAGCTTGCAATCGCATCTGCAACCAGTTCGTCCGGAGAAACACTTTCCGCAACCGTTAAGGTGCTCGATCCAAACGGCAACGAAGTTGAAGTTAAAACCGGTGCTTTTACTCCTGAAGTCGAAGGCGTCTACACCGTAACTTATACTTGCACGGATTTGTGGGGCAACGTCGCCGATGAATACTCCTACACCGTCACTGTCGGCGAGGCAAGCAATCAAGGCGGAAACGAGTCGTCTCAAGGCGACAACGATTCCGTCGACAATCCGAGCGAGGGTAGCAATGCACTTGCAATCGGTCTTGGGGTAGGTATCCCGGTCGCAGTAATCGCAATCGTAGCAGTCGTATTGATTATCCTTAAGCGCAAGGGTATCATCGGCAAACGCGAAAAATAATCTTCTCACAACAGCTTAATCACTCCTTAAGCTTGAAGGGCTACCGCTGCGGTAGCCCTTCAATATATTTTTGCAATCGAACCTTAATCACGGATGACAACAAACGGCTACCGAGCATGGTAGCCGTTTGTTGTCAAAACGTTGGTTTTTTACACGAAAAGCCGTTTTTTAGGACGTTTACGTTGTCTTTAGCCTTTTGATATGTTTTCAGCATATTATAATCCGTTCAAAGAGGTATAATTGCAGTCAGTTTTTAATATCAAGCCGGTCATTTTTTAAGCATTTTGCCCATTCTGAAAACGACGTGCCCGAAATGAAATTTTGTCCAATTTTGCACTTTCCGCCCTCTATCCACAGCGCTTGTTCGCAAAATATAGAGTCATCGTGCCCTACATACAGTACACAGCGCTCTTTTGCCTCTTCTTTCAAGAGGGGTATAATTTCTTGTTTGAAGCTTTCATCGAGATTTGCAAACGGTTCATCCAAAATCCATATTTCCGCATCCGACGCAAACGTTTTTGCAAGCGCAACCTTCTGCCTCATTCCTTGAGATAGGTGTATCGGGAGAAAATTGACATATTTTGCGACACCCATTTTTTTCAGCCAATAGCGCGCCTTGTCTTCGTCCTTGCAGGTTATCAGCATGTTTTTGTACACGGTCAAATGATTGTACAGGCAATTTTCCTGAAAAATAAAGGATATTTTTCTGTTTTTGATTTTGATTTTTCTGATGTCTTTGCCGTCTATAAATATTTGTCCTTCATCAGGCTCCAACAAGCCTGCAACAAGTTTGAGTAGGGTGGTTTTTCCGCTTCCGCTTGGTCCTTTAATGCACAAAATACCCTTGTCCCATTCAAAACTTGCTTGGCTGACGACACTAAGTTTGCCGTCATATGAGTATGATATATTGTCAATTTTCAGTTTGCTCGGCATTTTCGTCATATAATCCTTTTCTATAGATTTCGGGATATTTGTTTATATTCACAAGTTTATCAAGCGCCTCATGACAAAAGAGAGTTGTCACAAGCGAAGCATTTGCCAACCCTATGCCGATATAGAGCGCAACAATGACTATTGTGAGTATGTCGTTGGACACCGCGTATGCCACAAAAAGCGGTAAATAACTCAACAAAATTGACAAAACCGATTTTGGCAGAGAAGAAAATGTCAGCAAAAAGGAATTTGAAAACATTCTAAATGCCGAACCTTTGTATATCGGGAGTTGTGTCATGCAAAAGGCGTATGCGCAAGCAATCACGAGCACTAATATCCACTTCAAAATATATGTTGCAGCAAACCAATTTTCATCCAAAATCGTGACGTAGCAGTGTCCGAATGAAATCAAAAAGTACGTCACGGCAAACAAGATGCTTGTAACGATGCACCTTTTGAAGTCGCTTTTCAGCCCTCTCCAAAAGGTTTTCCAAAGAGTATATCCGTCAGAAAAAGCGTATGCTTTTATGACGTAGTGTGCTCCGCAGAATCCGAGCGAGAGTATAATGAGCGCAGGAACGTACGTCGCATTCCAAATTATATCATGCGTGAAATATATTTGATTGAAGTTTTCAATGCCGTCAGCCACTGTCAACAAATTGGACAAATCAATGTTTTTGAAGATGATTAGCACAAGTAGCGGAATGGCAAACAGCGACATCAAAAGAGACAGCCTTATCAAGGTAGAAAAGGCTGTTTTGTATGCTTGAACGTACAGTTGACGTCTGTTTATCGGCAGAGTTAAGGGTTTTGCCATGCTATTGCAATATTGCTTTGCGCAATTTTTCGATATTGGCTTTTGCTATTCTGTCAAAATCATATAGTCCGTTTATTTCCTGGTAAACGTCTGTGATTTGCGTCACGCAAAAGCCTGCAATTTCTTGCTTGCTTGTGATGGTTGAGATGAGGGAACTGAGTCTGTTTACAAAGTGGTCTTTGCTCGAAACGTTGTCGCCGTAGCCCCATCCGTTGTCGTCTTTGCTCCTATATCCGATGCCTGCAAACTCATCCACCATAATCGGCTGTCCGTCGTAGCGGAAATCGGGTGCAAATGGGAGACGAAGGTTTGAATAATCGACCTTGTTATTGCCGTTTACGACCTCTGAAATATCATCATAAAACGTTGCCAATTTGTCTGCATCTTGGCAATAGTTGTGGAAGGTCACGACGTCGCTTTGCGTATGCTCCCAACCGTCGTTTGAAATCACGGGGCGCATGGGATCCAGTGCCTTTGTCATGTGATAAAGCGCTTGCGTAAAATGCGCCTCTTGTTTGTTGGACGTGATGCGATTTACGCCCCAGCTTTCATTTATTGGCACCCATGCGATTACCGACGGATGATTATAGTGCTGTTTTACGACATTTAGCCATTCGTCGCATACGCTTTTTGCGGAATAATCCTCTGTAAACTCATAAAACGACGGCATTTCGCAGAAAGTGACGAGGCCCATTGTGTCGGCATAATAGAAGAACCGCTCGTCTTCGACCTTTTGATGCACTCTCGCACCGTTGAATCCCAGAGCCTTGATAAGTTCGATTTCTTTGACAAACGCTTCTTCGTTCGGCGCAGTCAATCCGGACTCTCTCCAATAACCTTGTTCGAGAACCATTCTCAAGTATAAAGGATTGAGGTTCAATACAAACTTGTTTTTGTCCGTTCTGAAGATGCGGAAAGCGGTGTATGATTTGACGTTGTCAATCTCTTTATTGTTGCAAATCAAACTGAATTCCACGTCATACAGTTGAGGATTGTCGGGTGTCCACCAATGTATTTTGAAACTGTCCAAGTCATTGCTCAAGTCGATATCGAACGTGCCGTTTTCTCTAAAAAGCCTATTTGTTTGCTCTGCAATGACACTGCCTCTAAAGCTTATGGTTGTTTTCAAGGCACAATCGTCTCTGAGATTTTCGATTTCGTAACGGCAAGACAAATGATAGTTGCTTGCAATCGGCGTCATTTTTATGCTATTCAGCCTTGTTTTGTTGACATATTCCGCCCAAACCGTTTTCCATATGCCGGAGGTTGGAGTATACCAGCAACCAAACGGCTCGTTAAGCCAACTTTGTTTGCCTCTCGGACGATCTGCTCGTTTGTCGTCCGTGACTTTCAAGACAATAGTCGCGCTTCCGTCGCTGCCGACGAAGTCTGTTATGTCAAAGGAAAATCTTGTATATCCGCCGATATGCGATCCGACGTAAACACCGTCGCACCAAAGTTTTGTTTCATAGTCGCAACCCTCGAACGTAAGAATGATTCTTTCATTGTTTTCGGGTATGGGAAAATTGTGTTGTTTTTCATACCAAAGCGTTTTGTGATAAGTTTGATCGTTTATTCCGGACATCGGCGTTTGATATGCAAAAGGAACGTTTATTTCTGTATGATGAGGAATGGATTTTACCCATCCGTTATTTTCGCCGACATTGTCATCGTCAAAACAAAAATGCCATTGTCCGTTGAGGCAGATATGGTTCGTTCTGACAAATTGCGGACGCGGATAATCTTGACGATAGCATGCTGTATGAATCATTTTGGTCCTCCAACAAGTAATGTAAAATTTACTTGCATTATGCAATGTTATATAATATAATATATTATATAATAAATCTGTGCCGATTACAATACCCAACGGCAAAAACGCACAAATTATTTTTTCGGAGCGAGGGCGTGTAATGCAGTCGATGATTTCTAAGTATACCGACGATTTCCTTGACAATTCCGTCACGGTTTACAATTATTTTCCGTCGAGTAGCCGAGGATATTTGTTTTATTGCCAGATTGCGGGGATTCAGAACATCGGACAAAATTATTATAACGAACTCAGTATGGCAAAGGAATATCAACTCCAATACACGATAGAGGGAAGCGGTTCGGCAACGATTAACGGCGAAGAATATATTTTGAACAAGGGCGATTTGTTGGTGTTAAGCAACTACCAGCATCACGTATTCAAACCTATCGACGGAAAGAAGTGGGAAATCGCTTTCGTGCACATTTTCGGAAACGATACCGTCGCGAGTATCTTTGGAGAAATATTCAAAACCTCGAACTATATAATTTCAAATATCGATGAGAGTATGCCCGTAAAACACGTCGGCAACATCATCAAACTTTTGCAAGAGGATCCACAGGCAAACGAGTTTGCAATATCCGGAGAAATTTATGCATATTTGATGGACATTTTGGATGTCATTAAAGAAAAGACGCAAGAGCCCGTCGATAGCGGACTTGTGAGCGTCATTTACTATATTAAAAACAATTATAACACGCCCTTGACTATGCAAAAAATCATGGAGCATAGTCCGTATAGCAAAAATCATTTGGAGCGTTTGTTCAAGAAACAAATGCATATGACGATACAGGAATACGTCGCGTGTTTGAGGTTGAAAAAGTCGCAGGAACTCATTTTGACAACCAACATGCATTTCTGTGAAATTGCAACTCAAGTCGGTCTATCGGACTATAGGTCGTTGATTTATTTGTATCGCAAGAAACTCGGCATTACGCCGACAGAATATAAGAAAAGGAACAAATAGAGCACTTTATGTGCAGAATTTGACCGTATAAAATGTCGATTGTACTGAAATCTTTATGAGCGCACAATCGAATCGAACGACAAATTATTATCAAAGGAGAGCAACTATGGCAAACGTCATTTTGAAGAACGTGTACAAATATTACGACAAAAACCCGACTCCCGCAGTCAAGGATTTTAGTCTTGAAATTGCAGATAAAGAATTTGTAGTTTTTGTCGGTCCGAGCGGATGCGGTAAGTCAACCACACTGCGTATGGTTGCAGGACTTGAAGAAATCAGCGAAGGCGAGATTTATATCGACGACAAACTTGTCAACGACGAGGAACCAAAGGATAGAGATATTGCTATGGTATTTCAAAATTACGCCTTATATCCTCATATGACCGTTTATAACAATATGGCGTTCGGGCTTAAACTCAAACGCATAGAAGACGTAAAGAAAGATAAGAGCGGAAATGTGGTTTTAGATAAAAACGGCAATCCGAAAGTTATCCGCAGAAAATATACGAAGAAAGAAATAGACGACAAGGTTAAAGAAGCCGCGACTATTTTGGAAATCAGCGAATATCTTGACAGAAAGCCGAAGGCGCTTTCCGGCGGACAAAGGCAGAGGGCTGCTATCGGACGTGCTATCGTGCGTAAGCCGAAGGTATTTCTGATGGACGAACCGCTTTCAAACCTCGATGCGAAATTGCGCCATCAGATGCGTTCCGAGATTATTCTTTTGCGCAAGCGTATAAACACCACATTCATTTATGTTACGCACGATCAGGTTGAAGCCATGACGTTGGGCGATAGAATTGTCATTATGAAGGACGGTGTTATTCAGCAAGTCGGCACTCCGATGGATGTGTTCAATCATCCCGTCAACCTGTTTGTCGCAGGTTTCATCGGCTCACCAAAGATGAATTTCCTCAATGCCGAATTAAATTCCGATTATTCCATTACCATGGCAGGCAAGACGATAGTTCCTTCTGCCGATATTATTTCCGCATTGAAAAACAAGGAAATTCAATCTCAAAGCGTTGTTCTCGGCATACGTCCCGAACATATCGCTTTGTCGGATGACAACGATGCCTTCACTGCCAATGTCGTCGTCGGAGAAATGATGGGAAGCGAGTATCATTTGCACGTAGAACTTGAAGGAGAGCCAATGATAATTTGCGTGCCTACGCTCGGGTTGAGTGAGAAAAACAAAAATGCAATCGGCGAAAACGGCACCATATCCTTCAAATTCGATAGCAGTGCAATCCATCTCTTCAACAAAGATGACGAGTGCAATCTTATTTGAGCAATTAACATATCGTTGCAACAATATATGCAGTGAATTGCGCGTATCAAAAATGTTGGTATGAGTTATAGTATGGAAACATAATATTATTCGATTGGTAGCCGATTTTTTGGTTAAGAGATGCCTGACGGAAACCGTAAGGTTTTGTTGGGTGTTTTCTTAATTTCGGGGACTTTTGATGCAATTTATCAAATAAGTATTGCGGAAATGGGTAAAGCATGGTAGAATTAGACAAAATTTGGCATAGCCAAAGATGAATAGAAACACACGAAAAGGAGAGAAAAATGAGCGACAGCAAGAAAGGGAACAAGAAGGAAAAAGAGGAGAAGAAGAAAGGTATTCACGAGGGGCACAGAGAAAGGGTTAGAGACAAAATATTGGCTAACGGAATCAAAGATTTGCCCGCGCACGAAGTGCTGGAATACGTATTGTTCTCGTTCATCCCTCGCAAGAATACCAACGAAATCGCTCATGAACTCATAAATAAATTCGGCTCTTTTGCCGACGTACTATTGCAAGACGCAGACAGACTTATGACCGTAAAAGGCATGACGAAGAACGCGGCTATTTTTATATCCATGCTCCCGGAGTTGTTTAGATTATTCGTACAGCAAGTGGAAAGACCTCACGAATGCATATGCGGAAAGGGAGAGGCAAAGATGCACATATTGTCCAAGGCATTCGGAAAGAAAGCGGAAGAGTTTTACGTTGCGTGCTTAGACGCACATGATAATCTTATAAAGGTGGAGTGCCTTGCCAAGGGATGCGGAGATAGTGTTGCCGTATCTGCGAGAGCGGTAACGGAGTTCGCGTTGAGAACGGGAGCGGTATCCGTGATAATAGCGCACAATCATCCGAGTGGAGGGCTGACTCCTACGGAAGACGATATAATATTTACGAGGAACGTACTGTGGACACTGGACGGAATTGGCGTGGAATTGAGAGACCACTTCGTAGTTCACGACGAGGACGTATACTCATTTGCGGACGACGGTTTGATAGAAGCGTTGAGTCGAGAAAAGGCACTTGCTATGGCACTATCCGAATAACGCAATATTTGCATAACCCAAACTTAAAATAACAATTTCGATAAAACAAACCGCCGTTTGCGTTAAACGGCGGTTTGTCTAATTGTTGGGTTATTGTGAAAAACGAGTAAGGCAAGTTCTTTCTCGTCACGCGTGAATGGGTTGAGTAAATTGCGGTTAGCGGTTAGGGTTTTTTCTTTTTGAAGAGGCGGTTGTAGGCTATGGAGAGGAGTAGGTAGCCGGCGAGGAAGAAAGGAACGGCAACGAAGATGAGGCTGTTCGAGGATAGGACGCCGAGGAATTCTCCGAGGACGGGACGGGTGGCGGATACGGTGCCTACGATATGAGTTTCGGGAATTAGACAAACGGTGTCGTCTTCGCCGTATATTATGCGGGAGCCTTTGGACGTGCTTGTGCCGAGAGTGCCGAGGGCGTATTTGTTCCCGTCGCGGAATACGACTATGCCGTTCTCTACGCGTTGGTCTTTGTCTATGAGCAAGAGACAATTTTCGGGGAAGTCTAAGACGTCTTTATTGGTGAGGTAATACGCCTTATCTCCGAGGGAGGGCAGGCCACCGCCGAAAATCATGGCGAGTTCAACGGAACAAAGAACGACGACTGCAAGCACAAACACCGATACGGCGACGTAACGCAACTTCTTTTTTATGTCCTCGTTCAATTTTGCGGTTTTCATTGACGCGCTTATTTAATCGAGAACATGAGGTCGCCGTAGTCGGGGAAGGGCCAGTAGGTTTTGGCGGTGCGACGTTCCATCCCGTCGGCAGTGGTGCGTAAAGCGGACATTGCGGGGATTATTTCGTCGCGATAGAGTTTTGCGTTGTCGAGGTTAGAGGGCATCGATTCCGCTTTTTCGATTGCGTTTTCGAGGGCGGAGAGATTGTTTTCGGCTTCCGCATAAAGGGAAGAAAGTTCCTCGAGTTTTTTATGTGTGGGATTCAATCCGACGGCTTTCATAGAGGCTTCGCTGTCCGCGAGGAATTTGAGATAATTTCTTACGGCGGGGAGCACGTCGCGAGTCGCCATATCCACCATTGCGTTCGCCTCAATATTTATCAGCTTGCAATAATTTTCGATGAGGATTTCTTGACGGCTGACCATTTCGCGTTCGGTGAATACGCCGTGACGGGAAAAGAGTTCCACGTTCTTTTTCGAGGTGAAGAGCGGGAGTGCGTCGATAGCGGTGGGCAGGTTGAGGAGCCCGCGTTTTTCTGCTTCCGAAACCCATTCTTGAGAGTAGTTGTTCCCGTTGAAAATAATGCGTCCGTGTTCAAGCATTGTGCGACGGATTATGCTTGTGATAGAGGCGTTGAAATCGGTCGTATTTTCGAGTTCGTCGGCGACGATGGCAAACTCGTCGGCAAGAATCGTGTTGAGTACGGCGACGGAATCCGAAGTTGACGATGCGGAACCTAACATACGAAACTCGAACTTGTTACCCGTAAAAGCGAACGGTGAAGTGCGGTTTCTGTCGGTTGAGTCTTTTGCGAACCTCGGAAGGACGTGCACTCCTACTTCCACTTCACACCCTGCGCGTTTAGAGTATTTTCTTCCGTCCGCGATTGCTTGCAATATGCCGGTGAGTTCGTCTCCGAGATACATGCTGACTATTGCGGGAGGGGCTTCGTTTCCGCCGAGACGGTGATCGTTGCCCGCGCTTGCGACGCTGATTCTGAGCAGATCTTGGTGTTTGTCCACGGCGGAAATTACCGCCGACAATATCAACAAAAATTGTGCGTTTTCTTCGGGACTTTTGCCGGGATCGAAGAGGTTGTATCCGAAGTTCGTGGAGAGCGACCAGTTGACGTGCTTACCACTGCCGTTAACACCCGCGAAAGGCTTTTCGTGGAGTAGACAAGTCATGCCGTGCTTTTTCGCGACTTTTTGCATGATTTCCATAGTCAGTTGATTGTGGTCGGTGGCGATAGACGCGGTCGTATAAATAGGCGCGAGTTCGTGCTGGGACGGTGCCGCTTCGTTATGTTTGGATTTCGCAAGTATGCCGAGTTTCCAAAGTTCTTCGTCGAGGTCCTTCATGTACGCCGCAATTCTCGGCTTTATCGGTCCGAAATAGTGATCGTCGAGTTGTTGTGTTTTAGGCGGTTTTGCGCCGAAGAGGGTGCGCCCCGTATAGAACAAATCCCTGCGCTTTTCAAACACCGCCGTATCCACGAGGAAGTATTCCTGTTCGGGACCTACGTTTGCAATAATGCGCTCGGATTTTCTGCCGAATAGTTTCAAAATTCTCGACGCTTGACGGTTTATTGCTTCCATAGAGCGGAGTAGCGGTGTTTTTTTGTCGAGAGCGTCTCCCGTGTACGAGCAGAAGGCGGTCGGTATGCACAAAACGCCGTCCTTGATAAACGCATATGAAGTGGGATCCCACGCGGTATAGCCTCTCGCCTCGAAGGTCGCGCGAAGTCCGCCCGACGGGAAGGAACTTGCGTCGGGTTCACCCTTTATCAATTCCTTGCCGTTGAACTCCATAATAACTCCGCCGTCCCTCGTAGGGGAGATGAAACTATCGTGTTTTTCCGCAGTTACGCCCGTCATGGGTTGGAACCAATGGGTGAAGTGGGTTACTCCTTTTTCGATAGCCCAATCTTTCATCGCGTTTGCGATGACGTTGGCGGTGTCGAGGGAGAGAGGTCTGTCCTCGGCACAGCATAGCTTGAGTTCGCGGTATACGTCTTTTGGCAGTCGCGCGCTCATCGCTCTGTCTCCGAACACCATACTTCCGAACAAATCCGACATAGTAGTAGCCATAATATATCTCCGTAAATGTCTTCGTTTATTATATGAAACAAATTATAATAGCGATATTCAGAAAATGCAACGAAATCAAAATAAATTCTTTGCAAATGAGAAAATATTCTTATAGACACAAAAATATGCAATAAAACATCGAAAATATGCAATATCGTATGCAAAATCACTAATAATCAAATTTTGAATTTTCAAAATCGCACTTGCAATCCGTTCGTTCGTGGTGCAAAATATATGTGAGGTGATATTATGATAGCTAACCTTTTCTTTGATTACTACGTGAAAAAGAACGATACCGCAAGGCTTGCGCTCCAAGCTGATCCCGACGGAGTCGTGGAAATCAATGATATTCCGTATTTAAGCGACGGGCATAAATTGCATACTCTCGATATATATCGTCCCGAGGGCGCGGACGGGAAAATGCCGTTCATCGTGGACGTCCACGGCGGTGCTTGGGTATATGGGGACAAGGAACTCAATCGCAAGTATTGTCTGCATCTTGCGAAAGAGGGCTTTGCCGTAGTGAATTTGAGTTTCCGCCTTATTCCCGAAGTGGACTTTGCAGGCTCGATGAAGGATATATTGTCCGCGCTCGATTTCATAAAGCGGAACGCCGAAAAGTATAACCTCGACCTCGACAACGCTTTTATCACGGGGGATAGCGCGGGCGGTCATAGCGTCGCTATGGCGCTTGCAAGCGGGAGCAATCCGACTTTACAATCGGCGTTCGGAAGTAAAAATTCTATCTCTTTCAAAGCGGTTTGTTTTACGTGCGCGGCATTCAATCCGTCGGATTTTGCAAAAATTCCGTTCGCCGGGACCGTTCTTTTCAATGGTATGTACGGCAGATTTTATAGGGGCAAGAAAAAGCGTGCTTTATATGAAAGTTACGACTTTTCCAACGTAATCCCCGACGATATGCCTCCGACGATTCTCGTCACCGCCTATGCGGATTTTTTGCGCAAGCAATCTCGTCGTCTCAAAACCGAACTCGACGCAAAAGGCGTAGAAACCGTTCTCGTAGATTTCGACGAACCGCTCTCGGACGGCTACAAACTCGAACACGTCTACAATGTCAGTTTCCCCGACCGCGAAGCCTCTCTCCTCGCTAACCGCGCAGTCTGCGACTTCTTCAAATCAAAAATCTAATTTCCCCACCGAAACCGATCCGAATTTTGTTCAAATAAAGGGTATTGACAATGTTTGATCGGTTTTTTATTATATTAGTAACAAGTAAAGTATGTTGTATAAGCATATAGGGAAACAAATCGTTTGTATGAATTTCGTAATAAAACAAAAAACTCGCTTTGCGAGTTTTTGACCGCACAACGTGCGTACCGACAAATCGGCGATGTGAAAAAATTTTATTTGAACTAATGGTGTTATCCTAAATGGTAGTCAAACGTGACTACAAGAGGTAACAAGTCAATTAAGGTTTGAGTATGGTGTTATCCTAAATGGTAGTCAAACGGAGAAGATGTTATATCAACTCCTAAAACTGTTTGAGTATGGTGTTATCCTAAATGGTAGTCAAACTGGCATACCCTTTGGAGTAGTCGATACAAAGTTTGAGTATGGTGTTATCCTAAATGGTAGTCAAACGCCCGCGCGCGGCGCATACACAATCAACTCAAACCCAAAAAACCTATCAAAAAACCGAGCCCCGCTCGGTTTTTGAGTTTATATGCGCTTGTTTAACGAGAATTACATCGGTGTTTTTGAGAATATAATACACATTTGCTATTATTCAAAAATTGCCGTTTATCTTCGGCATGTTTTGATGAAGTATTCAAACATGGTAGATTTCGCACGTGAAAGCACTATTCCGATTCCGAGTAACTTAAGGTTTTATGTGACATCCCAATGCAACACGCATATCGTTCGGCAAATTGAGGGTATTTGTGATTTTATCGTATTCGGTGTATTTCGTTCGGTTCCTTCTTGAATCCTGCAGATAGGCTTGTTGTTATTTCGCTAATAGGTTAAATTTTGGTTAGCGGTTAGGGTTTTTTCTTTTTGAAGAGGCGGTTGTAGGCTATGGAGAGGAGTAGGTAGCCGGCGAGGAAGAAAGGAACGGCAACGAAGATGAGGCTGTTCGAGGATAGGACGCCGAGGAATTCTCCGAGGACGGGACGGGTGGCGGATACGGTGCCTACGATATGAGTTTCGGGAATTAGACAAACGGTGTCGTCTTCGCCGTATATTATGCGGGAGCCTTTGGACGTGCTTGTGCCGAGAGTGCCGAGGGCGTATTTGTTCCCGTCGCGGAATACGACTATGCCGTTCTCTACGCGTTGGTCTTTGTCTATGAGCAAGAGACAATTTTCGGGGAAGTCTAAGACGTCTTTATTGGTGAGGTAATACGCCTTATCTCCGAGGGATGGCAAGCCACCGCCGAAAATCATGGCAAGTTCAACGGAGCAAAGAACGACGACTGCAAGCACAAACACCGATACGGCGACGTAGTGTAGCCTCTTTTTAATATCCTCGTTCAATTTTGCGGTTTTCATCGGTGGTCTCACAAATAGTTATTACGTGTGCATTATATCTTCAATTAAGGTATATTTCAAGCAAATGTGAAAGGGAGCGGTATAAACAATAAAATCGGCAACCTGATGATGGAATTTTGCAGTTCGCAAGGCGATCAATCGAGGGGAAAAAATTAACAATTATTTTCTGCCAATCAGATAATCGACGCTTACGTCAAAAAAGTCTGCCAATTTCCAAAGACTTTCGATAGACGGCTCCTTTTTGCCGTTAAGCCAATTGCAAACGGTGCTTTGGTTGACTCCGATTCCGTTTGCCAACTTGCTTTGCGTGAGCCCGTCGGATTTCAGCAATTCTTTTATGCGCTCGATGATCAATATTTCCATAGTTGACATTTTATGCCCAAAGACATATAATGTGTTTATAATTGCCCTTGGGCAAGTATTTTAACGGAGGGAGTGAATTGTGAATAGGAAACAGATATGCGCTATCATAACTATTATAATAGCACTTTCGAATTTTTTAGTGTTATGTTTGCCTTACGTAGTCCTTGATTATGATGAGGCGGAAATGGCAAACCTTATTTGGGGTATCAAAACTAAATATTCCGGATACGATTTCTTTGAGTTAGCAAGATCTTTCGGAATTGAAAATTTAGGAACGCCGCAACTGGTTTTATATTATGGAATTATATGGCAAATGTGCTCGGCTGCCGGACTACTAATCGTATCGGTAATGGCAATTGCAGATAAAGTGGAAGAGCGGAAATTCTATGGACGGATTATTGGTCTCAACGTTTTGGGCTTTTGGCCGTTGCTAATCTCGGAACTAATTTTAGTCTTAGACGACAGCTATGGTATTAAACTCGGCGCCGGAGTGATTATAACATTAATAATCTCTACTGCGTTAGATTTGGTTTCAGTATATTTCAGGAAACAAGCCAAGAACGCGGAAGAAAGCGAGGTTGTGTTTTTTCACAAGCCAACACAAAGGTACCTTGCAAGTATAGACGACAAAAACAGAATTCATATCAATAGACATATCAATTCGGCAAAGTGGTTTGCCAACGAAGAAGACGGAATCGCCACATTGAAAAAATGCCCGTCTTATCATGCAGACGAATGGAAATGTATACGAAGACGTGATTTGAAAAATGTACGGTAACTATGGATATGAAGTAGAATCGGATGAAAAAAAGATAGGTTGTTTTTACGGAGGAAGTATTATGTATTCAAAAGCAGATTTCAAAATGTTGCAAGGTCAAACCATTACTCTACAAGTCGTTGACTGGGGAGAGGATATAAAAGTTAAAATGGTTGATTGGGGAGAAGATTTGCGTTTTCAAAAAGTTAATTGGGGAAGCAATGGTAAAAAAATTAAGATAAAAATTGTCCAGTGGGGCGAAGATATCAAACTGAAACAAGTGGAGTGGAACGCTAATTTTAAAGCGGTAATAGTATGATGCCGTAATAAGCAGAGGTGAGTTATGGTAGATGATGCAATTTTCGATTTTGTATATGAGATGGCGCTTCGGGATGCCACGATGCGAAAGGCATTTTGTGGAAATCGCGAATTGTTGCGTGAGGGCGACCGAGCAGAAAAGGCTAAAGATGCCGTCAAAACTTATGTGAATTCCATTGTCGTCGATGGCGATGCGAAAGCTGAAGATGCAATACGTAAAGTGTGGGAGGCATTCGGTTCGTTCACTGATGAGAACGATAAACGCTTGTTTTCATTTGGGAATTGTCAAAAGTTAGTTAATATGACGGCAAAATATATGTTTATTGCGACGTATAAAAACGACGAACTTAGAAAGAAATTTTCGCAATGCCATTGCCCGATGGATAGCATATTGATTAATAAAGTCGTTGATTTGGCAAAAGGAAATCCAAACTGTGAAGATATAAAAAGATTAAAAGGATGTAGTTGGTCGAGACTTGAATATCAAAACGGGGAAATACCACCCGAGTATACGACATTCCAAAATGCGGTCAAGGATTTATGCGAAGGAGTATACCCTATAGAATTTGATTATGTGCAATGGCAAAACCAATAGAGAACTCTTTAAGTCCGACGACCCTGTTAAAAGTTTTTGACGGCTTTAAGAGAGTTGCACTGCAACAGTGTTGGGCCAAGTCGCGAACGCGCGAGATAACGTTTGACCGTTTCTCAAACCGCCTCAATGGCGGTTTTCTTTTTTAGCGGACGAGGACGGGAATAAATTCTATGAGGATTTGGATGAAAAAACGGATAGATACTTTACAAGAGGGACGAGAAGGTGCTATTATAGAGGCGGTAAGGAGAAGAACTATGTTGGATTTATATCAAGTTTTGGCGAGGTTGAAATCGGAAGAAGAATTCCGAGTGTTTTTTGAAGATTTGTGCACCTTCCAAGAAGTTGAAAAAATGGAACAAAGAGTGCAGAGTGCGCAATTGCTCATCGAGGGCGATACGTACAACCAAGTCATCGAGAGGACGAACATATCCTCCGCGACGCTGTCAAGGGTATCGAGATGCATACAACACGGCAGTGGCGGATACAGCGAACTTTTGAAGAAGATGATGGAAGAAAAATAGGTTTCGCTAAGAAAGAAAAACATGCGACAAAATAAGTCGCGCAAACGAAAGTATGCGCGACTTTTTCTTTGTATTATTCGGATATGAAGAAGTTAGTTTTACCGCGCCACCGCGCGAAAAGAGAAAAAACCTACCTTGTTTCACCCGAAACGGCGGTGCGATACGTCGTGGAATTTTTGTTTTTGATATTGTTTTTCTCGGCGGGAAAATTCGGATTTGCGCTTGCGCTCGGGCTGTTTTCGGGGCTGGTGTACGCAAGGCAAAATCTTGCCGTCATTGCACCTTTGTTCGTGATAGCGGGGTGCGTATTTATAAAGTCTTGGTGGCTACTTCTCTATCTTGCCGTGCCGTGCGTCGCGTTCTTCGTTTTGTATTTCGTCTATTGGAAAATCAGAAGAAACGTGCAGACCGTCGCCGTGATAATTTGCGCGGTCGTGTCCGTGCTCCCCGAGGGGATATGCACGCTTGTTTTCGGCGGGGACGTATGGACGTTTTGTGTGACCGTGGCGACGTGCGCGATTTCATCGCTTTGTGCGATAAACGGCGGTTATGCTATACTAATTCGGGGGTTTAAGTGCCGATTTACGCTTGACGAGAAGATTTGCTTGGGACTATTTGCGGTCGCCGTAGCGTATGCGTCGAGGGGCGTTTCGGTATATGATTTTTCTCTTGTATATTTGATTTTCCCCTTCGTGTTACTTGCATTTTCAAGTGCCGGAAGAGGGACGGGTACGCTTGTCGCGGGAATGCTTTTCGGAGTGGGTGTATCCCTTTGTTCGGGGAGTATTTTGCCCATCGCGGAGTTTGTCGCGGTTGCGTTTGCTACGTGTGCGGTAGGCGTTCTCGGACGGTACGTTTCCGCGGTCGTGGCGGGAGCCGTCGAAGTTGTTTTGTGGTTGCTCGGCGCGGGGTGTTGGCAGGGCGCAATTTTGCTTTTTGCGGGCGGGATGATATATTCCCTTTTGCCGTCGTCGATTAGAAGTAGATTCGTTGCGGGAGTCGAGGACAGAGCGGACGTGCTTTGTTCGGTCGTAAACCGAGACAGGAGCGAACTTGCCGAAAAACTATCTTCGGTAGGAGAGGTTTTTGCTGATATGGCCGTCGCGCTCGACGTCAAGGACAATGCGGAAAATCCGTATACGGCAAAACGTCTTGCAGGGGAAATCGCAAGAAATTATTGCGGGAAGTGCCCCGAACACCCGAAATGTTTTTCCGCACTCGGCGGTGATACGACGCCCGTCATCGAACCGCTTGCGGATGCCACTCTCGGCAGAGGTAAGGCTACCATATTGGACGTGCCGACTTTCATAACGTCGAGGTGCGTGAAAGTGCACAACCTTCTCGGAGTAGTCAACAACGCGGGGGATGCATACCGCGCGAAAATCGCAAATTCCGGAGATGCCGTGAATACAAAAAAGATTATGTCCGAGCAGTTTGCGGGTATGGCTCTCGTTCTCGATTCGCTTGCGTCCGAATGCGGGAAAAATCTCTCTTTCGGCGGTGAAAGCGAGGAGAGAATCGGCGCGGAACTTCTGAAACATAACGTGGTTGCGAGCCGTATCGTCGTGGCGGGGGACGGAGAGGGTGCGAAGGTCGCATTGACGGTCAGGGATGCGGACGCGGACAAAACGATTTTGCCGAGAGTTGTATCGCGGTGTATGAAGGCACGTTTTGCAGTGGACGGAATAGAGAAGAAGGGGGACGAGCGGACGGTGCATCTCGTCTCGGCACCGGTATACGAAGTCGCATACGGGTTCGCCGAAAAACGGCGGGAAGGGGAAGACGTCAGCGGTGACGTGAAGGCGGTATTATCCCCATCTCTCACAAAGCGGATTTTTGCGCTTTGCGACGGTATGGGGAGCGGAGAAAAGGCGTGTGCGACGGCAAACGGCGCCGTGGAGATGATAGAGAATTTCTATCGCGCGGGCTTCGACGACGGCATAATTTTATCCCTCGTGAACAGGCTGTTGCGACTTGGGGACGACGAGAACTTTTCCTCTCTCGACATAGCGATAATCGACACTGCGGACGGCGGTGCGGATATTATCAAAATGGGCGCATCTTCGGGGTTTATCATACGCAAAAGCAGTGTTGAAGTGGTCAAATCGTCAAATCCCCCCGTCGGAATCGTCGATAAAATATCTCCCGTAACGGCACGCTATCAACTATACGACGGGGATATGCTCGTGTGTGCTACGGACGGCGTTCTGGACGTGCTCGGAGAGAGTGGAGTCGCTTCCGCGGTGGACAAACTTTCTACTGCAAATCCGCAAACACTTGCCGACGGAATATTGGTCGAGGCGTTGAGGGCAGGGGCGACGGACGACTGTACCGTTATGGCTATGCGTCTCGTTGCGGTATAATTTTTTCGTGCGTGCGAAATACGCGCTCAATTTGTCATAGACAAATTTTCAGTTTGTGATATACTTATGATATGGCTAACCTTTCGATTGATTTATCCTACTTGAAAAACAAGAGAGTCGCGCTTGCTCTTTCGGGCGGTAGGGACTCTATGGCGTTGGCGTACGTTTTTATGGACGCGGGCGTGGATTTTTTCTGCGTGCACTTCGAGCACGGCATCAGAGGCGAAACCTCGATTAGGGATTGTCGCTTCGTAGAGGATTGGTGCGAAAGGAACAAAAAGAACCTCGATATAGTCTGTCTCGATTGTCCGAAGTATGCGGAGGATAACGGGCTCACCCTCGAACAGGGCGCAAGGGAACTCAGATATGAATATTTCGACGATTTGCTGAAAAAGGAGAAATGCGACTACGTTGCGCTTGCGCACCACGCGTCCGACCAGACCGAAACCGTTTTTATGCGAATACTTCGGGGAACGGGCATTTCGGGACTCAAAGGTATGAGCGTTATAAACGGTGGCTACGTCCGTCCGCTTCTCGGAGTAACGCGCGCGCAAATCGACGACTTCGTGCGGGATAGAGGCATCGAACACGTCGAGGACGAAACCAACGCCGATACGTCGTATACGCGTAATTTTTTGAGAGCGGAATTCGGCAGATTGCGGGAGCGTTTCCCGTCCCTCGACGAAACCGTCGCAAGGCTCGTGCGCAACGCCGCCGAAACAGACGAGTTTTTGTTGAGTTTGCTTCCCGAAGTCAAGGTCGTCGGCGGGGAAGTGCGACTGCCTATAAAAGAGATGAACGGGGGCGTTCTTACAAAAAGACGGATAAAGGCAATTTGCGACGCTCTCGGTGTGAAGCAGGATTTCGAGGAACGACACTATCCCCTCGTATTCGATTTGGCGAAAGCCGAAAACGGGAAAATGCTTTGTCTCCCTCACGGACTGACCGCCCATAAGGACGGAGAATGCGTAACGTTTTCTATCGCAAAAGGGGACGAACCGTTTGAAATTCCCTTCGACGGGAACAGCGTGGACGGGATAATCAAATGCGAACGAGTCGACGGCTATACGTCCGAGGACGGCGCTTTGTTTATAGACCTCGACGCTATACCCGACGGCGCGGTGCTCAGACGGATAGAGAGCGGGGATAGAATAAGAAAATTCGGCGGCGGGACTAAAAGCCTCGGCGACTTTCTGACCGACAAAAAATATCCGCTGAGAAAACGTAAAGAACTCGTGGTATGCGCGGACGGACGAGACGTGCTGTTCGTCCTCGGAGTGGAAATCTCAAAAACCGTTGCGGTTACCGAAACCTCGAAAAGAGTGCTCAAAATCACTCCCGATAAAAAAGAAATAAACTAAAGGATATAAATTATGGAATACGGAAAAGACATTGCAAAAGTCCTCATCAAAAGAGAGGATATTGAAAGAAGAGTTAAGGAACTCGCAGACCAAATCAATCGCGACTACGAAGGGAAGGAATACACCCTCGTCGTCACTTTGCGAGGTGCGGTCGTGTTTTTCGCGGACTTATTCCGCCATCTCACCGGTAACAACGTCGACTGCGATTTCATAGCGGCATCCAGTTACGGTAGCGGTACGTCCACGTCGGGAGAGGTCAAACTCGTCAAAGACTTATCCTCTCCGGTCAAGGGCAGACACCTCATCATCGTCGAGGATATTATAGACACGGGCACGACGCTCGTCTATCTCAAACGACTCCTCGAAGCAAGAGAGCCCGCCTCTATCAAACTTTGCTCGTTGCTCGATAAACCGTCGAGAAGAAAAGTGGATTTGAAAGGCGACTATGTCGGCTTTGAAGTCCCCAACGAATTCGTCGTAGGTTGCGGTCTCGACTACAACCAGAAGTATCGCAATCTCCCCGACGTATGCGTGCTTTCCCCCGAGGTATACGGTGGTTAACAAAAAGAAACTCGTAGACCTTGCAAGACTTTTTCCAGAGGACAAACCGCTGTATGCGGTTGGCGGTTTCGTGCGTGATACGCTCC
Source organism: uncultured Bacteroidaceae bacterium (assembly GCA_964563025.1). GTDB lineage: Bacteria > Bacillota > Clostridia > Christensenellales > CAG-917 > RGIG4097. The sequence continues at coordinate 6,293 of CAZLVK010000016.1, read as the reverse complement.
TCGGCATAGAGGTTCACGACGTAGACGTATGCTCCGAACTGACGGTTGACGAACTCAAAACGGTGCTGTTAAACTCCGATTTTGAAGTTTTGAACAAAAATTTGCGCGTCGGCACGGTGATAATAAAATCGCGTGGGTTCAGTGCGGAATACACCACTTTCAGAACGGACAGTTACCCCGACGGAAGCGGACGACACACCCCCGACGAGGTGACGTTCACAAACGATATGCACCTCGACGCACTCCGTAGGGATTTCGGGTGTAATGCGATTTATTACAATCCGTTGACGGATGAAATCGTTGACGTTCTCGGAACGAGAAGTCAAGTAGAAAAGAAAATTATCGCGACGGCGGACGAGCCCGACAAGGTGTTTTCCGCGGACGGACTACGCATATTGCGCCTCGTTCGTTTTGCTTGCGAACTCGGTTTCGAGATAGAGGAGAAAACTCTCGAATCCGCAAAAAAATATGCCCCTCTCGTGAGGGATATAACGGTGGAACGGACGTTCGCCGAACTCGACAAAATCGTCGTTGCGGACACCGCTCATCCCGAATTTAATCTTAAGTACGCGCACGTGCGCGGGATAGAACTCCTCGATTATCTCGGACTCGTCGATATGCTCCTTCCCGAACTCGGCGCCCTCAAAGGTTTGGCGCAACCTATGCGCTATCACCTCTACGACGCTTACGTGCATTCGATTGAATGTTATAGGGTGTCGCCCCCGCATTTACGCTGGGCGTGTTTACTCCACGATATTGGCAAGCGTCCTTGTATGGAGCGTTACGGCAATATGCATGCGCATGCGGAAGTCGGCGCGGATATGGCGGTGGAGAGGCTCAACTCTTTCAGAATGCCCAAGGCAAGAGTGAAGAGAGTGAGAGATTTGATTTTCAACCATATGGTGGACATAAACGGCAATATGAAAGAGGGTAAAATGACTTGGTTCGTGGCGGAGAATTTTGCCTTTGCAAGCGACCTTGCCACCCTTAAAGATTGCGACAGTATAGGCGCGAAGGGTGCACCGCTCGAACGCAATCGCGTGAGAGAAACCTATCAAAAAATCATAGAACAAAAACTGCCGGTATCAATAAAGGATTTGCCCGTAGGCGGGAATGACCTCATCGAAATCGGAATCGAAGAAAAATCAAGGGGGATAGCGTTGTACGATTTGTGGCGCGCGACAGTGATGAATCCGATTTTGCTCGAACGCGAAAAGGCAATCGCATATCTTGAAAAACGGAGGGGAAAAGCATGACGATATTATACGTACTCGTAGCAGTGGCAATCGTGTTGTCCGTGGCGACGCTCGTCGCCGTCTTTGCGATGTCCAAGAAAAAAACCGAAGATACGGATAGCGTCGATAGACTCAAAAAGGAAATCGACAAAAGTATAACGGATACCGTCCGTATGGAAAACGGTATGCTGACGGGCGCGGTCAACGCGCAAGCAAGCGCAACCCGCGAAATGACCGAAAGAGTGGACAAGTTCATCCTGAACGTGGATAGAAAACTCGACGAAACCAAAACGGAGTATCTCAAAAAGCTCGACGAACTCAAAGCGGAAAACACCGCAAACCTCGTTGCGATAAAAGAAGATAACACCAAAAACCTCGTCACTATCAAAGAGGATAACGCAAGAAGTCTCGAAGAGGTGCGCAAAGCGACCAACCTCAGCCTCGAAGCGGTCAGAAGGGATAATGCGGAGCAACTTGAAAAAATGCGTCAAACCGTAGACGAAAAGTTGTCGTCCACTTTAGAGCAACGCTTCAATCAATCCTTCAAAATCGTTAACGACAGACTCGAAGAAATCAACCGCACGTTCGGCGAATTGCAAAATCTTCAAACGGGCGTCAACGACCTCAATAAGATTTTCAAAAACGTCAAGACGAGAGGCACCTGGGGAGAAGTCGCACTCGACAACCTTCTCCAACAAATCCTCGTTCCCGAACAATATGCAAAGCAAGTTCAGTTGACGCGGGGTAGCGAGGACAGAGTTGACTTCGTCATCAAGATGCCCGGGAAAGGGGATGGCGAAGTTTTGCTCCCCATCGACGCGAAATTTCCGTACGAGGACTATGCGCGCCTTGTCGAAGCGTCCGAAAACGGCGATGCCGACGGCGTCGCGAACGCATCGAAAGCACTTGCTCAAAGGATAAAGCACGAGGCTATGACCATCCGCAACAAGTATGTGAAGCCTCCGAAAACCACCGATTTCGCAATTATGTATCTCCCGACCGAAAGCCTTTACGCAGAGGTTATAAAGAGAGAAGGGCTCGTCGAGGAAATCCAAAACAATTACCGCATCGTCGTATGCGGACCTATGACGATAGCCGCTCTTCTCAACAGTTTGCAAATGGGATTCAAGAGCGTCGCAATTGAAAAACGCAGTGCGGAAATCGTCAAACTCATGCACGGGTTCACTAAGGAATTCGAGCAATTCAGCGACCTTTTGAGAAAGACGGGGGACAAACTCGGCAAGGTGCAAGACTCTTTGCAAGAGACCGAAAAGAAGACGGACAGAATCCGTCAAAGACTTGGCAAGGTGAACGCCTACGTCGATGAAAACGATAAGGAATTGAACCCTATCGCAGAACCCGTATTGATAGGAAACGAGGATGACAATGAAGGTTGATTTGCATTTACATACGACGGCAAGCGACGGACTTTTGACTCCGACCGAAACGGTAAGGTGGGCAAAAAACGGCGGGCTGAAAGCGATTGCGATAACCGACCACGACACCGTGAACGGCGTGGACGAGGCTATCGAAGAAGGGCGCAGACTCGGTGTTTTCGTCGTCCCCGGAATAGAGATCTCGTCCTTTTCAAATTGCGAAATCCATATTTTAGGCTACAATATCGACTACAAAACCCCCGATTTTTGCGAAGAACTCGAAAAAATCAAGGCACTCAGAAAGGAGCGTAACGCTATCATTCTCGACAAGTTATCCGCACTCGGCATAGAGACGGGAATAGATCCGACCGCCGAGGGCATAGGCAGATTGAACATAGCAAAGGCAATGTTCGACCGCGGGCTTGTAAAGGACGTGAACGATGCGTTTGAACGCTACCTCGGTCCGCACGGAAAAGTCTTCACCGAAATCAAACGTATAACTCCGCTCGAAGCGGTTGCGACGATAAAACGATACGGCGGTATTTCCTCTATCGCGCACCCTAAAAAGTATCTTCTCGACAAGCGACTCGAAATACTAATCGACGGATTGAAGAGATTCGGGCTGGACGGCATAGAGGCGTACTATCCGCGCCACACCGGACAGGACGAGGCGGACCTCGTTCGTCTTGCGAACAAGTATAAACTTCTTACGACGGGCGGTAGCGACTATCACGGCTATGAGGACAAGCATTTCCAAGTCGAACTCGATCCTCGAACCGCGCGCGCGTTGAAAATAAGGATAGAGTAATTCGGGAATAAAGACGCATACTAACCGTATGCGTTTTTCTTTGTCTGAGAAAAATAAGTTTTTGACATTGCCCGCTATCTTTTCGGCTGTCTTTTTTCTCGCGCTTAGCATATGCTGTACTATGAAATTTGAAACGGTTTCGGCGGAGACGCCCGCATACGAGAGAATCGCAAGCTTTTCCACGTACTACGGAGAGAGTTCCGCGGGCAGAAAGCATAACGTCGCCTTAGCGTGCTCGTTCATAGACGGCACCATGCTATATCCCGAAGAGGAGTTTTCTTTCAACGCCGTCGTCGGGGAGCGAAAAGAGGAGAGGGGATTCAAAACCGCCTATATTATAAAGGACGGCGAATTCGTCGAGGGCACGGGTGGCGGTGTATGTCAGGTGTCGAGCACTTTATACAATGCGGTACTTCTTGCGGACCTCACGGTGACGCGGGTGAGTCCTCACTCCTTGCCCGTATCGTACGTATCTCCGTCCTTCGATGCAATGGTATCGAGCGGGAGTGATTTTCGTTTCGTGAACACGCTATCCGCTCCGATTACGATAAAAATGTCCGCCGACGGAAAGTACGTTAGATGCGAAATTTACGGCGTGGCGGGAAGAAAGGTCAGGCGCGTGTCTGAAACACTCGAAACCATACCCAACGAAACCGTGTACGTCGAGGACTCTTCGTTGCCCGTAGGACAAGAAAGCGTGGACAGTTACGGGCATGCGGGGCTGAAATCCGTCGGTTATCTCGAATACGTCGAGGACGGCAAAATCGAAAAAGTGCTCATCCGTCGCGACGTCTACGCTCCTCAAAAGCGAATTATTTTGCGTGGAACCAAAGAGGATAGCGATACGCATATTGACACGGAGAGGATGGGTGAGGTATAATAATTAAGATAAAATTAAGGAGTGCGGAAACTCGTCCGCGTGCGAAATGAGTTATACGGATAATTTCAACGAATGGCTGGCGTCGAAAGAAATCGACGAAAAAGATAGGGCAAGACTTATGTCCTTGACCGAAAACGAGAAGAAAGAAGCGTTTTGGGGTCCCCTCGAATTCGGCACCGCGGGTATGCGCGGACTTATCGACCTCGGCACCAACAGAATGAACGTTTACACGGTGAAACGCGCAACCAAGGGACTTGCGGATTATATCGCCACCCTCGGCAGAAAGGCTATGGACAGAGGCGTCGTCATTTCCTACGACACCAGAAAATACAGCAGTGAATTTGCGATAGCGTCCGCCAAAGTGTTGTCCGCAAACGGGATAAAGGTTTGGCTGTTCGAGGACGTTCGTCCCGTTCCTGTGTGTTCGTTTGCGATACGCCACCTCGGTGCGGTTTGCGGAATTATGATAACCGCGTCCCATAATCCGAAAGTCTACAACGGCTACAAAGTTTACGGCGACGACGGAGCGCAGATGTCTCCCGAAGCGACGGATAAAGTGGTTGATTTCATATCTTTAACCCCCTATTTCGGTATAAATGAAGCAATGACCTCTATGGATGCGGGGAGCATAAAAGGCAAAAACAATCACCGCGTCGACGACTATATCACGGTCATCGGCAAGGACGTGGACGAGGAATATTTCAAGGCTATCGAAACGCAAGCGTTATCTCCCTCTGCGGTCAAAGAATACGGCTCGAAAGTCAAAATAGTCTATACCCCTATTCACGGTAGCGGTTATATGCCCGTCACCTCGATACTCGCAAGAATGGGTATTGCCGTCAGCGTCGTTCCCGAACAAGCGCAACCCGATACCGAATTCGGAACCGTTCGCGTGCCCAATCCCGAAGAGGCGGATACCCTTGCCATGGGCGTCGAACTTGCAAACGAAATAGGTAGCGATATTGTCATCGGCACCGATCCCGACGCCGACCGTATGGGTATAGCCGTCAGAGACTTCGACGGCAAATTCGTGCTCCTCAACGGCAATCAAATTGGCGTACTTATCGCCGATTACATAATGAGACGCAAGTCCGAAGAAGGGACTCTCCCCGAAAACGGCGCAATCGTGAAAACCATCGTAACCACCGAACTTGCAAGAAAACTTGCAGGAAGTTACGGAGTCGAAACTTTCGACGTGTTGACCGGGTTCAAGTTCATCGGTGAGTTGATGACCAAGTGGGCGGAAAATGGAGAATATACCTACGTCTTCGGCTTCGAGGAAAGTTACGGTTCCCTCGTCGGCACCCATGCAAGAGATAAGGACGCCGTTGTCGCCGCTATGATGTTCGCCGAAATGACTTGCTACTACGAAAGCAAAGGCAAGAGCGTCTACGGCGTGTTGCAAGAAATATTTGAAAAGTTTGGCTATTTTGTCGAAAAAACCATATCGATAACCTTCCCCGGACTCGACGGTATGGACAAGATGAGTGGCATAATGGAGAAAATGCGCTCCACCGCCTATACGGAAATTTGCGGAACGAAAGTCCTCTCCACCGACGATTACGTCACCCGCAAAACCACTTATCCGGACGGCACCAAAGCGGATATAACGCTTCCCAAAACCAATGCGCTCAAACTCCATCTCGACAACGGAGATTGGATTTGCATCCGCCCGAGCGGAACGGAGCCGAAACTCAAAATCTACTCCGCGTCTTCCGCCCCCGACCGTGCCATCGCCGACGCCAAAGTTGCCGACTACCTCGCCTATTTCAAGTCGATGACCGAATAACCGCGACGATTGCATAGTCAAACCCGCGACGTCAATCTGCCGAAAACCGCAACAATATAAACGCATTTTTCGGTTGAGCCCAACGTGCGGATGCAAACAATCAATTGCTCCGCACAGGCGCATTCACAAGCAACTCAAACCCAAAAACCTATCAAAAAACCGAGCCCCGCTCGGTTTTTGTGTTTATATGCGCTTGTTTAACGAG
>CAZLVK010000015.1:0-36617 GCA_964563025.1 uncultured Bacteroidaceae bacterium | reverse complement strand
TTGAGTTCATTTTCTGAAAAAAACTTTGACAGCCCTTCTTTGCTTTCTTTTGAAATTCGATTATTTATCCAACTATAATCAATGGTCATAACACCTCCTACCACGAAATCTCAAGGTCGTAACTTTGAGTAATACTACACCATCCGCTGCAATGAGTTTTAAAACCTTTTCTGCGGTAATAAATGGCAAGTGCAAATGCTAGCCATTTATAATCTGATTTAAAACAATATTTCGCATTTACGGAATTAAAGATTTCCCAGTTTATTTTTTTGCAAACATATTTAAATATTCGCTTTCTGTTTTTATGCCGATATTTTCTTGCTTTATCCGATGTCATTTATTCTGCTCCTAAAAATTCCTTAGCATAAGGCAATGATTTTACCCAATTAGCAAAATCAACGCTCCATTCTGTTAATTTATGTGGGTGAACACATCTTTGTTGATACATATTAAGCACATTCTCATAATTCATTGTTACTGTCCGTTTCTGTAGCCAACTTTCTGGAAGCCACCTAATAAGTTCTTTCCAATAACGCTTGTCCTTTGTTTCCAAGTATGCAAGCCGTAACTCTTCCAAATACGTTAAAAATCCTTCCGTTTCAAAATACAAACTATTTTCACCTTTTCTACCAAACACTTCAAAAGGATTTATATTCTGAAAATCGCCCAGTTCAAAACAGTCTTTTGTTATGGGTGTTGACACAAGTTTGTGCATTTTACTTGTGGAGTTCGCAACTATTCCGACTTTATAAGTGTCAAATTGGCTAAAGAAGTACATCGGTGCAGTAATATCCACACTCACGAAGATTTGTCTAAGGAACTTGCGATGTTCCGAACCTGCCTTGATAAGCGACTGGCATAGTTTAATATCGTTCTCTCCGATAACGAATTCAAAATGCGACTTACTTCTATCGTAGTCATTTGGAAGAAGCATATTTTTGCTATCTGCTTTGTTCCAACTATTCATCGGATTTCTCATTCCTCTCAAGGCAGACTCCCAACCATAAGTTTCTGTATTTTCAAATTTCATTTTACATTCTCCTTATCAATTAATTTTGTGTCATTATATTTTCTATCTTCTGGAACAAAAGGAACTCGAAGCGGTTCGTAAGGAAATTGAAGTGGAACTGCCGATTCTTTCTCACTATCGTCATAGTAATATTTCGCTTCATCACACCCAAATCCTGAAAATGTAAGGTTATATTCTTTAAAATACTTCATACTTTATCTTGCTCTTTTGTTATATCTTCAATAGCCCTATTGTATCCTGCAATATATGCTTGCAATGCGTAATTTTTTATATGATAAATTGCCTCATCAAAAGAAAAATAATTTGTAGCCTTGAAATCGTTTTCAAACTTTTCTTTCAAAGTATAAAAATTCACTTCATTTGGGGGATTAAATTCTGTTGCCATCATTTACCTCAATATCTTCCAATTTCAATCTTGTCATTAAAACACAAAGATATGTTTCCATTAAGTTTGCTTGAATAACAAGCAAACCTGATTTTGCACTACCTATGCTCTGCATAAAATCTTTATCTGCGATTTTTTCAGAAAGTTTTTCGTGCCGTAAATGAAGTTCATTAGCCTCATCAATCATTCTTTTTACATAATCTTTCATAATTTATCTCCTTTGTTTTATCCTGCATTATATGAAGCACAAATCACTGTTGGCTTTTTGAAATCTTCAATTTTGATTTCTTTGATAGTGATAGGTTCTTGCGACTTGTCAAAACGAAGTATACATAGATTTACAACATTTTCAACATTAACATCTTCATCAGTCAGTCCTTTTTTATCCAGTAAATATTTCACTTGCTCTTCGCTTTCGGCAATAATCACAAATGAATCGTATTCATCATAACCACAACTAGCGGCTGAAACACAAAATAACTTCATAATTTATCTCCTATTTTTTCTGCGCGTTTTCTGTTCTTTTCTACACAGTTGTTTATTGCTTGCTCAATGTCAATATTTTCTTTTCCTGCGATGATTAAAACGCAACAAATAATGTCGGCTAGTTCAGATGAGAACCATTTTTCACATTCTTCCTCACTGTCGCCATAAATACTTTCTAAATAATTAAAGTATGCTTCCGTTGCTTCTACAACTTCCGTTGCACAATGTTTCAGCATTTTTCTTGTTTCAGTTGTTATGTTTCCACCATTTGCTTTTCGCTTTTCTGCGTTCGCAAGTGTTACCTTGCATAGTTCGTTTAGGTCAATCATTTTGTTCTCCTGTAAAATTTTTCCCAGAGTCCTTAAAACTTTTCCTGTCTTAAGCCAATTCTTTATCTTGCTTTTCTAAAAGTTCTTGCTGGTTCTTAATCTGTGATTTTAACTCTTGCAAGTTCATTTTCAATACAGACTTTAATTAGTTCTAAATCGTCTTTGCTTAATATCAGTTGCTTCATTTTTTCTTTACTCCGTACATCACTTTATAGCCATTGTCATCTTGTCTTTCCTGCCATATAGGAAGAAAAGTTCCGTCTATATTTCCGTTCAGACAGTTTAAGCAATGAACTGCATAACACTCTATATCGCGCAATACATCTTTGGGCGGCTCTTTTCTATTGCAAAGGCAAGAAATATACTCAAGCACATTTTTAGTTTCTTTGATTCGCAAATTCTCAGTTTGCTTATCTAGTGATTCGAGTTTTTCCCTTATATTGTTACGCTCTGTTTTGATTGCTTCGTATTCTTTTTCAAGTCTATCATAATCAATCATTCGTAGTTCCCCATAAAAAATTTCTGAATTTTAAATTTCTCCAGCAGCGTTTCGCACTTGTCCAGCCGCTTATTTAAGTATGATACAATGTAGTCGTCATTCGGTCTTACAGTGCGTTTTAGCCAGCCTTGCTCGTGGTATAACACGGAAATGATGAAGTCTATTTCGTCTAGCGAAAATGTCATTTCATCTTCTCTCTTGCCTTCCAAATATCTTTTGTCCGGCTTCATCTTGCCTGTGTCGTACAGATACATCATTCTGACAACTCGCGGGCTTAGAAAATCACGAAGCACACAAAAAAACTTTCTGTATTCTTTAAATTCTTTTGCGCATTTCCACGCTAGTTTCAAATCTTTCGCCTGCTCTATGTAGTATTCTGTGAATGTCATTCTTTTGCCTCCTTTACGTTGCTTAGGTATATCGCATAAACAGGCTTGTCTATCGCAAGGTCTGTGTTTTTGCCGTCTACGGTTTCAATCATTGTGATAGTTGCCGTCATATGTTGCTTTGTGTAGCCTAGACGCAATATGCAATGTTGAGGCGGAATGTAATATGCACGATTAGACTGTATATCTTTCTTTCCGATTGACCGTGCAATTTCTTTCCGAATTCTTGCAGTCCAATACGGCTTTACTTCCCGGTACTCAATCGTCTTTTCACCGCTTCGGATTTTCTCGTACCATTGCTTTTTAAGATTGAAAGTAAGCATTTTTTATTCCTCCAGTTTTCCGCACGGCGTGCCGTCAAGATATGTGAAACGCTCGAATAATTTTTCCATTTGTTTTTGGCGGTTCATACGGATTATTTGCTGCCCATTCAGGAAGAACACCTTTTGCAACACAAAATTGTTTTAGTTTTATTAAATCGCTGTCTTTATCAGGCTCGTCAAAATCTACCGAAATTGCATTTACGTCCAATTCAAATGGATTCCCAATATACAATTCAGATTCAATCTCAAAATCAGATTTTCCGTTATTACTTACAGTCTTAATATTGCAAGTTACATAATCTTGTTTGTTATATCTCTTTATATGAGTTATACTATTTGGAGCAAAAATATCATTAACAATCTGCTTTATTTCTTCATCACTTAAATCAACGAATTTTTTCATTCCGCGCCTCCGGCAAGTTTCTCTTTCTCCGACATTGTTCTGTCGTTCCAGTTTTTTATTCCTTGAATGTTCAGCTGCAGAAAAATTGCCATTAGAACTTGCTTCACAATCGCGTTTCCTGCTTGCTTGTAAAGTTGCGAATTTGAAACAACCTTTGACGCTTTTTCAAAGTCCGTGTCTGTGTAGCCCATTAAACGCCAGCACTCTCTGGGCGTGAACTTGCGGATTCTGTACTCCTCCGTCATCGGAAGAACCGCCGTTTTCTTGTCTTCCGGACGTGTCGTTATCGTTTCGTCTACTATCATTGGCTCTCTTCCTCCGCCTGTCATTTGAGTTATCGTTGGGCACAAGCCTTTTTGGTCGTACACTCTGTTTTGATTGGGATTCTCCCTCTTGCTTTCAGAGAAATTTCCTATCTGCATTATTTTCGCTTCTTCCATGCTTTAAGCCTTTATTTGTTTTATTCCGCAATCTTTCAACGCCTCGTTCACATCTTCAAGAGTGACTGTATTCAGCCAGTCTGCGAATGAAGCAACCATAAAATCCTCTAGCGTTTCGCCGTCAAAATCTGTTCCGCCGAATTCTGTTTCGTCATCTTCGAGAACATCGTCCAGATGGGCTATTATTCGTTCATCTGAAATAATTTCTTCGTCTGTAGTTTCACTCTCCGTTATTTCAACAACTCCATTTGCCATTGGAATCCCCCCCCCTATACCTTTGCTATAGCTGGCTAAAATTGTGTTCGCTATGTCATCACTCTTTTTGAATCTGACTTCTTTGTTGCTCATCACAACAGCCAGTTTCTTTTCTAAAACTCCTGCTCCGAACGACTTCAAATTTGAGATTCCGCAGTCGTATTTCGCTAGGATGCAGTTTGCGACTTTGATTTCTCTAGGGGACTTGACGCACAGGTCAATTGTTCTCAATTCTCTCTGTTCACTGCTCTTTGTTCCGATAACTCCGTTTTCAATCAGCTGCTGAATCAGTCTGTCCGCTTTCTCAGATTTGATGTAGTATTTTTCATCAACATCGCTTTCCAGGAAGTCTTTCATAACTGTTTCCAGCGGAATCGGCTCTGGAAACTCGTAGTCTATGAACTCGTCCGAAAGAACCGACACGCAGAAGCATCTTTCACGGTTCTGCGGAACACCGTAGTCCTTTGCGTTCAGGTCTTTCCAGAAGTTCCAGTAGCCGCGTGATTTAAGGTAGTCCAGCCAAGCGTCAAAGTCGTTTTTATTCTGCTCGGCGTGCACCTGCGGCACGTTCTCCATAACGAGGATTTGCGGCAAATTCTCGTTATGGAGTTCTGAAAGAATCCGCTCCACTTCCCACAATAAGCCGCTTCTGGTTGATTTTCCGCTTGCCCAGTCTTTCTTGCTCATTCCTTCCATTTTTCCGGCGACTGACAAATCGGTGCAGGGAAAAGAGTATGTGAATATGTACTCGTACTTTTCCTTTTCGACAATTCCTAAGTCCGCTCCGTGTACGTTGCGAATATCCGTTGTCTCAAAATTCGTGCCGTGAATCGCGTTGTAGGAAGCGACCGCGTACTTGTCGAACTCAATCAGCCTGTAATGCTCGAAATCCGCTCCGATGTCACGGAGAGCCATCCCCTGTGAGCCTATTCCACCGAACGCCTCAATCAGGCGGATAGGCTTCTGTATGCTGACCTGCGGAAAATCAAAAAGGGAATCTTTCATTGTCTATCTCCGTATTGCTTGCAATCTTTCATCAGGCGCATCAATCATTATCACTGTTGAATCCTCGTGAAGTCTTGAAAGAACATCGTTATCAACAAAGTTTTCAAAACATCTAGGACAGCCTCCAACTTTACAAAACTTCTTGAAATGTCCGTTGCTCATAAGCATAAAAGGAAGTTTTCTTGTATGACGTTTATCCAAAATGTAACTTAGCCAATTTTGCTCTGTTTCACTGCTTTTAGTCCTTCCAAGTTCATCTATTGCTAAAAACGGAATACTTGCAAGTTCATTCACAATTTCAAGTTCATTGCGTTCTGCCTTAATTGTATAAGACTGCCGAATCATTGTAGAAATCTCATACATTGAATAAATCTTTCCGCCAAGTTCTTTTGTTGCTATGCTTGCAAGCATTGTTTTTCCAACGCCATTTGAACCAACTAAAACAACTTTTCCATGCTTTTCAAAAACCATTTTTTTTACTGCTGATAACGCTTTGTTTTGGCTTTCAGTTTTTGGAACAAAATCATCAAAAGTTTTGTCAAAGAATTCGGGTTCGATATTCATTTCTCTATATCTTTTTTCATCTTGCTTTTTCTTTTCTCTAACTTCTTCTTTTTCTTGCTCTTCAAGACATAAAGGACAACCTGTTAATCGTTTTACATTTCCATTTGAATCAACTGAAACATACGCTCTATAAAAACCGTGCCTTTCACATTCTGTCTCTCGTTTTTCTGTCTTAAAGTCATTCAAAAAAGAAAAACCTTTGAATATTTGTTCCATAACTAACCTCCTAACAAATCTGACATATCATACTTTTCTTGCAACTGCCGTTTTGGTGGGTCAACTCCGCCATTTATCAATTCTGAAAGAACTCCAGTTGAAAGAATAATATTCAACGCATAACCTTTCTGAATACAGAAGTTATTTGTTATGCTTTTCTTTACCGCTTGAATAATTGTTTCAAGTCCATATTTTTTAATCACTTCTTTTGTAAGTTTTCTTGAAACAGTCCAATTTATAATTGGCTTAGAACTTCTTAAAACACCTGCATTGTAAAGTTTGTTGTAATTAAGCAAATATTCCTTTTCTACTTGCTCAATGTCATTTCTAGACTCCCTATCAACAAGCGGAGCAAGTTTTTCTTTTTTGCTAGAATTATCAGAAACAGATTTTTCTTGAACTCTTGAAACATCGGTTTTCTTTTCTTCAATTTCAATTTTCTGTTCAATTGCAATCGGTTCTGCTTTTTGCACGAGTTCATTTTGATTTTCAATCTTGGAATATGAACCGTCTTTTTCTATCAACAACTGTGCTTTTTCTTCCAAGAATTTTGTTGGAGTGTATCTATCGCACCTTAAATAATTATTTATTCGCCAGTGCCGAATAACAACAATTCCTGAATCGAATGGAATTAAATAGCATTTCGCAAGCAAGATTTTCATATCGTCAACAGTTGCCATACACTGACGCATTATTGATTTTGGCGAATTAACAAATCCGTCATCGTCTGCAAGCATATTCAATGTAAAATACAAACATCTTGCCGTTGCCGGCATATCCAAAAAACTGTCAGACAATACTATTGATTTATTGAACATCCGTTTTTCTGCCATAAGTTATTTTCTCCCGTTATTGTAATAATCGAACTTTTCATAACATTTTGAACTCGGGTCTAAATTGAACATCAAAGACTCTCCGATAACACACAGACTGAAATAGTTTCTTCCTTGCGTGTCGGCAGTTTCCGGATAAGCAGAGCTCATTTCATTCACAAGCACCGCAATCTCTTTTGACTTCTCAATCAGACGTTCTCTGTACCAACAGATGCTTTTCTTTGTCATATACTCACCTTCTTACAGTTTTCATTTTTTGTAAATCCGAAAATCATTTTTTGTTTTTCAGAATCTGATAAATCCATATTCCGATGCTTATAGAGAAAATATAAGCGAACGCAATATATACAACAACTTCCTGAACAGCTGTCATTCAGTCCCCCTCGTAAAGATTTATTTCAAGTTCAGCGGCAAGCTGATGAAGTTCTTCTATCAGGTAACCGGCTTCCACAGTGTTTATAGTTTTCATGCTGCTCGGCTTCATCTCTCCGTTCAACTGGTTTATGTGATACGGATAACCGCGCTTCAATGCTCTCTGTTTTATATAATCTTCAATGTCATCAACATCGTTTCCTGTCTCATTTGCTATCTGCTGAATATGGCCCCAGATATGACGGTTTTGACCTCCGGCATCAGTTGTTCGTTTTTTGTACGGTGGACATATCTCAATCTGCATATATCCGCCGTATTTTTTATCACACAAATCGGAAACGCCTTTTATCATAGAACGAATTCCGTAATCTGCGACACTCAAAACAAGCAAGCCGTCTTTCAGCGAATACGATTCAATCTTCATTATCGCTTTCTTCTTTTCCATTCTTTCCCTTCTAAGTTTTTATTAGCCGAAGAATTGACTGCCACGTTTTTGGCAGCTCACTCCTATCAATAGTATTTAACACAATCACAAGAATCACAAACACGACTTTAATCATTTTTCACCCTCTTCCGAAAAATAGCAAATAGTGATAAGGCAATGAGCATTACCTTTGCTCGGAAAACTTCTTCCTTCTTTTGTGTTTATACGGCTGTTCCTCTTTGCCGGAACCTCGCCGTCAAGTTTTATCGATGTCGTCCTTATCATTTGTTTTTACCCCCAAAATAAAGCGGCTTGCGGACTTGAACCGCAATGAAAAGGGTATGAGCCTTCTCTTGCACCTGCACCGCAACGAAGTCTTTCCTTCTGTCAGCCTTGCCATCAACTGAAACAGAAAAAGCCATAAACAAGGTCTAACGTGCGGAAATGTCTACCAAAGCCGTAAAACTCTGTTTTCTATCGGGAGGGAATCGAACCCCGCGCATTTTCCGCCGTTTCCGCTCCGTAAACACGGAACGCGATAAATCTTTCCTTTTCATCATGGCGTAAGGCTTTGTCTTATCAGTTCTGAAAGTTCTCCTAGCCTGTCAGAGTTGCAAAGCCTTATAATCATCGCTTTAAGTTCATCTGTATACTTTATATAACAGTGTCTTAAATTCTGCATTTCAATAAAATCTGCCTCGTGTGTACACATAAGCCATTTCATATAAAATGGCTCTTTTTTATGATGATGATTAAAATGATGTCTTTGACACTGTGCATAAGCATTAGGCGGATAAAACATCAAACTAGGATTTCCGCCTTGTGTAAAGAAGTGCGAACATTCCAACGCTCCAGAACAAGGCTCTTCATCTTTTATCATACATCTGCAATCACGTCTTTTTATTGCCGCAGAAAACGCTTTCTGAACTTTTTTTAGTGGTATTTTACTTTTTGACATCAATCGTTCTCCATTTCATTTAAGTAATCAACTTCATCTCTAAAATGCTCCAACGTCATAATTGCAGATTCCACACCTTTGCAGAAAATATCAAAATAAGTTTTTACAGGTTTTCCGCTTTCATCACAAAACTGTGGATATAAATTCTTAAAATAACGCTCAAGTGATAATGTTGTCATTTACGCCACCTTTCTTATGGATTTTTTCCAATCAAGCCATTTATTAAAAACAGTTCTAACTTCATCAGTCGGCAAGCAGTTATCTCTGTCTAGTTCATTTGCATAGAACTGCCCGATTCTATCGCCACTCAACAGCTGGACTGTCGCAACAGGCTCTTCGTTTTTTCTGATAAAAACCAGAACGCAAGATTTATTTATGACCTGTGAAACATAATCGCACTGAATCAAACATTGATTAAGTTTTTCCGCTTGCAGTTTTATATCTTCAATTGTTTCGGGAACATAAACAGAATAACCGTCGATTTTTGCACTGAACTTGAATAGATTTCTGACTGCTTCCACATAGTCATTCTGTTTCTTTTTAAGCCTCTCAATCTCTTCAAGGTCATTTTTGCGTCTGACCTCCTCACGGAGTTCATCGTGCTTTTTCTGCAAATCTTTTGGATAAAGCCAATATTCATCTTTTGCGTTATGGCTTGTCTGCAAAAGCAAAGCCTTGTAATCACGGTAAAGAAAAACACCGCCTATATTATCCTTGCCAATTTTGCAAAGATATTTATAGACATCATAAGACACGTTTCTATTCATAAAACAAAAATCTTTGTAAATATTGAAATCTTCACGTCCAATTCTGAATCTAATCGCCGTCTGAATATCAGCCAAAGAGTAATTTTTCCACTGCGGATTTTTACGCATAAAATCACATACCGGCTTTTGCTTTGCCTCAGTTAGTTTCCAAAATGACTTATTCAACGCAACTCTCTTAAAGCCTGCCGCAAGTATATACTCAATTTCCCTGTGATTTTTCCAAATCGCAAGAGCAGCCAAAGTATCACGGATTGTCAAATCAGTTTTTTTGAATATATACTTGAAATCTGGATAAAAAGTGGCAACAGAAAGTTTTTCGTCATCTGAAATGTTTCTGCTGAAAAAAGATTTTATCTCGGAACATTCATCGTAATCTTCAAGTTTTTGGACAAAACCAAGATAACCTTTTCTGTAAAGGCTGTTTGTTTCGTCAGGAAAACCGACGCGGTAACCAAAGAGAGAATAATAAAGGTTTCTGCAAAAACAATCGCCGTTTTCAAACTGTTTATAGACATCAAGATTTTTAGTTTTGTCTTTTCTTGCTGTCGCGGTTACAATTCTGACAAGCAATCCGTTCTGAATTTCCAGTCTGTCTGAATAATCACAAATAGTCATAACCGCTCCTAGAATTCAAACATCAGCTGGTTTGCTTCTTCAAGGGATTTATCTGCTTTGTCCAAAACCGATTTTGTCATTTCTGAATTTTCATCTGCTTTTTTGATTGCGCCGTCAAGTTTTTCTGTCAATTCCTGAACCTTGCCAGAAACATCTTTTTCAGTTTCTTTTTGAAGTTCTTCAAGGTAATAATCTCTTGCCCATTTATAGACCTTAGAATCTTCAATCATTGCGCAGTTGTTTACAGCCTGTTTCCTAGCCTGTTCAGTTATAAACTTAAAGCAATCTTTGATTTTTGCGGGATCGTACACGCTTTTCAACGCAGCATCTGTTTCAGTCTGCTTATCAAGATACTTTTTTATAAGTTCCTCGTAAGCACTTAATTTTTCTTCTTTTTCTGACATAAAATTAAACCTCCTGTCTGCATAATGCAGACTCAATAAATAGATTTTTTTCCCGATATTTTTTTTACATAAAGCAATGCAAAACGACATAAATAATCATCACACTTACGAAAAATGAAAAAAGCACTGTTTTCATTTTGCCTTTCAAGTCATTTTGTCTTTTGTAGATTTCTCTTCCGTTCTTCCGGATTCTCAACACTTTCATTTTCAACCCCTATAATTTCCCCATTGAAGATTTTCGCAAATAGCACAACATTAAAATGGAATTGTATCATCTCCATAAAGGCTTCCGTTGCCATACGGAATATCCTCAGGAAATGTCTCGCCGCCGATATTCTGATTGTTCAAAGGCTGCGCCGGCTGGAAGTTCCGCTGTTGCATTTGATTTTGTTGCTGAACATTCTGCCAAGTCTGCTGGTTATTATTGCCATTGAAATTGCTCTGCTCGCCCTGATTGTTCTGCTTTTGAGCAAACAGCTGGACAGAATCTGCGACAATTCCAACAGAACTGAATTTCTGGCCATCTTTTTCCCATCGGTCTTGTTTCAGCGAACCCTTTACCGCAACCTGAACGCCTTTTTTCACTTTCGGCGCAAGGCTTTCAGCAAGCTTTCCGAAGATTGTGACATTGAAAAAACTCGCCTCATCTTCCCATTCGCCGTTCATGCCCTTTCTGCTTCTGTTGACAGCAATAGAAAACTTTGCCAATGCCGTTCCATTTTGAAGATACGCAAAACCGCCGTTATTAGCATCGCAATCTCTTACGACACGTCCAACCAACATCACTGAATTTAAATCCGTCATTTTAACACCCCTTTTTTAAGCCATTCAGCCATTTCTTTGCCGTTCATAAAGTCAGCAAGATTAACCTCTCCGCTTTTTAAATCATCAATCCTATACATCAGTTCATTGTATCTGTTCGTTATTTCTGCCTTTTCGCTTTTCATTTCTTTGATATTAAGAATTTCCCTTGCGTATTCAAGAAAAAGCATTGCGATGTGTTCGGGCAAACTTATACCTTCTTTGAAATAAACAAAATAGCAGAACATATCAACATCTGAACAATGCCTCAGATTCACCGTCATACTGTGCCTGATAAACTCGTTATGCAGATACTCCTTTACACTCTCTTTCATTTTGTGCCTGTCGAGCCGAAACCGCCAGCTCCTCGTTCTGTTTCTGAAAGCTCTTCAACTTGTTCAAAACTTATTTGTGGAGCTTCACGGACTGCAATCTGGCAAATCCTGTCGCCGTTGTTCACGACAAATTTTTCATAACTGTTGTTTATCACGCAAGCCTTGACTTCACCGCGATAATCACAGTCAATGCTTCCAAATCCGCAGTCGATTTGCTTTGAAGTCAATCCGCTTCTAGGTCGTATCTGTGCTTCATAACCTTTTGGAAGTTCAACAGCAAATCCAAGCGGAACAAGTTTCCTTGAGTGTGGCGGGACGATTATCTCATCCTCACACCG
Source organism: uncultured Bacteroidaceae bacterium (assembly GCA_964563025.1). Taxonomy (GTDB): domain Bacteria; phylum Bacillota; class Clostridia; order Christensenellales; family CAG-917; genus RGIG4097. Next base: position 24,449 of record CAZLVK010000015.1, on the reverse strand, counting down.
GGCATAACAATCAGCACAAACCGCGCCGTCTGTCTTGAATTCCGGCATTTTGCCGTTTTCAATGATTTTGATTTTTACATTCATTCAAAAACCCCTTTATGCAATGTAATATTTCTTTACTTTGCGTTTTTCGCCATATCTGTTGGCTACTTCTATCCAGTCATAGCCAATATGAACCCCTTTGTCTTTCAGTTCAAAAATTCTTGCCGAAAGACGCGTTTCGCCTAAATCCATACACGCCTGCAAAGTGGTGATTGAACCAAAGTCAACAATGTAATCAAAAACCCTTTGCTGCGTTGCGCTTAAAACAACATTCTCCATTTTTTTAACTCTCTTTAAGAAGAATCAGAACTCCAGCTCTTCAACGCTGTACTCAATGCCCAGCGCGTTGCAAGCCGATTTCAGTTTAAGCAGCTGTTCTTCTGTCGCCTTTACAGAAACAACATATTCTCTTATCTCCGGCTTTGTTGGCTCTCCAAGTATCTCGCTTACAGCCCTGTCAAGTTCCTTGTCTTTCATTGCATCAAGTGCTTCTAGAGCAACTTCTCGGCGCTGCTCTGACATACGCTCGTTATGCTCTCGCTCCGTTCGACATTTCGCTTCGTTTTCCGCCGCAAGCCTTGTTTCTTCAAGCTGGCTTCCGTAAGTCAGTGTTTCGTCCAAATCAAGGCTTATCAGATAATGGGCTTTCAAGGTTTCTGTATCCTTGCTGTTCAGTTCAATGATTTTCAGATCGCTGTAAATCTTCTTGATTCTGGAATCCATTTCTTCTGAAATGTCTTTTTCTTTCGCCGTTTTATTCAGCCATTTTGGATTGAAAACCTTTTCAAGCGGAACTAAATCAAATTGCTTCGATTCCCAAATATCATTGACAAAAGACAACTTTTCTTGCCTTTCCAGCTCTTCCTTCGCCTTGACAATCTCATCAAGCAAATCGCTTGCAGAATCGATTTTCTTCTCAAGCAACTTGCAGCGATTCTCGAAGTCTGAATAAGGCTTCATCAGTTCTTTCATCAAACTTATTCTTGCTTGCGAAAGAGCCTTTTTTGAATTGTTCAGCTCCGCCCTGTCCTTTTTCGCCGCGTCTGCGTTGCCTTGGTACAGCTCGGGCTTGTACTCATCAAGTTTGGAATTCACATAGACTTCGAGCTGCTCAATGTTTGTTTCAAGCACCCCTGCAACATTCTTGGTTACGACCAGCGCAAGCGGATTCAGATTTTCATTCATATCAAGCCACCTTTATTCCTTTTTTCGCAAGATAGGAAACACACCTGTTGTACATCGACACCATTTCATTGTCGCTTCCTGTCTGGAAAGCCTCGTAGGCAGTCGCATAGTGATTGTCAAGCTGATTTTGGTATTTCTGCAACAAATCAGCAAACTTGTTAGAAACTTCCTGAGGATTGTGTTCATCGCTTTGGCTTGTCTGATTCTGATAGTTCTGCTGAACCTCAACATAATCTGCGTTCTGACGTTCAAAACACGTATCAAACACCTTTGAAAGCGCCGCTTCATTCGTGATGTTCTTTTCAATTTCCGGAAGCTCATCGCTTATATAAGGCATACCGCCAAGCTCATCAGGGAAACACAGTCTGAATCCCTGTGCGATGCAGACTTTCCTAAGCATAAAACTGCCTTGTTTAGCCCACATCGAATTAACACTGCCGTCCCTTTTTCTCTGAACCGCCTCATTGTACAGGACAAAATGATGGAATGGGTGTGACCAGTCTTTTCTGTGGATTGTGAGTTTCGCAATCATATTTTGACCTTGACCTTCAACAATACAAACCCAGCCGTCAAGTTTACCAGTTCTTTCTGCTCGTTTTAAATAAACTTCATAGCCGGTTATAATGTTCCAGTTTTCGCCGTAGCCAACCGCATAGCATTCACGCTTGAACGGATTTAGACCGTACGCCTTGCAGATTTCAATGAACTGATTCGCGTATTTCTGAGGAAGGTCCATTCCCATTCCTTTCAGATAATCGATTGCGGTTTCTTTGTAATCTACAATCTCCATGTTTTGATTTGTTTTGGTTAGTTCATTCATAAATAGCCTCCTATGCTACTATAAAGTTTCCCAGCTCATCCTCGTCCGGGACGAGCTCAATTTCGTTGTCCCTGTGGACTTCTCGTCCGTAAATCCTATAATTTGGATTGTCAGAGAAAGCCATAATCACTTCCCATGATTCAATCCCTAAATAATTCACATAATCCCAGGCATTATGTGAAACTCTCATAAGTTTATGTTCACTTGTCATTCCTTCTTTTCCTTACTTCGCATAGCCGAAGATTTGTTTTCTCTCTCACTTTCTAATTATATTATACACTATTTTTGTATTACGTCAAGTATTTTTGTCAAATATTTTTGTATTTTTTACAAAATATTTGACTTTTTTAATTTTTGTCTGTAGCATATAAATTATGAATGTAACAGAATATATAAAACTTTGCTGTGTTAAACGAGATGATATTTCTTCTCGTGAACTTGCAAGACGTGCTGGAATAACTCCGCAAAATCTTAGCAACAAATATGCTATTGATAAATTCTCAAACAAAGATTTAGATAAAATTGCAGAAGCATTGAACGCAACTTTAGAAATAAAGTTCATCGACAAAGAAAGCGGAAAACCAATCATCTAAAGAATCTCCCTAAATTTGTACTCTGGATAATTCGCAAGAACCAACGCTTTTTTTAGACTGTAAACGGCATTACGTCTAGTAATAAACGATTTCACGTCTTCACAAATTTTCTGTCCGTTTTCTTCATACGTAAAATCCGCAATGTAATATCTCGCTCTGTTATTGCCGTTTTTCTTAGGACAGATTTCAAACTTCACTTGCAAACGCAAGTTTCTAATCTGTCCTGTTTTTTCAAGCATTTTGAGTTCAGCGTATCTGTTAGCCTCTCTTTTGCTGTCAAACTTTATGCCGTCATAAACGACTTTCACATTGCGGTATTTGTTCATTTCTGCTCCCAACATTTGCAGTCCAATGCTTCAAGTTCTTTGTTAGAAACATACTTCAAAGAACCTTTATGAACACATTTAAGTTTTCCGGTGTTTATGAATCGGTAAATTGTCGAGTATGAAAGCCCGCTTTTCTGCGCCGCCTTTGAAACGCTTATCAAATCCCAGTCCTCATCTTTTGACTTTACAAGTTGGTCGATAAGTTCATCACGTTTTTTCAGTACGGAATCTATGAGTTTTCCCTGCTCGTCAAGTTCCTTGATTATTTCTTCAACTGGCATTTGTCACCTCCGTCTTTCTTCTCGACATTGAAAAAACTCATCAATGTTTTCTGCTCGTCTTTACAAAGCAAAGCGCCAATCGCTCTGACAAACATTTCTTTCGTGACGTCAAAATTCTTTTCTTTTCTCATGTTTTTACTCCTAAAGATATTTGTCTGTCGTTTCCTCGACACTGTAATCAAGAACTCCAACAGCGTTTTTTTTCCTGATGTAATTCTCAGCAGCTTCCGCGGCTTCGATTTCAGACCCTGCCAGAAACTCTGTTTCAATTTGCCCGCCGCCTTTCGGATAGATATAAGCGGAATAACAATATCTCATTTTTTTTTCACCCCATAGAAAAAGCACTGTCTGTCCAGCCGCCAAGCGTCTTTCCGCTTTGCCATTCAAAATTGCTTTTATACGTGTCTTTCCACGTTGTCAGCCGTCTGTTCCGAACTGTCATAAAAATGTGGATTCTTTTATCGCTCGTCTGTTCCGAGCCGTCAATTTTTTCTCCGTCAACGACGGAGTTTTATATTTGCTGCCAACGGCAGAATATAAACTAAGAGCAATCTGCTTTCACGGATTCGTCTATTTCCGTATTAAACTTTCTTGCCAAGTAAAACAAGACCTTTCCCAGTCGTCAAAGTTACGGACTTGCTCCCGATTTTGTCATTTATGAACTTCACAACAACCTTGAAATTGCCGTTGTTTATCTGCTCTTGTTTTGGCGAGTTGTCTTTGTTCAAAATCTGCATATTACGTAATTTTTCATAAAGCGTTATATTGCCGTAAGGTAGTTTTAATGCTTTTGCCGTCTGATTCATTGAATAACAACCCTTACCGTCAGAAATGCGATTTATCACTTTTTCTAGTTCAAAATTTTTTGCTTTTAGAATTGCCAATTCTTCTTGGTAACCCTCTTGCATTAACTCCATTGCTTTTTTGATTTTTAATGCAGGTGTAAGTTCGGTTTCTGTAACCTTTACCAAATTAGTAAAGGTCGTATCGTTTCTATGACTATTTAATTTTGAATAGTCAATCAAGACAGTAATTTCAGCCTTATTCCAAAAAGTCTGCTTGCCGTTTTCAATGACCTTGTTCGGCAGGCATTTTCTTGCGTTCTCCAAAATCACTTTTGGACTTGTTCCAAGTTTTTCTGCAAGTTCTTTTGTGGTCATAAGTTTTTCTGAACTTTCGTTAAAGTTTCTCGTCGTTCCTGCCGATAATGCAAATGGCATAAAAAAACCTCCGAAAAAAGAAAGCCACAAGGCTCACCGTGCTTAAACCTTGTGGCTCTCAAACCTTTTTCGGAGGTCGATTGCCAAAACAATCAGAAAAGACACGGTTACTTTCCTGGTTGTTCTGTTTTCATTCTGTTCAGAATGATTTTTATTATTTTTAATTCAAAATAGAATTATTGTCAATATTTTTTAATTCGATTTTGAATATTTTTTTTACAAATGACAGCAGAAAAATTTTGGAGCAATGTAAAACCTCTTATCAAGTCGAATGGGCTTACACAATCAAGGCTTTCGGAATTGTGCAATATTCCATTCGGAACTTTCCAAGGGTGGATTGCAAAAGGTGTTCTTCCTGATGTCATCTCCGCTTACAAGATAGCAACAGAACTCGACACAACGGTTGAGTTTCTTGTTACTGGAATCAAGCCGGAACTGAACAAAAGCGATGTACTTTCATACCTCGAGAAACATCTGTAATCTTGTCATTCTCTGCTTGGTTCTTAGAACTTCTTTATCAGGTTCTTGACAGAACCTGATAAACCTAGTACACTAGGTTTATTCTCGTTTTTTCGAGTTGATGATTTATATTATTTTGATTTTTCGAGAATGTCAATACATCAACTCGCTTTCTCGAGTTTTTTTTGAGGGAATTATGACTGGAAAAGATTTTTCAACAAGAATTGATTTTCTCTTGAAGCAAAAAAATCAGAGCAGAAAAATTCTCACTGAAGAACTGGGAATCGTATCCTCAACGATGTCTAGCTGGTCGGCTTCAAAACAGGCTGTCCCACGAGCCGATGTTGTCGAGAAAATCGCGGACTATTTCAACGTGTCGATTGACTGGCTTGTAACAGGAAAAGAAAAAGACGGTCTAACTCACGAAGAGGCAGATTTCATTTACAAACTCCGCCAACTTCCGGAAAAAGACAAAAATACAGTAACTGGGCTCCTCGAAATGCTGTATAAGCAGGAAGAGATTGAACTTTCAAAAAATTTAGGCTGATGACATAAAATAAAAAAAAGTCAAAGAGAGGTTTTGAAAATGAAATTAAAAAAATGTCTGACTTTGTGTTTTCTGCTTGTGGCGAACACAACACACGCTATCAATTCAGGCGCGGCGGCTTCCGAACCGCCAGTGAGAATTCTTGAAACAAACATACCGAAGATTAGTCTCACTGCACAGGAAAGTACAACGCTTATGAAACTCAACTCCCTAAGCAGCGCCAACAAGAACGCTGTCCTGTTCATCCTTGATTCGCTTTATGCCAAGGAAAAAGAAGCGGAGAAAAAAAAATTCAGGCTTGTAAAGCAAGAGGATTCTGAAGAGTGAAAAAACTGTTTTTTCTTTTGTTTTTTTTTACAGGAAAAAAATCATTCTTGTAAAATCTAAAAAATGCGAATTATCGCATTTTTTTCCGCATTTTGAGTAATTTTATTAAAAATTAAAAAAAACTCGCCTAAATCAATCCTAGACGTGTTTTAACGCATTTTTTACACGTTCTCGCCACAGCTTTTTTCTGTTGATTTTGCTTATTCTTAATTTTTATGTTTTTTTTGATTAGGAAAAACAGATTTTATTTATATGCAGAAAAAAATATTTTTTTGAAAAATTAAAAACACACGTGTCAAAAATTTCAATTTTTGACACTACTCTTTTAAATATAGTTATTTAAATTAATATTTAAATCTTTTAAACATAGATATATATATTAACTTAACTATATCTATATCTATATCTATACTATTCTGGGTATACCTTTGGTATACCAACCTTATCTTACTTTAGGTATACCAAATAAAAAATTATGGTATACCTAAAAAAATCAGTAAAAAATTACTCTTATTTCGTGTCAGCAAATATGATAGCAAATAGATAAAAAATCTGTAATTTTATAAAAATCTATGCAAAAGTAATTGATTTTTTTTATTTGCATAGATTATTATAATATTTACATTTATTTGCTAGGTTTTGCGAAAGATAGATTTTTGGCGTTGGAAAATGCTGGTTCAAGTCCCTCCTTTCGCACTACTTAATTCTATATATTATATAGAATTATATTTCAAAAATCCTTTCGTGATAGCAGATTGACAGCAAATTGATGTTTCGGAGTTAAGCAAAGCAATGAGAATTACAGAACCATATACAATTTTTCTCCGCAAATTGCCAAGCGGTAAATCTGTTTATTATTATCAGTTCCGTGATGAAAACGGCTTGCGTTCTTCCGCCCGCTCCACAGGAACTGATAAACTTTCACAAGCAAGAAGATTCTGCCAAAAACTTTATAACGAAGGGAAATTCGAGAAAAACACGGCGACTTTGTTCAAAACATTTGCAGACGGATTTTTTGATGATGATTCATCTTATATGCAGTGGAAATACACAAGCGGAACGGATTTAGCACCGTCCACTTTAGCTTCTTACAGAAAACTTCTTAGGCTTCAAATTATGCCGTATTTTTCAGATATGCCGATTGCAAAAATATCTGTTGCCACTGTTAAAGAATGGATTATATGGCTAAATCAAAAATGGTCTGCAAAAACTTCAAACAATGCGCAGTCTGTTTTCAATATCATAATGAAATCCGCAAAAGAGAAACGGCTTATAAAAGAAGTTCCGTCAGCCGATTTGTCTTTCAGAAAAATACACAAAAAAAAGCGTGTGCTTCTCACTGTCGATGAACTCAACAGCATTTACCATTCTTCATTATGGAACTGGGATTGCGCAAGACGCGCTTTCCTAACTTGCGCATTGACTGGAATGAGAATCGGAGAAGTCACAGGCTTGCAGACTTTTGAAGTCGGAGCTGACAGGCTTAATGTTGAGCATACGCTTCACCCAAAATTCGGACTTGGCCCGACAAAAACAAGGGTCTGCCGTTTTGTTCCGATTCCGAAATCTTTGAACCTGAAAGAACAGTGCGGAAAGAAATGGGCTTTTGAGAAGCCAACTGAACAAGAGCCTTGTCAGCAAGGCTATATCTATAAGAAATTCACGAAAATATGCGATGATTTAAAAATTGACCACTTAGCACGTGGAATAACTGTTCATTCACTGCGGAATATGTTCATCTCATATATGAGAGGCTCTTCTTTCGGAGAAACAATAGACCTGAAGATAAAGGCTGTTGTAGGACACGCTGACAGCACACAGACTGACTGGTACACATACTGGACGCCGGAAATGTTTCCGGAAATATATGAAGTGCAGGAAAAACTGTATCACGAAATAACGGAGTAAACTATGGCAAGAACAAACAAAATCATTGACGCAAGGGTTGATGAAGTTGAATCGGCAAAAGAAACCGCGGTTGCCTTAATGGCTGATTCGACAGACATAAACGCACTTGACCTGTTTTATGAAGAAAACCTTGAAGAAATCGAAACAGGAATCAGAAGACTTAATGACTATTCAAATAAAAGCTGGCTGTTGTCGTCTATACTTCTCTATACCCTCATTTACAGCAAAGACCTTTATTTACAGTCCGGGCTTGGGTGGGCAGACTATTCAAAACAGGCTCGAGAACGGCTAGGACTTGACCCACGGGATATAACAGAGCAGCTTTCTGCCGCAAGATTTTTCATAAAGAATCATGCCGAGCTTGAACGAGCAGGCTTTAATCCAGCAGGGAACAACAGAAAACTTGCAAGAGCGGAACTTGCGACAGATTTATGCGGCAATTCGTCTGAAACCGTAAAACATTTAATAAATGACACCTGGCAGGACTTTCACGACTGGTACACGTCTTTCAAGATAAAAAAAGCGTTGCCAGTGAATGAAAACGCAAGAACCGACTTAAAGTTTGAGAAAAACAAATTCATAATCAATGGAATTGAGGCGGTAAAGATTTCGGAATCGATTCCAGAAAGCGACAGAAGCCGTCTTACTGAATATATGAAAGAGATTTTTGAGGCTATTCAGCAAGGCTATGAGCCTGCTATAGTGCCTGTATACGACAAGAAAGAAGCGGCGGTTCTGCCGCGTCTCCGAGACAAATACAGGCAAGGAAAATGAAGAGGAATTATTTTTATAAAAAAGATTTTGATTGCTGTGTTTTTGAGCAACTTCTGCTTCGCGAAAAATATATTTTCGCTGAATGTCGGTCCTTCTCTCAATTTTATGGGAGGCAATATGAACGGACAAGAAGCATTTTTGAACGATATTCATTTTTCATTGCTAGGTGAATATAATTATCTGTTCAAAAACAATTTCTTGTTGGGTGCAAAATTCGGCGCAGGCATAGGTGGGGTTCAAGACACAAGAAACGGCTCTACTTTAAACGCGTCTATCACAAATATAAGTTATGCTCCAGAACTTGGAGTAAAATTCGGACGCAGACATCTGTTCACTCTTCTGGTGCTGCCTCTTGACTTCAGTTATTCATTCGCTTATGAAGGCAGTGCATACACAACAAATTCTAAAGTCAATCTTGATTACGAAGCGTTATATTACACTATATCATCGGGACTGAAAATGAATTTTCAATGGGGCAATAAAACTTGCAGAAACGGATTTTTTGTAGGATTGTATTTTCCATGGCTAAAGACAATAACAAACAGCACTTTGAACGATTACAGCCTGCCCGACAAGAGCTTGACTTTTCCTTTGTCCACCGCAATGACAATGGATTTTGGCTATAGAATATCTTTTGTAAAATAATTAGAGTTTTTATGAAACGAACATTTTCTTTTATTTCCATTTTACTGATTTCATTTTCTGTTTTCTCGAAAACAAAATTCGATTATCAAGTGCCGGCTTTTGATTACAATATTTCAAGCATAGAAAAAGAAAATTTGAAAATAATCGATTTGTGGCAATTCGCGGAAAAACCTGAATATGACATAAAATTTTACACGTCATACAATGTAAAAGGCATTTTCAAAGTTTTTGCACACGATCCAGAATCTGACAAATGGATTGATTTTGGAGGCATTGATTTGTTGCCAGGAACTTACAAGAAATTCAAAATCAAACCTAAAAAAAGTTCAGAGAAAACTCACAGCAAAAGAACAAGTTCAGAAACAGCCCCATTGGATTATCGGTATGTCGCTATAACTTCAAATGAAAGGTTTGACTATACCTTTGAATCTGATGATTATGATTTAATCGTGTCAGTAAGCAAAAATGAAAGTTCAATAATCATTGACGGAAAAATCTATTCAAAAAATTTCATTGTCATTGATTACAAAGATATTGATGCAGAAGATTATTTCAAATTTCAGAACTATACGGATTTTTCTGATTTCAATATCCGCGCGTTTGTTTATGACACAAAACAAAGCAGATGGGTTTTAGGCGGAACTGCACATTTAAAATCTTATGCAGACACCGACACTGTAAAACCATTGTTTGATGATGATATAGATGATTATAGATTTTTGGCTGTCATAATAGACAGGGATTTTGATTTTTACTGTGATTTTTTTGAAAAAAACAATGACCTGTACATACAGATAAAATCTAATGATTCGCCTGAAGATAAGAACAAATCAACAATTATGACAACGAACTCTTTGGCAGATATAAAATCAGAACTGGAAAACTTGAAAAAATATTTTGAGAATGGACTTATCGACGAATCAGAATATAAAGAAAAGAAGGCAAAACTGCTAGGCTTATAATCTATTCCAAAAGTTCCTTGTTCGCTTCGGTGTCAATCACGTAGTCGGTGATTTTAAGCCAGTACCATAACGGCATACTGACAGTTTCGCCGTCAAGGACTACAACAGCGTTGCCGTTTTCATCATAAGGACTAGGAAACGCTGTCTTTATCTGTACAGGCTTTGTCTCCGCCGTTCGAGTGCTTCTGCAAGATGTCAAGAGAATTGCTGAAATCAAGGCTAGTGTCGCCAGAACGGATTCTGCTTTTTTCTTTAACAGCATTTGAAATCACCTCGCTTGCCTTTTCGCATTTTTTGCTGAAATCATCTTTGAGAGATTTTTCCTTTTCCTCGAACTCCTCGGAAAGGTATTCTTTCTGAAGCCTCAAGGCTATGACCACGACTGCCACTATGACCGCGACAAAAGCTGCAAGAGCCGCTATTATTTTCACCATCGGTTTCTCCTATTCTCCGAATTTTATGTTCTTTATTTTGTCAAGAATCATTGAGAAATAGACAGGGCTGAAACAGGCGGCGATGGCGAAGCCTGAAAATATTATGTCTGTTGTAGCCCCGCCCTCTCTGTAGAATTTCAGTCCGCACCAGACGGCCACCCACAGAGCCGCGATTGTCTGCGCGGCAAGGCTTGTTGTCTTTGCCTTGTGCGTCTTTTTCCTTGAAACAACATCATTTTCAGCCTGTCCTCTTTCTTCCAGCCTGTCATGTGTTTCCAGACTGTTAAAATCATCGGCTGTCCCTGCAACATTTTCATTCTGTTCTTCCTGAGATTCCATCTTTTCACTTCCTTTGCTGTCAGCGTTCAGCACCCCCGCATTGAACGCCTTGTGCATATCTTCGATTGTGTAAGTTGTATGCGAGTTGTTCCCTCTGTGAGGAAACCTCGCAACAAGCCATTCATAAAACTGCATCAAATCCCCCATTTTATCACCCTTGATTCTTTAGGCTTTCCTTTGTTCACATTCACTGAATTTACAAGAGGGTTGAACACCACTTTTCCGTTTTCCGCCACAACCCAGTGACCGCCGTAGCCCTCTGCGATAAATCTTACCGGCGTAGGCTCTGTTATGCCGTCAAGATTGGTTATGTTCTTTTTAACGACTTTCGCGTTGCGTCCTGTAAGCCATTTAAGGAACCTGTCCGCATCCTTTACAGTGCAGTCCTTCGCGAGTATGTTTTCTTTGATTGCGTTGTCGATGATTCTTATATACTCTATCTCGTTGTCAGGATTTATTCCTGAACAGTAGATATAGCACATCGCAAGGCAGCCGTTTCTGCCTATCTCTGAGATGTTTTCTGAAAGATTTATTGCTGTTGTCTGCGGGTGTCTGCTTGTTTGCCTCTTCTTAGTTCTTCGATTTTGTCGTTCAGATTTTCGAATTTGTCGTCCAGGTTGTCAAACTTGCTGTCAAGGGTTGACACCAGCACTCTGATTGTCGTGTTGAGCTCAGTGAGAATCTCGTTCGACTTGTTCTGTGACCTGAAAAGTTCGTCGAACTTCTTCGCGTTCTTGGTTTCGTTTTCTTTTATACGATTTGTGTTCGCCTGACTGAATACTTCAAGCGTAGAAATTTTGTTCTGCATAAGCGAAATCTGCTTTGTGTTCACATCGTTCTGGCTTTTCAATAAATCGACATCATCTGAAGAGTTTTTCTGCGTTTCCTTTATCTTCGAGAAGCTTATGCTTATCTTCACCACGTAGCCGAACAGCGCGCACAATGATATTACAAGCCCCACAATAAGGCTTAAAGTTGTTACAAAATCGCTTTGCGTCACCTCTTTATGTCTTGATTGCTGGAATTATAAACCAATGTGCGAATTTTTGCAACTTAAACTACGATTTCCTCATCGTGCATATAGCAGACAATCTTCTCTATGTCAGACGAGTTGATTCTGACTGTCTTTTCGTGTGAAAGAAGCAGCGGAACTTTTGGAACGGCTACAGGATAAGAGCCGTAGTCATCAAGCACTTTTTTCAGCATCGCCGTGAAATCCTTGATGTCATAAAGTCCGTCCTCTTCGTGAATCACCGTGCTTATAAGCGGATTCCCGATAAACTCGTCAAGTATATCGCAGTTGCCAACAAGCGTTTCTCTTGCAAGGCAAAGGACAAGTTTCATCTGCCTGTCGTCTGTTCCCTGCACAAGGTCGTTCGCTATGAATTTAGCGACCGCATCCGCTATGTTTTTCTTTGAGACCATTTTTCACTCCTATTCTTTCACTGTGGCGGTAGACACTTTTTCAAGAATCTTCTGCCGTCTTTTCTCATACGAGTTGAACTCTGACCGCTCTTTATCGCTGTCTGTCTTCGCAAGATGTTTCTTTATCAGAATTCCTGCGTGCCTAAGTTCATCGCTAGCCATCTCTTTGAACGTGCTGTCGCCTGTTTCCAGATACCGTGAAAGATAATTCTCCGCACCCGAAAGTTCCTCCTCGACATCGCTTGACTTTTCGAGCGTCATCACAGACAGATACATAAGCCCGATATACAGAGTCCTCGTGAATATTTTCGAGCAGGGGTCGTATTTAGTGAAGTCGATACATTCAAGCATTTCCTTGAAGTCGTTTTCAAGTTCTCTGATTCTTTCTGCCATACCGCCGCCTACATACAGCCGCACAGTCCACGGACTCTGATAATCTGGAAATGCGCAGGGTCGTCAAGATACTGCGCTGTCAGAACTGTACGGCTTCTTAGCGGAAGCGGACGGAAATAGTTTCCGTTCCGTTTCATCAGGTTTCCGCTTTCTGTACCGTTTGTTATTAAGACGGCTGTTCCGTCTGTTCCGGAAGGTATAACTGTGGCAAGAAGAATATTTATGACATCTCCTGATGCAAGTGTTGTCCCTGACGGAAGCGTTACTGTCGTTACTCCTGTCGATGTATCGACTGCCACTGATTCCGCTCTTACCAGCGGAAGATTGCATTTGCAACTCATATTATCTCCTCTTAAAAAAGGGGAAAGTTTTTCACGCTTTCCCCTCCGTGTATGTCAACGCTTCTTCCGAAGCGGATATTCTCAACCTTGAAGGGATTTTTTTTCTGTATTACGCATAGTATGCGTTACAGCCGTTTCCGCAGTTGCAGAACGGAGAAGCTCCTGCGCTGTACGCCATCGCATTGGGATAGCGTACTACTCCGCACATCGCAGACTGAAGCTCAAGCTGGTTAATCCGATTCTGCATAGCCTCGAACTTGTTCTGCGAAATAGCGTCAAGCACTTTCTGTGTCTGAGCGGTTGTGTTGGCGTTAATCTGCGCATTGTAGTTCGCAAGGTCAAACCTCACGCTGTCGATGTTCCTATTTGTCTCGCAACAACAGTTTGCCATCTGCGACTGTATCGCCCTACCCTCGTTCGCGATGTTTCCGTTGACACTGGCGAATCCGTTTTGGTTGTTCGTGTTCTGCGCATAGAAGCCGTCACACAACCCATTGGTCAAGCCGTCAAGCTTGCGGGTTATCTCGTTCGTGTCGAATCCTCGCTGAATGTCTCCAGTTGTCGCCACATTCGGCATGCCGCCTCTGTTTTCCCAGTTTCCGCCGCCGAATCCCAGCAAGGCGAAGATAAGGAATGCCCAAATCCAAGAGCCGCCGCCGTTTCCGAATCCGCCACAGTCGCTTGAGCCCATAAAGATTGGCGAGCCGCCTGTCTCTGTCATAGTCATCATTCTGTTCCTCCTTTCATATTAAGTGTGAAATACGGGCTGACAGTCCGTTTTTATTCTCCCGATTGCAAGTTACGGAATCTATATCTTTATTCCGAACTGGCTTGCGAATTTCTGCAAGTCTATGCCCTGCTCCTTTGCAAGATTCATAGCGGTTTCTTTCATCTGCTCATCGCTTTTTCCATTTGTCATTTCCTGCATTTTTTGGAAAGCCTGCGGATTCTCTTTCTGCCACTGCGCCATCCGACTCTGTAATGTGGATTGCAGGGCCTGTGTAGGATTGCTTATCATCTGCATTGCCTGAAACGGATTTATCATTTCTCATTCCCCCTAAAAAATTCTCTATGTTTGAAAGTCGCTCGTTGATTTCATCTATAGGATTACGCTTTTCTTTCTGTGCATTGTCCTCTACGCTGTATGTTAGGAATTCTGACTGTCCATTGTTCGACAGTTTTTTCAGATAGATTTTTCCGCTTCCGCTGTCAAGGAAAAGATTGCAGGAAAACGGGTCTATCATCGCCGCTCTTGCTTCCTCTATGTTCGTTACAAATCGGCTTGTAACCTGCGGTGTCTGCGGCTGTGGCGGAAAATTGACATGTTGTCCGTACACAGAGACTGGTCTCTGACAGAAGTCGTTCATCATAGGCTGATACTGGTACATTCTTTTTCACCTCTTCTGAATGATATGATATTTGATTTTAAGTTTTTTGAAATTCAGAATTAGTAACTAAAAAATGTATAAATTGTTTATGAAAAAAAAGCATAGCCTTTCAAGCTATGCCGTGGTTTCATTCAATCCCAAGGATTGCCGCTATCTTCGCCCGTATGAGTTTAAGCTCGTTGTTCACAACCATTCTGCACACACAAAGCGAGTCTGCTATAAAGTCTATATTATGCTTCTGTATGTAGAACATCTCGAATATCTTTTTCTGACGTTCAGACAGGATTATGTCGGCTTTTATTCGTTCGACATCTTTTCTTAACGCCTTTCTGAAAAACTCATTTATCCTTTTTGTTGCGGCTGACATCTCTGCTCCTTATAAATTGCTTGCTGTCTTTTTTTTCCGGGACAGTCGCCGCAATCTCTATCACTTCACGCATTTCCCTCACAGTCTTTTCTTCATCTCCGAAATTTCGGTTTGCGTTCATTCTTAATATTAACGCCGAAAAGACAACAGCAATGACAAGCAGGATTGAGATTGTTATATTCGCAGCTTTAAGCAGTCGGATTTTCCTGTTTTTGTCTCTGACCAAATCTTTCAGGACAGACATCTGTATTTCGCTGTCCTGTTTTATTCTTGTGATAATATCTGTTTCCGCAAGTGCCGTAATGTCCATTGAATGTTCCTTAAATCTGCAAGAACCTTTATCAAAGTTTTACCCCAATGCGTCAAGAATCACTTTCTTGGCGGCTTCCGCAGTTTCATCGTCTATCCTATAACTGAGCTGTTCATTTATTTCCTGCCTTGCGACCGCCTGCATTGCTGAATCCATTATATACAGCGTGGAATTTATAAGGTCTGTCGCGAACAGCGACGCGGCCTGCTGAGAGAAATTTTCTGCCCGCTTGAATTTCTCGGTTTCATCTGTCAGGTTTGCATAGTCGCAGATGATTTTTATGTTCGGATGCTTCAGAGCAAGCCCATACAGCATGGGCAATATCTGCGATGTGTCGCCCTTCCTGTCAGAGAGATAAAAATACTCTTCCTGTCCAGACGGTTCGAAAATCTTTCTGTAGCTTCCCCTGAAAGTTACAGGCGATACATATATTCCGTCGATTTCCGCTCCCTTGACTTTAAAATAGCTTATTGTCCGCTCAATCTGCGATATACAGTTCCAGTTGCCGCATATGACAACAGAAGTCAAGCCGAACGCTCTCTCTATAAGAATATCCCACACGCCTTTCATTTTTCTGCCGGATTTTGTCATAGGATAGTTTGCAGTTATTCCGTTTGTTCCTATTCCAGCCTGTGTAACAAATATGATTCTGTCAGGGTTCTGCTCTGAAATAATTTTCGCGACAAGACACTGGAGATACTGCAAATCCTCGTCAGTTGTGAGGTCTGAGAAGTTCCGACAGAAGCCGTATATATCACCACTGGAGTTGTCAAGAAACGGATATGTTTCTTCCGTATGGACAAGAACGACTTTCTCGCCTTTGTCCTCGTAGTGTTTTTTCACTTTGAGCGCGGAGCTGAATTTTCCGCAGGCAGAGTTTGTGCCGACTATCATTGTGATTTTTGTTTCTGCAAGGAATCCAGCCTGAAACTGTCCGTCAAATTCTTCAAGAGCGGCAAGGTCGTCTTTCGTTATGAACCTGTTGATGCTGTTCTCATAATTTCTCGCGATGACATCAAATTCTTCGCTGAACGTGTTTCCAAGATAGACTTTCTTGCCCAATGCCTTTGCTTGTTCAATATGTCCAAGAATCTCATTTATCCTGCTTTCAGCCGCACCAGTGTCTCCCCAGTTTCCAAGAAGAAACGGAATCGACATAAATGTGACATAACAGTCGCACCATTCAAGAGCCTTGTCAAAATCAACGGTGAATTTCGCCCGTCTGCTGTCGCCGTCATCACTGTCCTCTAAGACAACCTCCCCGTCCCGAAGCAGATAGTTTGTCGTGTTGAGGAAATCTTTTCCCTCTATGTTGCATTCCATCGGGTCATAGATAAGGTATTCATCGTCTGCTTTCAGGTTTTTGTACTGCCTGCACAAACTTCCGACCTGCTTGTCAACATGGTCTATAAGATATTTCATTTTTTTCTCCTAATTGCAGATTCTGCTACTGCAAGTCTTGCAAAGCTCGCAAGCGAAACCGCCTGCTGTATAATTATCATGAAGATATTTCATTGCTTTTTCACTGTGGATAATGTCAAGAAAATCTTTGTATGTGAACGGAGAATAGTCGTTCACGTTCGCAAGCACCGCGAAAGGCTTTCTGTACAGCCCCGCGCAGGGATATATATTTCCAAGACTGTCTACCGCAAGCGCCTGATAAAGATTATCGCAGTTTGCGAACGGAATATAGTCTATCTTCTCCCCTCCGCTGTACACCTCTGTAAGTCCGTCTGCCGTATGCTTTGAATATTTCCTTATATAAATCGGAATCACGCCGCTATCCTTGATTGCTGTCATTTCTGAAGCATCTGAATTTTCTGTCACAGATTTGGTCTTGTATCCGTACTCTGCTGAAAGACCTTCGATGAACGCAAGCGTCTTCTTGCATTGCTCATCTGTTATATACGGAAAGCTGAATGTCGGAGGGTATTTCAGTTCTGAAAGGTAAGTTCTTATGTTTTCGACTGTTTTCTCAAAAGAGCCTTTTCCCTGAAGGCTGTTCCAGCTATCCGTATTCCAGCCCCATACCGAAATCGAGATATGATAACTGAATGTGACAGAGTTGACAGTTTCTACGAAGCCTTCGGGAATAAACCTCGCGTTTGTATCCTGCGTCACGACAAGTCCAGGGATTTTTATCTCCTCCATATATTTCACGATGTCGTTTACATACGGAATGAGCGTCATTTCGGCTAGGCAGGCCGGATATATCCTGCGAATCCTGAGCCCTTGTATCGCTACATTCAGGACTTCCTTGATTTTATCCAGCGGCATATCAGGCTTGTTCAGAATCTCTCCGCAACAGTCCTTGCAGTTTGCGTTGCATTTTGAATTGAAAGTAAGCGATGCATAATGGAGTCTGTATTCAGGTCTTGAATTATATCTTGGGTGGATTGAAATCATATTTTTTACTCCTCGTTATCGACTGAGCCGAAACCAAGCTGTGTGGATAATGAATACTGCGAAACCACTCCGTTGTCAGTTCCTCCGGTCCTGTCAACCAGCCCGATTGTGAGGCTTGCCGTAGAGTCTCCGCTCATAACACTGCTTCTAAAGAGAACTTGCACAGCCATTGTTTTTGTCGTTGAGCCGTTCATCGGAATGTCGGGGTTGCTAACAAAACTCGCCGTCCAGTTTCCTGAATTTGAAAGAATGGCGAATCTGTAAACATTCGCTGAAGGCGCGATTACCTGCACACTGAAGTTGAACAAATGCTCCTTGTACTTGTATATCTTGTTGTCGCTGTATTCTTCTTTCCATGTATTTGCAGATGAGTATATGCCGTCCCAGTTTGCCGCGCTGAAATTAATCTTCCACTGCGCGTACAAACTCAATGACAACGAGCCTTTATAAACAGCCGCGGGCTGATATGCTGTTCCTGCTCCGTCCGAAGAGGTGTTCCAGCCGATGAACGAATATCCGCTTCTTGTGAATGAGTTAGCCTTTATTGCTACGCTCTCGCCGTCGTCCGGGTAGAATGTCTGCGAATCCATAGAGCCTGTTCCGCCGTTGGAATAGTAAGTGATTAAGTAGAACCTTACAAGTGTCCAGGATTTTGCGCAGTGATAGTTTTTTCCATCTTTTCTGAAATGGACTGTTGGAGAGGAATTATCTATGTATATGCGCTCTCCGGCGTATCCGCTTCCGACAAGAATTTTTGAACCCTGCTCTGTCGAGGCATAAGCATTGAAATGATAAGGGTCTCCTTCGCTGGCGACTGTATTGTTGTTTCTTACTCTTAATTGAGAGACATTATCTTTGAACTCGGGATATAAGGAGCGTCGATAAATATTGTCTATCAGCTCATACGTTTTATCATTATATCTAAACTTTATTCCCATAATGTTTATCCTACTCTATCCAAATCATTCCGTTTTCCAGTGTCGAAGGCTGGGAAGTCGGAACTTTTCCGTTCCATACACCCGCATCGCCTTTGTCGCCTTTCGCGCCTTTAAGATAGTCGAACGTGAAAGTTGTTGTCGTTCCGCTTGTCGTGGCTGTCGCGGTCGGTGTTCCTACAGAGCCTATGTTCGCTCCTGCCGCCGCTTTCACCTTCGGCTGCACTCCGCATATTCCGCCCACAGAATAAGCGGTCGATGAGGTGCCGTCTGTGTATGTTGTCACTGTCTTTGTCCATAGATATTGGGTTTCAGTCGGAGCAAGCGGAGTGTCTGACCAGACGCCTGTAGGTATCGCGGCTCCGCTTGTGGAAAGCTGGTAGGTCGTGCTTGCGGATTTCACGCCGTTTCCTGGCTCGCCTTTTATGCCCTGTTTTCCGGACAGGTCGCCGATATATGACCACCCTGCATCGCCCTTGCAGTACAGTTTTCCTGTGTCCTCGTCCTCAACGCTTCCTGTGTCTATCAGAGCGAATTCAAAAGTGTCTACATCAGTTCCGCTGAAATCATTTTCCATTTCGGTTATGGAAGTGTACGTTTTTTTTATGCGGAAGTCTTTTCCCGCTCTTCCGTTGTAGACCTGTATCTTGCTGGTCGTTCCGTCTGTAAGCGAGATTGTATATTCGTTCTTTTCGCCGGAAAGAGTGGAAGCGGTTGTCTGCGTTACGGTTTTTACGCCGACGCCGTCTTTGACTGTGAAACTCATGTCAGGAACAAGATTTGAATCACTGGATTTCAACGTTACGGAAGTGCTTCTAAGCCCGTTTATGTCTGTGTTTTCTTCTTTTTCAGCGGATTCTAGCCCTGTTCCGTTCTTTATCTTGAAAGTCTTTTCAGAAGTCGTCTTTCCGTTTCTGATTGTCGCTGTTATCTCGTTTTCGCCGCCGCTTCCCGAAGCCGTCTTTGTCTGCTCAATATTGATGTCGCTTCCGATAAGTTCCTTTGCCTCTGCGAATGTCGTCTTTCCTACGCCGTCTTTCTCTGTGTACGCAAGAAGAAGAGCGTCGTCCGTGAATTCTATTCCTTTGAGTTCTGTTATCTCTTTCACCGCAAGTTCAGCCATTTCCTATTTCTCCGTATGCTTGTGTTTTTCAGATTCCTGCTGGCGGATTATCTGCTCGTCAAGTTTCACGACAAGCCCCGCTATCTCCTCGAACGGCCGCTTTGTCATCGCGTTCCGTATCGTGCTGTATTCGTCAATAGTAACCTCAAGCGTCATTTCCTGCCTCTTCTGTCCATCCTGTTTTTGGAATTCAGCCGTTAAAACAAAAGGACAAGGCAGCGGTTTTCCGCTGTCCTGTCCTTTGCATGAGATGCTGAATTGTCGTCATATATTGTTCTAGTGCTTGCCTGCCCCTTTGCCTTTCAGTTTATTACAGTTTTCGTTGTTTGTATAGATTTATGCAGACATTCTTCACTTCACAGAAAAAATCTTTCTTGCTTCCGTTATGTCTACAAGAGTTCCGCACTCTCAGTTTTTGTGTCTGAAAGTGTCGATTCCTGCCACAAGAACAGGAACAAGACCGCCGATTATAGAAGCGATGCTCGCTCCTGCCATCCCGATTTTAGCAAGGACAACTCCGAACGCAAGACCCGCGATTGTTATAAGAAAAGTGAACACCTGACCTAAAACAAGCGCAAGAGAATTTCTGTTCTTGGTTCTCACATCGGCTTTATTGTGCTTCTCAGCCATTTCTAGTATGCGCTCTGGCATATCCGGCACAACTTCCGCAAAGCCTTTCAGAATGTCAGGATGTGGAAACTGTCCCTGATATATTGCTATTTTCTGCTGGGCAACCAGAGTTTCATCGTCAACCTTGTTTAACTGTGTTTTTTCTTTTGTCGTGCTTTTCATAGTCTGCCATCGCCTTGTTTATGCTGACCGCCGCTGCGGAAAATGACTTCTGGACATCAAGAAACGCTGTTCCAGGATTTGCCTGTGTCTTTATCTGTTCAGGATAAAGATGTCCTATCGTTCTGATTCCTTCTAAAAATCTGTACATATTCCGCCTCCTTCTAAATGGATTTCCTAATTAAATATACTCTGATTTATCGGAATTTACAACATTGCCAACAGTTATTATCTGTCTAAAAAAAATCCCTTGCTTTGCTCGAACTGAAAAGGGATGCAGACTTCATCGGTATAAACTCTTGAAGCTGTCCATAAAACCTGAATAATTTCGGTTAGATTTTTCGTTATGTAAATACGGTTTTCACATCGTAACACTGAGTTTTTGACACAATGCTTCCTGCAATGTCTGGCTGAAATTGATATTTTCGGCTAACGCTTTCGCGTTCAACCACGCAGGAACGGTTACTGTTTTAGTTACCGCTTTACTAGTTTGCTCCATTCGTATTGCTGGCATAAAAACATCGACAAGCACGGTTTTTTCATTTTTCTGTGTCTTTATTTCAGACAAGGAACTTGGGGACGGAATAACTTCTCCATCTTGTTCTAATCCGAAAAGGACACAGCCTAAAAGTTCTCTGGCGCTCAGTAAAGCATCGTCTTCATCGATTCCGCTTGTGGCGCAATCCAAATCTGGAAACTCAACTGAAATTTCCTCCCCATTCTCATAAGTGAAAATTGCAGGATAAAAATATCTGTCTTTTTTCATAAGTTTCTCCTACTTAAACCTTACTCCGCTCTGCCGTTCTATACATTTTAATGTTTTTGGCGGAATATCCTTGTCAGGGTGTTTTACAGTTGTTCTGCCTGGCTTAGTCGGATGTTTGAACTGGTGATGAGAGCCTACACAAGAAACCTCATACCAGCCGTCGGCTTCTATCATCTTTATCACTTCTCTCGATGAATAGCTTTTTCCCATCGTTTTAACCTATGATTAAAAATAGCATATATAAAAATATGTGTCAATGATAAACTTTTTCATTTATGTCTATATAAGGCTTTTGACAACCTTTATTTTCTCTTTCGGCACTACGTAGCCGTTTGAGTATTTTGCTTTTAGCCGCTCTTTGTCTTTGACGTACACCATATAGTCCCAGTCAAAAGGCTTGCCTGTCGTTTCTTTCACGTGTTTTTGAACCACATCTAGCAATGCGATTAATTTGTTGGATATTGGATAAAAACTTGCGGAGATAAAAGGCGGAACGATAAAGATTGGGGACAACTTTAGCGTTGATGAGGACGGAGATGTAATTGCAAGAAAAGGAATTTTGGAAGACTGTATATTAGGTGGCTATCTTTGGGCAAATAACACACCTTTTAAACCTTGCTGTTCTTTAAATATAGGTTACAACAATAATACTTTTCAACTACACAATGGCAAAAATGTAAAATCTATCAACAGGGATTCAGTAGGAGTTTATACCGTGTATTTACAAAAACCGGTAAAATTAAAGACTCATAAATTTAATTCTAATAATTATATAGATTTATTTGTTGTTGCAAATTCTCACGATACATTTAAAAATGGATTCAATAATCAAATTTTAGTTTCAATAAATTGGGTTCGTAATTATGTGGATGGCAGGCTTGACGTAATTAATGAAATAGCAAAGGTAACTTATTTCACATTGTATTTTCAAGATAATAATACGGATTCTTTAATAGACCCTGTTTCTAGTCAGCTTTTTATTTTTGCAACGGAGACTGATTAAAATGCTAAGATATGCCTATAAATATGAAAATGTTATAAAAACTGGTATCTTTAATTCTGATAACGAAGACGAGCTTAAAAGTTGTATTCCGACAGGCTCTGTATTCTGGAATTTAAATAAAATTTCGATAGAAAATATAAATGACACAAATTATAGTGGAATCGGAAATTCTGATTTAAATCTAAAGGTTGAAAAGGATGAAAAAAATTATTAATTACATTTTTGCTTTGTGTTTGCTTGTATCTTTATTATCTTCGTGCAAAAAAGATTGCTGCGATGATAATTTTCATATAACAACTGCAACATCTGAAATAAAATCTCGTGCTTTTAAATTTGCAGAACTTTATTCAGAATCAGAAACAGAGTATGAATGGGGCGGACAATCGCCAGTAAGAGCAATCAAAATAGACTGTTCTGGGCTTGTAATAATGTGCTATAAATACGCATTGGTCGATACAAAATATAGTTTAATAGAGCCAGATATGTCATCGTCGTATATATATGAATATGCTTCTGAAACAACAGAAAATCCAGAGCAAGGCGACTTGATTTTTATGGGCGAAGAGGGAACAAACAAAATCACGCACATCGCAATTTTTGACAAAGAAGAAAATGGCGAAATCTATTTTATCGACAGTACAAAAAATGATACTGTAGATGGAGTTTCGGAACGTCATTATAAAAATAATAGCGAAAAGTTCAAATCATTTGGTGTTATGAAAATAAAATATTAGGTCAAAACTCGAGTTTTGTAGTTATATTTATTATGATAACGCAGATTATGATGAAAGTGATATAAGCATTGCGGTGTATTGTTAATCAAACGCTGGGGATTTTATATGTTTTCAAATAAATACTGTTATTTTTTAGTGTAGTTTACAAAAAAAAAAAATCCTATTTTGAAATCTTGGTATTTAAACATTCTGACTACATCACTATACTACAGATATGAAACGTTTTATTATTGCTCTAGTAGTTTTTTTTCTGTCTTTTTATTCTTTTTCTGAAAGTGAAATGTTTATCGATGTAAAATATGTGAACACAACCAGCAAAAAAATGATGAATCACGGAATCGGAGCGGATATTTCATTTATTTTTGCCAAGAATGACAAGCCGCTTCTTTTTGTTGAACTGGGCTTTGACTACGATTTGACACCTACAGATTCATTCAAATCTGAATCATTGAAAAAAGACAATATAAAAGATTTCACACTCTGGTCTTTTTCAGTTCCAATAGCATTCGGCTATCCTTTCGATTTTCAACTGAACAGAAAACTATCGATACTTCTTGTTCCGGCTATTAGATACACTTACACTTTTTTCAACCAGTTTTACAGGCAATACGACATATTTTATCTTTCAGGAATAGAAGAATACTATGTCACGAAAGTCTGGGCGAAGAAAAATATCCATCAGTTCGACTCAGTGCTGAACGTTTCTTTTATACACAGCTTTGGAAAAATAAAACTCCGTTACGGAATCGATGTTGATATTCCATTGCTCACGAAAGAAGAACAGTTTTTGGAACACAAAGGATATTTTCAGAACGGGTCAGAAACAAAAAACAGACAGTCTAACATTTTTTCAGACTTTACAATAAGGGCTTCTCCGTTTATAAGCCTCGGATTATGTTTTTAAATAAATATTAATGTGAACAGGCAGTATACTGGGTCTACAAAGTTATCCCCATTATTATCAGTAAAATAAATTGGTATATATGTGTCAAACCCATCTATGCCATTGCTTTCAATTAAATTCAAACCACTTCTGCAATTGCATTGGAATTTAGCATTAGAGCCACCAGGAGCATAAGTATTATTTTTTATATTTAGAATTGTTGGCTCACCTGTTTCAGAAGATTTTGTATCGCTCGCATAATGGCATATAATTCTCGGAATTCCATACTGCATATAACTTTTTGGAATTTGCAGTAGAAATATGCCTTCATTAAGCCGAAACATCATTTTATCAAAATCAGAATTGCTGAAGGTATATTTATATACGGCATTTGTATAGCGAACAGTTATTCTGCTTGCAATATAAAAATTTGTTCCTTGCTTTATAATGCCATTAAACTCAGATTTGCCAGAAATTTGAATATTTTTCAATATCCCTTTATTAGCGGTTACATCTCCGTCCTCATCAACGCTAAAGTTGTCCCCAATCTTTATCGTTCCGCCTTTTATCTCCGCTCCGCTTATCGTGCCGCCTGTTATCGAGGAAGCCTTTATCGCGCCCTTGAACTCCCCCTCTGTCGCGTAGATTTTGCCCCTGACTGTCGCGTTGTTGAACTCCGCGTTCCCGTCGTAGCCGATTTTCCACCCGGCAGAGCCGCTTGCGT
>CAZLVK010000014.1:0-36815 GCA_964563025.1 uncultured Bacteroidaceae bacterium | reverse complement strand
GCAATATCACTTCTCAAAGAGAAAT
Organism: uncultured Bacteroidaceae bacterium; assembly: GCA_964563025.1. Lineage (GTDB taxonomy): Bacteria > Bacillota > Clostridia > Christensenellales > CAG-917 > RGIG4097. The sequence continues at coordinate 36,790 of CAZLVK010000014.1, read as the reverse complement.
ATAACTGCCTTTGGCAATATAACTCCGACACCTTGTCGGAATATAACTTGCCGTCAGGCATATACGCCCCTTTGTTTTGAACCCACAATCCGCGCGCGTGTGCATTGCGAAGCAAATTCATTGTAGGGGAGCGGTGGAAAATTTAACCTTGACACAGAATACTATTAGTTATATAATAATTATGAGTAAGTAGGGAAAGTCTCGCTTGCTCGGAAATCTCGCTCGGTCGTCACAGCGGTTCATCCGTGTTAGGGCAATAAGCATTCGACTGTCGGGCTAATTATCACTTGCGGAGAACGTAGCGCGCCTCTCGGCGTGTGCAAAGGGCAATAGGCATTTGTTTTCGGCAGGAAAGGAAAAGGGATTTATTATGTCCAATCTGTTTGCAAAAAGGGAGAGAAAGGAACTCACTCCCAATCAGCAAAAAGCCAAAACCGTTATCGGTTGGGTGGTGAGCATTCTGTGCATCATCATCATTATCTGCGCTTTGGCTATCTCGGTGCTCACCATTACTCGCACGACAAGCGAGGACGGCGTCGCACACCTCGGCAATCTCACGTTCAACTCCGTGGTTACCGACTCAATGGAACCTACAATCGAAAAGGGTGAACTCATTATCGCGAAAGTCTACAACGACGAGACCGACCGCGATTCCCTCCAAGTAGGTCAGACCATTGTCTATAAGAAACTCGTCTACGACTCGAGCGCCGGCGGAAATATCACCGCCTACTTCGTGCACAGGATCGACAGCCTCGGCTCCGCGACTTGCCACGTAGTCGGCGACAATCCGAATACGGAAGATAGAGCAGACAACGTCGTCTACTCGAATATCATCGCCACCTGGGGCTCTCCCGCAGAGATGAACGAGGACGGCACCTTCAACGTCACCAAGGACTCGGAGGGTAGCAGTTTCGGCAAACTCGGCGTATTCGTCAACTGGTTGCAACAAGACCGCACCAACTATTTCTGCGTCATCGTTCTTCCGCTCATTCTGCTCTTCGTTATATACGGGTTCGTGCTTATCCGCTCCCTCGTCATTGCGAGAATCAGCAAGGAAAACGAAAACAAAAAGGTCAGCGTCGACGACCTCAGCGAGGACGAGAAAAAACGCCTTGCCGAAGAATTGCTTGCGTCTATGAACGCGCAAAACGACGTCACCGAAACCGTCGCAGACGAGACTCCTATCGACGGAGAAAATTCCGACGAAACTGAGCCTGTCTCCGACGACGAAAAGAATATAGGGGAGGAAGGCGGACAACAATAACCGTGCCTATTTAGGCATGGTTTTTACGTCTATGACGTAAAGTCCGTTAAATATTATGAATATAAGTCTTGTTTTCAAATTTTTGAGAGCGTTTTTAGGCGCGTTCTACGTCAACGGCATCGGCTCCATTTTTTGGGGTTTCTTGCACATTTTCTACAATGACGGCTACACCGAGGCGTTCAAGAACTATACCGACCAATTCGGCGCGGGTGAATGGGCTGTTTCCATCATCTTCATTATCCTCATCGTCGCCGCTATCGTCGCTATCGTCGGCCTTATCGTATTCGGTATCATCAAACTCGTCCGCATAAATAAAAACGTCGTCCTTCCTCAGGACCTCGTCGAAGAATGCGCCAACCTCAAAAAACAAATCATCAAAATGTCCGCCGAAAAGGATAGAATCCTCGGTATGAAGGTCAGCGATATCGGCAACTACGACGGCGAAGAGGGCGAAGAAAGCAAAGAGCCCGGCGCGGAAGAGGCGGTCAAAGCAGGGGAGTCGCGTTTCTACAAACTCACCGAAATCGATCAAATCTACGAGAACTACGTTCCCCCCGTATACGATGACGAAATTACGTTGCCCGAACTTTGCGACCGCTTTAGAAACTTTGCGTGCTCGCGTATGCGCCTTTTCTATAATCCGCGCATTATTCGTCTGTTCATCGCAGGTATGTCCACCTCGCGTTTGATGATTTTGCAAGGTATATCCGGTACCGGTAAAACCTCCCTACCGCACGCTATGGGTATCTTCCTCAATAACCCCGCGACGATTGCTTCCGTTCAGCCGTCCTGGCGTGACCGTACCGAACTCTTCGGCTACTTCAACGAATTTACCAAACGCTTCAACGAAACCGAAGTCCTCAAAAAAATGTACGAGGCAACTTGGAATAAGAATATTTACCTCACCGTCCTCGACGAAATGAACATCGCACGTGTCGAGTACTACTTCGCGGAAATGCTCTCCATTCTCGAAATGCCCTCCCGCGACGAGTGGATTGTCGACCTCGTCCCCTCCGGCTGGCCCAACGACCCGAAACATATCGAGAAAGGCCGTTTCCGTCTCCCCGAAAATATGTGGTTCATCGGCACCGCAAACAACGACGACTCCACCTTCGCTATCTCGGATAAGGTTTACGACCGTGCTATGCCTATCAACATTAACTCGAAAGGCGTTGCGTTCGACGCGCCCTACGCCGAGTCCATCTATATCAGTTACGAACACCTCGAAAGTATGTTCAAGGACGCCATGGTCGAGCATAAGGTCTCTCAAGAAAACCTCGACAAAATCGACCAACTTGATGACTATGTCATCAAACACTTCCGCCTCGCATTCGGTAACCGTATCGTCAAACAGCTCAAAGAGTTCGTTCCCGCGTACGTTGCCTGTGGCGGTACCGAACTCGACGGCCTCGATTACGTCCTTTGTAACAAGATTCTTCGTAAGTTCGAGTCTCTCAACTTGTCCTACATTCGTGACGAGATAGACGGTTTGATCCTCTACCTCTCCGACCAATTCGGGGAAGACTCGATGGAAGAGTGCAAGGAGTACTTGCAACGCTTGAAGAAACTCTTCTAAACGGTGCTATTTGGCGTCTGACTTTGTCAGGCTTGCGGGTGCTTGCGCTCACGTACTTCGGGTACGCTACGCGTTCGCCTTCCGCGCCTTTCGCGTCATACATCCAAATATCCCCGTTTATGACAAGCCAAGTGCTATTTGGTGCCTTGCTTTATAACAATAAACCTATCGCTTAGCGATAATATGAGATATGTCCGATAACAAACTAACGAAAGACGTTTATCTGCAGTATGCAAAGAAAATCGTGTCCGTCCTCTATGGAGACGAGTTCTTTAACCAATACAAAAAAAGGGTTGAGGACGGCTACGCGGATTTCAAACTCGTCAAAAAACGTCTCATTCAGGATATTTCGGTAGACTGGATTGCTACCATCGAGGACGTCCTCCCGAACCTCGATGCCATAGTGCGTAACCCACGTAGGTTCATCGTTCAGGAAGAGGATATAGTTGATATTTCCCTCGCCAAGGCTATCTCCACCGAGTCCGTCAAACACCTCGCGCAACATACGAATATGATTTCCAAGGTTGACGAGGACGGCACCGTAACCCCGAACCGTATCCTCAATATCACCAAAGAGGAGTCCTTCGAAATTTACGAGAACCGCTTTATCTTCACTCTGCTTCTCAAACTCAAAGACTTCGTGCAGATGCGCTACGACAAGATAAAGAAAGCCTCCGCAACCCAAGACGTGCTCCAACTCAACGTGGACAGCAAGTTCAATCTTCCCTCGAAAAAGGTTACCTACCGCACCGAATATATGGCGCAACTGAGTTTCGACGAGGTCATGAGAATGGACCCCGAAACTCTCGAAAAAATCGAAAGAGTTGCGAAAATCGATAGAATTATCACAGACTTTTTGAGTTCCTCGTTCGCAAAATCCATGAGAAACTCCGCTCCCGTTCGTCCGCCTATCACGCGTACCAACGTCATTTTGAAGGAGCCTAACTTCAAAAAAGCGTTGACGCTTTGGCAGTTCATCGAGACTTATCAAGCAACGGGCGGTTTTTCCACGTCCGACGATATCGAGGACTACAAAATCGAGAGCGAATCCCAGCAAGAACTCCGTCAAATGGTCACCCTCAACACTATGTTGTTCGAGAGTTTGTACGACCAGCACGAGACGGATATGGACCTCGACGACGCTCAATTCACCGACCTTTTGAGAGTCGGCGACCTCGACTTCGGCAAGGACGAAATCCAACACGACGAATACTCTCAAAAACTCGACGAAGAGGATAAGACCGACGACAGCGACAAGCAGGAAGAGGTCTCTCAAAAAGAGTCCGAAGAGGAAAAAGAACCCGAACAACCCGAAACTCCGCCCGAAGAGGTCGAAGTCGAAAAGGAAATAGAAAAAGAAGTCATCGAAGAGCAGGAAATCGAAATCGATAAGGACAAAGAAATAGAGGCTCCGCCCAAAGAAGAGCCCGACGACGAAGAACCCGATGCGGATAAATTCGACCAAAATCTCTTTGACGTAAGGAAACTATACAAGCGTCCCGAAGACGACAAACTCCGTCAAGAGGAAGTCTCGAAAATCAAGGACGCAATCGACCGTTGTCTCGTCGCATATCGCAAGATTAAGCAAGAAGAACTCAACGAAAGAGACCGCGAAGAGAACGCAAAACGCAGAAAAGCCGAACTCGAAAAACGCGCGGAGGCTTTCAGAGCGAGAAAAGCGGAACTCGGTGCGCAGGACGGTCAAATCTATCTCGGCACGGACGCTTTCGGGCAGTCCGTCGTCAAGGACGAAAAAGAAGAATTCAAAAAAGCGCATAAAGAACTGTTCGCAAATCGTAACGAGCGTCTCGACCTCGGCGATAAGGACCTCGAAAACATTCGCAAGAGTATCGAGGCTATGGAACAAGAACGCGCCAAGGACGAAGAACGTCGCAATAGAATTGCGTTTGCGGGAGACGGCGAAGAAAGAGAAGCCGACGAAACGGATATTCCCGTCGTCGACCTCGAGGCTCAACTCAAAGCGAAAGAGGAACTCGAACGCAGAAACGCCGTGCGCCTCGACGGAGAGAGAAATCTCCTTGCGGGCGGTAGCGATGCGGGCGTGTCCTTCGTCGATAAGAGAGAAAAGAAGACTGACGTCAAACCCGTGCGTCAGACCACGCTCAAACCCACTTCGAGCGCAGTCAAACGTCAACGCGTCATAGTACCCGTGGACGAAAACAAAGTGCAAGTCGGAGACGCTCCCGTTCGTCTCGACGGCGGACTTGGCGGTACTTTCGGCGATCAAACGGCAAAACTCGGCGATCTCACAAAGGTGGATAAACCCGTCCGAAAGAGAAAGAAAGCGGAACCGACGGAGGCTAAACCCGAAGAGGTCAAAGTCGAAACTCCCGCAGTCGAGGAAACTTCGGAAGTCAAACCGAAAATCAGAAAATCTACCGAACCCAGAGATCCGTGGGCGTTGTCGCCTACAACTCTTAATCAACGTTACGACGTCGCAAGCGGAAAGGTACGCAACTTCGAGGCGGTTGACGAGAACAAGGTCAAAGTCGGCAAGGCACCCGTCAAACATAAGGACGCGGGAGACCTTCTCGACGATACGTTCGAGGACCAAAGAGCAAATCTCGGCAAGATAGAGAAAAAAACGACAGAGAAGTCCGAGGCACCGCGAATAGAAGAAAAAACCGAAGAACCTAAGCCCGCAAAGAAGAGGACGAGAAAGCCGAAAACGGAAAAGACGGAGCCGGCGGTTTCAGTCTCGGAAGAGCCGAAATCCGAGGAAACCAAAGCCGAAACTCCCGCTGAGCAAACGACGGTCAAGCCGAAAATCAGGAAGTCCGAGCCCAGAGATCCGTGGGCATTGTCGCCTACCACTCTCAACCAGCGTTACGACGTTGCAAGCGGTAAGGTGCGCAACTTCGAGGCGGTTGACGAGAACAAGGTCAAAGTCGGCAAGGCACCCGTCAAACATAAGGACGCGGGAGATCTTCTCGACGATACTTTCGAGGACCAAAAAGCAAATCTCGGAATAAAAAAGAAGAAAAAAGAGGACGATAAAGACTGATGTCTCCCGAAAAAAAAGAAACGATAAAAAAAATATATAATATTTTTTCCACGGTTGTTTTCGCCGTGGTTTTCGTTTTCTTTGTGTTCGTCATCATCTTCTCGACGGTGCAGAAAAACCAAGGGAAGGACGTGAAAATTTTCGGGCATTATATGTACACCATTTTGACGGACAGTATGGAGCCGACATTGAACCCGTCCGACGTCATTTGGGCTAAGGCAATCGAGGAAGAGGATATAGTCGAGGGTGCGATAATTACCTTTGTCGTTCCGTCAGGGAACGGTGTGTTGTCGGGTAGAAACGACACTCACCGTATTGTCGAAATCGAACGGGACGAAAACGGCAATATCACGGGCATTTATACACAAGGCGACAACAGCGAAGTCCGAGATAATTGGAAACTTCAATACAGCGAAGTCAAAGCCGTTATGTCTAAAAAACTCGTGCTCACGAGTGCGCTCATCAAGTTCATTAGCGAGTATAGATTCCTTGCCTACGTCGTGCTCATCGTCATACCTCTCGGTTCGATAGCGGTTATGTTTGCGGTCTCGTATATTAGGGAGCGAGTCAAGGAAAAACAAGCGGAAACCGAAGGGGGAGAAGTGTCGATAAACAGCCTCTCGGACGAGGACAAGAAAAAAATGCTCGAAGAATATCTCGGCAAGAGTGCGGATGAAAGCGCCGAAAACTCGGAAGAAGCGGTTAGAACCTCGGAAAACGAGGAAAATCCCGAAACGAGCGACTCCGAACGCGAAAATTAACCCGCTCGAAGGACCACCGTAGAAAAGACAAAAGCAAAAGAATATCGAAAATAATTTCATGGTTTTGCGCACTCTAACGGGTGCGTTTTTCTTTGTTTACTCAAGCGTGTTAATTTGTTTCGTTGCCCTCTTGCGTTTTCGACGATACTATGCTAAAATAAGATACTAATATATATTATAATGGAGTTTGCTATGCTGGCGAAAGTCAAAAGTTACGCTCTCGACGGACTCATCGGATACGCCGTTGACGTCGAACTCGATATAAACAGCGGACTTCCTTCATATGAACTCGTAGGTCTTGCGTCCACCGCAACCAAAGAGTCGAAGGAAAGGGTGCGTTCCGCCATTAAAAACAGCGGTTTCACATACCCGATGAAGAGGATAACCATAAATCTTGCTCCCGCCGACGTGAAGAAAGAGGGACCGTCTTTCGATTTGCCGATAGCGGTGGCTATGCTTCAAGCGAGCGAGCAAATTTCAACGAAAAAGTATAAGGATTTCGTTTTCGTCGGCGAACTCGGACTGGACGGCAGACTCCGTTCGGTGAACGGCATTATGCCAATACTCCTTTCGGCGTTGCAAGCGGGTTGCAAAAATTTCGTAATTCCGTCCGCAAACGCTAAAGAGGCAAGTTATATAGAGGGGATAACCGTCTACGCAATGGACGGTTTGAAACAAGTGGTGGATTTCTTGAACGGCGGGGAATATACTCCCGTCGAAACTTCCGATTTCGTGTCCGTATGCACCGTGCACGGTTACGGAGTGGATATGAGCGACGTAAAAGGGCAGGCGGTTGCCAAACGCGCCCTCGAAATCGCTGTCAGCGGGGGACATAACCTACTTATGTTAGGTCCTCCGGGAGCGGGCAAAACCATGCTTGCGAAGTGCGTCCCCACCATTATGCCCGATATGTCCTTTGAAGAGGCTGTCGAAGTCACGAAAATTCACTCGGTTTCGGGGATTTTGGATCCGTCAGTCGGCATCGTAACCACGAGACCGTTCAGGACTCCGCACCACACCACGACGGTGCCTACGCTCGTCGGCGGAGGAGCGAAAGCGACTCCCGGTGAAGTCAGTCTTGCGCACAACGGCGTACTCTTCCTCGACGAGATGCCCGAATACAGCCGTAGGGCGCTCGAAACTCTCCGTCAACCTCTCGAAGACAGACGAGTTACGGTGGCGAGAGTCGCGCGTAGCGTGGAATATCCGTCGAACTTTATGCTCATTGCGAGTATGAACCCGTGTCCTTGCGGAAATTACGGCAGTAGAACGCAGGTTTGCAGATGCACTCCCGCACAAATACACTCTTACGTGTCGAAGTTGTCCGGACCGCTACTTGACAGAATAGATTTGCAAGTCGAAGTGGACAACGTCGTATACGAGGAACTCAGAGGCAAGGAAAAGGCGGAATCCTCCGCGGACGTCAAGGCGCGCATAAACCGCGCAAGAGCGGTGCAATCCGCAAGATTTGCTCTTGACGGCATTTCCACCAACGCCGAAATGGAAAGCAAGCAAATAGAGAAGTATTGTCACCTCGATGCAGACGGTGAAAGACTGTTGCAAAAGGCGTTCGACAAACTCAATCTTTCCGCAAGAGGTACGACGAGAATACTCAAAGTCGCAAGGACGATAGCCGACCTCGACGGTAGCGAAAACGTACTCGGCAAGCATATTGCCGAAGCGATACAATATCGCAGTCTCGACAGGAAGTACACCATATGAACGGCAAGTCTCCCGCGCATAAAGCCTTAGTCGCTCTGCAATCGGTAGAGGAACTTTCTTTGAAAAAGAAAAAGGAACTCCTCACGATTTTGCCGAACCCAGACGAATGGACGAGCACGAAGAACGCGGACAAACTTTTATCCGCTCTCGGCGACAGATACAAGACGGAGTTTTTAAGCAAAATTTCATCGGTGGACGAGATAATGGAGAAGATGACCGTGGCGGGCGTGAACTGGGTGTCCGTCATAGACGACGAATATCCCGACGCTCTCCGCGAATTGTATGATTATCCGCTCGTGCTGTTCTGCAAAGGGAACGTATCTTTGCTGAAAACGAGGTGCATAGGCATGGTGGGCACTCGCACTCCCACTCGGTACGGACAGAAAGTTTGCGACTCGTTCGCAAGAGAATTCGCAAGGTCGGGACTCACCGTAGTTTCGGGCTTTGCAAGGGGAATAGACTCGGTTGCGCACAAGGCGGTCGTGGAGTCTGACGCTCCGACGATAGCGGTCTTCGCTTGCGGGCTGGACATGTGCTATCCCTCCGAAAACAGAGGACTATACGATGCGATTATAGGGCATAATGGACTTATTATCAGCGAGTATCCTCTCGGAGTGAAACCGTTGCAATATCATTTTCCCGAACGCAACAGAATCATCAGCGGACTGTCCGAGGGAGTATTTCTTCCCGAAGCGACGTTGAAGAGCGGTTCTCTCATCACCGCAAGGCTCGCGGTCGAGCAGGGGAAGGAACTCTTCGTCGTCCCCGGCAACATAAACTCTCCCGAAAGCGAGGGCACGAATAAGTTGTTACAGGAGATGCCACACGCATTCGTGATTTCCCCCGAGGACGTATTCGACCGTCTCGGCGTGAAACAGGTCAAGCGGGAAACCGAAGTCGTCGAACTAAATATGGCTGAGACCGTCATCGTAGACGCTCTGCACGATAAAGAGTTGCATTTTGAGGAACTCCTCGAAATCAGCGGACTCGGAGCGGGTGAACTTAATACCTTGCTCATGAACTTAGAACTAAACGGCATAATAGAAGAAACGGGCGGAAACCACTACGCACTTGCGTAATATCCGCCGTCCATATAAAGGAGCAATAATGAAAAAACTCATAATAGTTGAGTCCCCTTCAAAAGCAAAAACAATACAGAAATATCTCGGCGGCGACGTCACGGTTATGGCGTCTGCGGGGCACGTGTGCGACCTTCCCGAAAGAACTCTCGCAATAGACGTGGAACACGGATTCGAGCCTCAATACATTATCAATCCGAATAAAGCGGATATAGTCAAGAAACTCATTGCGGCAGTCGGCAAAAACGACGTCGTGTATCTCGCAACCGACCCGGACCGCGAAGGTGAGGCAATCAGTTGGCACTTGAAAACTCGTCTTGGAATAAAAGAGGAGAAAGTCCGCGTGGAATTCAACGAAATTTCACCCAAAGCGGTCAAAGAAGCCCTCGAACATCCGCGTGCGATAAATCAAGACCTCGTCAATTCTCAACAGGCAAGAAGAGTCCTCGACCGCCTTGTAGGTTACAAACTCTCTCCCATTCTCGGAAGAAGAATCGCAGGTGCGAAGAGTGCGGGACGCGTTCAGTCCGCCGCACTCAAAATGATTGTGGACAGAGAAAACGAAATCCGCAATTTCGTGCCGAAAGAATACTGGAATATCGCCGTTTTGCTCGTCAAAGCAGGACTTGAAAAGACGAAAGCAAATCTTTTGAAAGCGTCTTTGAACGACTACGACGGAGAAAAAGTCAAAGTCGAGGACGGAGAAGTGGCGGCGGAGATAGCAGACCTTCTTCCTACCGCGTCGTATGCGGTCGATAGCGTGAAAAAGGGCGTATCCACCTCTCGTCCCGCACCTCCGTTTACTACGTCCACCTTGCAACAAGAGGCGAATAACAAGTTGAATATGACCTCGGAGCGCACTATGTCGCTTGCGCAAAAACTGTACGAAGGTTTCAACGTCCCCGGCGAAGGTCATTTCGCACTTATCACTTACATGCGTACGGACAGCGTCAGAGTTTCTCCCGACTTCCAAAAGAAAACCTTGGATTATATTGCGAAAAACTACGGCGGAGCATACGTGCCGTCCAAGCCTAACGTCTACAAGACTTCGGACAACGCTCAAGACGCACACGAAGCGATTCGCCCCATATCCCTCGAACGCACTCCGCAGTCCCTCGAGGGCAAAATCAGCAACGAACTGTATAGGCTGTATAAACTTATCTACGAGCGTTTCCTTGCTTCGCAAATGGCTCCCGCACTCTACAACACCTTGCAAGTCCACGTGCTTGCGAAGACTACGGGTAAGAACGTAGGCTTCCTCATCAAAGGAAAGAGAGTGAAATTCAACGGATACACCGCCGTTTACACCGCGACCGTCGCGGCAAGCGACGAAGATAAGGACGAAAGAGATGATTTGCCCGCGTTTGAAAAGGGTGACAAACTCGATTACGTAGACACCGTCAAGGAACAAAAATTCACCAAACCGCCCGCGAGATACACGGACGCGACTTTGGTCAAGGGACTTGAAGAAAACGGAATCGGCAGACCGTCCACCTATGCGTCTATCGTCATCAAACTTGCAGACCGCACTTACACCGAAAGACAAGGGAAGAATATCGTCCCGACCGAACTCGGAGAAAGAGTTTGCACGTTTATGGAACAAAATTGTCCGTCCATAATGAACTTGTCTTTCACCGCGCGCCTCGAAACCAAACTCGACGAAATCGCGGAAGGCAAAATGGTGTGGAACGAACTTGTAGGAAGTTACTATCCCATTCTCGAAGGTTACGTGGAAAGAGCGTACAAAGCGGGCGGCGTCGCACCCAGACGCCCCGTCGTCGAAACGGATGAAGTTTGCGACAAATGCGGCGCGAAAATGGTGATTAGAGAGGGTAGATACGGCAAATTTATGTCTTGCTCCGCCTATCCGAAATGCAAAAACGTCAGGAATATCGCCGAGAAAGTCGGCGTTTGCCCCAAGTGTGGCGGTAATATCGAAAAGAGAACGAGCAAGAGCGGTAAAACCTTCTACGGATGCGGTAATTATCCCAAGTGCGACTTCGTGACCTGGGACGTGCCCGCACCTCATCTTTGCCCCAAATGCAAATCCTTCATGAAGGTGTCCAACCGCAACTACAAGAAAAAGTACGTTTGCACCAACGCGGACTGCAAATTCACCGAAGAGGTCGAAGAATAAATGTCTAAAACCGTTGTCAACGTAATCGGCGGAGGGCTTGCGGGCGCGGAAGCGTCCCTCAGACTTCTCGACGAGGGATTTGCCGTCAGAATGCACGAAATGCGTCCGAAACGCACTACGGGCGCGCACACGGGCGACAGAATAGCGGAACTCGTTTGCTCGAACAGTTTGAAGTCGGTCTCTGCCGAAACCGCAAGCGGACTTTTGAAAGACGAACTTGCCCTCCTCGGTTGCAGACTTCTCGAAATTGCGAAGAAATGCGCCGTTCCGTCGGGTAGCGCGCTTGCCGTGGATAGAGAAAAATTCTCCGAGGAAGTAGAAAAAGCGTTGTTCGCATACCCCGATTTCACTCTCGTGAGAGAGGAAATAACCGCACTTGACGACGATACGCCTACGATTATTGCGACCGGACCTCTGACCTCACCCGATTTTGCGGATTATATCGCAAGACTCACCGGGAAGAGCAGACTCTTCTTCTACGACGCAATAGCACCGATAGTGTCGTTTGACAGCGTTGATATGACGAAAGCGTATTTCGGCGGAAGGTACGGCAAGGGCGGGGAAGACTATCTCAATCTGCCTATGCAAAAAGCGGAGTACGAGGTTTTCTACGACGCACTCGTGAACGCCGAAACCGCTACGCTACACGATTTCGACAAGCGTGAACTCTTCGACGGCTGTATGCCGATTGAACTTATGGCGAAAAGAGGGGGCGACACTATGCGCTACGGTCCTCTTCGTCCCGTCGGACTGAGGAATCCCGAAACGGGAGAAAGTGCGTACGCCGTCGTGCAACTGAGAAAGGAAAATTCGGCGGGGGATTGCTATAATCTCGTCGGATTTCAAACGAACCTCACCTATGGTGAGCAAAAGCGCGTGTTCAGTCTGATACCAGCACTTCACGATGCGGAATTCTTGCGCTACGGCACTATGCACCGCAACACCTACGTCAAGGCTCCCGAAGTGCTAAGCGACCGTTTCAGACTGAAAAATTCCGACGTGCCCGTGTATATAGCGGGACAACTGTCGGGTGTAGAGGGCTACGTCGAGAGTATCGCAAGCGGACTCGTCGCCGCCGACGCCCTCGCAAGAGAACTACGAAATCAACCTGACCTCGTATTGCCCGCAACCACGATTTGCGGTGCGCTTACGAGATATATATCGTCGTGTGCGGGGGATTTCCAGCCGATGAACGCAAACTTCGGTTTGCTTCCCGAACTGAAAGGCGTTCACAAAAAGGAAAGAAAACTCGCTTACCACGACAGAGCAATAGCGGATTTAACCTCCGCACTTAACGTAGAGAGGTAACTACTATGGAATTCAGAGGAACAACAATTTGCGCAGTAAAACGCAACGGCGTAACCGCAATCGCGGGAGACGGTCAAGTCACTATGGGCGAAAGCGTTATCATGAAGGGTAACGCCGTCAAGGTTAAACGCATCTACAACGGAAAAGTCGTCATCGGCTTTGCAGGCTCGGTCTCGGATGCGTTCGCACTCTCGGAGAAATTTGAAGAAATGCTCCAGAAGTACAGCGGAAATCTTATGCGCTCCGCAGTCGAACTTGCCGAACTTTGGCGTAGCGACAAAATGTATCGCAAACTCGAAGCGTTGCTCATCGTAGCGGACGCAATGTCCTTGTTCATCGTTTCGGGTAGCGGAGAAGTCATCGAACCCGAAAGCGGTATTTGTGCTATCGGTAGCGGCGGAAACTATGCACTTGCAGCGGCGCGTGCTCTTGCGCAGGCAACCGACCTTCCCGCCGAGGAAATCGCTCACCGCGCGCTTCTCATCGCAAGCGAACTCTGCGTATTCACGAATAACCACATCACCGTAGAAACCGTCTGACGGGACTACGAACCATTATCCGCCGTCTATGACGGCGCAGTTGAGGTAAATTATGCAAGACGTATTGACACCGAAACAAATAGTACAAGAACTCGACCGCTATATCATCGGTCAGCAAGAGGCTAAAATCGCAGTCGCCATCGCACTCCGCAATCGCTATCGCAGAAGCAAGTTGAGCGACGAAATGAGGGAAGAAATCACCCCGAAAAATATCATTATGAAGGGACCGACGGGCGTCGGTAAAACCGAAATCGCAAGACGACTTGCGAAACTCGTTCACGCTCCCTTCGTCAAAGTCGAAGCCACGAAATTCACCGAAGTCGGCTATGTAGGCAGGGACGTCGAAAGTATCATACGAGACCTCGTCGAAGTCTCCATTCGCCTTGTGAAAGACGAGAAATTCAAAGAAGTATTACCCAAGGCAACCGAAATTGCGGAAAACAAACTCGTGGAAATCATTTTGCCTCTCCGCAAAAAAGCGGAAACGGGAGAGAAGTCGGACGCTGAACTCAAAGAAGAACTTCTCCAAGACATTCGCGCGGGACACCTTGACAATATCACCGTCAAAATCGAAGTCAAAACTCCGACGAAACCCACCGTTCAAATCAATGCGGGCGGTGCAGGCGGAGAAATCGATATGGCAAACGTCATCGGGAATATCTTCGGCGGTGCCGCCGGCGCAAAGAAAGTGCGTTCCCTCACCGTAAAACAAGCGAAAGAAATGATGGTCAACCAAGAATGTGAAAAAATGGTGGACCAGGACGCTATCGTTACCGAGGCTCTCCAAAGAGCGGAGCAGGACGGCGTCGTATTCCTCGACGAAATCGACAAGGTTGCCGCAAGAAGCGGTCGCGATCAAGGGCACGACGTATCGAGAGAAGGCGTGCAAAGGGATATTCTTCCCATCGTCGAGGGCAGTACCGTACAGACGAAATACGGCGCAATCCGCACGGATTTCATCCTTTTCATCGCGGCGGGCGCATTCCATATGGCAAGAATGGAGGACCTTATCCCCGAACTTCAAGGCAGATTCCCCATTCGCGTCGAACTCGACAATCTCACCGAGGACGATTTCGTTCGTATTTTGACCGAACCCGACAATGCGGTGCTCAAACAGTATAAAGCACTTCTCGGCGTGGACGGCGTGAACCTCGAATTTACCGACGACGCTATCCGCGAAATCGCCAAAGTTTCTTACTACGAAAACGAAAATAGCGAAAACCTCGGCGCAAGACGTTTGCACGCCGTTATGGAACACCTTCTCAAAGACGTTCTTTACGACGCGGACGACGGCGTAACCACCGAAATCAAGGTTGACAAAGAGTACGTTGACGCGCACCTTGCGTCCGCACTCAGAGAATCCAATCTGAAAAGATTCATTCTGTAGAGGATATTATGATAAACATACCCAAGGGAACGAAAGATATGCTTCCCGCAGAAGCATACAAATGGCATTACGTAGAGAATATCGCACGCGAAACGGCGGGGAATTTCGGATTCAAAGAGATTCGCACCCCGATTTTCGAGCATACCGAACTTTTCCTCAGAGGAGTCGGCGAAACCACGGATATAGTCAACAAGGAAATGTATACATTCCTTGACAAGGGCAATCGCAGTATCACCCTTCGTCCCGAAGGGACGGCAGGCGTCGCAAGGTCGTTTATAGAGAACGGTTTGTCTCAAAACGGTTTGCCCCTCAAAGTGTACTATATTGCGCCCGTTTTCCGCTATGAGAAGCCTCAAAACGGCAGACTCCGCGAGCACCATCAATTCGGCGTGGAAATGTTCGGTAGCGAAACGCCGAAAGCGGATGCCGAGGTCATCTCCCTTGCGTATTCCTTCCTCAAAAGCGTTGGACTCACCGCGCTTTCTCTCAATATCAACAGCATAGGGTGCAAAACATGCCGTGCGGAATATAATAAGGCTTTGAAGGAATATATCGGTGCAAATCTCGACGGTATGTGCGAAATGTGCAAAGCAAGATTTGAGAAAAATCCTCTCCGTATTCTCGATTGCAAAGAAGAAAAATGCAAGAGAATAACCGCGGGTGCACCGAGAATTATCGACTATCTTTGCGATGATTGCAAGGCGCACTTTGAGGGCGTTAAAGAAGAATTGACCGCATTAGATATACCGTTCAACGTCAATCCCGGCATCGTCAGAGGTCTTGACTACTATACGCGTACGGTGTTCGAGTTTATCTCGGACGACATCGGCGCACAGGGCACCGTATGCGGTGGCGGAAGATATAATCACCTCGTCGAAGAGGTCGGCGGGCATCCGACTCCCGCGGCGGGCTTCGGTTTGGGACTCGAAAGGCTTTTGCTCGTCCTCGAAAACACGGGCAAGCTCTCCGCCGTCGAACCGAAAACCACCGTTTATATCGCACCCCTCGGCGAAAATGCGTCCAAAAAAGCGTTGTCGTTGACGAACTCCCTCAGACAGAGCGGAATTTCGGCGGAAACCGACCTTATGAACCGTAGCCTTAAAGCGCAAATGAAGTATGCGGACAAAATCGGTGCGAAGTACGTCGTTGTCGTCGGCGACGATGAACTGACCGCAGGCGAAGTTACAGTCAAAAATATGGCGGACGGTAGCGGTGAAAAAGTCAGAATAGACAATATTGCGGAGTACGTGACGAAATGACCGAAAGAGGCGTCGTAACCAAAGTTAAAGGGAATAAAGCCACCGTCAGTTTCGACCGCAAATCTGCGTGCGATAATTGCCATATGTGCGCCGTCACCAAGGACGGTATGAAGGTGGAAATCGTTGTCGAAAATACCCTCGGCGCAAACGTCGGAGACTTCGTCTCCATAGAGATGGGCGACAAGTTCGTATTGACAGCGGCGACAATCGTTTATATAATACCCTTAGTGCTTGTTTTCGCGGGTTTGATGATAGGACGTATCCTCTCGGACCTTGCCGAAATACTCTTTGCGGTAGGCGGTCTCGTTGTCGGTTTCGTCATTGCGTTCCTACTCGACCGCTTAGTTATCAGAAAAAAGAAAGGGTTCAGTCCGCGGATGAAAGAGATTTGTCCTCAGGAAACCGTGTCGACCGAACGTTAAGGAGCATACATGGATAAACATATTGTTTTGACAGATAGCAATTTCGACGAAGTGATTTCGTCAAACGACGTCGTTCTTGTGGACTTCTGGGCGACTTGGTGCGGACCTTGCAAAATGCTCGCACCGACCATTGAAGAACTTGCGAACGACTACGAGGGCAAAGTTCCCGTCTGCAAAGTGGACGTTGACGATTATCCCTCTCTTGCGGAAAGATTCGGCATAATGTCGATCCCCGCGGTATTCGTTTTCAAAGGCGGCGAGGTCAAGGATAAACTCATCGGACTCCGCCAAAAAGCACAAATCTCCGCAGTTATAGACAGCCTTCTTAACTGACGACAAAAAAAGGAAAGATTATGATTGATTTATCGACCATTAAAGCGGTAGACGAGGAACTTTATAAGTCGCTCAAAGACGAACTCGATCGCCAACAACACAACGTGGAACTCATCGCAAGCGAGAATATCGTATCTCCCGCAGTCCTTGCCGCGGCGGGCACGCACCTCACCAACAAGTATGCGGAAGGTTATCCCGGCAGACGCTATTACGGCGGTTGCGAATACGTTGACGTGACGGAAAATATAGCGATAGAACGCGCAAAACAACTCTTCGGAGCAAACTTTGCAAACGTTCAGCCTCACTCCGGTAGCAATGCAAACCTTGCGGTGTATTACAGCGTGCTCAAACCCGGTGATACCATTCTCGGCATGTCCCTCGACGCGGGCGGACACCTCACTCACGGCGCAAAAGTCAGCATGAGCGGTAAACTCTTCAATTCCGTAACCTACGGCGTAGACGAAAACGGTCTCATCGATTACGACGACGTCAGACATATCGCACTCGAAGTGAGGCCCAAACTCATCGTGGCGGGCGCAAGCGCGTATCCGAGAATTATCGACTTCAAGAAATTCCGTGAAATAGCGGACGAAGTCGGTGCGTATCTCATGGTTGATATAGCACACATCGCAGGACTCGTCGCAACGGGACTTCATCCGAGTCCGATGCCTTATGCGGATTTCGTCACCACGACCACCCACAAGACGCTGAGAGGCCCCAGAGGCGGTCTTATCCTCACCAACGACGAAAACCTCGCTAAACTCGTCGACAAGGCGATTTTCCCCGGTTGTCAGGGCGGTCCTTTGATGCATATCATCGCGGCGAAAGCGGTCGCTTTCAAAGAAGATTTGTCTCCCGAGTTTAAGGAATATCAAACTCAAGTCCTCTCGAACGCAAAAGCAATGGCGAATCGGTTCCTCGAAAGAGGTATCAAACTTGTCAGCGGGGGAACGGACAACCACCTTATGCTTTTGAATCTTATTGGAACGGGCGTCAACGGCAAACAACTTCAAAACTGGCTTGACGAAGCGCATATCACCGCCAATAAGAACTCCATTCCCGGAGATCCCGAGAAACCCTCTCTCACGAGCGGACTCAGAATAGGCACTCCCGCCGTTACCACGAGAGGTATGAAAGAGGAAGATATGATCGTCATCGCCGATGCCGTCGTCGATATTATCGAAAGAGGAGAAGACGCAATCCCCGAAGTCAGAGAGAGAATAATCGCTCTTTGCGACAAGTATCCCATTTATGATGGTGCGGTGCTTTGATTTAAGAATTTGAATTGAAAGGGATGCGGTAGGTCGCTTTTCGGATTTTGAAAAGTTGCAAACCGCGTCCTTTTTTATTTTCAAATGGAAATCAACTGTAAATTTGAAAAAGTATTGATTTTAGCCGTAAACGTTCAATTACGGCGTGATTTTTGTCGAAAGTATTCTCATTTTTCGCAAAAAGTAGACTACTTCGTCCCCTGCAAAAGAGATTTTGTCGTATATATTGCGCGGTTTTTCAACGTGCGAATTTACTTTTGTGCTTTCCTCGTTTTCGTTTGATTTTGTCCGAAAGTCCGCATTTTCTTGCTTTTGCGACGGCGTATTCCGAATGCTCGACATTGCCGAAATCATTCCGAGAAGATTACCTAAGCCGTCGTTTCCGCCTTGATTTCCAATGAATAAGGGAAGTAGTTTTGCAAGCGTGGTCAAGTCGAAATTCCTTTTAGGATTATTCGAGGGGTAGTCGTTTTCTTGTTCGGAATTTGAACCGAAGTTTTTATTTTGGTTGTTTTCACCTAAAAAATCGTTTCCGTAGTTTTGCTTTTCTTGTGAGTTGTTTCCGCGGTTTTTGCTTGCGAAAGAGCCGAAATTATCCGCATTACCCGATGGGGTTACATTTCCGAAACTTTTCATCATCGACATAAGATTCATCATCGTATTTATATCAAAATTCATAATTTCACCTGCACCTTCAATATATGACGGCATAAAATGATTGTGACGGAGGAACTATGAATTTTTGGGAAAGAAACGGTTACTACGGACAAAAAGGGCAAAATCCCGACGGAAAAAATAAGGATGCGTCCTGCGATAAGAACGGCGACTGTTTTGAAAACGAGAGAGGTTTTGCAGACGGACGGAACAGCGGTCAAACGAATATCGAAGAGGAGATGAGACGGTTTTCGGGTATGTCAAACGACGAATTGATGACTGAACTCATGGCAAAAGCCTCGATTTCACGTGCAAACGGCACTTTGAATACCGCCGAACTTGAACGATTTTATACCGTCGCGACTATGTTTATGAATACCGAACAACTCACACGCTTGCGCGCGCTACTCAATATGCTCGAAAAATGAATAAGGTTGACGGAAGTCTTGTAGGAATATTATCCGTTCGCGAAAAAACGACGGCATTGGTACGGTTAGGCACGCCGTTTCAGTACTCGTTTGTCAAACGCAACTTCAAGGTCGTGCGCGACTATCCTTTTATACGCTCGGTAGGGATAGAGTGCGGTATGGACGACGTCGAATATTTGGCGAGACAAAACGACGTCGAATTCGTTTCCGCACAAAGTCGAGTAACCGCATTGAAAGTTTCTGAAAACGATAATTTCACTGCGTTAGATAGCCTGAAAGAAATAGTTTGCATTTCGTCGGACGATAAACTCGACGGACGCGGAGTGAGGCTTTGCGTGATGGATACGGGAGTGTCTCCGCACAGCGATTTGTCTATTCCGAGGGACAGAATAGTCGGTTTTGTCGATTTGATAGGCGGAAAGGAATATCCTTACGACGACAACGGGCACGGCACGTTCGTTGCCGGGGTTGCCGGCGGGAACGGTTTTTTGTCCGCCGGAAATACCGTAGGAATTGCACCGCGATCGGAAATCGTCGGCTTGAAGGTAATAACCGCATCCGGTGAGAGCGGAACTTTCAAAATTCTCGACGGTATGCAATGGCTTTTCGATAATTTTAAGCGGTATAATATCAAAGTCGTATGTATGAGTTTCGGCGCGGAGCCGACCGAGTATGCCGATCCTCTCAAAATCGGTGCGGAAATGCTTGTCCGTAGCGGACTTACCGTAGTTTGTGCGGTTGGAAACAGCGGTGAAAACGGAGTGAAATCGCCCGCTATAAGTCGGGAAGTTATCTCGGTCGGTTCGGTTGACGAAAACTTCAAAGTAGCGGAATTTTCGTCGAGAGGTATATATAACGGAGTCCCTCGTCCCGATTTGTACGCAAACGGCGTGAGGGTGAAAGGACTTGAAAAGTACGGTGCGTACAGCTATATGTCCGGTACGTCTGTGTCTGCACCGGCGATTGCCGGAGCGTGTTGCCTACTTCATCAAAAGTATAGGAATTTGTCTCCAGCAGGCGCAAAACGCGCTCTTCTCGGTGCGTGCAAAAACATGGGCGGGAACGCAGTCTTTACATTAAACAAATAAGGCAATACGACGCGGATTATTGTAAACGACGAGACGTTTTATTGTTTGAAAGGCAGTGTGTTAGAACGCCGTTTTGCCTTAAATTCTTCGAGTGCGGATAACAATATATACAAATCTCTGTCAGTGTTGTCCGCGCCGAAACTTACTCTCACCGCACCTTGTTCGGTCGTGCCTAAAAATTTATGCACGAGAGGCGCACAGTGAAGTCCGCTACGGACGGCAATGTCTTTTTCTGAAAGAAAATTTGCGACTTCGGTGGAGTCTGTTCCGTCAAAATTGAAGGAAACGATACCGACCGCCGTATCTACCACGTAGGTTTTTGCGCCGAGCCCGTTTAGCCGTCGGACGCATTCGGTAGCCAGTCGATTTACGTTATATCTCGTCGAGGATAAATTGTCAAAACTCCACTTTGCTCCGGCAAGTAAAGCCGAAATTCCGCCCGCAAACAGCGTTCCAGCCTCGTAATCTTCGGGCATTAGCGAAGACTGATAGACGTTTTCCGAGAAAACTCCCGTACCGCCGTATATTAGCGGAACGAGTTCGACGTCCTTTTTCACAATCAAAAATCCGCTTCCTTGCATACCGTGAAGCCCCTTGTGCCCGGGGCAAGCAAGCATATCTATACGGTTTGATTTGATTTCGGGATTAAGAATAGGCACGCTTTGCGCACCGTCCACGAGAATTTTGACCTTGTTATTACGTAATTTTTCTCCGATTTCGGATAGATTTGCTATCGCGCCGGTTACGTTCGAGGCGTGTCCTACGACGAGAAGGTCGGCGTTTTCGGCCTTTGCTACGAGTTCGGTTGAAGAAATTCTCCCGTTTTCATCTTGCTCTACGACGAGATTTACAATGCCTCGTTTCGACAATTCGTAAAGCGGACGAAGCACGCTGTTATGCTCGTTTGCAGTCGTAACGGCGGTCATTCCGTTTTTGAGATAGCCGAAAATCGCAAGATTTAACGCTTCTGTGCAGTTTTTCGTGAAGATTATCGAATAATCCTCGTCCGCACCGAGTTTTTCGAGGAGATATTCCCTCGTTTTCTCGATTTTTACGGCGCAGTCCGTGGCGTATCGATGCGCGCTTCGCCCGCTGTTGGCCGAATGAGACAAGTCGTAGCGTATAGCCTCGTATACGCCTTTCGGTTTGAAAAATGAAGTTGCCGCATTGTCGAGATATATCATAATCGCCTCGTTATATACTATGTCGCCGAGGAAAAACGCAATCACGAATTTCGTCGAAAAACAATAGTATATTTCGGAACGCATACATAAAATATTCGGAGGGATATATGAGAGAATTTTTCGTTGCGTTCCGTTCGAGGTCCGAAGGAGCGAGATATTATGAAGCGTTGCAAAACTACCGCATACCTGCAAAACTAATAAACACGCCGAGTAGCGCATCGGTAGGGTGCGGACTCTCCGTAAAATGCTTGACGAGGAACTTGTCTCAGGCAATGCAAGTGCTTGAACGAGGTCGATATAATTCGGTAATCGGCAGATTTTACGTCGGAGAGAGCGGAAAAAGCATAAAATTTTGATATTCACGCTCTAATTCGGGTTGCTATACTTCGGGTTAAGTGTTAAAATACACTTATGGAAAGCACAAATGATAAAATCTTCGATGCGCTGAAAGCGCAACACCCGTCCGCTCGTTGCGAACTCGACGCGGGAACGCCGTTTGAACTTCTCGTAGCGGTGATTTTGTCTGCGCAGTGTACGGATAAAAGGGTAAACCTCGTGACCGAAAAACTTTTTGAAGTCGCGTCCGCTCCCGAAGATTTTGTGAAAATGCCCATAGAGGAACTCGAAGAGCGGATTCATTCTTGCGGATTTTATCACAACAAAGCAAAATCCATAAAGAGTATGGCAAAAAGCGTTCTCGACCTCGGTTACGTTCCCGAGACTCAAGAAGAGTTGATGAAATTGAGCGGAGTAGGGCGTAAGACCGCAAATGTCGTATATTCGGTTGCTTTCGGAGGAAACGCGATTGCGGTAGATACGCACGTGTTTAGAGTGAGCAACCGTATCGGATTGGTGAATGCGGATACTCCCGAAAAAACCGAGGCGCAGCTGAATGAAGCGTTTGAAGAAAACAAGTGGGGAGAACTTCATCATTTGCTTATCTTCCACGGGCGATACGTGTGTACCGCACGTGCTCCGAAATGTGAGGATTGCAACCTAAAAGAATGGTGCAAGTACTATAAAAATCGATAAATTTGAGAATACTTTTCGGCAAAAATGCTGAAAACAGACGAAAAGAGAGTATATGAAGAACTACGAAATCATCAAAAAAAGAACGCTTGCCGAGAGAGTGAACGAGTATACGATTTACGCTCCCGACACCGCAAAACACTGTTTGGCGGGACAGTTTATTATCCTTCGCACTGACGACGACGGAGAAAGAGTGCCCTTCACCATTTGCGATTATTCGAGAGAAAACGGCACCGTTTCCATTCTCGTGCAAGAAGTGGGTTTTACGACCGCACGACTTGCCTCCATGAAAGAAAGGGATGCGCTCAGCGACTTCGTCGGGCCTCTCGGAAACGCAACCGACCTCAGCGAATATAAGAATATTTTGCTCGTAGCGGGCGGGATAGGGGCGGCTGTCGTCTATCCGCAAGCGAAGCAACTTTTCTCGGAAGGCAAAAAGCCTGACGTCGTTTTAGGCGCAAGGAACGTAGGTTTGCTCACTTACGTGGACGAATTTAACCATTGTAGTCGACTTCACACGATAACGGACGACGGTTCGAGCGGTAAAAAAGGTTTCGTAACCGATGAAATCCGCGCGTTAACCGCCGAAAAACACTTCGATTGCGTGTTTGCGGTCGGTCCTCTTCCTATGATGAAAGCGGTTTGCGCACTCACGAAAGAACTCGGCATTCCTACCGTGGTCAGTATGAACTCGATTATGGTTGACGGCACGGGTATGTGCGGTTGTTGCAGGCTCACCGTCGGCGGAAAAACTAAGTATGCATGCATAGACGGTCCCGAATTTGACGGTCATCTCGTAGATTTCGACGAGGCAATCTCCCGCTCCAAAATCTATCGTGAACACGAAAACGCGCATAAGTGCAATTTGAGAGGTTAGTTTATGGAAATTCAAGAAAGAAATATTATGCCCTCTCAGTCTCCCGAAGAGAGAAGAAACAACTTTAGAGAAGTTGCCCTCGGTTTTACTCCCGAAATTGCGGAATTAGAGGCAAGTAGATGCTTGGATTGCAAAAACGCGCCGTGTATGAAGGGTTGCCCGGTCGGCGTGCATATTCCCGATTTCATTCGCAAGATAAGAGAGAGGGATATGGACGGAGCGGTAGAAACTCTGTCGCGCGACAACAATCTTCCCGCGGTATGCGGAAGGGTATGCCCGCAAGAAAATCAATGCGAAAAGTATTGCGTGCGCGAAGTTAAGTTGGGGGGAGCCGTTTCTATCGGCGCCCTCGAACGCTACGTGGCGGATTACGCCCTCGAACGTGACGAAAACATACAAAACAGCAATTCTAACAGCGTCAATTTGGGGAAAGTGGCGGTAGTCGGAAGCGGTCCGGCAGGACTTTCTTGTGCCGCGGACCTTGCCAAAGCGGGAGTCAAAGTCACCGTTTTCGAGGCTTTGCACAAAGCGGGCGGTGTGCTTAGTTACGGTATTCCCGAATTCAGATTGCCGAAAGTCATCGTCGCAAAAGAAATCGAAAACCTCGAAAAACTCGGCGTCGAAATCAAACGAAACGTCGTCATCGGAAAAACTCTCTATATCGACGAATTGCTTAGCGAATACGACGCGGTATTTATCGGTTCGGGTGCCGGATTGCCATCCTTTTTGAGAATTAAAGGGGAAAATCTCAACGGCGTGTATTCGGCAAACGAATATCTCACCCGCGTAAATCTTATGAAAGCATACGAAAAGGACTCCGTCACTCCCGTGTATAAGGGGAAAAAGGTCGTCGTAGTTGGTGCGGGCAACGTCGCAATGGATTCCGCAAGAACGGCTGTGCGTCTCGGTGCGGAAGTTCATCTCGTATACCGCAGAGGTCGCGAAGAAATGCCCGCTCGTGCCGAAGAAATCGAACACGCCGAAGAGGAGGGTATCATCTTTGATTTGCTCACAAATCCCGTAGAAATTCTCGGTTCTAACGGTGCGGTTTGCGGTATGAGAGTCATAAAAATGGCTCTCGGCGAACCCGATCAAAGCGGTCGTAGGTCTCCCGTACCTATCGAGGGTAGCGAATATGATATCGAATGTGACGAAGTCATCGTTGCGCTCGGCACGACTCCTAACCCCATCATCAAGCATAGTTGTCCCGAACTCGAAGTTAGCGGAAAGGGCATTATCGTCTGCGACGAGGACGGAAGAACGTCGATACCTCGTTTGTACGCGGGCGGCGACGCTATGACGGGTGCGGCTACCGTGATTCTCGCTATGGGCGCGGGAAAGAAATCCGCAAGAGCGATAATCAAGCAATTGCAAAACGAAGAAAAATAGTGTATACTAACCAAAAAGATATGCTATAAAGGATAAAATATGTTTTTAGATTACGTAAAAATCTTCATAAAAGCAGGCAACGGCGGAAATGGCGCCGTGTCTTTCCATAGAGCGAAATACGTTCCGAACGGCGGTCCCGACGGCGGTGACGGCGGAAACGGCGGAAACGTTATTTTCGTTGCGGATAAGAACAAAAACAACCTCGTCGATTTCAAATTTCAAAAGCATTTTCGCGCGGAAAACGGAATGAACGGCGGTGCGAAAAATTGCACGGGTAAGAGCGGAGAGGATATGATTGTCAAAGTCCCCGCGGGTACCGTCATCAAAGATACAGAGAGCGGTTGCGTAATTGCCGACCTTTTCGAGGACGGCGATACTTTCGTTGCGCTCACGGGCGGTCGCGGAGGAAAAGGAAACGCAAGATTTGCGCACGCACAACGCCAAGCCCCGTCGTTTTCCCAACTCGGTGAAAAAACGGACGAGCATCAAGTTACTCTCGAACTCAAAACCATAGCGGACGTAGGACTCGTCGGGTTCCCGAACGTCGGAAAATCCACGTTGCTTTCTATGCTCACTTCCGCAAAACCCAAAATCGCCAACTATCACTTCACGACGATAAATCCCAATCTCGGTGTCGTTCAAATGTACGATGACAGTTTCGTAATCGCGGACATTCCGGGACTTATCGAGGGTGCAAGCGAAGGAGCGGGCCTCGGACACTACTTCTTGCGCCATATCGAAAGAGTCAGACTTATCGTTCACGTGGTGGATATAAGCGGAAGCGAGGGCAGAGATCCATACGATGATTACGTCAAAATCAATCAAGAACTCGAATCTTATAGTCTAAAACTCTCCGCAACTCCTCAAATCGTCGTCGCAAGCAAGGCGGATTTGCTTTACGACCGTTCTGTAGTCGAAGAATTCGAGAAAAAAGTGGGCGTGAAAGTGTTCGCGATTAGTTCCTTGACGGGCGAGGGACTCAAAGAACTTCTCACCGCTATGAAGGAAAAAGTGGACGAATTGCCTCCTCCTCAGCGCGAAGAAGTTGACGAAAATTTCTCCCTCGAAGAGAAATCCGACCAAAAATTCACGGTGGAAAAACTTCCCGACGGCACCTATTTCGTGGACGGCGGACTCGTGGACTTTCTCATCCAAAACGTTACGATTTCGGATACGGATTCCTTCGCCTTCTTCCAAAAGGTACTCAAAGACCGCGGAGTCATCGACGAACTCAAACGAAACGGTATGAAAGAAGGCGATATTATTTCTATCGGAGACCTTGAATTCGAGTGGATAGATTGACGAAAAACGCAAATTACAAAATGAAAGGCACTTCAACGAAGTGCCTTTCTTTAACGATTTTGCGTTTCGGATTATATCCTATTAATCGGGAATTGCGTCCCCGAAATATACTTATTTCGTGGTTTACAATACATTCAGGACGAAGAATTTTAGATAACTCGTTTCTTCGGCGGAGAGGTCGGACGGATGGTCGGGAGATTGCGTCTTGATTTCGACGATGCGCACCGTGCGCCCGCTTTCTTTTGCGGATTCCACGAGCATTTTTTCAAACAACGGCAACGTCATATAATGCGAACAGGAAGCAGTGACGAGAAATCCGCCTTTTTCGACGAGTTTCAGTCCGAGAACGTTTATGTCTTTATATCCTCTATAAGCGCCTTTGACCTCGTTTGCACTCTTGCAGAATGCGGGCGGATCGAGAATTACGACGTCAAACTTGCGATTTTCGCGTTTATACGCTCGCAAAACTTCAAAAACGTCTCCTTCAACCGTAGTTATATTGTCAAATCCGTTTAGTTTTGCGTTTGTTTGTACGTTGTTTAGGGCAAGTGCGGATATATCCACGCTCGTGACTTCTTTGGCAGTCAGGGCGGAATTTATGCTGAAACCACCGCTGTTGCAAAAACAATCGAGGACGGTTTTGCCCGCAACGTAACGTCTTACCGCATAGCGATTTTCCTTTTGGTCAAGGAAATAGCCGGTTTTTTGTCCGTTTTTGACGTCTATGCTCATTTTCAGACCGTTTTCGGTGATGATAATATCGTCGGGGACTTCGCCGTATAGAACGCTTTTGACTTCGCCGAGTCCCTCTTTTGCGCGAACGGCAACGTCGCTACGCTCGTAAATTCCTTTAGGCGCGAACAATTCGACGAGACATTCGACGATGAGATTTTTGCGTTTGTCGATGCCGAGAGAGAGAAACTGGCAAACGAGATAGTCCGCATATTTGTCCACGATGAGGGCGGGAATACCGTCGGATTCCGCGAAAACCATACGGTAGCAGTTGCCAAAACCTAAATTTAAGCGGTAATCGTTTGCTTTTTTAAGTTTGTCAAGATAAAAATCCTTGTCGTCAACGGCGTTTTCGTCGCGGAGGAAAATTCTGACAAGTATCTTGCTCAGATGATTGATATAGCCTTTTCCTACGAATTTGCCGTCGAAAGAGTAGACGGAAGCAAGAGAGCCGTTTGTATCTTTGCCCTCGATTTTGGAAACTTCGTTGGCGTAAACCCACGAGTGGCCGTTGAGAATACGTTTTTCTTCGCCTTTTTTGAGATAAATCGAATACATATGCTGACCTCAAAAACTATTTTAGCGGTTCGGATTGCTTATGACAAGCATTTTGACGTTTTATAAGGAAAAAGAATGGCAAAACCGTTGCGTTTATATATGCGCAAAATCGAATACGAGAGCGGATTTTGAGAAAATCGATGATAAATAAGAGAGGAAAGGTTGATATTTTGCCGTTTTCTTTCGGTTTTTAGTAATTTAGTCGTGTCTGTGTTTTTTACGCATTGGCTTTATGCGACGCACGTTTGAACGTTGCCGAAACGATTTTTTGGAGATTTTTTTGTGCAAAGAAGAAAAATCAAGATCGAAAACATGCGCTAATCTTCTGAGTCGTCGTTTTCGGGTGAATGAGGGAGAACGACTTTTTCAGTTTCGTCCATTAGGGCGTTGAAAGCGCCGTTTGAGCCTAAATCACCGTTTCCGAGGGGAGTGAGAGTGAGCAAAGCAAGAAAAAGAGATATACTTCCGAAAACGAAGTAGTAAATTTTGAGGGGAGTCAGGAATGCGGTCGTCAAAAGGACTATGCCTACGAGCAGATAATTTTTTGTATTAGAGCGAGAGAGTAAAAGCGGAAAGATTTTTTTGACGGGGAAACGTCGTTTTTCTTTTTCGAGTGCGGGCAGGGCGGAGTGGCGTGCAAGAAAATCGTATATGCCTTTAATTTTGATTGCGCTGATTTTGATGCCTTTCGCTTCGAGTAGATACACAGCCTTTCTGTCTATCCCGCGACAGAGCAAAAACACTTGTTTTCTCTCCTTTTCGATTGCCAAAGAATAGAAATTTCCCACGTCGTTCAGTCCAACGAGTGAAAATCGAAAACACGCTATAATCAGAGCGCTTTCAAGTAAAATCCAGTTGGAACCACTCTCAAAAACGGCATTTTTTAGAATACTTTTCAATATTTCCACCAAATATCCGCTTCCTCTTACGGATAGTTCGAGAGCGAGTCTATCCTTGTCGTACGGTTTGATTTTTTGGCGTATGAAGTGCACCACGGTGACGATGGTTAGAGCGGTGATTGCGACGGATAAAACGAGTGTCGGACCGATATCGAGATAGTTTCCCGTCCAGACGAAAATCAATGCAAACACTATCAGGGTGAGGAAGATGAGGTCAATCGTTTTCATAGTATAATGGTTGCCCGTTTGTCTTTGCTTATTCAAATCGATTAAAAAGTTTACTTTTGATATTGAAACTTTTTCTTCTATTTGCTATACTATACCTATGGTAACGATTATCTTCGGCGGAGCATTCGATCCTCCGCACGTCGAACATACGAATATGCTCGTTAAGGCTGTCGGAGATCTCGGCGCAGACCGTCTCGTCGTAGTCCCTACTTATCGTCCCCCGCATAAAAGCGAAGGATTTTTGCCGTATTCCGCTCGCATCGAACTATGCAAAATAGCCTTTGGCGGTATATGCGACGATTTTGTCGTCGATGAAATCGAAAGAGTGAGGGCGGAGTGCGGAGAAAAGTATAATTATGCCTCCGACGTTTTGCCTGTCCTTAAAGCAAAATACGGGGATATAGTCTATCTCATAGGCGGGGACAGCGTAGAGTATTTCGATACATGGCACGAGCCGAAAAGCATTTTGTCTACGTGTCCCGTTGCCGTCGCGGGTCGAAAAGGCTATCTCGGAGTTGAAGACGGTGTAGAAAAACTCAGGATTAAGTACGGCGTAGGCGATTTCCGTTTCGTAGACTTTGAAGGGAAGGAAGTATCCTCTTCGAGGATAAAGGCGGAATTGCTTCTCGGTTTGGCACCCGCGAACTTATCCGGCGATGTTCTCGATTATATAAAGAAAAACGGCTACTTCTGCGACTATGCGGAGTGGCTTGGCAAACTAAGAGAGTGGCAGGAGCCCGAACTATATCGCCATACGCAAGCGGTCGTGTTACGTGCCGTTGACCTAAACTCGTCGCACAACCTCAAATGCGACTTCAAAAAAGTGTTTGAGGCGTCCGTACTACACGACAATGCAAAGCGCAGACCGTCCGTTGACGGGCTTAACGTGCCGAAAGACGCGATAGGCACGAGCGTACTTCATCAATTTTTGGGCGCAAAAAAAGCGGAAAGGGATTTCGGCGTTACCGACGAGGAAATCTTGTCCGCAATACGTTATCATACGACGGCAAAAGCGGGGATGAGTACGTTTGAAAAACTCGTCTATACCGCGGACAGCACCTCTTACGATAGGGAATACGAACCAATTCCCGATATAAGACGAATAGCGGACGAGAATTTCGAGAAAGGTTTCCTTGCGGTGCTACGCTACACCTACGAAAAACTTGCGTTTCAGGGAAAGCCTATTTATCCGCTCACTCTCGAAGCCGTCGAATATTATCTGAAAAACAACTAAAATCGATATTCTAACACTATAAATCGGAGGAATAATGGAAAGTTTAGAACTGAAAAACTTGATTTGTAAAGAACTTGACGACCGCAGAGCCGTGGATATTACCGTGCTCAAAGTCGAGCATCTCACCGTGGTTGCGGACTATTTCGTAATTTGCACGGGGAAGAGCAATCGTCAGGTCAAAGCGCTTGCGGAGTATTTGCAAGAGAAATTGGAGGGCGACGGCGTAAAATGCCTGCGCGTAGACGGTCTCACCGAGGGTAAGTGGGTTGTGCTCGACTACGGCGGAGTCATCGTACACGTGTTCAACGACGATACTCGCATGTTCTATTGCCTCGAAAAACTTTGGAGCGACGGCAGTAACGTGGAGTTTTACAAGGGAGAATAGCCGACTTTTCGGTAGAGCGAAGAGATTTCCTTTTCGCTCATACCGTCGTGCATAATCATATACGCACCCAAATCGTAGGTGACTATCGTTTTTACGGCGAAGTCGTTTTCGATTTTGGCGCGGATTTCTTCCAGTAGCGAATTGCGTTCGCTTGCGGTGTATAGAGGTGTGGTGAGGACGGCGACTATTATGACGTCCTCTCCGCGGTAGCATCTCGACGCGATAACCTTATCGAAGGAGAGAGCGACGTCCGTAGCGGTGGTTTCGTAGACTAACATACCGTTATCCTTGACGAAAACGCTGTTTTTATACGGATTTCGGGGGAGAAATCGTTGCGCGCGCTAAAACCGTTGACAACGGGGAGTGCGTGGCATATAATAATAAATGCTTCGGGGCGAGGCGAGATTCCTCACCGGCGGTTATAGTCCGCGAACACGCAATGCGTGCCGATAGGGTGAAATTCCCTTACCGACGGTATAGTCCGAATGATAGAAGCGACCGTCGAAAGACGAGTTTGCGCCCTTGAAGGCGCATTTTTTGTATCCCGAAAATTTTCAAAGTGCGCCGAAGGAGAAAAATGGAGCAAAACACGACCGAAATCGGCGCAAAGGAAAAAATCAAGAACCTGTTTTCCAAGTTCAAAAATCCTCGTTTTACCACGGCTTATATTGCGAAAATTGCGATTTTGACCGCAATTGCGTTCATTTTGTATGCGTTCGGCAAGTTCAATTTACCGTTCATCTTCCCGAATTTTCTTGAAATTCAAATAAGCGAACTTCCCGCACTTCTTGCAGGTTTTTCTATGGGGCCCGTCAGCGGTTGTATCGTCGTGATTTTGAAGTGTCTGCTGAAATTCCCTATGACGAGCACCGCGTACGTCGGGGAGTCTACGGATATAATTCTCGGAATTTTGTTTGTATTGCCGGCGTCTATCATCTATCACCGCAAAAAAGATAAAAAACACGCACTCATCGGCATTTGCGTAGGCGGAATTTTGCTCACGATAGCGTCGATTATAGTCAATAGATTTATATCCATACCGTTTTTCGTGACTTTATATTTCGACGGCAACTTCGACGCGATAGTGGCAATGCTTCAACCGCTATATCAAAACGTGACAGTAGAAAACTTTTACGTATACTATTTGTTCGTCGGTGTATTGCCTTTTAACCTTTTAAGATGTATAATAGTCGGAGCGTTGACGTTCGTTTTGTACAAACGACTGTCGAAAATTCTACATTGGGACGGTACGAGCATTAGAAATCACGTCGAGGGCGAAAACGACGGCGCGGATAGTGATATGGAAAAGATTGGAAACGGAAAAGAAGAATCGAGTGTTTCGGGAGTGTTTGAAGTCGGAAGCGTAGAGGAGACTTACGCACTTGCGGAGAAACTTGCGAAAACTCTTGTCGGTGGAGAAGTTATACTTCTCGACGGCGACCTCGGCGCAGGCAAAACCACGTTCACAAAAGGGCTTGCGAAGGCTCTCGGCGTAGAGGAAGAGGTCACGAGTCCTACGTTCACCATCCTCAACGTGTACGAAAGCGGACGGCTCAAACTCAATCACCTCGACATGTATAGAGTGGAGCACGAGGATGACCTCGTCGAACTCGGCGTCGAAGAGGCGATTTCGGACGACGGCGTAACCGTCATAGAATGGAATAAATTCGAGAGCCTAAACGGCAAAATCATAAAGATTAAAATTGCCGTAGACGGCGAAAACGGAAGAATTTTCGAGATAGAAGAATGAAAGCACTTGCAATCGATACGACAAATACGACTCTCACCATCGTCGTCATAGACGACGAAAAATCCTATTATACCGAATTTGAAGTCGGAAAAAGCGGGCACTCGTCTTTGCTTATTCCCGAAATCAAAAAGGTTATGGATAGGGCAAATCTCACTCCCGACGACCTCGACGTGGCGGGAGTAGTCGTAGGTCCCGGCTCCTTCACGGGGATTAGAATAGGCGCGTCCGCAATGACCGCAATATCCTTTTCAAACGGCGCGAAGAGAGTTTCGGTAAACTATTTTGAACTTCTCGCATATAGTAGAGGGCGGATAACGGTAGGCGTGGACGCAGGACACGGAAATACCTATCTTGCCACTTGCGAAAACGGCAAAATCCTCGAAACTCGTTTCGTCGAAGAAGCGGATAAGGGGACTATTCCGTCGGACACTTATTACGATTTGCCTCGTCCCGCACACGAAGTCCTCGAAAGCGTGTTGCGAGAGAAAATGGAAAGAGGGGAATACGTAGACGTATTCGAGCCCGTATATATGAGAAAATCGCAAGCGGAGAGGAATTTGAAATGAGATTCGAACCGCTACGTTACGAACATCTACGCCAAATGGCGGAGATTGAAAGAGAGGCTTTCGACCAGCCTTGGACGGAGAATATGTTCATTCCCGAATTGAGTTCGGGGGACGCGTATTATCTTGTCGGCGTCAGAGAGGACGAAGTGCTTTGCTACGGCGGTTTTCACAAAGTCCTCGACGAGGGGCATATAACTAATATAGCAGTCAAAAAGAGCGAGAGAGGAAGGGGTTTCGGCAAATTCCTCATGTCGATGCTCATCTCTAAGGCGAGAGAAGTAGGCATAAAGCATATGACCTTAGAGGTCAAAGCGACCAACGAAGTCGCAAAAAATATGTACTCGGAGTTCGGGTTCCGCATAGAGGGTGTACGAAAGAAGTATTACAACAATCGCGACGACGCACTCATTATGTGGCTGGACGTCTGAGGAGGGCATATAAATAAAATCATCGTCGGCAAAGGCGAAACGGTATTGTTTTTACACGGGTGGGGCGGTAGCGCGTCCGCCTTTTTATTTGTCGCGAAACGACTGGCAGGATATAAGAGCATAGTCGTAGATTTCAGCGGTTTCGGAGATAGCGAAGAGCCTAAACGCCCGTATACGGTTAGGGATTACGCAGAGGAGATTATCGCACTCCTCGAAGAAGAGGACGAAAGCAGGGTAACCGTCGTCGGACATTCGTTCGGGGGCAGAGTGGCTATGGAGATAGCGGTACTTCGTCCCGACCTCGTGCGTTCCCTCGTGCTCGTGGACTCCGCGGGGCTGAAACCTCGACGAAAGCCGTCATACTATATCAGAGTGTATCTGCATAAACTCCTCGTCCGCTTAGGGTTCAGGGGGCTGAAAGGCTCGAAGGATTATAGGGCTTTGTCCCCCGTAATGAGAGAGACGTTCAAAAACGTGGTATCCTACGACCAAAGCGGAATACTATGCGATATTACTTGCCCGACCGCTATTTTCTGGGGAAGAGAGGATAAAGTTACTCCGCTATATATGGCGAAAAAACTCAAACGCGGAATAAAAGGCAGTGAGATATTTTTGCTTGGCGGCGGACATTTTGCGTATGTGGACGACTCGGATAAGTTTGTATCCGTGCTTCGCGCTTTTTTATACGAAACAAATGACGGCAATGCGGATTTCGGCGGTAAAACTTGGTATTAGCGCGGGGTAATTGGTTTTTCATAATACTTTCGCTGTTGTCGTCGCTGTTCATTTCGCGTCCGTATCTTTACGTGGCGCAACAGGACAATTATCGAATTTCAACGGTATTCAAGAGCAAAAAACTGCGCACCGCGTATCTTATGGATTTGCTGTGCGTCGGGATATTTGCGGGGATTTACATAGGACTTAGTTTTTTGCAGTCGAGGATATTTTGGGGATTTCTCGACGCGATGTTCTTTTTCATAGCCGAGATAACTCTGTATTTTGCAGAGGAAATGCCCGAAAAGAAGAAACCTATGCGCTACACAAAACGCGCCGTTCGCGCGCTCGTTGCGCTTGTCACGGTGAACTCGACGCTCATTATGCTGACTCTGTTCCACCTCAACGCAGTGGTTTCGGACGCCTATTTCAGATATTCGTCCATATTTGCGTTTCCGATATTCTATCCGCTTACTTTTGCGATAACAATGGCGGTGGTGAACGTGTTCGAGCGTATGAATAATCGCCGTTACGAGAGAAAAACAAAGAGGATATTGGCAGAATTTCCACACCTCATTAAAATCGGGATAACGGGGAGTTACGGCAAAACGTCGGTGAAGAATTATCTTGCGCATATTCTCGGCGGAGAGTATAAGGTTTTGGCGTCTCCCGAGAGTTACAACACGCCTATGGGGATTGCGAAAACGGTGTCCGCTCTCGACGGCTCCTACGACGTACTGATTGCAGAAATGGGCGCAAGGAGAGTCGGGGATATAAAGAAACTCATGAAAATCGTATCTCCCGAAGTCGGCGTACTCACGGGGATTAACGACCAACATCTCGAAACTTTCGGAAGTATGGAAAATCTCGTTCGTGAAAAAACGCAGGTGATAAACATGTTGCCCGACACCGGTGTAGGTTTTGCTACGGACGGCGTGAAAGAAATCTTCTTCACCTCGAAAAAGCAATCGAAAACGCCGTATTTTGCGGGATTTGACGAGGAGGACGGAGTGTACGCAAGCGATATTGCGGTGACGAACGACGGTTCGGTGTTCAATCTTCACTTCGGAGAGGACGTATACGCGACGAAAACCACACTCCTCGGAGTGCATAACGTGGAAAATCTCGTGCTTGCCTCGGCGGTTGCGTACTATCTCGGAGTTTCGCCCGCGGTCATAGTGACGAGAATATCCACGGTCGTTGCGGTACCTCACCGCTTGCAACTTATCCGCGGAAACGGCATAAGAATAATCGACGACACGTTCAACTCGAACCCGAACGGAGCAAGGTGCGCCCTCGACGTACTCTCGGGGTTCGACGGCAGGCGGATAGTGGTAACGCCGGGGCTTGTGGAACTCGGCAAGAGGGAAAGGGAAGAGAACAGAGAACTCGGCAGGTATACGGCGGGAAAAGCGGACATGGTCGTGCTTATAGGCGGTCGGCGTGCCGAGGACGTGGCGAGAGGACTGCGAGACGAGGATTTCAGAGGGGAAATATACCGCTACGAAACCCTCGAAGAGGCTAAGAACGATTTCGGAATTATTTTGCGCCCGCGGGACAATCTTCTTCTTTTGAACGACTTGCCCGACGTGTACGAGGAGTAGGAGGGATATGAAAAGGAAAGTAGCGTTGATTTTCGGCGGTCGTTCGGTGGAGAGCGATATATCCGTCATAACCGCAATACAGACGTATAAGCAACTCGACGAGAGGGAGTACGACGTCGAACCGATATATCTTTATGACGGCGATTTTTATTCGGGCGGTATGAGGACGCTTGCGGACTTCACGCCCTTCGAGGCGCATAAGCACGAAAAGGTTTTGCTGTATACGGGCGGTTTTTATTCGATAAAGCGGGGAAAACTCAAACGCGC
The DNA here is from genome assembly GCA_964563025.1 of uncultured Bacteroidaceae bacterium. GTDB lineage: Bacteria > Bacillota > Clostridia > Christensenellales > CAG-917 > RGIG4097. The sequence goes on along the minus strand of CAZLVK010000014.1, from coordinate 1,391 downwards.
GTTCACTCCCGACGTCGCTCTCATTTGCTGTCACGGCGGAGAGGGGGAGAACGGCACTTTGCAAGCGATGCTCGAATTTTACGGAATACCGCATACTACCGCATCGGTGTTGCCGTCCGCGATTTGTATGGATAAGGGAGTCGGCAAAGAAATTTTCGAGAGTATGTTGCTCAACGTCATTCCGCATTTCGTAATCACGAAAAACGAGTACGAGACGAAACCCGACGAAACGTTGTTCCACTTGGAAAGTTTTCTCGGTTATCCGATGATAGTCAAGCCGTCGCGACTCGGAAGTAGTATAGGAATACGCACCGCCGAGAACAGAGAGGACCTAATTACCGCTCTCGATATAGCAAAGGAGTTCGATGATAAAATCGTGGTGGAGCAGATGCTCACGGATTTTGTCGAAGTCAATTGCGCCGCTTTCAAAGACATAGACGGAATAGTGGTGTCCGAAACCGAACGTCCGCTCTCCGTCCACGACATATTGACCTTTGAAGACAAGTACGTGTCGGGCGGGAAACTCAGTGGCGGCGGTAGGATTATGCCCGCGGATATAGGCGAACTCAATTCTATCGTCAAAGGAAATACCAAAAGGCTCTACGAGGAACTCGACCTCGACGGAGTCGTCAGAATGGACTACCTCGTGGATAAGACGAGGAACAAGGTCTATATCAACGAAATCAACACGATACCGGGCTCCCTTGCCTACTACCTCTTTGAAAGCGAGGGGATAACCTACTCCGAAATGCTGAGAAGAATAATAGACAACGCCGTGAGAAAGCCGAAACCTGCCCGCCAAACATTTTCCACGGGAATTTTGAATAACTTCCGTGGCGGCGGAAAACTGCCCTATGGGCAGTAATATTGCCTAACGTCAATAATATTTTGCTACGCAAAGTTATATTCCGACTCCGTCGGAGTTATATTGCCCTACGGGAAGTTATAGTGCCTATGGCAGTTATATTTATTTGCCGTTGTCAAAAAGTTATATTTCCCAAATAGAAGTTATATTCCGACTCTGTCGGAGTTATATTGCCTAACGGCAAGTTTAGCGGTGCCTTTCCAGGAGATTGCAACGCAACTCCGTTGCTCGCAATGACAATATAAGTTTGCACTTGCTTTTATCTGTCATTCCGAGCGAAGCGCGGGAATCTCGCGGAAGCGAAACGGTACTGATATACGCACTATATCAATCGGGTGCGGGTGTCCCGCCCTTAATAGGGGACGCGGTTACGAAGTAGCCCTTAGGGCAACTCATGCATGGTTTTGATGCTTGTCGTCAAAACTTGCCTCGTCCCCAAGTAAAAAAAAGTGATAGTGCCTAACGGCAGTGATATTTCGGCTGTGCCGAAGTTATATTTGCCTAATAGCAAAATGTGTGCTATTAT
>CAZLVK010000013.1:0-38196 GCA_964563025.1 uncultured Bacteroidaceae bacterium | reverse complement strand
TTCCCGAAATCAAAGCGGGACTCGTCAAAATCGCAAACGTCGTCCGCGAAGCGGGCTTCCGCACCAAAATCGCGGTATACTCCGAAGATCCCAACGTCGACGCAGTCGGTTCCTGTATCGGTAACAAGGGCGTCCGCGTGAACGCAATCGTCGCCGAACTCGGCGGAGAAAAAATCGACGTCGTCGAATATTGCGCGGATCCTATCGAATATATTGCGCGCGCACTCAGCCCCGCACAAGTCCATATGGTTTCAATCAACGAGGAAGAGAAGACCGCACGCGTTATCGTGTCCGACGACAAGTTGAGCCTTGCAATCGGCAGAAACGGTCAAAACGCGCGTCTTGCCGCTAAACTCACCAACTGGAAGATAGATGTAAAACCTCTCTCCAGCGTACAAACCGAAGTGGACGATGCCGAATAATCCGAAGAACCTACGCAAATGCGCGGTGTGCAGAGAACACGCCGACAAATCCGAACTCATCCGCGTCGTAAAAACCGCTGACGGCGTAAAAATCGACGTTACGGGCAAGACGGACGGCAGAGGTGCGTATATTCATAAAGACGCAAAATGCGTCGATCTTGCAAAAAAAAGAAAGGTCTTGAATTATCAATTCAAAACCGATGTGCCCGACGAGGTATACGATGAACTTAACGGTCAACTCAAAGATTAAATCATACGTCGGGCTTGCGATAAGAAGCGGAAACGTACTTTTCGGTGAGGATAAAATCACCGAGAAACTCTCCGCTTGTACGGTGGTGCTTATCGATTCTTCCGCCACCGAAAAATATATTAAGCGAATGACGACTCGCTGTGCGGGCGTACCGACTTTCGTACTCGACGGAGTATCGGACGCTACGAGTCGAATCGAAGTCCTTTCCGTCGCGATAACAAACGACGGTCTCGGAAAGGCGATAATCGAAAATCTCAGGTAATTTGAACGGAGGCAGAATAATGGCCGAAAACAGAAGCAACCCTCAAGAAATCATAAAGTCGTTGCAGTCCTACAAATCCGAAAAACTCGGTGCTTTGACAACCGAACTAACTCGCGAGAAGAGTCGCGCGTCCGTTTTGCGCAACTCCATAACCGCGAAGATTGAGGAACTCAGAGAATTGGCGGAGCAGAAGAAGAGCGAAGCGAAAACCGTAGAAGTCGCGCCCGCTCCCGCAGTGGAAGAAAAGCCCGAAATCCCCGCCAAAGTCGAAGAGGTCAATGAGGTGCCCGTAAAAGCGGAAACTCCCGCCGAGCCTAAGGCAGAGAAAGCGGAGGAGGTCAAACCCGCACCTCAAAAGGACGTTCAAGAGAAAAAGGCAAAATCCGAAAAGGATAACAAGCAACAAAAACCTGAGAAAAAAGCGGATAAGCCTAAATCCAACGCACCCGAAACACCCGTCGAGGTCAGCAGAACCCAAACGGGCAAGCCTAACGTATGGCTAATCAAATTCTCCGACGGAACGCAAAGGGAAACTTACATTCCTCCCGAAAAGCCTAAAAAGACCGAAACCACCCGCGTGTTCCCCGGCGGATATAACGCCAAAAATCAACGCTCCGACCAACGTCCTCAAAACAACGGACAGCGTCCCGGTGCACCCGGTCGCCAACTCGGTGCGAACAATACGACCGTAGCAAACGCGGCGCAACAATTCCCGCCCAAACAAGGCAATCAACGCGGTAAAGGCGGAAAGCCCGCAAACGACGGTTCCAAAAAACTTCAAGAGAACGGACAAAATAAGTATCAACTTATGAAACGCGGTTATATCGTCGACGAAACCAGAGCAATGACGGATGACGAAGCCGATTTCCGCGTTCGTTCTAACAAGAACAAACAAAAAGGGCAGGCGTCCAAAAACGCAGTAGTCATCGACCACGCAATCATCACCACCGACCCCGTCCCCATCAAAGTCCTCAGCGAAAAAATCGGTAAGACCGGTGCGGAAATCATTCGCACGCTCTTCTTGCTCGGCATAATCAAGAATATTAACGAAAGCATCGACTTCGATACCGCCGAACTCGTCACCGCGGAAATCAGCAAGGATAATCCCATAACTCTCGAACTTCGCCCCGAATCCACATACGAGGACGAACTCACCAAGCGCAACGAGGAACTCGACCTCGAGGGTATCGACAAACTCGAAACTCGTCCTCCCGTCGTTACGATTATGGGACACGTCGACCACGGCAAAACGTCTCTTCTCGACTATATCCGCAAATCCAACGTCACCGGCGGTGAAGCGGGCGGTATAACCCAACATATCGGTGCATACACGATTTCCTTGAAGGGCAGTCCTATCACCTTCCTCGACACTCCGGGACACGAAGCGTTCACGTCCATGCGTGCAAGAGGCGCACAGGTTACGGATATCGCAATCCTCGTAGTCGCGGCGGATGACGGAATTATGCCTCAAACCATCGAGGCTATCAACCACGCAAAAGTCGCAAACGTACCCATTATAGTCGCTTGCAACAAGATAGATAAAGTCGCGGCAAATCCCGACAGAGTCTTGCAACAACTCACCGAATACGGTCTTCTTCCCGAAGAATGGGGCGGAGAAACTCCCGTAGTCAGAGTGTCTGCAAAGACTGGCGAGGGCGTAGAAAATCTTCTCGAACAAATCCTCGTCCAAGCGGAAGTCAGCGAACTCAAAGCAAATCCCGACCGTCCCGCAAAAGGCACCGTTATCGAAGCGAAAATGGACAAGGGCCTCGGCAAAATCGCAACCGTACTCGTTCAATCCGGCACCCTCAGATGCGGTGATGAAATCATCGCAGGCACTTGCACCGGCAGAGTCAAAGTTATGGTCGATGACAAGGGCAAACACGTCAAGAAAGCAGGTCCCGCAACTCCCGTTTCCGTCACCGGTTGGGACGATCTTCCCGAAGCAGGCGACATTATGGACGCCGTCGAAAGCGACAAATTCGCACGCGCACTCTCCGAGGAAAGACGCCTTAAAGCAAGTCTCAACAGCGAAGGAAGCAAATCGTTCTCCCTCGACGACTTGTTCGAGCAAGCGTCCGCGGGCGAACTCAAATCCGTCAACCTCATCCTCAAAGCGGATGTCCAAGGCTCTCTCGAAGCGGTCAAGCAATCCTTGCTCAAACTCAGCAACGAGGAAGTCAAAATCAATATCATTCACGGTGCGGTCGGCGCAATCAACGAAAGCGACGTAACCCTTGCGGATACCGCACACGCAATCATAATCGGTTTCAACGTGCGCCCCGACGCAAACGCAAAATCCATCGCGGCTCAAAAGAAAATCGAAATCAGATTCTACAATATCATCTACAAACTGATAGAGGATATCGAAGCGGCAATCAAAGGCTTGCTCGCACCCAAATATAACCAAGTCGAACTCGGCTCTGCCGAAGTCAGAGAAATCTTCAAGATTTCGGGTGTCGGCACTATCGCGGGTTGCCACGTCATCTCCGGTAAAATTGTCAGAAAAGCAAAAGCAAGACTCGTCCGCAACGGCAAAGTGGAAGTCGATACCGAAATCGAATCCCTCCGCCACGGCAAAGACGACGTCAAGGAAATCGCAAAAGATTACGATTGCGGTATTATGCTCCGCAATTATCCCGACGTCAAGGTCGGCGACGTAATCGAAGCGTACAGTATGGAGCAGGTAAATGAAGGTTAAACTTGAAAGAGTAAACTCCGAACTTCAACGCCAAATCTCGAAAATTATCTCCACGGACATCAAGGATCCGCGCGTGCAGAACGGCATCATCAGCGTGACGAAAGTCAAGACGACGCCCGACCTCAAATACGCAAAGGTCTACCTTTCGGTGTACGCGGATAGCGACGAGAAGAAAAAAGAAGCGTTCGACACCGTCGTCAGAGGGAGAGGATTCATCCGCAATATGCTCAAGGACGCCGTTCAAATGCGTCTTGTTCCAGAACTCAATTTCGTCATCGACGACAGTTGCGAATACGGCTTAAAAATCGACAAGATTTTGTCGGGAATAGTGATACCGCCGACGGAAGAAGAAAACGAAGAAGAATAATATGGACAAGTTTGCAAAGGAAAAATTCGACCAAATAAACGCCGAAATCAAAAAGGCGCAAAGCATTGCGATATATTGTCATCGCAATCCCGACGGAGACACTCTCGGATCGGGGCTTTCCCTTTACTTTGCTTTCACCGCAATGAACAAAAACGTCGAGATTTTCTGCGACGGAGAAATTCCGGAAAAATACCGCGAAATGAAAGGGGTGGAGTGTATCACCGCACCGAATAAGCATACGCACGATTTGTCCTTTGCGGTAGACGTTTCGACAATGGGGCAACTCGGCGGTTCGCTGAAATCCTTCCTCTCGTCAAAACGATTGGTGGCATTAGATCACCACAAATCCCACGAAAAGTTTGCGGATATAACCTACGTCGACGCTACGGCGTCCGCTTGTGCTGAAATCGTTTACGACTATCTCAAACACTCGAAAAAAATAACAGACGTCATTGCGGAACTTCTTTTCACGGGGATAGTTACCGACAGCGGTTGTTTCCAATTTTCGTCTACGACTAAGCGCACACACGAAATAGCCTGCGAACTGCTTAGTTACGATTTCGACGCGCTCGCCGCAATATACAGACACTTCAAACGCATTACTCCCGCGATTTTCGCCCTCAAAAACAGAGTTTACGGCAACGCAAAATTCTACGAGAACGGCAAAGTCGGAATAATCACTTTCACTCGAAAAGATTTTGAAGAAACCGGCACGACGCAATTCGATACCGAAGGTATCATCACCGGAATTATCGATATCAGCACCGTGGAAATCGCTTTTGCAATCTCCGAAGTCGGAGAAAAATCCTATAAAGTCAGCGTGAGAACGAAAGGATCCGTCGACGCAAGCGATTTAGCATGCGTTTTCGGCGGGGGCGGACATCTTCGCGCTGCGGGACTACGCCTTAACGGGTTCTACGAGGACGTCGTCGAAAAACTTTTGAAAGCGTCCCGCGACAGACTATGACTGTGAACGGTTTCATAAATATAAACAAACCGCAAAATATGACGTCGAGCGACGTCGTCGTCAAGGTGCGCGGAATCCTCAGACGCGTTCTCGGCGAAAGGCCGAAAGTAGGGCACCTCGGCACCCTCGATCCGATGGCAACGGGAGTGTTGCCGATAGCGGTAGGGAAAGCGACTCGACTCTTCGATATTATGCAAGAAAAACGCAAAACTTATCTTGCAACCTTCAAATTCGGAGTGGAAACGGACACCCTCGACGTTTGGGGCAAAGAAACCGCAACGTCCGACGTAATCCCTACAAAAGAGGATATTGAAAGAATACTCCCGTCCCTCATCGGCAAAATCGAACAATATCCTCCGCTTTTTTCCGCAAAATCAATAAACGGAAAGCGCGCATACGACCTTGCAAGAGAGGGTATAGAGTTTGAAATCAAACCTAAAACGGTGGAAATCGACGAGATAACTCTTCTCGACGGAGAAGACGAAAACTACCGTTTCAAAATAGTTTGCGGGAGCGGTACCTATATCAGAGCAATCGCACGCGATATGGCAACCGCACTCGGCACAAAAGCGATTATGACGGAATTGACACGGATAGAATCCGGTAATTTCGACATAAACACGGCGGTTACGATAGAGGAGTTCGAGAAAAATCCTCTCGATTATATCCTACCGCTCGACCAAGGTCTAAACCTTGAGAAATTCGAGTTGCCCGAAGGAAACGTGCAAAAAATCCTAAACGGCGTAACAACGAAAATCGATTTTGCTCCCGAAAGTCCGTTCTTTGCGACTATCGACGGCGAAATCATAGGAATCGGAAATAATAACAGCGGATACGTAAATATTCAAGTGAGGCTCAAATGAACAAACTGTATTTGGGAGATAAGTTTGACAAGCCGATAGTTCTCGCACTCGGTTTTTTTGACTGCGTCCACCGCGGTCACGACGCTCTCATTAACGAGACCAAAAAACTTGCCGAAAAACTGCATGCCGAAAGCGCAATCACTACGTTTTCAAACGACCCGAATCTCATCCTCGGCAAAAAACCTCAAATTTATACCATAGAAGAGAGGTTGTACTTGTTCGAGCAGGCGGGTATTGACAACGTACTCCTTTTTGAATTTGACGAAAACTTCGCAAACTGCACCCCCGAAGACGCAATCAAATATGTGACCGACCACTTCAACGTCGTCGGAATCGTGCTTGGCAAGGATTTCACGTTCGGCAAAGGCGCGGAGGGCGACGCCAAAATGCTCAAGGACTTCGCGGCGGAGCAGGGCATAAAAATCAAAATCGTGCCGTTTGAGAAATTTACCACAGAAAAAATCTCGAGTTCTACCATCAAAAAACACGTGTCCGAGGGTAATATCCAACTCATTAACAGTTATCTGTCTCGCCCCTATTTCACAATCGGAAAAATCGTTCCCGCACACGGCAGGGGTAGAATCCTCGGTTATCCGACAGCAAATCTCGAAGTCCACAAAGATACGACGCTGCTCGGAAGCGGTATTTACATCACCAAAATTTATATCGACGGCAAACCTTATATCGGCGTCACGAACGTCGGCGCAAAACCCACGTTCAGCGAAAGCGTATACACCGTGGAAACGCATATTTACGACTTTTCAAAGGACATTTACGACAAAGTCGTAAGACTCGAATACTACAAAAAAATCCGCGACGTGAGCAAATTCAATTCCGTTCCGAACCTCGTCGCACAAATCAAAGCAGACGAAAAAGAATCCTTAGACTTTTTCAAGAGTTGACAATATGAGCACGGCAAAATTCGGTCCCTCGGGACATTCTGAAAGTTTTTCTCTCGAACACTCGGCAACCATCGAAATGCCCGAGTGGATTTCAAATAGGGGACTCGAGCTTTTTGAATATTCCTTCGGAAAAGGCGTGCGCATTTCGGCAGAAACCGCCACGGCAATCGGAAAAGAGGCAGAGAAGTACGGCATAGAGATGAGCGTCCACGCACCGTATTTTATCAGTTTCGCCTCGTTAGAACCCCAAAAAGTCGAAAATTCGATTACATACCTCACCTCATCCCTCAAAGTGCTTCGCCACTTCGGCGGGAAGAGATGCGTGTTTCATACAGGTTCCGAGGGCGGGCAACCGCGAAAAGAAGCGTTCGCACGTGCAAAAGACGCTTTTGCTCGCGCTCTCGAACAAATCAAAGCCGACGGCCTTGACGATATGCTCGTTTGCCCCGAAACCATGGGAAAATCCGCTCAAATCGGTACGGTAGAGGAGATAATCGAACTCTGCAACCTCGCCCCGAATGTTTATCCGTGCATAGATTTCGGACATATCAACGCACTCTACGGCGGATCCCTCAAATGCGCTAACGACTTTCAAATCATAGTTGACAAACTCTTCGACGGAATAGGGGAAGAAAAAACAAAAAATATGCACGTGCATTTCAGCAAAATTATGTACGGTCCCAAAGGCGAAATCAAGCATCTAACCTTTGAAGACGGCATTTACGGACCGGAATTCGACGGCTTTGCCGAGGTCATTGTCAAAAACGACCTGACTCCGCACATCCTCTCCGAATCCGCAGGCACCCAAGCGGAAGACGCTCAAACGATGAAATCTCTCTACAAATCCGCCTACGCCCACCTAACAAACTCCTAATCGAAACTACACTATATCCCGTTTCAAATGTCTTCTATTGACTTTAATAAGCATACGTGATAAAATATGCAAACGGGAGGTTATTCACCCTTTGATAGTTCTTTTATTATCTGTATCGTTACTAACACAATTTGTAAGATTACGAGTAACGTCATATGAATAACCTCCTTTTCGTTTTGCGTATTACGTATACGTTTCAAGTCAATAAAAAGTAGGGTGTAGCACGGTAAAATTGTACGAAAAAAGCGGTATTTTTTACCGCTTTTTATATTCCGTCTAAAAACTTCTAAAATCGACTTCTATACGTGCGCTTATTATCTCTCTCAAGCGTTTATAAGGCAGTAAGCAAGGACTATCAGCAGAATAAGGAAAAGTATAAGTAATATATCTACGAGGACATTTCTCAGCCTATTCCAGTGCAACAGATTATTCAATATAAGAAGGCATATAATCTTCTACGTTATGGCAATATGGATGTAGACGAGAAGACGTTCAGAAATGGACGTAGCGGACATGAAGAAGATACCGAAGAGCAGAGTGTAGATATACTCGAAGTTACTCCGATACGTAATGCAAAAATGCCTTTTGACGAATCTAACTAACTCTGCGTAAAACACGAGTTTTACGCATAGAAAGGACTAAAAATGCCCGTCGGGGGCGGATGGTTTACTTTTTAATAATTTCGTTTTGAAAAATTATAATTAAATTCGGTTTCCTAATTTATTTCGGATTATCCTATAAAAATAAAATTCATTTTAACTTAATTATTCAAATCGAAAATCTGTTTTATAATTGTTATATTCATATTGTCTATTTTCTTTGTCAAAAATCATAATTGCATTTTTGCCGAAAATCTAACGAAAAAATTGTCGATACGAATTTATTTTCTCTTCTAAGCCGACGCTACGTTTGATAATTATCTATTTTCGGCTGTTGCGCCCGCTATGTTTGCCCGCAAAATTCCCGCGAATTTACCAAACTGAAAACTCCGATAATATCTGCCAAACAAAATATTCGTTGTTTTGCTTGTAATCTACCAAACAAAATGCCGCCGATTTTGCGTATTAAATACCGTTCAATTTTACATTTGTTTTCCCGCCGATTTGCATATCGATTTTACACGTTGTTTTACGGCTAAATTGTCGGTTTAATTAACGCCAAAATCCGAAAATTGACCTTAGAAAAACACGATCAATCGGTGATTTTGCCAATAATCCAATTATATGAAAAATCGTCGATTTTACCGTCAAAACGGCTAAAATTCGGCGATTTTTAGGCAATTTCGGCAATTTATCGTGGTTTTGCCGTTATTTGATGGTTTTTATGAGCGTATGTTCAAGTGCCAGAACAGCGTGTTCATAGGTCAATGCGCCTTGAATATAGGCAATATACGGTGTTTTTATGGGCGAATCCGCGGATAATTCGATAGATGCGCCTTGAACAAATGCTCCGGCAGCCATGATAACTTGGTCTTGGTATCCGGGCATATCCCAAGGTTCGGGAACGACGTTGCTGTCGATTGGCGAAACTTCTTGAATTGCGCGACAAAAATCGATTAAACGGTCGGGAGAATTCAATTTTAGGCTACAAATGATGTCGTACGGCGGAGTTTTTGCGTCGGGAAGAGTTTCAAAACCGAGTTTTGAGTAGGCTTTCGAGAACAAGACCGCACTTTTTAGCGCAGATTTCACGACGGACGGTGCGATAAAAAGTCCCTCGAAATACGGCAAATAACCCGCAAGGGACGAACCTTCTTCCATTCCGAGAGACGGCGCGGTCAATCTATACGCACATTGATCGACGAGATCGGCGTTTCCCGCGACGTAACCGCCGGTCGGAGCGAGTCCGCCACCGATATTTTTGATGAGCGAACCGGCAACAAGGTCTGCGCCGACTTGCAACGGCTCGATTTTTTCGACAAATTCACCGTAACAGTTATCTACCAAAACCAAGGTTTCGGGGCTGATTTTTTTGACGAACGAGGTAAGTTCCGCAATTTGCTCGACGCTTATGGCACTTCGCCACGCATAACCGCGACTTCTTGCGACGAAAATCGCGTTAACCCTTGTATTTAGTAGGATTTCTTCAATTTTTTCGTAGTCGAAAACGGGATTATTATCTACGGTTTTGAGGTCTACGTGATCGAATTTTACGCCAAAATCCGCAAGCGAACCTTTGTTTTTTCCGCTGATTACGTCGGTCAAAGTGTCGTAAGGCATTCCCGAAACCGACAAAAGCAAATCGTTCGGTCGAAGCACTCCGAAAAGCATAAGCGTAAGTGCGTGCGTACCCGATACTATATGTGGTGAAACGAGTGCTTTTTCACCGCCGAGAATTTCCGCAAAAAGAGCGCAAAGAGCGTCGCGACCGATATCGTCGTAACCGTAACCGGTCGTTCCTGCGAGGTGGCGAGCCTGAATACCGAATTTTGCAAAGGCATCGAGCACCTTCTTTTGATTGAAAAGAGCAATGTCATCGAGCCTTTCAAACTCTGCCGACAATTCCTTTTCGCATTCTTTCACGAAGTTTCTTGCTGTAATTTGGTCAAAAGTCATTGTTTTTCTCCGATTTTTGCATTTATCTATTCTAAAAAACGGCGTTTTTTAGAATAATTTGGTTGTGATTTTATCTTTTACGACTTATTCTTCCGACAATTCCGAGAGAACAAAGTCGAGAGCACCGTCGAAATCACCGCATTCGAACCATTTGACAAAATCATATCTTCTGAACCAAGTTAGTTGTCTTTTTGCGTAATTTCTGGTGTTTTTCTTGATTTTTTCTTTGATTTCTTCGATTTCGGGATCCGTTAGAACGTATTTCCCGTCTACAATTTTCGGCGAATAATCCCGAAACTCCTTATATCCGATTGCTTTCATACTTTGACAATCGAAATTTCCGACGCTATAAACTTCGTCGACGAGCCCCATATCGAACATTTCGTCGACGCGCGCGTTGATTTTTTCGTACAAAACCGCTCTATCCGTATTGAAACCTATGGCAAGTACGTTCGGCTTTTCCAAGTTATCGACGATTTGCGATTTCGTTTTTTCGCCTGACAAAGCGATTTCGAGGGCGCGAATGACTCGTTTTGTGTCGTTCACATGCAATTTGTTTGCAGTCTCCAAGTCGATTTTTTCGAGTTTTCTGTGCATAAACTCCGCGCCTTTTTCGACAAGTTCGGCTTCGAGTTCTTTTCTGAGTTCGTCGTTTTTGCCGATTTTGCCGAAACTCAGCGGATAAAATAAGGATTCAAAATACAATCCCGTACCGCCTACGATAATCGGAAGTTTATCCGATGAAAGTGCCTTTTCGATTTCCGATTTTGCGCTTTCTGCGAACTCTGCGACCGAATATTCCGAATCGCTCGGCAAAAAATCAATGAGTTTATAGTCGATTTCTCGTCTTCTCTCGACGCTTTCTTTTGCCGTACCGACGTCGAGCCCGCGGTAAATCTGCATGCTGTCCGCCGATATTACGACGCTTTCGCACGATTTTGCGAGCCTATAAGCAAATTCGGATTTCCCGGACGCAGTCGGTCCGAGTACGTATACGGGTTGAAGTTTCATTGCAATTTTAATATTGTTTATTTTACCTTATATAATAATATCCATATATATAGGGGCGATTTCCCTTTTGTTACGATTTATGGCGTAGCGCTTTTATCAAACGATACGTTTGAACATTTTCTCGACGTCTTTCTTCGTGAACGCAACGATAGCAGGTCTGCCGTGCGGACACTTGTCGGGAAGTTTGCCGTCCTCGTCCATGATTCCGACGATAAGTTCCTCGATTTGTTCGCGAGTGAGAGCATCACCGCCTTTGATTGCCGCCTTACACGCTTGTTGACAAACGTTGTTTTTGACGATGTCGAGCAAAGATAGTTCTTGTTCGGAGAGCATATTCTTGAAAATTCCGTTCAAAAACTCGCCTATATCCATTCTTGCGACCGGTTCGGGAACCGCGAAAACGTAATAACTTCCGCCGTCTTCTCCGATATTGAACCCCATTTTGTTCAAATTCGGGATGATTTTGTCCATATACTCGCTTTCTTCCTCAGTGAGTTTGAATTTATACGGTATAAGAAGTTGTTGTATGTATTCGGGTTGCATTCTTCCCGCGATTTTCTCGTACAAAACTCGCTCATGGGCGGCATGTTGGTCGATAATATATACGAAACCGTCCCGTTCAACGACCAAATACGTGCTGAAAATTTGACCTACGATTTTGCCGTCAAATCTCTTTTTACCGTCAGAACTATTCGCAAAATCCTTATCATCGAACATCGATTGTTCTTTATAATCGTCTGATTTTTCGGATTCGGGATTATCGATTTCGGCTGTATATGCAGAATTGTCCGCAAAATCGTGATTTTCTGTTTTAGGACCGTACAAACTGCCGTCGTCTTTCGTCATTTTATAGCTTCCGATCGGGCTATCCGCGGTCTTAGTAGACGAAAAAGCATTGCCGTATGCGTTGTAAAATCCGATATTTCTGCTCGGTCTATAACCAAAATCCGTCGCCGGTATACTCGTCACGTCAAACGCGTTTTCATTTTCGACTTTTTCTTCGCTCGGTGCAAACGAAACGTCTACGGCAAGTCTATCCAAAGTCTCGCCAATTGCGTGGTAAATCGCGCTGAAAGCCCAATTTTTATTGCGGAATCTGACTTCAGACTTTCTCGGATGAACGTTGATATCGACTTCGTCGAACGGCATAATTATTTCCAAAATCGCTACCGGATAGTTATGTTTCACGAGTCTACCCTCGTAGGATTTGTCGATTGCCAAGGATAAATCCTTGTTTTCAACCGCTCTGCCGTTGACGATATAAGTCTGCCAGGTTCGAGTCGGCTTGGTGAAATCGGTACGAGAAATATATCCTTTGACCTGCACGCCCGTTTGAGCATAATCTACCTTGACGAGTTTATCCGCAGTTTCGATTCCGTAAATTGAGGTGATTGCGTCGAAAAGGCTTCCGCCCTCGTGAGACAGTAGCGTATCGTCTCCGCTGAACAGCGAAATTGAAATTTCGGGGTTTGCAAGGATAAGTTTTTGAACGATAGAAACTATCGCTTTTTGTTCGGCGGCCGCGGTTTTCATAAATTTCAACCTTGCGGGCGTATTGAAAAAGAGATTGTCTACGGTTATAAGCGTGCCTATTGCTCTGCTATCTTCTCTTTCTTCGACGACTTTTCCGCCCGAAAGCGATATTCTATTGGCACATTCCGAATTTTGTGCGCGAGAAACGAGGGTAACTTCCGAGACGGATGCGATACTTGCAAGCGCCTCTCCTCTGAAACCGAGCGAAGCGAGAGTATCGAGGTCGGATATTCTCGTCAGTTTGCTCGTGGCATGAGGAAGAAACGCCGTGCGGAGGTCGTCACGTGCAATACCGACTCCGTCGTCACTGATTTGAATACGTTTAAGTCCGCCCTCTTCTATATTTATATCGATAGAGGTTGCGCCTGCGTCGATTGAGTTTTCAACGAGTTCCTTAACGACGGACGCCGGCCTTTCGACCACTTCCCCCGCCGAAATCATATTGAATACGCTTGGATCGAGAACGTTAATCTTTGGCATTTTATTCCTCCAACTTTTTCTTCATATCGGACAATATCGTGAGTGCTTGCAACGGAGTCAACTGGTCGACGTTGAGAGCGCGGATTTCCTCTTCGATTTCGCTCTTTTGGACGTCGAAAAGACTGACTTGTTCAGTCTTCGAGGACTTCGCCGATGAGAGCAAAACTTCGTTGGTATCCCGTCTTTGCGACTCCTCTTCAAGGCTCGCCATAATGCGTTTTGCGTGTTCTACGACGGGTTTTATGACGCCCGCAAGGGATGCGACTTCGATACCGAAACTTCTCGACGCTCCCCCTCTTGCGATTTTGTGAAGAAAAATGATGCTATCCCCTCTTTCGCTGACGAGAACGCGGTAATTTTTGACGCCGTCGAGGTCTTCGAGTTCGGTAAGTTCGTGGAAGTGAGTTGCAAACAGCGTCTTTGCTTTGACGTTTTTGGTTATGTATTCGAGCACCGCCCACGCAATGCTGAGTCCGTCGAAAGTGGACGTACCCCTTCCGATTTCGTCGAGAACGAGAAGGCTTGACGAAGTTGCGTAATTGAGAATAGTCGCGACTTCTATCATCTCGACCATGAACGTACTTTGTCCGCCCGACAAGTCGTCGCTTGCGCCGATACGGGTGAAAATTCTATCGGTAAGAGAGATTTCCGCCTCAGTCGCAGGCACGAAACAGCCTATATGCACCATGAGCGTAATCAAAGCGACTTGCCTCATATACGTACTCTTTCCCGCCATATTCGGACCGGTTATGACCATAGTTCGATTATCTTTTCCGTCGAGCAAAGTGTCGTTCGGGACGTACGCGCCTCTATCGAGCAAAGTCTCGACGACGGGATGTCTGCCCCCGACTATATTTATTCTGTCGATTTTTTTGTTTATGGTGGGTTTGACGTACTTGTTCGATGCGGAAACGAGAGCAAACGAGAGCAATGCGTCGAGGGACGCAAGCGCACGTGCGGTGGATTGCAATTCGCTAAGTACGGCAACGAGCATTTGTTTGAGTTCGCTGAAAATCTTTTCTTCGAGTTGAGTTGCACCGCTTTCTGCGGACAAGACTTTTTCTTCGATTTCTTTGAGTTCGGCGGTTATGTATCTTTCCCCGCCGACGAGAGTTTGCTTGCGCTCGTAGCGATAAGGTACTTTGTCGACGAAAGATTTCGACACTTCGATATAGTAACCGAACACCTTATTGAATCCGATTTTCAAGGTTTTGATACCGGTAGCCTCTTTTTCTCTCATTTCGAGATTGCTTAGCCATTCTTTTGCGGTAGCGTTGATATTTCTAAGTCCGTCGAGGGTGCTATCGTAGCCCGCTTTTATATAACCGCCGTTGCGATAAGACACGACTTTTTCGCGATCTAATGCGGAATTTAAGACGGAACACTCCTCTTTCAGCGGGAAGAGTGCCTTGTTTATATTCTTGATAAGGTTGCAATTCAGACCTTTGAGTTCTTCTTTTATTGCGGGAAGAACGTATAGCGTATCCGCAACCGAAAGCAAGTCTTTCGGAGTCGCATTGCCGTAGGCAAGTCGAGCGGAGAGTCTTTCGAGATCCTTTGCGTCCGACAAAAGTGCGGAAAGCCTTTCTCTCGATGAGCGGGAATTGACCATACTTTCAACCGCATCCAACCTAAGATTGATTTTGTCGAGATCCTGCAAAGGTTGTTCGATAAAACGACGAAGCATTCTTGCACCCATAGCGGTTTTCGTGCGGTCGAGAACGTATAAAAGCGAACCTTGACGTTTGCCGTCGCGAGCGCGGGAAGTGAGTTCGAGATTTCTTCTCGTCGCGCCGTCGAGAACCATAAAAGATTTGTCGCGGATAAAGGTCAACGAGTCCATTTGCTGAAGCGCGCGTTTTTGCGTTTGTTCGAGATACTCGTAGAGTCCTCCGGCGGCGGCAACCGCCCTTTCTTTGCCGTCGCACTCGAACGAGGCAAGGGTATTCACTCCGAGCGCGGTGCAAAGTTTTTTGTACGCACTCGAGTACGAATATGCAAAGTCGTGATAGCATTTAGGGCGTTTTTCGGTGGTGAGAAAGTAATTTATATGCGTATATCTCGCGGTAAAATCCTCGTTTGACACGATTTCCGCGGGTTGAATCGTAGAAAGAAGGTCTCCGATTTTGCTCTCGAAGTTCTCCCCCGTGCCCTCGAAAAGGTTAAATTCGCCCGTACTTATATCCGCCCATGCAATACCGAAACCGTTCTTGTCCGTGTAGACGGACGCAAGATAATTCGACGCTCTTTCGTCAAGTATTTCCTCCTCCATTACGGTGCCCGGAGTGACCACTCTGACGACGTCGCGGTCGAGCATCCCTTTCGTAGTCGCGGGATCGCTCAGTTGCTCGCAAATGGCGACTCTATATCCCGCCTCGATAAGTTTTCTGATATAAGAATCGACTGCGTGATATGGCACACCGCACATAGGCGCGCGGTCTTCGAGCCCGCAATTTCTGCCGGTAAGCGTGAGGTCAAGGACCCTCGACGCCGTAACCGCATCCTCGAAAAACATCTCGTAAAAGTCGCCGAGACGGAAGAATAACAAGCAATCGGTATATTCCTCTTTTATCTCCAAATATCTCTGCATCATCGGAGAGAGTTTGTTGCGGTCGTTATCTGAAACGGATTTCATTTTTCACCTACCACGACGCCGAAAAGAGACGCCGATTTTGATTCTTTTATAAGGATATTTTCAAACTTGCCTATATCCTCTCTGCTACCCGGGAAGGTCACGAGTCTGCCACTCTCGGTACGACCGCAAACCATTCCGTCGTTTTTCGGGGAAACGTCCTCGACGAGCACTTCGTACACGCCCCCGATATATTCGTTTGACAGTTCCTTGGTTATGGAATTTTGGAGTTTGATGAGTTCCCCTATTCTACGCTTTTTGACGTCGTAAGGAATTTGCTCCATTTTGGCGGCGGGAGTGCCCTTTCTCGGAGAATAGATGAACGTGAAAGCGTTTGAGTATCTGACTCTGCGCACGAGGTCCATAGTATCCTCGAAATCCTCTTCTGTTTCGGTCGGGAAGCCCACCATAATATCCGTTGTGATACCTATATTCGGCATTTTTTCGCGGAGCATATCCACGAGGTCGAAGTAATGCTCCCGCGTATAGCGACGGTTCATATCTTTGAGCACTTTATTAGAACCGCTTTGTACGGGCAAATGCAAATTCGAGCATATCTTATCGGATTCAGCCATAACTTCGGCGACTTCTTCGCTGAGATCTTTCGGATGCGAAGTCATGAAACGCAAGCGGAATTTCCCGTCTATCATGTCAATATCGCGAAGAAGAGAGGCAAAATTCACGTCCGAATCCGCTATATCGTTCCCGTAAGAATTGACGTTTTGACCGAGCAAAGTGATTTCGCCGTAACCGGCGTCAACCGCGCGTTTGACTTCGTCGAGAACTTTGTTCTTATCGCGGGAAAGTTCGCGCCCGCGCACATAAGGTACTATGCAATAACTGCAAAAGTTGTTGCATCCGTATATGATATTCACCCATGCGTTCGGATAACTCGTTCTCGTTTGCGGGAGATTTTCGTCGATTGAGAGATAATCGTCGGGCTGAGCCACGTCGAAACAGCGATAACGCTTGTCGCTTTTTCTTTTGATTTCTCTTGCATGCAAAACCTTTTTGATTTCGTCCTCCAAGCGATCGAGATTTCTCGTGCCGAGGACTATATCGACGTAAGGGTATCTTTCGCGAATGTTCTCAGCCGCACCGTCTTGTTGAGTCATACAACCGACGACGGCGATAATCATATCGGGATTCGCCTTCTTTTCCGCTTTGACGACTCCGATATTGCCGAGCGCGCGACGCTCAGCGGTATCGCGTATGCAACACGTATTGAAAACGACTATATCCGCCTTTTCTTCCCCGCCGTCGACGTAGCCGAGTTTCTCGAGAATGCCCGCAATTTTTTCGGATTCGTGAACGTTCATCTGACAGCCGTAAGTGTTTATTCTATAATTCATATATCTCTCGCGTGTACGCACGGGCATATGTCCGCACGATAGTATTAGTAATTATTTATTATACATAAAAAATCGGGATTAGACAACACTAATTTCAATGAAAAAATACCGCAATTTTTTGAAACGAAATATATTCTACTCGCTTGCGGGCGGATTCGTCTTTTTATTTGGCGTATGCTTGCTCGCTTTCGGCTTGTTTTTGAGCGCGTTTTCACTATGGGCAAACGGCAAAACAGTAGACGAAAGCCTACTCCCCGAGGGCAAAAACGTACCAGTGTTTTTCGATATGAGCGGAAATCAAATCGAGTATAAAACGGACGATTATCTATCTCCCGACGAAATCCCCGAAGACCTAAAAAACGCTTTCGTTGCCCTCGAAGACAAAAGATTTTATTCTCACGACGGCATAGATACTTATAGAATTTTAGGCGCGACAGTCAAAAATCTAAAAAGCGGGCGCATAGTCGAAGGTGCGTCCACAATCACTCAGCAACTTGTCAAAAACACACATCTAACTGCGGAAAAATCCATTAGTCGCAAACTCAACGAAATGGCTATCGCCATGAAAATCGAAGAAGAATATTCAAAAGACGAAATTCTCGCAATGTATTTGTCCGTCATCTACTTCGGTTCGGGTGCTTACGGCGTAAAGGAAGCAAGCAAACTCTATTTCGGTTGTACGCCCGAAAATCTTTCGACCGCTCAGTGTGCAACTCTTGCAGGCATCGTCAAAAATCCAAAACGCTACTCCCCGATAAACGACGTTAATAGTTCCGTTCTTAGGCGAAATCTCGTACTCTCCGTTATGAAAAACGAAGGGTATCTAAACGACAATGAATACAAAAATGCTGTGAACGAAAAACTCGTCGTAGCAAAATCCGTCGAAAAAAATCACGACTTCTATATCGAACGCGCGGTTGATGAATTGACAAAAAAACTTAATATCACAAAATATCAACTTGACAATTCGGGTTACAAAATCTATCTCAATATGGATTCCGCATTGCAATCCGCACTCGAATGCGAAAGTGGTGACGTACGCAACTATAAATACGAGAATACAAACAACGAAACCATTGTTCTAAACAACTCAAATGGCAAAATTATCGCGCACTACTCCTCTACGGGTTACGAAGTCAGACGACAAGCGGGCTCTACGCTGAAACCCCTCGTCGTTTACGCGCCCGCCCTCCAAGAAAACATTATCGACCTTGCCACGCCGATAACGGACGAAATCACAACTTTCGGGGACTGGACTCCGAAAAACTTCAACGACGTATATTACGGCGAAACGACCGTTCGCGAGGCTATCATGAAATCAATGAATACGGTAGCGGTGAAAGTCGGCACGTATATCGGCGAAAACAAAATGTACGAATACGGCAAAAACTTCGGGCTGAATCTCTCGAATAGCGACAAGAACTTGACTCTCTCCCTCGGCGCAACCGAGAACGGTTCGACTCCGAGAGAGTTGGCCTCGGCATATTCCACGTTTGCAAACGGCGGTGAAAAACTCACTCCGTCATATATAAACTACGTCACTTTGAACGGCAAAAAAGTGTATCCTAACGAGGTTAAATCGACAAAAATCATTGACGACGACGTTTCGTACCTCGTCACTGACGCGCTTATCGACACCGTGCTTGACGGCACCGCAAAAACGTTGTCTACGCTACCGTACTCGGTGGCGGGCAAAACCGGAACGACTTCTCGGGACGCTTGGTGCGTTGCGTACACCCGCGACCATACCGTTGCCGTTTGGCACGAGGGCGAGGAAGTCGGAGGCGGGCATCCTACTATGCACGCAAAAAGGATTCTTGAGAGCGTTTATAAAAATTCCCGCCCTTCAAATTTTGTCAAACCCGACGGCATAATCGAAAAAAGCGTAGACGTCTACTCTACTTTGAAAAATAAGTCGGTGACTTTTGCATCCGGCAATACTCCCCGAAAGTTTACGAAAAAAGAATTGTTCAGGACTTCGACTGCGGAAAACAACAACAAATCGCTTTTCGACAAGGCAAAAGCGGATTTTGAGATTTATGCGAGCGAGGGCAAAGTCAAAATCATTATGAGAGCCGAGGAAATCTACGATTATATCTTAACGCGCGATGACGTCTTCGGAGAAAAAACGATTGCATATCTCCCCTCAAATATTGCCTCGTTCACTTCGGACGGCAAACGCATATCAACCGAAAACCGCACCATTTATTCGGACGGAATACTCAAAGAATATTCTGACGGGATAATCACAGTGACGATTTTCGACATGCCGATAAGTTTAGGTTCACCCGTAAAATATGCTCTGACAGTCTCAATAATAAACGAAAATTCCCAAAACAAAGTTTTGGGAAAAACAGAAAAGTCGGTGTTTGCGGACTGATTACTTTTTGAAGACCTTATCCGTGCGATAGATAATTCCGTCGCTTCTTTCGGGATATTGCTTCACACCGTAAAACAAGGTGTTGCGCTTGGTATTTTTCAAAATATCCTTGCCCCAGCCTATAATTTGAGCGATATAATCACTTTCGAGTTTTGGCGTTCGATGCCCCCAATAGACGTCGTGCGTCAAACTCATATCGTAAAGCCATTCCGCGGACGGCAACCACTCCTCGACGGAGGTATTTCCCGGGAGCATAAGCCACAGTGCGTCACAAACGTTATCGCCGCTGAACACGATTTTATCCGTCTCGTCGACGAGAGCAACCGAGCCGAGAGTATGGCCGGGAGTTTCTCTGACGGATACGATTTTTCCGCCGAGGTCAAAGGTCGTCGAAGAGTCGAAAGTTATCGTTTTCGTCTTAAATTCGGGCTTTTTGACGTCTTTTACGCTGAAACCTTGTGCTTTCAACGGTTTATTGACGGACAAAAACAGCCGTCTCATAGGAACGGTGTACATTACGTTATTTATAGGACGCACGTCCTTTCGGGGAATATAAATTTCTTCAAACTGCCCTTTTCCGCCTATATGGTCGAGATGTCCGTGAGTTGCGACGACGATTACGGGTAGCGACGTGATTTTGCGAACGGCACGTCGCATATCGCAAAATCCGGTACCGCAATCGACGAGCATCGCTTTTTCACTCCCGACGACGAGATAACAGTTGGCGGTTCCGAATTCGTCAATTCTAAAAACGCCGTCCGCTATCTTTTCAATGGGCAAATCATCGCGCGCACCGTAAATTTTCATCAATATACCTCAACGTTTTCGATTGCTTTTTTGATGAGTTCTTCGGAGACCGACAGCATATTCTCTTCCGCCTTTTCGACCACTTCGAGACGAGGATGAATTGCGGGACTCTTCGGCAAAAATACCGTACAGCAATCCTCGTAAGGCAAAATCGAAGTTTCGTAAGTACCTATTTTGCGCGAGATCGCCATGATTTCCTCTTTGTCGAACCCGATGAGCGGACGAAGAATGGGAAGATTGGTGGTTGCGCCCGTGCAAGTCATACTCTCGACCGTTTGCGAAGCGACTTGTCCGAGACTCTCACCCGTAACAATAGACTTGCAATCCTCTTTTTTTGCAAGAAGAGTCGCTATGCGCATCATATATCTGCGCATAATGGTTATCATAAATTCGGACGGACAGGACTTGTGGATTTCAAGTTGAATGTCAGTGAACGGCACAACGTAAAGTTTCATATTGCCGGTATACTTTTCGACGAGATTTCGCAGTTCTATCACCTTTTCTTTCGCTTTTTCAGATGTGTACGGAGGGGACGAGAAATGCACTGCGGTGAGTTTCAATCCGCGTTTTGCCATCATATACGCCGCAACGGGTGAATCGATACCGCCGCTGAGGAGTAGCATTCCTTTCCCGCTGCAACCGACGGGAAGCCCGCCCGCGCCGAGAATGACTTTGGAGTAGACGAAAGCGGAACCGTTTTCGCGTATATCGACCATAAATTCGTAATCGAATTTTTCGAGCGAAACTTTGTAGCGAAGAGTTTCGAGAATAATTCCCGCAAGATTTCCCGCAATTTCGTAGGATTTCAGAGGAATTCTCTTGTCCGCGCGCTTCACGGTTACTCTAAAAGTCGGATTTAGAAGCACGTTTTCCTCGTCGATTTCGAGGGCAAGCGCTTTGAGTGCGCCCTTTATCTCGGCAAAATCGTTTTCGTAGTCGGTGTTTACCTTGGTTGCGACGGACAAAGAGTAAATTCCGAAAACACATTTCAGTCTTTCGAGAATTTCTTCGGTGTCGTCAGCGTCGAAATTTTCGACGAAATATCTACCCTGCGTGCGAGAAAACTTGCAATCGAAATCTTTGATTGCGTTACGAATGTTTTTTATGAGCAAACTTTCAAAATATTCGCGGTTTTTTCCTTTAAGGAAAATTTCTCCGTATCTGATGATGATGACTTTTTCCATATATCTCCGATTTTTAGGTTATTTTCTTGCATATTCGACGAGAATTTTCATTTCCTCGACTATTTTTTCGACGACGTAGTCTACTTCGTCGATTTCATTGAACTTACTCACGCTGAAACGAACTATGCCGTCGCGGTGATATTCGTCGAGACCGAGCAAACTTTTGAATCTACTCTCGTGATGAGAACTGCACGCCGAGCCTATTCCGACCAAAATCCCGTGTTTTTCGAGAGAATGAAGAAGAACTTCTCCGCGAACTCCGCCGAATGCGACGGTCAAAATGTTCGGCGCGTGATTATCGTCGGGAGTAATCACGACGGTATCCGGCAATTCTTCAAGGATTTTATCCTTTAAGTATTCTAAATATTGCGATTTTTTGGAATAGTTTTCTTCAAATTCCGCCATATTCATCTCTATCGCTTTTGAAAATGCAACTATCATCGGGAGGTTTTCCGTCCCCGAACGCATACCGTATTCTTGACCTCCGCCGAAAAGTAACGGGCGAAGGGACGTGCCTTTTTTTACGTAAAGCGCACCGATGCCCTTGGGCGCGTGAATTTTGTGTCCCGAAATCGAATACAAATCCACACCGAGTGCACGCAAATTTACTTTTACTTTTCCGAGCGCCTGCACCCCGTCACTATGAAATACCGCAGACGGAGAGTGTTTTTTCGTCAATTTTACGAGTTTTGCAATATCGTTTACCGCTCCCGTTTCGTTGCTCACGTGCATTATTGAGACGAGCGTCGTATTCGGCGTCAGCAATTCTTCAAATGATTTTTCGTCTATGCTTCCGTCCGTTTTGACAGGAGCAAAACACACGTCGTAACCTTGCGTTGCAAGTTCTTTTGCGGGATTGATTATTGCGTCGTGCTCCCCCTCTCCCACGATAATTCTGCCGTTTTTGGCTTTTTTCGTGCAAAACAGAGACCAATTATCGCTTTCTGTACCGCCCGACGTAAAATACAGTTCTCCTTCGGGCGCACGCAGATATTTCATTATCTCCGCTCTTTTATTTTTCAAAACCACGCTTGCGCTAACGGACTGTCCGTAAAGTGCGGACGGATTGTAATAATCTTCGCTTGCAAGATTATACGCTTCCATAACTTCAGGATACGGTTTCGTGGTTGCGGCGTTGTCAAGATAGATGAGTTTCATCTTTTCCCCCTATCGTAATTCACGTTTTCGTCGATAAGTGCTTTCATATAGTCGTCGGGCGCAAACAGCACTCTGTGCATTTCACCGTTTTCGAGGTGAAATTCAATTGTTTTCACGCCGTAATCGCGAGGATTTGCGCACATAACGAAGTCTCTCGGACTAATGAGGTCGAGAAAATCTCCGTATTCGTCTACGTCCGCCCACAGAATTTCCAACTTTCTTTCGGTTTTCCCGATTACGTCGGTCGTCGAAAAGGTAATTCGCTCTCCGTTGTACGAATAGATATATCTCAAAACGGTTTTGTTATAATTCCAAGTAACAAGCGCACCCGCAATAACGAATACACCTACGGGTATGAAGAAATAGTAACTGTAAAGCGACGCAAGCAGGACGAATCCCAGCCCGAAAAGGATAAGCAAAACGCCGACGATTTGCTTTGTTCGCGCCGTTTTCGGGAGTTCTATATCAACGTTTTGCTCGTAACTATACGTCATTTCACTTCACCTTATAGTAGTCGCCTTGTTTTACTTTGACCACGAGTTTGCCGAAAGCAACGTCCGCCTCTCCCCGTGAATTGAGTTTGACGAGTTTGCCTTTTTTAGACAATGATTTCACCCACACGTTGTCTCCGACTTTGAGTTCACCGTCTACGGGTTCGTCCTCTACGATACTCTCCTTGTCATATTTTGCGGACATATTTTCGAGTTTTTTCTTGATTTTGCGTGCCCTGAACAAATCCGCATCCGAAATTTCCTCTTGAGGTTTATTGAGAATACCTTTGATTTCGTCGATGAGGTCGTTCGCTTCGTCCACCGAACTTTCAATCAAATCTCTTGTACCTCTACGAATGGTTTCGTCGAGTTTTTCCCGCTTTTGAACGATTACCGCTTTTTCTTTTTCCGCTTCTTTGAGGGCGTCGGCGGCTTTCATTCTGTCGACGCTTGCGTCGGATACGAGTTGCCATGCTTGACGACGAGTTTCTTCGGCGGCGTTCAATACCTCGTCGAATTTGCGTTTTTCGGGAGAAACTTTGTTTCTCGCCCCGTCGATTATTTCGGAATTAAGTCCGAGTTTAGAGGCAATATCGAGTGCGTTAGAACACCCGATTGCGCCCATAACGAGTTTATACGTCGGGGACAAAGTTTCCACGTTGAACTCCATCGATGCGGTAACCACGCCGGGGGTTACTAAGGCAAATTCCTTCAAATCGTTGAAGTGGGATGTGACGAGAGATTTTGCTCCCGCGCGCATTACCCATTCGCAAATTCCGACCGCAAGAGCGGCGCCTTCGCCGGGATCCGTTCCCGCTCCGAGTTCGTCGAATAAAAGGAGGGATTTGTCGCTGATTTTGTTGAGAATTTCGATTATGTTTTTGATATGTCCCGAAAACGTTGACAAACTCTGTTCTATGCTTTGTTCGTCACCTATGTCGCTATACACGCCGTCGAATACCGAAATCGTCGCGCTTTTTGCGGGAATAAACATTCCGCTCATCGCAAGAAGCACGGATAGTCCGACAAGTTTCAACGTCACCGTCTTACCGCCCGTATTCGGTCCCGTAATTAACAGCATTTTGTCCGAAGATTTGAGTTCGAGAGTTACGGGCACGACTTTTTTCGCATCGATAAGCGGGTGTCTGCCCTTTTTTATGGAAATACTGCCGTCGGAGACGAGGTCGGGACGGATTGCTTTCCACTCGCGCGCAAGATTTGCCTTTGCAAAAATCAAATCCATTGCAACAATGACTTCATACGAACGAGAAATCGCTTTCGCAACGCCTTGAATAGATGCCGAATAGCGTCTCAAAATCTTTTCGATTTCGTTTTGTTCCTCGATTTTGGCGGTTTTGAGGTCGTTGTTTAGTTCGACGATAGCCATAGGCTCGACGAACAGCGTAGAGCCCGACGAGGATTGGTCGTGTATAAGTCCCTGTATCGTCCCCTTATATTCGCTTTTGAGAGGGATGACGTATCTGTCCCCTCGCATCGTGATTATGTTATCCTGCAAATATTTCTGATACGACGAGGACGTAACGTAACCTTGGAGTCTGGTTTTGACGTTTTCGTTCAGTTTTCTGATACGAATTCTAATAGAGCGTAAATCGGGAGACGCCGAGTCCGCGACTTCGGTTTCTGAGATAAAATCCTCGAAAATACGCTTTTCGAGAGTTTCGTCGAAATAAAGTCCGCACGCCATATCTTGGAGATTGGGAATACCGTTCACGGTATCGAGGGATTTCGACAACCTGCGCGCGACTCTTAACGAGCGCCCGACTTTCAAAACTTCGGATATTGCGAGTATCGCACCCTTTTCGGCTTTCAGCAAAATTTCTTCTATATCGTCCACCGAAAAGGACGGATTGACTGAAAAATCGAACAAGGTTCTATCCGCCTCCGCCGTCAAATCATGGGCAAAGGTAGCCTCGCCGAGACTATCGCACGGAGTGAGCGAAAAGGCTTTTGCCTTCCCGCCCGCCGATTGTGCGTGCTCGGCAAGCAAGGATAGAATCTTATCGTATTCGAGAGTTTTCAGACTTTTTTCGTCAAACATTGTCAGCCTCTGATTTTGCCTCCGAATTTGCGTTTCATGATAGAGAGTATCTTTTTCATTTCAACGGCAACGTCGTCGTCTTTGAGAGTGCCGTCCTGAGATGCGAACGTAAAGTTCAATGCGACGGATTTTTTGCCCTCTCCGATTTGTGCGCTACGGTACACGTCGAAAACAGTCCATGCGGTTAGATTTTTGATTTTTGCATTTTCGACCGCGTCGAGCATATCCCCTACGGACACTTCGTCGCCTACAACTATCGCAAGATCGCGTTCGACGGTCGGGAATTTCGAGAACGTCGAGAATTTCTTCACACCGCTTCTCTTGGCAAACAGTTTATCGACGGAGAGTTCCGCAACGTACAGTCTTTGATCGGTATCATACTTCGCGCTGACATCGGGATGGACTTCGCCGAGAACACCGATTTCTTCACCGTCCACGTAAAGCACCGCGCTTCTGCCGGGGTGCAAATAATTCACTTCCGCTTTTGCATACTTACCGCCGAGATGCAACGCATCGAGGAGTCCTTCGACAACGCCTTTGATTGCGAAAAAGTCCACTCCGCCGTACATACCGACGACAAGTCTTTCTTCTTCGACGGGCAATTCCGTGAGAGGAAGCGACTTGGGAAGATAGACCTTTGCGACCTCGAACAACGTTGCTTCTTTGTTGAAGTGTGACACGTTATAGGAGAGGGTTTCGAGCATACTGTGCACGAGAGTGGTACGCATTACGCTGAGACCTTCGCCGAGAGGATTGATGAGATTTACGGTATTTCTTTCCTTTGCGTCCTCGGGCAAGCGGAGAATATCCGCAAACTTCGGAGTCGTGAAGGAATAAGTCACGCATTCGTTGAGACCGAGTTCGGACAAAGCGGATTTAATCTCGTCTACGAAAAGCATTTTTTCGGGTTTACCGCCTTTGGTGAGTTTGGAATACTCGAACAAAGTCGGAGTGACGTGGGAATAGCCGTAAACGCGGATAAATTCTTCCGCAATATCGTTCACGCCGACGACGTCTTCTCTGTCCTCTTTGACGTGTGCGACGATTTGCTTGCCCTCGTCGGTACATTCGATACCGAGACGTGCAAGTATGGCTATCAAAGTCGTCTTAGGCACTTTGCAACCTACTATTTCTTGGATTTTCTTAGTGGTAAAGGTTATATCTCTAACCTTTTCAAACGGGACTTTGACGTCGATGATGCCCTCGACAATATCACCGCTACCGCTCTCGGCAATCATAGTGAGCGCGCGTTTGATGCCGTATTCCTGAGATGCGAAGTCGATACCTTTTTCAAAGCGAGCGGACGAATCGCTTCTGAGAGTCAATGCTCTCGAAGTTCTACGGACGCTGTCGCGTGCGAATTTTGCGGATTCAAAGATAATCGCGGATGTATCGTCTTTGATACCGCTGTACTCACCGCCCATAATGCCCGCTACGGCAACCGGCTTGTTCTCGTCGCAAATGACGAGCATACTGTCTTTCAACTTGTTGAGTTTGCCGTCGAGGGACACGATTTCTTCACCGTCGTTAGCGGTGCGGACGACTATCTTATTGCCGTCGAGTTCTCTCGAATCGAACGCGTGCATAGGTTGTCCGATTTCGGTGAGGACGTAGTTCGTTATATCCACCACGTTGTTGATGGGGCGAATACCCACCGCATGGAGACGTTGTCTAATCTTGAACGAGGACGGGAAAATGCGGACGTTCTTGACGCCTGCCGCCATATATCTCGGACAAAGTTCGGGGTTTTTGACCTCGACGGAGACCATATCGGAGACGTTTCCGCCGACCGCTTTATAGTCGATAACGGGTTCTCTGCAAGTGGTTTTGAGAGCAACGGCGACTTCCTTTGCAAGTTTATAGATACTGTTGCAATCGGGGCGGTTTGCCGTCACGCCCACGTCGAGAATAACTTCGTCGAAGCCCATCGCTTTCAGTGCGTTTCCGCCGAGAGGAGTGCCGTCTTTGAAGAGGATTATATCCCCCATAGATTGGTTTTCGACGTCGTCCTCGGTCGCTCCGACTTCTTCGAGTCCGCAAAGCATACCCTCGGAAATAACTCCCCTGAGTTCGCCTTTGACGATTTTATGACCGTCCGCAAGCACCGCTCCGTCGAGTGCTACCGCGATGGTTTCGCCACCGACTACGGGAACGTTGGTCACGACTTGAATGGTCTTGTGTCCGATATCGATTTGAGTCACGCGAAGTCTGTCGGCATTGGGGTGTTTTTCGACTTCGACGATTTTGCCGACAACCACTTTGGACGCGGTTTTTTCTTGGTAAATTATCTCTTCAACCTCAAACCCTATCGCGACGAGTTTCTTCGCGAGGACCTCGGGAGAGACGTTTATATCTACGTAATCTTTGAGCCATGAAATAGGTGCTAACATTTTATCTCCCTCCTTAGTTGAATTGTTTCAAGAATCTGACGTCGTTCTCGTAGAAAAGTTTGATATTGGGAATGCCGTACTTAATCATAGCGATACGCTCGATTCCGAAGCCGAACGCGAAACCGCTGTATTCCTTGGAATCTATTCCGCACATATCGAGAACGGCGGGATTGACGATACCCGCTCCGAGAATTTCCACCCAACCGGTGCCCTTACACACTCTGCAACCCTTGCCGTGGCAAATGGCGCAGGTGACGTCCGCTTCGACGGACGGCTCGGTGAACGGGAAATAAGACGGGCGCAAACGGACTTTCGTATCCTTGTCGAACATTTTCTCCGCAAAGGTTTGCAAACAGCCTTGAAGGTCGCCGATAGTGATATGTTTATCCACCGCAAGTCCCTCTATCTGGTTGAAAATCGGAGAGTGCGAAGCGTCGTCGTCACTGCGGTAAACCTTGCCAGGAATGATGACGCGGATAGGCGGTTGTTGAGAGGTCATAATACGCGCTTGCATAGGCGAAGTATGCGTGCGAAGAACAATATCGTCCGCCACGTAGAACGTGTCTTGCATATCACGCGCCGGATGGTCCTTCGGTACGTTCAAAAGTTGGAAATTGAAAAGGTCGGTTTCGATTTCGGGACCTTCTGCAACCGCAAATCCCATTTGTAAAAAGATATTTACGATTTCGTTTTTGACCTTAGTAATCGGGTGCAAAGTACCGTTTTTGCCGTAGGTCGCGGGGAAAGTCACGTCGACCGCTTCGGCTTTGAGCCTTGCGTTCTTCTCTTCTTCGGTGACTTTTGCGATTTTCTCTTCGAGAGCGGATTCGATTTTTCCTCTGACCTCGTTGAGAAGTTTGCCCATAGCGGGTTTTTCTTCCTTGGGCACCTTGGCAAGTCCCTTCATAACGGAGGTGATTTCGCCGTTTTTGCCGAGGAAGCGCACTCTGACGTCGTTGAGTTCGACCGAAGTCGAAGCGGAAGCGATTGCTTCGAGAGCGTCAGACTTGATTTTTTCCATCTGTTCTTTCATATAAACTCCTGATTCGTGCCTGCGCACGTAAAATACTGTTTTATAGTTTAACAATAATTTAGTTATAAGTCAACTTTCTCGCCAAACTTGGCAAAAATGATGAGATAATCGAACGGCGAGTAGCGTTTTCAATTCTCAAAGACGATAGCCGTCGCATATAATTGAACGTGTCGAAAATCAAAACGGTATTGAAACCTCGAATAATCCGAGTATCGGTCGCTATCGCCATATTCGTCGGCGTATTCGTTGCGTCGGCGACCTATTTTAGATCGAATATCGTCCCTACCGTAGTGGAAAACTCGGATGCGACCGTGCGCGCCATAGGCACGAATGCAATAAATCTTGCCGCAACTTCGGTACTGAACGAAAACGTAACGTACGACGAACTGTTTACCGTCGTAAAAGATAGCGAAGGCAATATATCGATGGTTCAGGCAAATTCTCCGAAAATCAACTCTATTGCAAGACAAATTGCAAATTTGGCGCAAGCAAATCTCGACGCTCTCGGCGTTCAAACGGTGGATATAGCCTTCGGTACTTTCACGGGACTTGCTTTGCTCACGGGATTAGGCCCCGACGTCAGCATAAATATCGTGCCTATCGGCACGGCGTATTGCGATTTCGTTTCCTCATTCGTATCGGCGGGAATAAATCAAACCTTGCACAAAATTTATGTTGACGTCTATGCGGACATAGACGTAATAACGCCGATAGCGGACCAAGTCATACAAGTAAAAGCGGAGGTATTAGTCTGCGAAAATCTTATAGTCGGCAAAATTCCGTCCACGTATCTCGACGTAAACGGAAGCCTATTGAACTTATCATAAAGCAATTCGTGCGGTTAGATTATCGATTTTGGCGGACATAAACTGAATTCCCGATGAAACCAAATCCAAATCCGAAATAGAAATACAAATCTGAAAAAACCAATACATACGCACATTACATCGGATACGATACCGAGTGCAAGTGCACGCTAAAATTTCTTGCTCTTGGATTTGAATATAAGCGCAAAGAAAAATCCGAAAACTATTGCGGAAGTCAACCCTGCCGACACCGCCGTCATACCGCCTTTGATTGCACCCAAAATTCCGCTCTCCTTTGCGCCTTTTAGTGCGCCTTTTGCAAGATTACTGCCAAACCCCATAATAGGTATAGTAACGCCTGCTCCCGCAAATTCTTCCATATACTCGAACGCACCCGCGATTTCAAGCACCAATCCGAGGAGCAAAAAAGTAACGAGAATACGTGCCGACGTCATTTTCGTTTTGTTTATGAGGATTTGTCCGAGAAGACATACCGCACCGCCAACCGCGAAGGTTTTCAGATAACTCAAAAAATATTCCATTGCCATAATTTATTCTAATTTTCGCCGTTTTTGAGAATACTTTTCTCGATTTTCGGCGTATTTCTTTCTGTTTTCAGTTGATTTTTCTACCGAACGGATTGCGCTTTTTGCTTTTGGTTTTCTCCGTTTCTTCGACGACGTCCCTTTCGTACGGTTCGGTTTCGACGACGAATGCGTGCGAAATTCCCGGTATCGTCTCTTTTTGAAGAGGGGTATCTTTGCTGAGCAATGCACCCGTAGGTACGACGAGAATTTTGTTCAAAGTGCCGTTTTCGAGTTTATTCAAGATATAACCGTTGAAAACCGTATTTACGCACCCCGCCCCCGAACCGCCTTGATAACTTCGTTGTTCGGGCTTGAAATAAGACGCTCCGCAATCCATATAAGTGTCCGGCATAAGTATCCCTTCCCTTGCAAGGATAAATTCGAGGAGTTCTTTCCCGTGCCTGCCGAGGTCCCCCGTAAATATCGCGTCGTAATAATCGACGGTTCGTCCGAAATCTTCTAAATGGCGCATTATCGTGTTTGCGCAAGCGGGAGCCATAGCCGCCCCCATATTGCTTTCGTCGTCCATCCCGAGGTCGATAACCCTACCGAAAGTTCCTTCCGTAACCTTTGCGACGTGTGTTTTTTCATAGAAAACCTGCTTATTGCCCGTACTTTCTACGATTTCTCTGTCGTCTTCCCTCATATCTTCGAGATTTTGGTCGGTTTTTTGCACTCCGTCCTCTTTTTTCGGTTTTTCGCGAGTCAAAACCGTGCAACCTGCCCCGGTAATCGTCCATTGCGCCGTGGGAGTACGCTGATTTCCGAGTTCGAGCGGAAAACGATATTGCCTTTCTGCCGAGGAAAAATGGCTCGACGTCGAGCAAGTTACTATATTCGCAAATCCGCCGTCAATCAAAACGCTACCAAGAATTATGCTTTCGCTGAAAGTCGAACATGCGTTGTATAGCCCTAAAAACGGCGTAGGAAAATTGCGCGCGGCAAGGCTCGATGCGGTGATTTCGTTGAGAAGATCGCCCGCAAGCATAATATCTACGTCGTCTCGCTCGATTCCCGCTTTCGCAATCGCGCCCGAAATCGCCTCTCGATGCATTTTACATTCCGCTTTTTCGTAAGATTTCTCACCCCAAAGGTCGTCGGACAGCACCAAGTCGAAGTTTCCGCTGAAATTTCCGTCGTTTTCTTTATCTCCGACTATGGTATATCCGCTCTTGATATACACCGAATTATTAAGTTTGAAACTGTTTTTACCTATTTTCATATCAAATAAACAAGCCGATAATTCCGACGATAACGCTACCAACGGTGCCGAAAACGATAATCGGTCCCGCAATCGTGAACATTTTCGAGCATACTCCGAGGAAAACGCCTTCGCGATTATACTCCATTGCGGGAGAAACTATCGAGTTTGCGAACCCGGTTATCGGTACAATCGAACCCGCACCCGCAAAGTGTCCGATTTTGTCGTAGACGCCGATAGCGGTCAAAAACGCTCCGAGAAAAATCATACTCATCGAAGTCCAACTGCCAACGTCCTCTTTCGGCATTTCGGGAGAAATAAGTTTGATTATATCGCTTATGCCCTCACCGATACAGCAAATTATTCCGCCCACGAGAAAAGACGCCAAAAGGCTTCTGAACATAGGCGATTTGGGTTGAACGGCTTTAACGTGCGCCTGATAATCCTCTCTGCTAATCATAGTTTTTCTCCTTCAAAACCTCGTCAAGCATAGATTTTTCGATTGCGTCGAAAAGTCCGTTTATCATATCGCACGCCTCGTTTTCGGGGAAAACTCTTTCTTTTTCGTCATATGGTTCGGTATAATCGTTCATACCGCAATTTTGAGCATTCCGATTTGTTTTTATACGGAAAACAAAAAAAATGCGCCCGATTTCGGGCGCGAATTGAACGGTTTTGTTTTAATCTTCGTCGGTTGCGGACTGTCTATCCTCAATCGACTTCGTTTGCTTGCGTATTGCGCGTTTTTGATTGCAATCCCCCGTCATCTTATATAGTCTCTTGAATACGGTTTTACTTTTTATCCATACGGTATCGCCGTTTATGACTTTGACGGAATTAGAACTGCTGACAAGCCTTAGTGAACCGAACGAACGGAACGTGAACGAGGTACCCTCGTCCTCTTCGATTTCGACAAATCCATACTTGTCGTTCTCGCTACGAACGGGCATTTTTATACCCGAAATCGTAACGTTATCGATTTCGCCGTCGTCGTTCATTTCGTAACTAAGAGTCACGGGATAGGAATTTTCATCCTCTCCCGCTCTCTTCGAGCGAACGAACGCGGACAAATCTTTGTTTATGACGAGCAATAAATACTCATAGTCGTCACCGTAATTATACTCGACGCCGTCGCTATCCGTAAACGTACTCGACGAAATGCCGTAAATCCCGCGCAAATGATTTTCGTCGCGCGTATAGTTGCACGCGGTGAGCCCGACGCAAGAAATCAGAATAATTGCGATTAGGAAAACAATTGCTACTTTTTTCATATTCTAACGCACTTTTTAGAACGCCCAGTTTCCGTCGCGGAACAGTGCAACGACTTTTCCGTCCTTGGTTATCGCGTCGATATTGAGGTCGGGAGAACCAATCATAAAATCGACGTGGATGATAGAATCGTTGATACCTTTTGCTTTGCACTCCTCGAAAGTATACTTGCCGTAGTCTTTGAGGCATGCGTTGAATCCCATACCGAACGCCAAGTGACAGCATGCGTTTTCATCGAAAAGCGTGTTGTAGAAGGTGATTTCGGAGTTACGAATGGGAGAATCGTACGGCACGAGCGCACACTCACCGAGATACGCGGCGTTTTCATCCATAGAAATCATCGTGCGCAAAAGTTCTTCGTTCTTGCCTGCATGCACGTCCACCGCTTTGCCGTCCTTGAACACGACGTAAAAGTCGTCGATGACTTCACCGCGATAAGAGAGCGGACGAGTCGCAACGACTTTGCCATCCGCCTTTCCTTTCATGGGAGAAGTGAAAACTTCTTCGCTCGGAATATTAGGATTGTAGGTGATACCCGTTCCGAGAGTGTCCTCGGCACCACCGCAGAAAATGCCGTCGTCTATAAGCCCAACGGTCAAATCTGTGCCGTTAGATGACCTATAATGCAATTCTTTGATGCCTAAGGAATTGATATATTCGCATCTCGAAGACAAGTCGCGGTTATGTTCTTCCCATTGAAGTTCGGGATTGGGACCGTCCGCGCGCGAAGTGTACAAAATCGCTTCCCAAAGTTTCTCTATCGCTTGATTTACGCGAAGTTCGGGGAATACCTTTTTAGCCCATGCTTTTCCGGGAACGGCGCAAATACACCATTGATATTTGTCTTCCATTCTGTCGCGGAAAGGTTTGACTATCGGGAATCTCGCTTGTTGAGACTTTGCGACTTTCGACTGATTGACGCCTTTAAGCCCGTCCGGATCGTCGGATTCGAGATAAATCATTGCGGGCAATGCGGTTGCGCGATGCTCCAACTTCTCGATTTCCCACTTTTCCATATGAGAGAGAGTTTTGAGAGTACGATAGCGGTAGTTCAATTTCACGATGGGCTGATAACTGAACTCAACGATAACTTTGCCGGCGCCCGCTTTATAGCACTCCTCTACGACCATTTTCACGAAATCGGGTTGGTCGAGACCGGCAACTACGATAACTTCTTGTCCTTTTTGCACGTTGATACCCTTTCTTGCGATAAGGCGCGCATAGTTTTGAAGAACGGATTTTTTCATAATATCGATGTCCTTTCCTTTATTTACGCAAAATCCGTCCCCTAAGGGACGGACACGGTTGATTACAATTTTTCGTCTTCGTCGGCGTTGCCGTCGTCATCGTCGTCATCGCCGCCATCCGGCATGAATGCCTCGAAACCGACTTTGCCCTTGACGAACATAAAGAACTTATCGTTGTATTCGTCTACGATAGTGTTGCAGATGACGAGCAACTGAATGAACAATCCTTTGCCGACGATACAATCGGTGTAGGTCGTGGTGACTCTGAATGCGATTTTGTTCGTGCCGGGATCGTACTCGAAGTTGCCGACGCCAAAGCGTGCGTTCAAAGCGTTGACGGCATACAAAACTTCTGTGATTTTATCTTCGGGAATCGTGAACGGCAAAAGAGACGTGCAGATAATCGATTCGAGATACGGATTGATTCTGAACATTATATCCATAGGGAGATCGTCCCCTTTCATACCCAACTGAACGGTGAAATCATTGTCGCTTTTCTCGAATTTGAGGTCTTGACTTTGAAAACTTTCGACGAGAGTGTCATACACACGTTTAGCGTTTTTAATTCTCAATTCTTGTTCGTTATTATCCATAATTTATCCTCCTGCTCTCAGAAACCGAGAGTTACTTTTTTAGGTATATTGAAATCGGAAAATTCGCTTTCCGCGGTTGCGGACGTGAAATCCTCGATTTTGACGACGGGACGGTCACTGTTTTCATACATACTTCTCGACGCAGACTTGCTCCAAGTTCTTTCAAAGAGGTTACGAACGAAACGCGCGTTCGCAAAATCTTTGGATTCGACGAAATCGTCGGGCAAGGAGCCGAAATACTCGCTGACTTTTTCGTTGAGACCGTCCTCTACGTCGAAGTCTTTCTTCGCCATACTCATAAATATCGACGCCAATTCCTCTCTCGTGTAATTCGGGAAATAAATCTCGTACGGCATACGGCTCTTAAGTCCCGAATTGCCGTCCATAAGCGTCTTCATATCGTCCGAGTATCCCGCCATAATGACGATTAAGTCGTCGCGGTGATTTTCCATTTCGGCGATTAGTGCGGTCAGAGCCTCTTTTCCGTAATCGCGTCCGTCGCTTGCAGAGTTATAGAGCGAATACGCCTCGTCTATAAACAAGACCGAGCCGTATGCATCGCGACACTTGTTCTGAGTCTTTGGCGAGGTTTCGCCTATATATTGTCCGCAAAGGTCCCTACCCATACACTCGAAGAAATAGCCGTTTCTGAGTATTCCGTTCTCTTTCATAAGAAGACCGAGTATTCTTGCGACGGTGGTTTTGCCGGTGCCGGGGTTGCCGGTAAAGCGCATATGGATACACGGCGTTTTAAGAGTACTGCTCTGTTTTGCGAATTTGACCTGAGCGATAATATCCGCAAGCGTCTTTTTGACGGATTCGAGTCCAATGAGTTCGTCAAGGAGTTCTTTCCCCGACTTCTCGCCCGAAGAATAGGTACTGCAAAGGGATTTTATATCCTCTTTGAGAATATACGTATCGTCCTTGCCGTTTCTTGCGTTGGTGAGTTGTTTGGTGAATATGGTTTCGTCGACCACTTTTTTCACCGTATCTTCGCCGTAGAATCTACCGTAGTTTTTCTCCTCGTTAATTCTTTGGAAGATGATTTCGAGCGCCTCGTCGTCGCAGGAATAGCCGAATTCGTCAAGATCTCTCACTGCGATTTCCTTCAATTCCTCGTTGTTGTACGGACGGAAAGACACCGTCTTTATGTACATAACGTCCGCAATTTCTCTTTCGATATTTTTGAGCGCGTAAGGTTCTACGAACGGAACTTGGAATATGAAAACGAAATCCTCTTCAAATTTGCGGAGTTTGAACAAGAAGTTTTTGAAGGCGGGATCACCGAGTTTGTTCACCCAGTTGCGCAAATCGAAACAAATAACCGAATTTTCGACACACTCTTTATCGATGAGTTCAATCTCTTCCATGAGAATTTTCTCATCCGAATCGCCCTTGCCGGACGCACTCAAAGTGCGTGAATACGACGCGGGGCGACGACCTTTCTTGAAAATGTCAAGCGCATCGAGTACGTCGTAAAGGATTTTTACGTAACGACCTATTCCGCAACCGTCGTTGATTGCGAACAAATAACTTTGGAACGCAAAGGATTTCTGCGTCTTATGCGCCGTAATTTGAGGCGCGACGTCGATAAGTTCGTGGATAAGTTTCTTGAACTCGCCCGCTCCAATCAAGGAGTGAACTTCGTCGACTATCTTCTCGAGGGAATCCTTTTTCTCCTCTTCCTTATTCTCTGCTTTATCGTTAAATTTACCGAGTTTGATTTCTTTCACGCCAAGGAGTTCGTCGTCCGAATCCGATTTTTCTTCTTCGTCCTCGGTTTCGACGTTCATCGTGAAGTTGTCCGCCGAAAGATAATTGTCCGCTTTTACGAGAGACTCGATTTTGTTTACAACGGTTTCCTTTTCCGCATTGTTCACGAGAAAGCAGATTTCACTTACGGAATTGTACACAATTTTGTAATCGTCTCCGAAAAACCGTGAAAACAGACCGTCGGTATATTCGATAGGATTGATCTCGTTGCCGATTTGCGTAATCATCCAATCGTAATTGAATTCGATCGTAACTTTTACCATAAATCCCTTCTTTGGGCTACGCGCCCGCGTTAGTATTATAATGAAGATATTATAACAAAACTATAACCGTTTGTAAAGGGTGAAAATTTGCGATACTACGTTTTGTGCAATTATACGCATTATAACTATAAGTCATGTGAATTATTTCAAATCGCACAACAATAAAGCATGATCGCTTCCTGCTTTTATTGCATCTTCATAATAGTAATCCATTGCATGGATTTCATAACTATTTTTTACAAAGACGAAGTCGTATCTGACTGCGCCCTTTCGTCTTATATTATGCGATTTCGCAAGCGGAACGCCCTTTTCGCACACGGTAATATTATTAAATTTTACAAAAGAATCAACCAAACCTATTTCATCAATTTTATAGAAAAAGTGTTTCGCACCGGGACCGTTATCAAAAAACTCCATTTGTTTGATATCATAATGGTCTATTTCCGGCTCATTAGCATCAATTCCGATAACATCCGGTTGAAAATACTCAATAAACTCCGTGAAAGAATCATATTGAACTGATTTTGTTCTATAATAATTGCAACCGGTCAAAGAATGAAGAGCCAAAACTTTAACACTTTTGTTTTCACAATTAAAAGTTATGTACATTGTCCTATCGGGGAAAGGACTGCGTTCTATTACTCCGGAATCTTCAACGTGAAAACTTTTGTGAATAATAATTAACACCCCAAGCTTTCGTGCATCTGAATCGTATTTGCTCGGTTTTCTATAATTTAGAGAATAAAAAAGTTGATAATCGTTTTGTAATTGCTCTTTGATATATTCGTATGCATGAGGTTTTACCTCTTGTAAAATTACACAACTATCCTTTGTAACAATTGTTTGCAAGTACTTGAATTTACTTTTGATATCTCCTTGATAACTTATATTCCAGTCAATAAATCTCATTTGTTATTTCCTTTAATCGTATTTACCGATGAAATCAACATTACCCTAATACTTATACAAGCAGAATCAAGATTTTTGTAGGTTGCTTCATCAATATAATTAGTTCTATACAAAAGTTCAAGCCAATATCTTGTTTCGTTAGTTTCTTTTAGTGCGATTTGTAGTTTCAATACAAAATCTGCTTTGCCGTGGGCGTATTGCGCTTCACGGATATTCGCACCGATTGAAGTACCGCTTCTGCCAATTTGATTAGATAATATTTTTTTTATTTTAGGTTTTTGACAAGATTGATGATTTCAATAGCGAAATCTAACGACATATCACACAGTTTGCTTTCAGACATAGTTATCACCCCTTGTTGTTTGTATTATACTACGGTTTTTAGTGAAGCGCAAGGCTTTGGCATGAAGTTATGCCTTCCGGCATAGTGAAATTTGATGCATAGCATCAAGTGAAATTAAATTTGCCACAACGTGCGTTGGCGCACATTTCACACACCGTAGGTGTATTTCATATTGCGGAGCAATATTTCACTTGCCGTTAGGCAAATTTCATTAAGAAAAAGGCTACGACTTTCATCGTAGCCTTTTTCTTGGTGGGAGGGGCATTTAATAGCGAAGGGCTGACGCTTGCGTCTATCGCCCGTAGCGTCTACAACTTTGTCTATGTCCGCTTCGCACAATCTTTGCAAATGCGATGCGCTTGCTCCACTTGTCGCTCGCGGTCAGCACATCGGTGGTTCGAGTGCGGAGCACGCAGACTTGTATAAGTCTGCAAAGACACCCCCTCTAAAGAAAAAAGACAAGCGTTTGCTTGTCCTTTTTCTTGGTGGGAGGGGGTGGATTCGAACCACCGAAGTCACTGACAACAGATTT